>NZ_MUKU01000004.1 GCF_002081825.1 Chromobacterium haemolyticum | reverse complement strand
GAGGCTCAGAGCCAATTGCTGCACGACCTGCCATAGCGGCAAGTTGCGAAAGAGGGCCAAGCCAATGACCAACCAGACGGCATGCTCAGCAGGAAGTTTGCGGCGCCGAATGGAGGCTTTGCCGGTAACGGCGAGTGCTTGCTCGATCCAGGCAGGGTCAATCAATGCGGCCAATGTCTCTAGCCGAGAAGGGGCGTGTGGCAGCGTGTCATGTAAGGCGCGTTGTAGTAGGCTCATGCAGCGAAAAAGGGAACATGATGAACATGTCCCCTTTTTACTGGATTTACATCCGCAAGTCTTAACTGACTGGCATTACGCCATCCGGCGGGGTTTGTCGTTTGACGCTGTGGATCAGGACTTGGCCGGCGTTTCCCAGCCGCCGCCCAGTGCCTTGTACAGGCCCACCACCGCGTTGAGTTGGTCCAGTTTGGCGCTGACCAGGCCCAGCTCCGCCTGGAAACTGTTGCGCTGCGCGTCCAGCACGTCCAGATAGCTGGCGTAACCGTTGTCGTAACGCAGCTTGGCCAGGCGTAGCGATTTGTTCAAGGCCTGGAACTGCGTGGTCTGCGCCGCCTGAATGTCGCGCGCCGCGCCGTAGCCGGACAGCGCGTCCAGCGCGTCTTTGAACGCGCTCTGCACCGTCTTCTGGTACTGCCCCAGCGCCTGTTTCTGCCGCGCGTTGGCCGCATCCACCGCGTAGCCGGTCTGCCCGAAGTTGAATACCGGCGCCGCCAGGTTGCCGACGAAGCTCCAGGTCCGCGTTGGGCCGGTGAACAGGGTGTCCAGCGACAGGCTTTGCGAACCCAGCGCCCCGCTCAGGCTGATGCTGGGGAAGTAAGCCGCGCGCGCCACGCCGATGCGGGCGTTGGCCGCGATCAGTTGCTGCTCGCTGGCGGCGATGTCCGGCCGACGCTCCAGCAAGCTGGAGGACAGGCCCGCCGGCACTTCCGGCGGCGCGGACAGCGTGTCCAGACTTTGGCCGCGCTGGATGCCGCCGGCCACCAGTTGCTTGGGCGAGTGGCCGAGCAGCACGCCCAGCGCGCTTTCGGTCTGCGCCAGCGCGCTGGCGATCTGCGGCACCTTGGCGCGGGCGGAAGCCGCTTCGGCCTCGGCCTGTTGCTGGTCCAGCTCGGAGATCAAACCGCCCTTGAAGCGCTTGGTTTGCAGCTTTAGCGATTCCTCGCGGCTTTGCAGCGTGCGCTTGGCGATGTCCAGTTGGGCGTCGTAGGCGCGCAGCTGGAAATAGGTCTGCGCGGTTTGCGCGGCGATCGCCAGCTTCGAACTGTCGCGGGCGAAGCGGCTGGCGGCGAAGTCGGCGCGCGCCGCCTCGTTGCCGCGGCGCAGCTTGCCCCACAGGTCCAGTTCCCAAGACGCGGTCAGGTTGGCGTTGCGCACGTCGCTGACCAGCGGCGCGCCCGGCGTGCTTGTCGCGGTGGAGGCGCGACCGCGCTGATAGCCGGCGTTGGCGTTCAGCGCCGGCAGCAACTGGGCGCGGGCGATGCCGGCCTGGGCCGCGGCTTCGTCGACGCGGGCGGCGGCGACGGCCAGGTCCTGGTTATGTTCCAGGGCCTCTGCGATCAGCTGGTCCAGCACCGGATCGTTGAACTGCGTCCACCAGTCCATGGCGATGGCCGGGTTCTGGGTCTGGGCGCTGTCCGGCAGCTCCAGTTTGGGGCGGCTGTAGTCGGGGCCGACCGCGCAAGCGGTCAGCGCCAGCGCCACCAATGAGGGAATCAGGGCGCGTTTAAGCATCGGCCTTGTCTCCTGCCTCAGCCGCGGGCTGAGGCTGTTTCGGTTTGCTGAACTTCATGATGAGCATGAAGAACATCGGGATGAAGAAGGTGGCGATGAAGGTGGCCGCCAACATGCCGCCCACCACGCCGGTGCCGATCGAGTGGCGGCTGGCGGAGCCGGCGCCGCTGGAGATGGCCAGCGGCATACAACCCAGCACGAAGGCCAGCGAAGTCATCACGATAGGACGGAAACGCAGCTTGGCGGCGGCGATGGCGGCTTCGACCACGCTCAGTCCTTCTTCTTCCATTTGCTGGACGGCGAACTCCACGATCAGGATCGCGTTCTTGGCCGACAGGCCGATCAGCGTCACCAGCGCCACTTGGAAGTAGACGTCGTTGGCGAGTCCGCGCATCCAGTTGGCCATCAGCGCGCCAAACATGGCGAAGGGTACCGCCATCAGCACGCTGATCGGCAGGCTCCAGCGTTCATACTGCGCCGCCAGGATCAGGAACACCATGATCATGCCGAAGCCGAATACCACGGTGGACGAGCCGCTGGTGGATTTCTCCTGGAAGGCGGAGCCGGTCCAAGCCAGGGTGTAACCGTCCGGCAGGGTTTCCTTGGCCACGGCCTCCAGCACGTTCAGCGCCTCGCCGGAGCTAAAGCCGGGCGCGGGGCCGCCCACCAGCTTGGCCGCCGGGAAGATGTTGAAGCGCTCCAAGCTTTCCGGACCGGTGGTGTGCTTGATGGTGACCAGCGCCGTCAGCGGGATCATATTGCCGTCCTGCGAACGCACATAGATGTTGCGCAGGTCTTCAACCCGGGTGCGGAAATCCGCTTCCGATTGCAGCTGCACGCGGAAGGTGCGGCCGAACTTGTTGAAGTCGTTGACGTACAGTGCGCCGAAGGTGCTCTGCATGGTGTCGAACACGGTGTTGACCGGCACGCCCAGGGACTTGGCCTTGGCCCGGTCCAGCTTGACGTAGATCTGCGGCACGCTGGCGGAGAAGGTGGTTTGCACCCCCTTCAGTTCCGGACGTTTGGCGGCCGCGGCCACCAGTTTCTTGGTGACCTCGCCCAGTTCCACGGAGCTGGCGCCGCCGCGGCTTTGCACATAGGCCTCGAAACCGCCGGTGTTGGACATGCCGGAGATCGGCGGCGGGTTGAAGGCCAGCACGATGCCGTCGGTGATGCCCATCATGCCCTTGGCGAAGGTGTCGCCCACCACCGCCTGCGACGATAGGTTGGGCGCTTTGCGCTCATCCCACGGCTTCAGGGTAATGAAGGACACGCCGGCGTTGGTCTTGTTGCCGCCGGTGAGGATGTCGAAGCCGGCGAAGCTCATCACGTCCTGGACCGCCGGGTTCTTGCTGGTCATCGCGTCCAGCTTGGTCATGGTGGCCGAGGTGCGCTGCATCGACGCGCCGTCCGGGAGGAAGGCGGCGGCGATGATGTAGCCCTGGTCCTCGTCCGGCGCCAGGCTGGACGGGATGATGCGGAACAGGCCGACGCAGATGGCGATCAGTCCGGCGAACAGCAGGATGCCCACCGCGCTGCGCTTGATCAGGAACACCACGCCGCGGGAATAACCCAGGGTCAGGCGGTCGAACCAGTTGTTGAACCAGACGAAGAAGCGGGCCGGATGCTGATGGCCTTCTTTCAACAGCAGCGCGCACAGCGCCGGGGTCAGGGTCAGGGCCACCAGGCCGGAAATCGACACCGACACCGCGATGGTGATGGCGAACTGCTTGTACATCTGGCCTGCGATGCCGCCGAGGAAGGCTACCGGGATGAATACCGAGCACAGCACCAGAACGATGGCCACCAGCGCGCCGGATACTTCATCCATTGCCTTGAAGCTGGCTTGCAGCGGCGACAGTTTTTCCTGCGTCATCAGGCGTTCGACGTTTTCCAGCACCACGATGGCGTCGTCCACCACGATGCCGATGGCCAGTACAAGGCCGAACAGCGTCAGGGTGTTGATGGTAAAGCCGAAGGCGTACATGCCGGCGAAGGTGCCGATGATGGAGACGGGCACTGCCAGGCAGGGAATCAAGGTTGCGCGCCAGTTCTGCAGGAACAGGAACACCACCAGGAATACCAGCACCATGGCTTCGGCCAGCGTGGAGTACACCTCCTTGATCGACACTTCCACGAACTTGGTGGTGTCGTAGGGGATGGCGTAGTTCAGACCTTTGGGGAAGCCCACAGCCAGCTTCTGCATCGTCTGTTCCACGGCTTGCGCGGTGGCCAACTGGTTGGCACCCGGCGCCAGGAAGATGCCGATCGGGATGGTGGGGCGGCCGTTGTGGGTGCCGGTGAAGTCATAGGACAAGGCGCCCAATTCCACGCGCGCCACGTCTTTCAGGCGCACGGCGGAACCGTCCGAGTTGGAGCGCAGGATGATGTTCTCGAACTCTTCCGGCTCGGACAGGCGGCCCTGGGTGGTCACGGTGTAGGTGAAATCTTGCTTGCCCTTGACCGGTTCCGCGCCCACCTTGCCGGCGGCGAACTGCGCGTTCTGCTCGCGGATGGCGGCGGCCACGTCGCTGGGCGTCAGCTTGAGCTGGGCTAGGCGATCAGGCTTGAGCCAGACGCGCATCGAGTAGTCCTGGCCGGCGAAGTTGATCACGTCGCCCACGCCAGGCACACGCTTGAGCTCGTCCACCACGTTCAACAGCGCATAGTTGCTGATGAATAGGGTGTCGTAGGTCTTGTCCGGGGAGAACAGCGAAATCACCTGCAGGAAGGCGGACGACTTCTTGGTCACGTTGACGCCCTGCCGGCGTACTTCTTCCGGCAGTTGCGACAACACCGACTGCACGCGGTTGTTGACGTTGATGGTGGCCTGGTCGGCGTCGGTGCCGATCTTGAAGGTCACGCTCAACGACAGCTTGCCGCTGGAGGAACTGGTGGACTGCACGTAGAGCATGTCGTCCACGCCGTTGATCGCCTGTTCCAACGGCGACGCGACGGTGTTGGCGATCACCTCGGCGGAGGCGCCCGGGTAGCTCGCGCTCACCGAGATCATCGGCGGCACGATTTCCGGGTACTGCTCGATGGGCAATGCCTTGAGGGCGGCCAAGCCGGCCAGGGTGATCACGATGGAGATCACACTGGCGAAGATGGGCCGCCTGATGAAAAAGGCGGAAAACATGGATGGTTACCCCTTTGCCTTATTGTTTGGGCGCGGCGGCGGGCGCGCTGGCGTCGGCCTTGAACGGATGCGGCTTCACGTCGGCGCCCGGGCGCAGCTTGATGATGTTGTCCACCACCACCTTGTCGCCGGCTTTCAGGCCGCTTTCCACCAGCACGTTCAGGCCCACGTCCTGAGACACGGTGATCGGGCGCGGCTGCACCTTGTTGTCGGCGCCGACGACCCAGACCATTTTGCCCTGCTGCGAGGTCAGCACCGCGCGTTGCGGCACGGCGATGGCGTTGCTGCGCTTGGCGCCTTGCAGGATCACGCGCACGAACTGGCCGGGCAGGATGCCGCCGTCCGGGTTGGCGAAGGTGGCGCGCGAACGGATGGTGCCGGTGCTGGCGTCCACCAGGCTGTCGGTAAAGTTCAAGCGGCCGCTTTTGCCGTAGGTGGAACCGTCGGTCAGTTTCAGCTGCACATTGAAATGGCCGTTGGCGGCCAGCTTCAATTGGCCGGAATCCTGCATCTTGCGCAGATTCATCATATCGCTGTCGGACATGCTGAAGTTGACGTAGACCGGGTCCAGCTGGGACACCTTGGTCAGCAGGCTGCCATCGGCGGTGGTGGACACTAGGCTGCCTTCGGAGCGGGTTTCCTGGCTGGTCATGCCGGAAATCGGCGCGGTGACGCGGGCGTAGCCAAGATTGATCTTGGCCTGTTGCACCTGAGCCTGGGCGGCGGCGACGGAAGCCTTGGCGGCCTCATAAGCGCTGACCGCGTCGTCGCGGTCTTTCTGGCTGACCGCGTTCTCCTTGAACAGCGGAGAGATGCGGTCGTAATCCTGTTTGGTGCGCACCAGCTGCGCCTGTTGCACTTGCAGATTGCCCTGGGCCTGGTCCAGCGTCGCCTTCAACGGCTCCGGGTCGATCTGGAACAGCAAGTCGCCTTGTTTCACCGGCTTGCCTTCGGTGTAGGCGCGCTTGAGCAGAATGCCGCCCACACGGGCGCGCACTTCCACTTCGCGCGAACCGGCGGCTTGGCCGACGAATTCGAAAGAGACGGGCACATCGCTAGGCGTGATCTCGAGCACGCCCACCGGCATCGGCGGCATGGCTCCGGCATGCTTGTCGTTCTTTTGACCGCAGGCCATCAGGCTGGCGGCCAAGGCGGTGAGCAACAGCCATTGCCCGCCTTTCTGGGCGAAGGTGTTTCCTTGCATCTTCATGGGATGTCCTCAGGAATGTGGGGATATGAGTGTTATAAGTAAAAGGTACTGCAATTTTTCTTTGATAGTGGGAATTGATCGATATCGAATCGCGACATTTTACATACATGCGTGTACGTATGTAAAATGCTTCCAGCGACGCATTGTGTTATGGTGCGGGCTTCCGACAGACTTCTTGATCAGCGATACGTTCAACATGGCACGCAAAACCCGGGAAGAAGCCGAACAAACGCGGCATTTGCTGCTGGATACGGCGGAGCAGCTCTTTAGCGAGAAGGGTGTCTCCAAAACGACACTGGCCGACATCGCCAGCGCAGCGGGATTGACGCGCGGCGCGGTGTATTGGCATTTCCAGAACAAGCTGGACTTGTACCGGGCAATGCTGGACAGGATGGGCGGGCAGTTTGATGACATCTGTGAGCAATTGTTGAGAACGGCACACTCGAGTCCGGCACTGGCCTTGTGGAACCATAGCCACCGGCTGCTGACCATGATTGGGGATAACCCACAGGTTCGTCGTATTTTACTCATTCTGTTTATGCGGAGCGAGCATGTCGGTGAGCTGGCCCCCATTCACGACGAGTGTGTTGCACATATGCAAGAAACCCGCGAGCAGTTGACCCTCGTGGTGCAGATGGCGGTGGATGCCGGCCAGACCTTGCCGTACGTGAATCCGGAAACGGTGGCCGAGGTGTTGCAATCGATGCACCATGGCCTGATCAACCGTTGGCTGGCGGACGGCAGCCAGACCAATTTGGGAGAGAATGCCACGCAACTGTTGCAGTATGTCTATCGCGGAATTTTCTTGCCGGAAGTGATGGAAGAACTCTCCCCTCAAACGTAGCCCAGCGCTATAATTGACCTTTTTTGTCAAACCATTAGCGCCATTGGCGGCCCACTGCCGCGCGGCGTTGTCGGTGTTACCTCTCTCATGCCCCAGGCTATTGAAATTCAAGCGGTGAGCAAGCGCTATGGCCAGCTGCAGGCGCTGGACCAGGTGGGCTTCACCGTCGCCCCCGGCGAATTCTTCGCCCTGCTCGGTCCTAACGGCGCTGGCAAGACCACGTTGATTTCCGCGATGGCCGGCTTGTCGCGGCCGGACAGCGGTTCCATCCGCATCATGGGCCACGACGTGGTCGGCGATTTCCGCGCCGCGCGCAAGGCGCTGGGCGTGGTGCCGCAGGAGCTGGTGTTCGATCCCTTCCTGTCGGTGCGCGAAACGCTGCGCTTCCAGTCCGGCTACTTCGGCCTGGGCCGCAACGACGACTGGATAGACGAACTGCTGTTCAAGCTGGGCCTGGCTGACAAGGCGCACAGCAATATGCGCGCCCTGTCCGGCGGCATGAAGCGCCGGGTGATGGTGGCCCAGGCGCTGGTGCACCGTCCGCCGGTCATCGTGTTGGACGAGCCCACCGCCGGCGTGGACGTTGAGCTGCGCCAGAGCCTGTGGGTATTCGTGCAGGAACTGAACCGCGCCGGCCACACCATCGTGCTGACCACCCATTACTTGGAAGAGGCAGAGGCTTTGTGCTCGCGCATCGCCATGCTGAAAAAGGGCCGGCTGGTGGCGCTGGAGAGCAAGGATAAGTTGCTGGCGCACAGCGCGCGCCGCGAAGTGGCGCTGCTGTTGTCCGGCGATTTGCCTGAGGCCCTGCTGCCCCTGAAGCTGCGCGACGAGGACCGCCGCGTGGTGTTGCAGCTGGAGCATCTGGGCCAACTGGAGTCCGTGCTGGCCGCGCTGCGAGAAGCGGCGGTGGAAGTACGAGAATTGAACGTGGTGGAGACGGATCTGGAAAGCGTGTTCGTCAAGATGATGAATGGAGGGCCGCAGCCATGACCGGCTTCATGACTCTATTCAAGAAAGAGCTGGTTCGCTTCTGGAAAGTGGCGTTCCAGACGGTGGCCGCGCCGGTGTTGACCGCGCTGATGTATCAGTTGATCTTCGCCCATGTGCTATCGCGCCATGTCGAAGCTTATCCGGGCATCAGCTACACCGCCTTCCTGATTCCGGGTCTGGCGATGATGTCGATGGCGCAGAACGCCTTCGCCAACAGCTCCAGCAGCCTGATCCAGTCCAAGATCACCGGTAATATCGTGTTCTTGCTGCTGCCGCCGCTGACCGCGCTGGAGTTCTTCGGCGCCTATCTGCTGGCCTCCGTTGTGCGTGGTTTGGCCGTCGGCGCCGGGGTCTTGCTCATCACCGGCTGGTTCGGCCTGCCGCTGCCGGCACAGCCGCTGTGGGCCTTGGTCTTTGCTGTGCTGGGCTGCGGCGTGTTGGGCGCGCTGGGCATTCTGGCCGGCATCTGGGCGGAAAAATTCGACCAGTTGGCCGCTTTCCAGAACTTTCTGATCATGCCGCTGACTTTCCTGTCGGGTGTGTTCTATTCGATCAACAGCCTGCCGCCGTTTTGGTACGCCGCATCTCATTTCAACCCGGTGTTCTACATGATAGACGGCTTCCGCTACGGCTTTTTCGGCCAGGCCGATGTCAGTCCCTGGCTATCGGCCGGGGTGGTGGGCGGCAGTTTCGCCGTCTTGTCGGGCCTGACGCTGTGGCTGATCAAATCTGGCTATAAACTGCGCCATTAACGCGTATCCACGGGATTTCTCATGATTACTCCGCAACAAGTCAAAGAATACATCGAGGCTGGTCTGGCCTGTACCCATCTGGAAGTGGAGGGCGACGGCCACCACTTCTACGCCACCATCGTGTCGGCGGCTTTCGAGGGCAAGCGCCTGATTGACCGCCACCGCCTGGTCAAGGAGGTGATCGCCACCCGCCTGGCCAGCAATGAAATTCACGCTCTGTCCATCGTCAAGGCCGCCACGCCGGACGAATGGCAAAAACTGCAAGGCTGATCCGTCATGGATAAACTGAAAATCATCGGCAACGGTCCGCTTAACGGCGAGATCCGCGTTTCCGGCGCCAAGAACGCCGCTCTGCCCATCTTGTGCGCTAGCCTGCTGACCGGCGACACCATGCGCTTCACCAATGTGCCGATGTTGCGCGATATCGCCACCACCCAGAAACTGCTGCAAGGCATGGGGGTGCGGGTGATGACCGATAATGTGCACGAGATGGAAATCACCGCCGGTCATCTGGACAGCCTGGTGGCGCCGTACGATCTGGTGAAGACCATGCGCGCGTCCATTCTGGTGCTGGGCCCGACGCTGGCGCGCTTCGGCGAGGCCACGGTGTCCCTGCCGGGCGGCTGCGCCATCGGCAGCCGGCCGGTAGACCAGCATATCAAGGGCCTGGTGGCGATGGGCGCCGAGGTCAGCATCGAGCACGGCTACGTCAAGGCCAAGGCCCGCCGCCTGCGCGGCGCCCGCATCATCATGGACATGGTGACCGTGGGCGGCACCGAGAACCTGTTGATGGCGGCGACGCTGGCCGAGGGCACCACGGTGCTGGAAAACGCCGCGCGCGAGCCGGAAGTGACCGATCTGGCCAACTGTCTGGCGGCGATGGGCGCCAAGATCAGCGGCATCGGCACCGACCGGCTGGTGATCGAAGGCGTGGAGCGTTTGCACGGCGCCGATTACGCGGTGATGCCGGACCGGATCGAGGCGGGCACCTTCCTGGTGGCCGGCGCGATGACGCGCGGTCACATCGTGCTGCGCAACGCCGCGCCCAAGAGCATGGAAGCGGTACTGGACAAGCTGGCGGAGACCGGCGCGGTGGTGGAGTGCGGCGACGACTGGATCTCGCTGGACATGAAGCGCCGTCCGCAGGCGGTGAACTTCCGCACCTTGCCTTACCCGGCTTTCCCCACCGACATGCAGGCCCAGCTGATGACGCTGAACTGCGTGGCCGAGGGCGCCGGCGTGGTGACCGAAACTATTTTTGAGAACCGCTTCATGCACGTGCCCGAGCTGAACCGCATGGGCGCCAACATTGAAGTGGAAGGCAATACCGCCATCATCAAGGGCGTGGAGAAGTTGTCCGGTGCCACGGTGATGGCCACTGATCTGCGCGCGTCGGCCAGCCTGGTGATCGCCGGCCTGGTGGCCGAGGGCGAAACCATTGTGGACCGCATCTACCACCTGGATCGCGGCTACGAATACATCGAGAAAAAGCTGGGCGCGGTAGGCGCGCTGATCGAACGCATCAGCTAAGAGCCTGTTTATGATCTGCTGTGCGTCGTCGAGCGTTACACGGTGAGTACGCCTTCGAAATGGTACATTCCGCCTTCTCAGCCGCAACGCCTGGTCTCGCTCTAGCTCGCGAGATCGTAAACAGGCTCTAAGCGATAACTTTGCTTTTGTAATGAAAAACGCCACGGCTGGAGCCGTGGCGTTTTGCTTTGCGGAGCGGGTGTTACGCTTTTTTAACGAATTCGGACTTGAGGCTCATCGCGCCGATGCCGTCGATTTTGCAATCGATGTCGTGATCGCCGTCGACCAGGCGGATGTTCTTCACTTTGGTGCCCACTTTCACCACCAGCGAGGAGCCTTTGACTTTCAGGTCCTTGATCACGGTGACGCTGTCGCCGTCTTGCAGCACATTGCCGTTGGCGTCCTTGATTACGCGGGCTTCTTCGGCGGGGGCTGCCTGTTCGTTCCATTCGTGCGCGCACTCCGGGCAGATATACATCGCGCCATCCTGATAGGTGTATTCGGAGTTGCATTGCGGACAGGCTGGCAGATTGCTCATGGCGTTTCCTGTTGAGAAGTGAAAAAGAACGCTGCCGGCTCGTTGAGACGGCCGGCAGCGGAGGGTGCGGATTTACTGCGCGGCGGAGGCTGCGGCCTTGGCGTTGGGGACTGCCGCGGCAGGCGCCGAGCTGTCCTGCTTGCCGGCCGGGGAGTCGACCAGCTCGTCAAGGTTGAAATTGTCGGCAGCCTGGGTCGGGTTGGGCAGGCCCAGTTGCTGCGCGCGCAGTTGCATATAAGCGTCGCGGGTATAACTGTACGGGTCCAGCGCCGCGGTGCTGAGCATGGCTTCCACGCCCAGGTAGCGGGCGCGGGTGTTCACGCCGTACAGGCCGTAAAAGCCCACCGCTTGCCAGGTGGTGTCGTAAAATATCTTCTCCGGGCCGGGGCCGGCCAGCGAGGCGGTCAGGCCGGCGCCGTCGCGCACGGTGGACGGGCCGAAGAAGGGCAGCACCAGATAGTTGCTGTCGTGCCAACCCCAGGCGGCGAAAGTGTCGCCCAGGGTGGTCTTGTTGTTCTTCAGACCGGCCTGGCTGGCGATGTCGATCAGGCCGAACAGACCGAAGCCGGTGTTCATCGCCACCCGCATTACGTCGTTCAGCGCTTTTTCCGGTTCGGCGCGCAAGGCGTTGGACAGCGCGCTGTAGACATCCTTGAGGTTGTCGAAGAAATTGCTGACACCGGTGCGCACCGGCGACGGCGTGATGGCCTTGTAGCCTTCGGCCACAGGCTTGATCACGTAGCGGTCAGCGGTGTCGTTGACCTGGTACATGGCGCGGTTGTACGGCTCGAAGCGGTCGTAAGGCACCGTTGGATTGCTGGCGCAGCCGGCCAGCAGCAGCGATAGCGCCAGGCCGGTCAGCGCGGGTTTCAGGGACGACATAAATCCTCTCCGCATATCATTCCGCCGCTGGGGCTGACAACAATTCCGCCAGCGAGTAAAGGTCGAGCAGGGCGCTGAGCCCGCTTGGCCAGTTTTCCAGGGACAGGGCGTGGCCGGCGGCGTCGGCGGCGCGGCGCGCGCCGAGCAGCAGAGCCAAGGCGGCGGAATCGGCTCCGGCTATGCCGGACAAGTCCAGCCGCAACGGCGCTTCGCCGGCGAGTTTGGCCAGCGGCGCGGCCAAGGGGCCGCAGCTGTCCATGTTCAGCCGGCCGCTGAGCCGTGCTTGGCCGGGAGCGGTGCGTTCCAACATCAGCTGTTGCCCTTGCTTGCGGGCGCCACGGCCACCGGGGTGGCGTTCTTGTTCTGCAGCAGTTTGATCAGACCGTCCACGCCGCTTTTGCGCACTTCTTCATTGAAGGAGTTGCGATAGACGGTGACCAGGCTGGCGCCTTCCACGCTGACGTTATAGATCTTCCAGCCTTGCGCGCCCTTGTTTAGGGAGTAGTCCACCGTCACCGGGTTGGCGTTGCCCGGCAGGCTTACCGTGGTTTTCACCGTGGCGTCGCGATCGCCGTTGCTCATCACAGGGTTGGGCTTGACATCTACCTGGGCGGTTTTGAAGCGGGTCATGGTGGCGGAATAGGTGCGCACCAGCAGGGTCTGGAACTGCTGAGTCAGTTGGGCGCGCTGTTCGGCGCTGGCCTGACGCCAGCCCAGGCCCACGGCTAGCGCGGTCATGCGCGGGAAATCAAACATCGGCACCGCCACCGCTTCCGCCTGCTGGCGGACTTGCTTGGTGTTCTTGCCGTTGTCCTGTTTCAGCACTTCCAGCACCTGGCGGGATGCGTCTTTGATCACGTCGGTGGGGGCGTCGCCGGCGGCTTGGGCCACGGCGGACAGGCCGAACAGCAGACAGCAGAATGCGAGCAGTTTTTTCATCGTTTTTCCAATCGATTGCGAGTGAGCCGGCGGCGCGGACGGCGCGCCGGCCGGCAGTTTGTTGCGGGCTGCCCCGTCTTTGTGCCGCGCTATTTGTCAGCGCTCTTGTTGCTATCGGTAAAGCCCGTCATGAACTTACCGATCAATTGTTCCAGCACCATGGCGGAGGAGGTGATGGTGATGGTGCCGCCCGGGGCCAGATTGGTTTCCGAGCCGCCTTGCAGCATGCCGATATATTGTTCGCCCAGCAGGCCGGCGGTCAGGATGGACGCGCTGGTGTCGTCGCTGATCTGATAGGCCTTGTCAATATTCAGAGTCACGCGGGCGCGATAAGTTTTCGGGTTGAGCCGGATGTCGGCTACGCGTCCGATCACCACGCCGGCTTCCTTGACCGGCGCTTTGACCTTCAGTCCGCCGACGTTGTCGAAGTCGGCGTACAGCACATAGGTCTGGTTGGCGCTTTGCGGGACCAGGTTGGCCACTTTCAGCGACAGGAAGGTGACGGCGGCAATGCCCAGCGCCACGAAAATGCCTACCCACAAGTCAATAGTAGAGCGTTTCATTCGGGTTTTTCCTAGAACATGAAGGCGGTCAGGATGAAATCCAGCGCCAGGATGACCAATGCGGAGGTGACGACAGTCCGGGTGGTGGCGGCGGACACGCCGCTGGCCGTCGGAGTGGCGTCATAGCCTTCGAACACGGCGATCAGGGTGACGGCGACGCCGAAGCACAGGCTCTTGATCAGTCCGTTGACCACGTCGAAATGCAGGTCTACGTTGGCCTGCATCTGCGACCAGAACGTGCCGACGTCCAGGCCTATCATCACCACGCCCACCAGGTAGCCGCCAAAGATGCCGACCACGTTGAACAGCGCGGCCAGGATGGGCATGGAGATGACGCCGGCCCAGAAGCGGGGCGCCACCACGCGGGCGATGGGATCGACCGCCATCACGCTCATCGCGTCCAGTTGCTCGGTGGTTTTCATCAGGCCGATTTCGGCCGTCATCGCGCTGCCGGCGCGGCTGGCGAACAAGAGCGCGGCCAGTACCGGACCCAGCTCGCGCAGCAGCGCCAGCGCCACCACCGCGCCCAGCGCGTCGGCGGAGCCGAACTTGGCGAGGGTGCTGTAGCCTTGCAGGCCCAGCACCATGCCGACGAAGAGGCCGGACACTAGGATGATGATCAAGGACATCACGCCGGCGAAATAGACTTCGCGTATGGTCAGCTGCGGCCGCAGCAGGCTCTGGCCGCTGCCCCGCAGGATGGCCACGAGGAAGCGGCAGGCGAAGCCCAGCCGCCAGACGGCGTTGATGGCGAGGTGGCCGAGCTTGCGCAGGGGCGCGGCGATCAAATCAAGCATGGCGGCCTCCGTTGAGTCCCAGATCTTCGGCGAGCGAGCGCTCCGCCGGGTAGGCGTAATGCACCGGGCCGTCGGCCTCGCCCCAGATGAACTGGTGAACCCATGGCGAATCCGAGTTGCGAACTTGGTCCGGCGTGCCCTGGGCGACGATCTCGCCGCCGGCGACGAAGAGCACGTGGTCCACGATCTCCAGCGATTTATGCACGTCGTGGGTGACCATCACCGCGGTGGTGCCCAGCGCGTTGTTGAGCTTTTTGATCAGGTGGGCGATCACGCCCAGCGAGATCGGATCCAGGCCGGTGAAAGGCTCGTCGTACAGCATCAGCTGGGGGTCCAGCGCAATGGCGCGCGCCAGCGCCACCCTGCGCGCCATGCCGCCGGACAGTTCGGCCGGCATCAGCTGCTGGGTGCCTCGCAGGCCGACGGCTTCCAGTTTCATGGTCACCAGGTCGCGGACCATGCTGTCCGACAGCTTGGTGTGCTCGCGAATGGGGAAGGCGACGTTGTCGAACACCGACAGATCGGTGAACAGCGCGCCGAACTGGAACAGCATGCCCATGCGGCGGCGGTGTTGATAAAGTTCGGCCGAGCTCATCTTGGCGACGCTCTTGCCGTCAACCAGCACTTCGCCGCTTTGCGGACGGTTCTGGCCCGAGATCAGCCGCAGCAGCGTGGTCTTGCCACTGCCGCTGCCGCCCATGACGGCCACCAGCTTTCCGCGCGGAATAGCGAGGTTGAGGTTTTTCAGAATGGGCCGCTCGCCATAGGCGAAGCTGACGTTTCTGAATTCGATGAAATTGTCAGAAGACACAAAGTTTCCAGATAGCATGCGTGAAGCCGCGGACGGCTTCGGTTGAAACGGCGGACCCGGAGCGGTGCGATGGCGGGCCGTTCAGGCAAAGCGGCTCTTGAAGCCCGTCACCCCAGCGCTGATCTTGCGCTGCGCCTTGGCTTCCGGCGCGTCGCGGCCTGGGCTGAGCGGTGCTTGGAGAGCGGCCGCTTTTTTGCCGATTCTTTTCGAACTGGAGATTTTATAGACTTGTCGTGGACTAGCCAAATTTCAACAGCATTCGCGATGCAAATATGCTGCACCGCAATGCGGTTGGAGACGCCGAGAGGCGACGACGGAGGGGAGAAAGGCGGGCAGCGGGCGAACCGACTGTCCGCCCGGGCCGGCGGACGGAGGAAGGTTACACGCCGCGCAGCAGCTCGTTGATGCTGGTTTTGCTGCGAGTCTGAGCGTCCACCTTCTTAACGATCACCGCGCAGTAGAGGCTGTGGCTGCCATCCTTGCTGGGCAGGTTGCCGGACACCACCACCGAGCCCGGCGGCACGTGGCCGTAGCTGACCTCGCCGGTTTCGCGGTCGTAGATCTTGGTGGATTGACCGATGTAGACGCCCATGGAGATCACCGAACCTTCGCCGACGATCACGCCTTCGACGATTTCAGAGCGCGCGCCGATGAAGCAGTTGTCCTCGATGATGGTGGGGTTGGCCTGCAGCGGCTCCAGCACGCCGCCGATGCCGACGCCGCCGGACAGGTGCACGTTCTTGCCGATCTGGGCGCAGGAGCCGACGGTGGCCCAGGTGTCCACCATTGCGCCTTCGTCGACGTAGGCGCCGATGTTGACGTAGGACGGCATCAGCACGGTGTTCTTGGCGATGAAGCTGCCCTTGCGCGCCACCGCGCCCGGCACCACGCGGAAACCGGCTTCCTGGAAGCGGGCCGGGGTCCAGTCGGCGAACTTGGTGTCGACTTTGTCGAAGTAGCGATTGACGCCGTCGTCGGAGATGTCATTGTCGCGGATGCGGAAGGACAGCAGCACCGCCTTCTTCACCCACTGGTTCACCACCCAGTCGGCCCCCTGTTTTTCCGCCACGCGCAGGCGGCCGGCGTCCAGTTCGGCGATCACCTGACCGATGGCGGCCTTGAGTTCGGCGGAGACGGTGGCGGGCGTGATCTCAGCGCGCTTCTCAAACGCTTCTTCGATCAGGGTCTGGATCGGGTGCATGGTGTTCAGTCCTTTAGCAATGTGGATGGAAGTCATCATTCAATTCGCTTTCAAGCGGCCGCGCCAGAGGCGGACCGCGTGGATTCAGGGGGTCTGGCGCTGTCTGCGTTCGGCGAAGGCGACGATGCGCTCGACGCCGGCCACGCACTCTTCCAGCGTGGCCACCAGCGCGACGCGGACATAGCCGGCGCCGGGGTTGACGCCGTGGGCGTCGCGCGCCAAGTAGCTGCCCGGCAGCACGGTGACGTGTTCTTCGGCGAACAGCGCCTTGGCGAAGTCTACATCATTCCCGTCCGGCACCTTGGCCCACAGGTAGAAGCTGGCGTCCGGGCGGCGCACCTCCAGCCCCATCGCCAGCCGCGGGGTGACTGCGTCGAACTTGGCGATGTATTGAGCCCGGTTGGACTCCACGTGATCCTCGTCGTTCCAGGCCGCCACGCTGGCCGCCTGTATCGCCAGGCTCATTGCGCTGCCGTGGTAGGTGCGGTAGAGCAGGAATTTCGCCAGGAGCGCCGCGTCGCCGGCGACGAAGCCCGAGCGCATGCCGGGGACGTTGGAGCGCTTGGACAGGCTGGTGAACATCGCCAGCCGCTCAAAGCCGCGGCCCAGCTTGCGCGCCGCTTCCAGTCCTCCCAGCGGGGGCCGGCCGAAGTGAATTTCGGAATAGCACTCGTCGCTGGCGATGACGAAGCCGTAGCGATCCGACAACTGGAACAAGGTTTCCCAGTCGGCCAGCGACATCACCGCGCCGGTGGGATTGCCGGGGCTGCACACAATCACCAGCTGGGTACGCCGCCACACGGTTTCCGGCACCTGGTTCCAGTCCGGCTGGAAGCGCTGTTCGGCCAGGCAGTTGACATAGTAGGGTTCGGCCCCGGCCAACAGTGCCGCGCCTTCGTAAATCTGGTAAAAAGGATTCGGGGATATCACTACCGGCGCCGGCTCCGCGCTTGCGTCGATCACTGTCTGCACAAAAGCAAACAAGGCTTCACGGCTGCCGTTGACCGGCAGTATCTCGCTTTGCGCATCCAGGTTCAGATCGTAGCGTCGCAGCATCCAGGCGGCGCAGGCCTGGCGCAGCGCTTCGCTGCCCAGCGTGGCCGGGTATTGCGACAAGCCGCCCAGATTGGCTATCAGCGCCTGTTCCACCAGCGCCGGCGTCGGGTGCTTGGGTTCGCCTATCGACAAGTTGATGTGCGCCTTGTCCGCGGGCGGCGTCGCGCCGGCGAGCAGGGCGCGCAGGCGTTGAAACGGGTAGGGCTGCAATTGGGCCAGGCGAGGGTTCACGGGTATCTCCAGAAAAGCGGGCGCAAGCAAACGAACAGCGAACATCTTAAGAACAGCAATGACACCTGTAAAACAAAAGTTTCTGGCCACCACCGGCATTCTGACCACTGCGCTGGTGTGGGGGCTGATGTGGTATCCGTTCCGGAGTCTCAATCAGAGCGGCGTCAGCGTGGCGATGACCTCGCTGGTGGTGTATCTGGTGGCGATCACCCTGGGCGTGATCACCTTTTTCGACGTCTATCGCCGCCAGTTCCGGCTGCAGCCGGTGCTGCTGGTGCTGACCGCGGTGTTCGGCTGGTGCAACTACAGCTATACCTGGGCGGTGTCCGAGGGGCAGGTGATGCGGGTCTTGCTCTTGTTTTACCTGTCGCCGTTGTGGACGGTGTTCCTGTCGCGGCTGATCCTGAAGGAGCGTTTGACCCGCAGCGGCTGGCTGGTGGTGGCCTTGTCGCTGTTTGGCTGCTTCATCTTCATATATCGGCCCGGCCTGTTCGCCGGCGAACTGCCGCTCAGCCATCGCTACGAATGGCTGGCGCTGTCCGGCGGCATGGCCTTTGCGTTGGGCAATGTGATCAGCCGAGGCGCCCAGTCCATCCCGGTGCCGGTCAAGTCGGCGTCGATCTGGTTTGGCGTGGCGTCCATCGGCGCGATCAAACTGGCGCTGGCCGGGCAGCTGGGCGGCATCCTGCAAATACCGCCGCAAAGCTGGCTGGTGTTGGGCATTCTGGGTGTGACCCTATTATGCACCAGCGTGATATCGCAGCACGGCGTGTCCATTCTGCCGGCGACGCAGACGATGACGCTGATGCTGATGGAGCTGTTGTTCGCGGCGGCGTCGGCCTATCTGTTGGCCGGCGAGGCGATGACGCCGCGCGAATGGGCGGGCGGCGCCTTGATCGCCAGCGCCAGCTTGTTGTCCGGACGCATGACCAGGAAGCCGGGGACGGCGCAACTGAAACAGGAGGCTGCATGATTACGATCCGACCGATGAACGACGGCGATTTCGAGCGTTTCTGGCCTGTGTTCCACGCGGTGGTGGCGGCTAGGGAGACCTATGCTTTCGATCCGGAAATAACGTGGGAGCAGGCGCGAGAGCTGTGGCTGCGGTTGCCCTTGCACACGCTGGTGGCGGAGGAGGACGGCGCGCTGCTGGGTTCGTATTTTCTCAAACCCAATGCGGCCGGCCCGGGCGGCCATGTTTGCAACTGCGGCTATATGGTGGCCGAGGAGGCGCGCGGCAAAGGCGTGGCGCGGCTGATGTGCGAGCATTCTCAGAAATTGGCGCGGGACAGCGGCTTTCTGGCGATGCAGTTCAATTCGGTCGTGGCCAGCAACGAAGTGGCGGTGGCGCTGTGGCGCAAGCTGGGTTATGAGCCGGTGGGCCGTTTGCCGCGCGCTTATCGTCACGCGCGGCTGGGGCTGGTGGACTGTCTGGTCATGTACAAGTGGCTGGGAGACGCCGCGCCGGAGATGCCGGAGCCGGCGCCGCTGATTGGCCGCAAGAACATTGAGGCGACGGTGTCGCGGCGCAAGGGCGGCCGCTAGAACCTGTTCAAAGCCTGCTGCGCGTAGGCGATACGGCGTTGAAACCGTCTTCGCCTTGTCTCGCTCTTGCTCGCGAGATCGTAAACAAGCTCTAAAGCCGCCGTCGGTTTAATAATGCGGCGGAAGCTCGTCGCGCAGGCTGAGGCCGGACGCGGCGTCGTCCGGTTGGGCCTGACGGAATTGCTGGTATAGCAGGCGTATTTGCTGTTGCAGCCGTTCCATGTCTTTTTGCTGACGCGCCACGGTGGCGTTCAGCGCGTCCAATAGTTCGTCCTGGAAGGCGAGCTTCACTTCCATTTCGGCCAGGCGGGCATCAATTTGATCATCCATGCCAGCCATTCTACAACACCATCGCCGCAATCCAGCCGGCCGCCAGCATCGGCAGGTTGTAGTGCAGGAAGGTGGGCAGCACGGTGTCGCGGATATGGTCGTGCTGACCGTCCACGTTCAGGCCCGAAGTCGGGCCCAGCGTGGAGTCCGACGCCGGCGAGCCGGCGTCGCCCAAGGCGCCGGCGGTGCCGATAATGGCCACCGTGGCCAGCGGCGAGAAGCCCAAGTGCATGCACAGCGGAACGTAGATGGCGGTGAGAATGGGCACGGTGGAAAAGGACGAGCCTATGCCCAGGGTCACCACCAGGCCAACCAGCAGCATGGCGAAGGCGGCCACGCCCTGATTGCCGGCGAACAGGCCGGCGCTGGCGGTCACCAGCGCGCCCACCTGGCCGGTGGCCTTCAGCACCTCGGCGAAGCCTTGGGCGGTGATCATGGTGAAACCTATCATCGCCATCATCTTCATGCCTTCATTGAACAGACCATCAGCGTCCTTCCATTTCACCACGCCGGTGGCGAGGAACAGCAGAAAGCCCGCCAGCGCGCCCATGATCATTGAATCGGTGTACAGCTGCACCGCGAAGGCCAGCATGATCGCCAGCAAGGCGGTGGCCAGCGACTTGCGGCTGACCTTGGCGCGGGTGCGTTCGACGTTTTCTATCTTGCCCAGGGCGTACTGGCGCGGCTTGCGGTAGCTGACCAGCACCGCCCACAACAGGCCGGCCAGCATGCCCAGCGCTGGAATCGCCATCGCGTGCATCACATTGAGGCCGCGCACGTCCATGCCGGATTTGGCGATGTTGCCGAGCAGGATCTGTTTCAGAAAAATGTCGCCGAAGCCCACGGGAAACACCATATAGGGCGTAACCAGGCCGAAGGTGATCACGCAGGCGACCAGGCGGCGGTCCAGATGCAGCCGCGCCATGACATAGAGCAGTGGCGGCACCAGCAAGGGAATGAAGGCGATGTGGATGGGCACCAGGTTCTGGCTGGCGATGCTTACCAGGGTCAGCAGCAGGATCAGCGCCCATTTCAAGCGGCTCTGGCCGCTGTCGCGCTCCAGGCGTTTCACTGCCAGGTCCGCCATCGCGTGCGGCAGGCCGGATTTGGCGATGGCCAGCGCGAAGGCGCCCAGCAAGGCGTAGGACAGGGCCACCGCGGCGCCGCCGGTGATGCCGTTGTTGAAGGCTTTCAGCGTGCGTGACAGGGACAAGCCGCCGCCAAGGCCGCCGATCAAGGCGCCGAGCAGCAGGCTGATGACGACGTGGGTGCGCAACAGCGCCAGCCCGAGCATGACGATGACGGCCAGAAGAACTGCGTTCATTTGTATATACAGATCAATAGGTTGGGCGAGGATGCCGAGGGCGCGCAGCGTAGCGGGTTTCGGTTTTTCTGTCGATAGTCTTGCTTGAAACTAAGGGTGGACGGCTGTGGTGGGGCGCCGGCCGACGCTGTAAGGATGGGGGCTTGCTTTGAGCCGTAATTTCAAAGACTTGCCGATTTGTAGCCGGAGGAAGGAGCGAGGCGTGGCCGTTTTGGTATTTATATACTTATTGGAAATAAAAAACTAATTTTATATATCTTTACTGTGTTATTTCATCGGCTTAGAGTGGGTGCATGTCAAGGCGGCGTTCCGCGTCGCGAGAGAGGAGGTGGCCGATGAACGCCCTGTTGATAGGCGCGGACAGCCTGGGAAATATTCCGGCGGTTCTGAAAAGCTACGATATCCGGATCGCCCGTCACATTTGCGGGCGCAACGTCGCGCATCAGCGCAAGGCGCCGCTGCCGGGCAAGCCGGATCTATTGATCCTGCTCACCGATTTCCTGGGACACAATGTGATGCGCAATTACCGGGACAGCGCTCACGCGCTGGGCATCCCGGTGGTGGCCTGCCGCCGTTCCGCCACTGCGGTGGAACGGCGTTTGCAACATGAGGGCTGGAGGAAGCTGTCATGATTTTTTCGGGCAATGAAAACTGGCTGGCCAGCTTGGCGCGCGCGGAGGACTCGGCGCTGCCTTTGCGCGACGATACGGTGGCGGTGGAATGGGCCGGACTGGCGCAGCCGCCCTTGCCGCCGACGGCGGCGCAGCCGTCGCAGCCAGCTTGATCCGGCCGCGCGCCGGTTCTTATTCGCGGTGGTAGGGGTGGTTGTTGAGAATGGAGTAGGCGCGGTAGATCTGCTCGGCCAACATCACCCGCACCATGCCGTGCGGCAGCGTCATCGCCGATAGCTGCAGCAGCACGTCGGCGCGCTGCTTCAATTCCGCCGCCAGGCCGTCGGCGCCGCCGATGATGAAGGCTACGTCGTCGCCGCCGGCCATCCATTCCTTCATGCCTTCGGCCAGCCGCACCGAGGTCCAGTTCTTGCCGCGTTCGTCCATCACCACCAGCCTTGCGCGCGGCGGAATGGCGGCGAGCAAGCGTTCGTGCTCGGCGGCAATGCCTTTTTCGGCGGTGACGCCGCCGCCCCGCTTCTCCGGCTTGATTTCCTTCAGCTCCAGCGTGATGTCGCGGCCAAAGCGCTTGGCGTAATCGCCGTAAGCCTCGTCGACCCAGCGCGGCATCTTGGTGCCGACGGCGAGAATAGTGATTTTCATCGTGTGTGAGCCAGGGAGTAAAACGCAAACGGGGACTTGCGTCCCCGTTCTTGATGGCGGCTTAGAACCTGTTTACGATCTGCTACGCGTCGGCGATACGGCGTTGAAACCGTCCTCGAAATGCTCATGTACCACTTGACCATTCCGCTTTCTCAGCCGTTTTCGCCTTGTCTCGCTCTTGCTCGCGAGATCGTAAACACGTTCTTAGCGCAGCCGGATCAGGTCGCCGACCACGGACGGCCGCCGGCCGGCAGGAAGCTGGGCTTCTGACCGCCCCACAGCGCTTCGATGTCGTAGTAGTCGCGCACGGCGGGCAGCATCACGTGCACCACCACGTCGCCGGCGTCCACCAGCACCCATTCGCCGCTTTCATGGCCTTCGCTGCCGACGATGTCCACGCCGGCTTCCTTCAGCTTGACGTGCACGCTGTTGGCCAGCGCCTTGACCTGGCGGTTGGAGTCGCCGGTGGCCACGATCATGCATTGGAACAGCGAGGTCAGTTTGCTGGTGTCCAGTTCGATGATGTCCTTGCCCTTGACGTCTTCCAGGGCTTCGATCGCCAGCTTGGCAATGTCTTGCACTTCCATAATGTCCTTTTCCTATGCGGGGTTCGCGTCGGCCGGGCCGGCGCAAAGCTGCCGCAAAATGGCGGGCGGGGCCGGCGCGCGCAGCGCGACCGGCAGGCCTGCCGTATTGCTTTAAAGTGAATCGCAGCCGGCCGTCTGCTGACGGCCTGGCGGAAAGTGGCCGGACACGGCGGCTACACTGTCTGGTATAGCCGGTGTTGGCGGATATAGGCCAGCACCGCGGGCGGCAGCACATCGTCCACCGCGTCGCCGCGCGCCAGGCGCTGGCGGATGTCGGTGGCCGCGATGTCCACCGGCGGCAAGGCCAAGGGGCGGATTGTACCGGATGCGGTTCGATTTGAAAAATCAGAGACTTGCCGGGCGCGCCACAAGGCTTGCACCGGCGCGGACAGCCGGGCCGGATCGAAGCCGGGGCGCAGGGCCACGGCGAGGTTGGCGAAACGCAACAGTTCGTCCCAGCGCTTCCAGGTGTGCAGCGCGGCCAGCGAGTCGCCGCCGATCAAAAACCACAGTTCAGCGTCCGGGCCCAGTTCGGCGCGCAGCTCTTCCAGCGTGTCTATGGTGTAGGCGGCGCCGGGGCGGCGCACTTCGCGCTCGTCCACCGTCAGCCGCGGATGGTCCGCCACCGCCAGCTTCGTCATGGCGAGGCGTTGCGCCGGGGCGGCGTACGGTCCCTGGCTGCGATGATAAGGCCGGCCGGCCGGAATCAGTCTGACCCGATCCAGCGCCAACTCCGCGGCGAAGGCGTCGGCCATGCGCAGGTGGGCGTTGTGGATGGGGTCGAAGGTGCCGCCGAACAGGCCCAGCCGCACTGTTTTACTCCTGCGCGTCGTCGTTCTGGTAGCCGTCGACGATGACTTCCAGCCGGCCGGTGGACGGATGGATCACCATGCCGTGCACCGGCACGTCCTTGGGCATCAGCGGATGGTTGCGGATGGTCTGCACGGTGTGGCGCACGCTGTCGGACACGTTGTCGAAGCCTTTCAGCCAGCCGTCCAGGTCAATGCCGGCCGCGCGCAGCGTGGCGATGGTGTCTTCCGACACGCCGCGTTCCATCGCGTGGTCCAGCACGCGCTGCGGGTCGACTGCGCGCATGCCGCAGTCGCGGTGGGCGACCACGCAGATCTCGTCGGCGCGCAGTTCGTACACCGCCATGATCAGGCTGCGCATCACCGATCCCCACGGATGGGTGATCAGCGCGCCGGCGTTCTTGATCAGCTTGGCGTCGCCGTTCTTCAGGCCCATGGCCTTGGGCAGCAGTTCCACCATCCGCGCGTCCATACAGGCCAGGATGGCGAGACCCTTGCCGGGAAACTTGTCGGTCTTGAATTGCTCGTATTCGCGGTTTTCCACGAAGTGGCGATTGTGTTCGAGCAAAGCGCTTAATCTATCCATGATGGCAATCTCCTACTGAGAGTCTGTTCATGAGCGTTCTGGCACACAGACGCAAAAGGATCATGGACAGGCTCTGAAGGTTTGTTTGGTTTGGTCGTTTAGAGAGAATACTCGGTTGCGGGCGCATCCTACCACTGTTGCTCCAGCCGGTCTTGTGTTTTTGCAAACTAGGAATTTCCCTGCTTACGGCAGGGAATGGCGATGAACTCCAGTTAATGGCGGCGAAAGGCGGCGGGCGTGCCGCATCGAGCGGGCTACGTTCACCAACGCGACAGATGGTCCTCGGTCACGCCCAGCAAGTCGCTCACCACATGGACGGCGCCGCCGTCCGGATCCCGGATCTGGCCGCTGAAGCGGCCGATGGGCTGCACATAGCGGCTGGCGGCGATCAGCAGATTCTTGTCTTCGCGCCGCGCGCCCTCCGGGGCGAAGTTCAGGTCCAACAAGCCGTTGTCGCTGCGTATGCGCCAGCCTTGCAGCGGGTCGTCCGGTTGGTAGTCGAAGCTCACCGGTCCCAGCCGGATCAGCTTGCCTCGCAACCAGGCGGCGTTCTCGGTGTCGCCCATATAGCCTTGCTGCAGATTGAAACCCAGGTCCAGAGCATGCGCGCTGGCCCAGCGCCAGCGGGTTTCCCGCGCCAGCAAGCCGTTGGAGTAGTCCAGCGAAGCCACCGCGCCGTCCAGCGAATAGCGCCGGTCTTGGCAATCGGCGAAGCCGCTGATTTTGAGGCCGCCGCTTTTATGGGTGGAATGGGCCAGCCAGTTGGCCGGCGCAATCACCGCCAGCACCGGCGGCATGTCCGCCAATTGGATATGCGCGGCCACTTTCAATTGCGGCGAGTCCACCGCCAGTTCCAGCCGTTCGCCGTCGCGGCGAAAGCTCAGCCGGCAGCGGCCGGCCTGGAAGGCGGCGTCGCCGAAGGCGCGGTCCTCTATTTGCGTGGAGAGGCCCGGCAGGCCGTTGGCGCTGGCGGCGGCAATGACCTCGCCGCTCTTGCGGTCGAACAGATAGGCGAAGGCGGTGCCGGTCCAGCCGACGTCGACGATGGCGACGCCGATGAAAAAGGCGGGGTGGGCGATGGCCGCGTATTGCCAGCGCTTGTGATGCAGCCGGCGTGTCAGCCGTTGATAGGGCGTGGTTTTCAGCGCGCGCCAGTCCAGCCGGTCGATGATGCCCTGATACACGCCGAAGGCGGGAATGCCGCGTTCGTGCACCAGTTGCCTGGGGGCGGGCGGGAGTCGAGTCGAGGGCATGGCGCTGGGAGGCCGGGCCGGCGCCGCGGCTGGAAATAGGTTCATGGCCTTGAGTCTACAACAGTTTTTCCCGGCGCGATGGTGACTGATAGGCCATGTGACGGTGTGTGAACAGTGTGGCGCGGCGGTAACAGTTGGTTGATTTACATTATATTATAAAACATAATGTTTGCGACGCCGGATGCCGGCGGCGGGAGAAGGAATATGGATTTGAACATGCTGCGCGCCAATGCCGGCCGCGCCGCCTTGTTGTTGAAGGGCCTGGCCAACGAGGACAGGCTGCTGCTGCTGTGCCAACTGGTGGACGGGGAAAAGTCGGTGTCGGAACTGGAGCGTTTGACCGGCATCCGACAGCCCTCCTTGTCGCAGCAGTTGGGCGTGTTGCGCAATGAAGGCCTGGTGGCGACGCGGCGCGAAGGCAAATGGGTTTATTACAGCGTGGCCAGCGCTGACGCCTTGGCTTTGCTGAACGCCTTGCACGCGCTGTTCTGCGCCGACCAAGCTGCGGGAGAGGCGCGATGACCGTGGATTGGGCGGCGTTCACGCCGTGGCCTGCTTTGTTGGGCGGGGTATTGATCGGAGGGGCGGCGGGCTGGCTTGTCTTACTGCATGGCCGCGTCGCCGGCATCAGCGGCATGGCGGCGGGCCTGTTGGAGAGGCGTGCGGACTGGCGCGCGCGGCTGGTTTTTCTCTTGGGCTTGATGGCGGCGCCGGCCTTGTGGCGTCTGGGCGTCGGCGAATGGCCGGCCATCAGCGTAGAGGCCGGCGGCATGCGCTTGTTGGCCGCCGGCTTGTTGGTGGGCATCGGCGCGCGGTTGGGCTCCGGCTGCACCAGCGGCCACGGCGTTTGCGGTCTGGCGCGGCAGTCGCCTCGTTCGCTGGCGGCGACGGCGGCCTTTATGCTCGCCGGCTTCGTTACGGTGGCGGCGCTTCGGCATTGGGGGGCGTGAAGATGACGGCGGAGTGGAAGCGTTTATTGTCTATGGCGGGCGCGGGCCTGTTGTTCGGCCTAGGCTTGTTGCTGTCCGGCATGGGCAATCCGGCCAAGGTATTGGCTTTCCTGGACTTGGGCGGCGCTTGGGATCCCAGCTTGGCGCTGGTGATGGCCGGAGCCGTCGCCATGGCCTGGCCGGCGTTCCGTCTGGCCGAACGCCGCCCGCGCGCGCTGCTGGGCGAACCGACGCAGTTGCCGGCCAAGACGCCGCTGACGCGTCGGTTGATAGGCGGCGGCCTCTTGTTCGGCGTGGGTTGGGGTTTGGCCGGCATCTGTCCGGGACCGGCCTTGCTGTTGGGCGGCATGTTGTCGCCGCAGAGCGCTTGGTTTTTGCCGGCGATGGCGGCCGGCCTGTGGCTGGCCGGACGATGGGGGCGGCGCGGATGAGGCTTTGGTTGCCGGGCTGGCTGCGCAGCTACCGGCGCGCCTACTTGCCGGGGGATTTGGGAGCGGGTCTGGTGGTGACCTTGCTGCTGGCGCCGCAAGGTCTGGCTTACGCGCTGGTGGCCGGTTTGCCGGCGCAGGCGGGCTTGTACGCCAGCATCGCGCCCTTGCTGATTTACGCTTTGGCCGGACGCAGCCACGCGCAGTCGGTGGGGCCGATGGCGATGACTTCCTTATTGGTGGCGGCCACGCTGGCGCGGCTGGCCGAACCGGGCTCGGGCGATTATCTGGCGCTGGCCATCGGTCTGGCGCTGTTGTCCGGGGCGATGCTGGCGGCGCTTGGCCTGCTGCGGCTGGGTTTCATCGCCGACCTGTTGTCCGAACCGGTGTTGGCGGCCTTCACTTCGGCGTCGGCCTTGCTGATCGTACTGTCGCAGCTGGGGCCCTTGCTGGGCGTGCAGGCCGGCGGCGCATCCTTGCCTCAGTTGCTGGCCGGGCTGTGGAAGGCGGCCGACGGGCTCAATCCGTTGGCGCTGATGTTTGGCGCTACGGCGCTGGCCATGCTGCTGTTGGCACGTTGGCTGGGCGAGCCGTTTTTGCGCCGCTGCGGCCTAAGCGGACCGACGCGACAACTTTGGCTGCGTTTGGCGCCGCTGCTGGCGGTGCTGTTGGGCATGGCGCTGGTGGCGGGCCTGGGTTTGCGGTCCGTCTTGCCGGTGGTAGGCGAGATTCCGCCGGGCCTGCCGGCGCCGACCTGGCCGGGCTTGAGCCTGGATCAGTGGTCACAGTTGGCGCTGCCGGCTTTTTTCATCGCTTTGATCAATTATGTGCAGAGCCTGGCGGTGGCTCAGGCGTTGGCGCAGCGCCGCGGCGACGAGGTGGATCCGGACCGGGAGTTGTTGGCGCTGGGCCTGTGCAATATCGGCGCGGGGCTGTCCGGCGGTTTTCCGGTCACCGGCGGACTCACGCGTTCCATGGTCAACGCCGAGGCCGGGGCCCAGACTCAGCTGGCCTCGGTGGTAGCCGCCCTGGGCATCATGCTCTTGGCCAGCTTCGCCGCCGGCGCGCTGGCTTTGCTGCCGCTAGCGGTGCTGGCGGCGATGATCATCGCCTCGGTCAGCGTCATGATACGTTTTGACAGCCTGAGGCTGGCTTGGAGAGTCGACCGCGCCGACGCGGCGGCCTTCGCGCTGACCTTTGTTCTGGTGCTGTGGCTGGGAGTGGACTCCGGCATCGTCGCCGGCGTGCTGATGTCGCTGGCGGCCATGTTGTGGCGCAGCAGCCGGCCGCACATCGCCGAACTGGGCCGGCTGCCGGGCAGCCATCATTTCCGCAACCGGCTGCGCTTTGCGGTGGAGAGCCTGCCCGGCGCGCTGTTTCTGCGCGTGGACGAGAGCCTGTTCTTCGGCAACGCCCGCCAGGTGCGAGGCGAGGCGTTGCACCGGCTGGCCGCTCAGGTTGGGACTACGCGGCTGGTGTTGATCATGAGCGCGGTCAATCGCGTGGATACCAGCGCCTTGCTGATGCTGGCGCGGCTGGACGCGGAGCTGGCGGCGCGCGGCGTGACGCTGCACCTGGCCGAGATCAAGGGGCCGGTAGCGCAGCGCATGGAGGGCGGCGGCCTGTTGGCCGGCTTCGCCGGCCGCGTGCATTTGAGCGCGCAAGCGGCGTGGGAAGCGCTGGCCGCGGCGCGGCGGGGAGGCGGGGAAGCTCATACTCTTTGACAGTTGATGTTGCGCCGCCTCATGCAACTTGTGGCGGATCATGGCTATCATAGCCGGATGACCAAACAGACCCTGCTGGCCGGCGTGCTGGCGCTGAGCTTGTTGCACCCGTCCGTCAGCTATGCCGATTTGCCCGATCTGGGCGAGGTGTCGGACGCCTCGCTGACGCTGGCGGATGAGAACCGCATTGGCCGGCAGGCCTGGCGCGCGATGTTGGAGGCGGGAGACATCGTCGACGACCAGGAGGTCAACGATTACCTCAACGACATCGGCGGCCGGCTCTCCAGCGGCGTCAAGCTGCCCGGCGTCGGTTTCACCTATTTTTGCGTCAACGACACCGGCATCAACGCCTTCGCCATGCCCGGAGGTTATATCGGCATCAATATCGGCCTGCTGCTGGCGACCCAGAGCGAAGGCGAACTCGCCTCGGTATTGGGGCATGAAACCGCCCACGTCGCCCAGCGCCACATTGCGCGGATGAAGGCGGCCAGCAGCGCCACCAGCCCCTTGCTCTTGCTGGGCACCATCATCGCCGCCGCGCTGGCGGCCAAGGCCGGCAGCGGCCAGGGCGCGATGGGCGTGGTGTCCGCCGGCATGGGCCTGTCGATTTCCAATCAGCTGGCGTTTTCGCGTGATTTCGAACGCGAAGCCGACCGCGTCGGCATGCAATACATGAGCCAGGCCGGTTTCGACGTGCGCAGTATGCCGGCCTTCTTCCAGAAGCTGCAGCAGAACGAGCGTTACAGCGACAACGCGGCGCTGGCCTTTCTGCGAACCCACCCGGTGACGCTGGAGCGCATCAGCGAAGCGGAAAACCGCGCGTTGGATTACCCGGTGAGGATGCGCGCGGACAGTGTCGACTACCTGCTGGTGCGTGAGAAGCTGCGCGCCGCGACGCTGACGCCGGACGAGGGGCTGCGTTATTACGAGGCGGCGTTGGACCGAGGCCTGTACCTGAACGAGGGCGCGCAGTGGTATGGCTTGGCTCAGGTCAAGCTGCGTCAGCGCGATATCGCCGGCGCGCGTCAGGCGCTGGCCAAGGCGCGGACCAAGCTGCCGGACCATCCGATGCTGCGGGGGCTGGACGTGGCGATAGAGCGCGAACGCAAGGACTGGCCGGCCGCCCGCAACGCGGCGCGCGCAGGTTTGGCCCGTTTTCCGCAGAGCTTGTCGCTGCAACTGCTGGACATCGACGTCGCCGTCGCCAGCGGGGACAGCCAGGGGGCGTTGAGCCTGATCAAGACTCAGTTGAGCCGCCATCCGAACAACGCGGGCCTGTATCGGCGTCAGGCCAGTTTGTACGCCGACCGCGATCCGTTGCGTTACCACGCGGCGCTGGGCAACGCCTTCTATTATGAACAGCGTTACCAGCCGGCGATGGAGCAGTTCCAACTGGCCGGCAAGGCCAAGGGCGACGATTTCTACCTGCGCTCCTCAATCGAAGCGCGCATCCGCGAACTGGATAGGCTGGTCAGGGACGAAAGGAAGAAGTAAGCGCGCAACTGAAACGAATGTTTCAATTTGCGACAGAAAATCGCAAAAAAACAACATGGTGCGCTGCAATAACCGCTGTTTTCCACCCCGAAACAAGCGTTAGTACGCTTGACCTATTCCTTTGTGAAAGCGGGAAGACGTACACTTGCTCAAGATACGGCGCTCTTTTCGTAAATGAACATTTTTATTTGCGATTGCGTTCGTTTATAATCTGAAGCTAATAAATTGGTTCGAATTCGAGCCGATTGCAATAACGCGGGGCCGCGCATTGCTACATACGGCCCCCGATCCACCTTGCTGTGAGGACCAGAGATGGCTGCAACTTTCCCTGACGATATCGATCCGTTGGAAACCCAGGAATGGACTGAAGCGCTGGAGTCGGTGCTGGACGCCGAAGGCCCGGAACGCGCGCATTACCTGTTGGAGAAACTGGTCGAGCGCACCCGCCGCCGCGGCGCCCATCTGCCGTTTGACGCCACTACCGCATACCAGAACAGCATTCCGCTCGGCAAAGAAGTCAAGTCGCCGGGCAACCACGAGATGGAGCACCGCATCCGCTCGATCAATCGCTGGAACGCCGCCGCTTTGGTGCTGCGCGCCGGCAAGAAGGATCTGGAGCTGGGCGGCCACATTGCCTCCTTCCAATCCTCCGCCACCCTGTACGACGTGGGTTTCAACCACTTCTGGCGCGCTCAGAACGATGAGCAAGACGGCGATCTGATCTACTTCCAGGGCCATATTTCCCCGGGTGTGTACGCACGCGCCTTCATGGAAGGCCGCCTGTCCGCCGAGCAACTGGACAGCTTCCGTCAGGAAGTGGACGGCAACGGCCTGTCCTCTTACCCGCACCCGTGGCTGATGAAGGACTTCTGGCAGTTCCCGACCGTATCGATGGGCCTAGGCCCCTTGATGGCCATCTATCAGGCCCGCTTCCTCAAGTACCTGGAAAGCCGCGGTCTGGCCAAGACTCCGGGTCGCAAAGTGTGGTGTTTCTGCGGCGACGGCGAGATGGACGAGCCGGAATCCCTGGGCGCGATTTCGATGGCGTCCCGCGAAGGCCTGGACAACCTGATCTTCGTGATCAACTGCAACCTGCAGCGTCTGGACGGCCCGGTGCGCGGCAACGGCAAGATCATCCAGGAACTGGAAGGCGATTTCCGCGGTTCCGGCTGGAACGTCCTGAAAGTGATCTGGGGCTCGCGTTGGGATCCGCTGCTGGCGATGGACAGCAAGGGCTTGCTGAAGAAGCGCATGGACGAGTGCGTGGACGGCGATTACCAGACCTTCAAATCCAAGGACGGCGCTTACGTTCGCGAACACTTCTTCGGCAAATACCCGGAGCTGCGCGAAATGGTCGCCAATATGTCCGACGACGAGATCTGGGCGCTGAACCGCGGCGGCCATGATCCGCACAAGGTGTACGCCGCTTACCACGAGGCGTCCCACAACGCCAACGGCCGTCCGACCGTGATCCTGGCCAAGACCATCAAGGGTTACGGCATGGGCGCGTCCGGCGAAGCCAAGAACATCGCGCACCAGGCCAAGAAAATGGATCTGGATTCGCTGCGCAAATTCCGCGACCGTTTCGGCATTCCGGTGTCCGACGAAGAGCTGCCGAACGTGCCGTACTATCTGCCGGCCGAAGACAGCCCGGAAATGAAGTACATGCGTGAACGCCGCGCCGCGCTGGGCGGCTACCTGCCGGCGCGCAAGCCGGTGACCACCGCGCTGCAAACCCCGGAACTGTCCGTGTTCGACGCGCAGCTGCAAGCGTCCGGCGACCGCGAGTTCTCCACCACGATGGCCTTCGTCCGCATGCTGGGCACCATCATGAAGGACAAGAACATCGGCCAGCGCGTGGTTCCCATCGTGCCGGACGAGTCCCGCACCTTCGGCATGGAAGGCATGTTCCGCCAGTACGGCATCTGGTCCACTCAGGGTCAGAACTACGTGCCGCAGGATCATGACCAACTAATGTTCTACAAGGAATCCAAGGACGGCCAGATCCTGCAGGAAGGCATCAACGAGCCGGGCGCGATGGCCGACTGGATCGCCGCGGCGACCAGCTACGCCAACAGCAGCCAGCCGATGATTCCGTTCTACATCTACTACTCGATGTTCGGCTTCCAGCGCATCGGCGATCTGGCCTGGGCCGCCGGCGACATGCGCGCCCGCGGTTTCCTGCTGGGCGGCACAGCCGGCCGCACCACGCTGAACGGCGAGGGCCTGCAGCACGAAGACGGTCACAGTCACATCCAGGCTGGCCTGATTCCGAACTGCATCAGCTACGACCCGACCTTCGCTTATGAACTGGCGGTGATTGTGCAGGACGGCCTGCGCCGCATGTACGGCGAGCAGGAAGACGTCTTCTACTATCTGACCCTGATGAACGAAAACTACGTTCACCCGGCCATGCCGGCGGGCGCGGAAGACGGCATCCTGAAGGGCATGTACCTGCTGCAGGACGGCGGCGACGCCAAGGTGAAAGTGCAGTTGATGGGCTCCGGCACCATTTTGCGCGAAGTGATGGCCGCGGCCGACTTGCTGAAGGCTGATTTCGGCATCGGCGCCGACATCTGGAGCGTGACCTCCTTCAACCAGTTGCGCCGCGACGGCATGGAAGCCGAGCGTCACAACCTGCTGAACCCGACCGCCGAAGCGCGCGCCTCCTACGTGGCGCAGCAGTTGTCCGGCCGTCAGGGCCCGGTAGTGGCCGCAACCGACTATATCCGCAACTACGCCGACCAGATTCGCGAATACGTTCCGGGCCGTTACGTGGTGCTGGGCACCGACGGCTTCGGCCGTTCCGACAGCCGCGCCAACCTGCGTTCTTTCTTCGAGGTGGATCGCTACCACGTGGCTCTGGCGGCGTTGTCCGCTCTGGCGCGCGACGGCAAGATCGAAGCGTCCAAGGTGGCCGAGGCGATCGCCAAGTACGGCATCAAGACCGACAAGCTGCCTAGCTGGAAGGTGTAATCGCAGAGCGGAAGCCCCGGTTGAGGCCGGGGTCTTCCGCCTTTGCATGGCAAGCGAATCTGTAGCGGATATCCGGCGGCAAGCCCCGAGAGGGGCTTCCGCCTTACGAATGGAAAGCTCATGAGCAATCTGATCGAATTGAAAGTGCCCGACATCGGCGGTCACAGCAATGTAGACATCATCGAAGTATTCATCGTTCCGGGCCAGACCGTGTCCGTGGATGATTCCCTGATCACGCTGGAAACCGACAAGGCCACCATGGAAGTGCCGGCGGAAACCGCGGGCGTGATCAAGGAAGTCAAAGCCGTCGTCGGCGGCAAGATCTCCGAAGGCGACGTGATCGCCATCCTGGAAGTGGGCGCCGCAGCGTCCGCACCGGCCCCGGCCGCCGCAGTCCCGACTCCCGCCGGCGCGCCAGCAGCGGCTCCGGCTCCGGTGGCAGCAGCTCCGGCCGCAGCGCCCGCGGCCTCCGGCCGCAGCGAAATCCGCGTGCCGGACATCGGCGGTCACAACGGCGTCGACGTGATCGAAGTCACCGTCAAGGTAGGCGATGACATCGCGGTCGACGACAGCCTGATCACGCTGGAAACCGACAAGGCCACCATGGAAGTGCCGGCCTCCGCCGCCGGCCGCGTGGTGGAAGTCAAAGTGAAAGTGGGCGATAAGGTCAGCGAAGGCGATCTGATCGTGGTGGTCGAAGGCGCCGTTGCCGCCGCCGCCGCTCCGGCAGCCGCAGCTGTCACCGCCCCGGCTCCTGCCGCCGCCTCGGCTGCCCCGGCCCCGGTGGCTGCCGCGCCCGCCGCCGCTCCTGCCAAGGCCGCCGCCGCCATCGACGAAGCCTCTTTCTCCAAAGCCCACGCCGGTCCGTCCGTGCGCCGTCTGGCGCGCGAACTGGGCGTGGACCTGGGCAAGGTCAAGGGCAACGGCCGCAAGGGCCGTATTACCGAAGACGACGTCAAAGCCTTCGTCAAGGGCGTGATGCAGAACCCGGCCTCGCTGGCCCCGGCCGCCGCGCCGGCGGGCTCCGGCGCGGGTCTGGACCTGTTGCCGTGGCCGAAAGTCGATTTCGCCAAGTTCGGCCCGATCGAAACCAAGCCGCTGTCCCGCATCCAGAAGATTTCCGGCGCCAATCTGTCGCGCAACTGGGTGATGATCCCGCACGTAACCTTCAACGATGAGTGCGACATCACCGAGCTGGAAGACTTCCGCAAGACCGTGGGCAAGGAGTGGGAAAAGTCCGGCCTAAAGATCAGCCCGCTGGCCTTCATCATCAAGGCGGCCGCCGAAGCGCTGAAGGCCTTCCCGACCTTCAACAGCTCGCTGGACGGCGACAACCTGGTGCTGAAGCAGTATTACCACATCGGCTTCGCGGCCGACACGCCTAACGGCCTGGTGGTGCCGGTGATCAAGGACGCGGACAAGAAGGGCCTGCGCCAGATCGCTCAGGAACTGACCGACCTGTCCAAGCTGGCCCGCGAAGGCAAGCTCAAGCCCACCGACATGCAGGGCGCGACCTTCACCATCTCCAGCCTGGGCGGCATTGGCGGCACCAGCTTCACGCCTATCGTGAACGCGCCGGAAGTGGCCATCCTCGGCGTCTGCAAGTCGCAGATCAAGCCGGTGTGGAACGGTAAGGAATTCGCGCCGCGCCTGATGTGCCCGCTGTCGCTGTCCTTCGATCACCGCGTGATCGACGGTGCCGCCGCCGCGCGCTTCACCGTGCATCTGGGCAAGCTGCTGTCCGACGTGCGCCGCCTGATTCTGTAATCGCCAGCAGAACGGCCGCTCCGGTCTAGCCGGAGCGCGCCGCTCAAGCGAACGATTCTGCTGAATATCGGCGGAGGCCTCCGGGCTTCCGCCTTACGTTGCGGATGGAAAACCATGAGCAATCTGATTGAACTGAAAGTCCCGGACATCGGCGGCCACAACAACGTGGACGTGATCGAAGTCTTTGTCAAGCCGGGCGACGTGATCGCGAAAGAAGCCAGCCTGATCACGCTGGAAACCGACAAGGCCACGATGGAAGTGCCGGCCGAAGCCGCCGGCACCGTCAAGGAAGTGCGCGTCGCCGTGGGCGGCAAAGTCTCCGAAGGCGATGTGATCGTGATCGTAGAAGCCGCCGGCGCAGCCGCCGCGGCTCCGGCTGCGCCCAAGCCGGTGGAAACCACCGGCGTCGCGTCCGCTACCACCCAAGCCGGCTTCGCGCCGCAGGCCGCTCCGGTGGCCGCCAGCCATAGCGGCGGCGCCGACGTGGAATGCGACGTGATGGTGTTGGGCGGCGGTCCCGGCGGTTATTCCGCCGCCTTCCGCGCGGCCGACCTGGGCCTGAAAGTGGTCATCGTCGAGCGCTATTCCACCCTGGGCGGCGTCTGCCTGAACGTGGGCTGCATCCCGTCCAAGGCGCTGCTGCACAACGCGGCGGTGATCGACGAAGTCAGCCATCTGGCCGCCAACGGCATCAAGTTCGGCAAGCCGGAAGTGGACATCGACATGCTGCGCGGTTACAAGGAAAAAGTAATCGCCAAGCTGACCGGCGGCCTCGCCGGCATGGCCAAGGCGCGCAAGGTGGAGATCGTGCGCGGTAACGGCCGTTTCATCGACCCGCACCACATCGAAGTGTCCGCCACCACCGGCAAGGGCCGCGAAGAGAGCGGCGAGAAGAAAATCGTCAAATTCAAGAACGCCATCATCGCCGCCGGTTCCCGCGTGGTGAAGCTGCCGTTCATTCCGGATGATCCGCGCGTGGTGGACTCCACCGGCGCGCTGGAGCTGAAGGGCGTGGCCAACCGCATGCTGATCATCGGCGGCGGCATCATCGGCCTGGAAATGGGCACCGTCTACTCCACGCTGGGCGCGCGCCTGGACGTGGTGGAAATGATGGACGGCCTGATGCAGGGCGCGGACCGCGACCTGGTCAAGGTTTGGCAGAAGTGGAACGCCCATCGTTTCGACAACATCATGCTGAACACCAAGACCGTGGCCGTGGAGCCCAAGGACGACGGCGTGTGGGTGACTTTCGAAGGCGATCAAGCCCCGAAAGAGCCGCAACGCTACGACCTGGTGCTGTACGCCACCGGCCGCGCGCCCAACGGCAAGCTGCTGGGCGCCGAGAACGCCGGCATCGCGGTGACTGATCGCGGCTTCATCCCGGTGGACAAGCAGCAGCGCACCAATGTGCCGCACATCTTCGCCATCGGCGACATCGTCGGCCAGCCGATGCTGGCGCACAAGGGCGTGCATGAAGGCCATGTGGCGGCGGAAAACTGCGCCGGCCAGAAGTCCTACTTCGACGCGCGCGTGATTCCGGGCGTGGCCTACACCGATCCGGAAGTGGCTTGGGTCGGCGTCACCGAGGACGAAGCCAAGAAGCAAGGCCTGAAGATCGAGAAGGGCGTGTTCCCATGGGCCGCCTCCGGCCGCGCCATCGCCAACGGTCGCGACGAGGGTTTCACCAAGCTGATCTTCGACGCCGAAAGCCACCAGATCATCGGCGGCGGCATTGTCGGTCCGCATGCGGGCGACATGATAGGCGAAGTCTGCCTGGCCATCGAAATGGGCTGCGACGCCACCGACATCGGCAAGACCATCCACCCGCATCCCACCATGGGCGAGTCCATCGGCATGGCGGCGGAAGTGGCGCACGGCACTTGCACTGATTTGCCGCCGCAGCGCAAGAAGTAAGCGCGGCTCGGAAAGGAAAAGGGCGAACCTCCGGGTTTGCCCTTTTTTTACGCCTGCCCATTTTGAGCGAGCGCTATAAAAAACGCTTGAGGGCAAAACTATTGTCCGCGCGGCCAGTCATACCGCCTTGCGCCTGATTGGCGCGCGTGGCCGGGTTGCGATGAGCAAAGCGAATGCCTGCGCGCCGTTTATCTAAATTTACATTGAATATAAATTAAGCTTTTGGTTTAAGAAAACGCCGGCCTGTCCCCGCGATTTTGAAGCCGCCCAGCCGCTTCTCGCCAGCCGCCGCAAGTTTCGTTACCATGGCCTCGACACCAAACGAATCGGACCATGCCAAGCTCCCGCCTGCTTATTTCATTGATCTTATTGCTGTCGGCTGCGCCCGCCTGGGCCAAGCTCGATTACAGCGTGCGCGTCGACGCGCCTTCCGGCCTGGCCGGCTTGTTGCAAGACAATCTGGAATTGGTCACCAGCCGTCTGGAAGAAGAAATGGACGAAACGCTGCTGACCGAACTGGTGCGGAGCACCCCGGAGGACGCGCGCAAGCTGCTGGAGACCGAGGGTTACTTCGACGCGCGCGTCACTGTGCGCGAAGAAAGCGCCCGGCAGTACGTGATCGAGGTCAAGCCCGGCGAACCCACGCTGATCGACGACGTCACCATTCGCCTGAACGGGCCGATACGCGACGAAGGCGATTTCCAGCAACGCTTCGCCGCGGTGCTGGAGGCCTGGTCGCTGCCGATGGGCGCGCCTTATCGACAATCCGACTGGGACGGCAGCAAGCGCGCGGTGATGCGTCTGATCACCGCCGACCGCTTCCCCAGAGCGCAGATCAGCAAAAGCGTGGCGGAAATCGATCCGGCCACCCGCCGCGCGCAACTGGTGGTGGACATCGACAGCGGCCCGGTGATCCTGTTCGGCGACATCACCGTCAAAGGCATGAAGCGTTATCCGGAAAAGATCGCCACCGGCTTGGCGGATTTCTCCCCCGGCACCGCCTACCGGCTGCAGAAAATTTTTGATTACCAGTCGGCGCTAGAGCAGGCGCCGCATTTCTCCAATGTGGTGGTCAGCGCCGACATGGCCCGTATCGACCCGGAGACCCACCGGGTGCCGGTGGAAGTGGACGTCACCGAAATGCCGCGCCAGAAGCTGGAGCTGGGCTTGATCTACGACTCCGGCGACGGCCCTGGCGTGCGCGTCGGTTACGACCATTACAATATCTTCCGCCGCGGCTACACCGGCTCGCTGGTGACCAACTGGAAGAAAAACCAGCAATCGCTGTCGTTGGGTCTGGGCTTTCCGCGCCAGTCCGACGGCTATTCCCACTCCATCACCAGCGCTTTCAAGACCGACGACGTGCAGGGCCTGAAAACCCGCAGCAGCGATGTGGGCGGCTGGCGCACCCGTACTCGCGGCAATATCGAGGCGCGCCTCGGCCTGCAGTACCTGATGGAAAGCGAGGAGGCCGGCGGCGTGTCCAACAAGGACACCCGCGCCTTGCAGCTGGTCTACGGCTGGACCCAGCGCGCGGTGGACGATTTGATGCGGCCGCGTTCCGGCGTCTTGCTGGACTTCCAGCTTTCCGGCACGGTCGGCAGCGCCCTGTCCTCCACCTCCTATGTCCGCGGCTACGCCCGCACCGTCGGATACTGGTCGCCGTTTCCCAAGTACGGCACCTTTGTCGGCCGGCTGGAGCTGGGCCAAGTGTGGGCCAACGACAAGGACGCGGTGCCGTCCTCCATCCTATTCCGCGCCGGCGGCGCCAACAGCGTGCGTGGCTACGATTACCAGAGCTTGGGCCTGCCGGGCCCCAACGGCTCGGTGCTGGGCGGCCGCGTGGTGGCCACCGGCAGCCTGGAGTATCAAATCCCGATCAAGCCGGACTGGTATCTGGCGTTGTTCACCGACGCCGGCAACGCCAGCCAGAGCTGGAAGGGCTTCCAGGTGGAGCGCGCCAACGGCGTAGGCGTGCGCTGGATGAGCCCGGTGGCCCCGCTGGCCTTCGACTTCGCCAAGGCGGAGCGCGACGGCAAAATCCGCTGGAACCTCAGCCTGGGCCTGGCCTTCTGACCCGAATGCATTCATGAGCGAAACCGACACCTCCCCCACTCCCGACACCGCCCCGCCGCCGCCGGCCAAGCCCAAGCGCCGTCGTTGGCGCTGGCTGCTGTGGCTGCCCTTGTTGCTGGTCGCGCTGCTGCTGGCCGCCAGCGCCTGGCTGACCGGCAGCCGCACCGGTTTCGCCTGGCTGATGCAGTCGCTGGGCGGCCTCAGCGGCAACACCGTCAGCGTCAAGCACGCCGAAGGCACGCTGTGGGACGGCTTCAAATTGAGCGAGGTGCGCGTGCGCAGCGCCGGCAGCGACGTGGACATCGAGTCCGTGCAGCTGGACTGGCGGCCTGGCGCCTTGTGGCAGCGCCAATTGTGGGTGCGGCAATTGGCCGTGGGCCACGTCAAGGTGGCGGTGAAACCGACGCCGGCCGCCCCGCCCAGCGGTGCGCCGGAGTCTCTAGCCTTGCCCCTGGGCATCCGTCTGGACCGGCTGAGCGTGGCCAGCGTAACGCTGGAGCCCGCCAAGCTGCGGCTTTACGGCCTGGAAGCCGGCTACGTCTACGACGGCCGGCGCCACGATCTCAAGCTCAAGCGCCTGGGTTCGCCCTGGGGCGAGGCCGCGGCGGCGCTGCAATTGGCCGACGCCAAGCCCTTTGCGCTGCAGGGCAAGCTCAGCGCCGACGGCGAACTGGACAAGATTCCCTATCAGGCGCGGCTGGCGCTGGGCGGCGATCTGCTGCACCTGAGCTTTGACGGCGAGTTGTCCGGCAAAGACCTGGTGGCCGACGTCAAGGGCGGCCTGCTGCCCTTCGCCAGCAACCCCTTCAACAGCTTCACCCGGCTGGACGCGCGCATGGCCGGCATCAATCCGCAAGCCATCCTGCCTGAATGGCCGCGCGCCAAACTCAGCTTGGCGGTGTTTGCGGAGCCGGACGCCGGCCAGCGCGTCAAAGGCGGGCTGACCCTGCTCAACGAGCAGGCCGGCCCCTTGTCCGAGCAGCGCTTGCCGCTGTCCTTGTTGGCCGGCGAGTTCCGCGCCGACGACAAGGCGCTGGAGCTGTTCAACACCCACGCCCGGATCGCCGGCGGCGAAATCGGCCTGGCCGGCCAGGTGCGGCCGGACCGGCTCAAGCTGGCGTTGGATATTTCCAAACTGGGCCTGCGGCAATTGCACGCCGACGCGCCGGACGACAGTCTGGACGGCCGAGTGACGCTGGACGGCCCCCTGAGCGGTCCGAACATCCTGGCCCAGCTCAAGGGCAAAACCCTGCAGGCCAAGGCCAATGTCGGTTTTGCGCCGGCGCCGCACCCGGCGCTGCTGATCCGGCAGGCGGAATTGACCGCCGGCGTGGGCAGCCTGGCTCTATCCGGCCAATTGGGGCTGGATGGCAAGCAGTTGTTCGATTTCAACGGCAAGCTCAATCGCGCAGACCCGTCCAAGCTCAAGCCCGGCCTGCCCAGCGGCGACCTCAACGCCAGTCTGCAGGCCAAGGGCCAACTGGCCAGCCCGCTGAATGTGGCGGCCAAGCTGCAATTCGCCCCCAGCAAGCTGTCCGGCGCGCCGCTAAGCGGCGCCGCCGACCTGCAACTGCAGGGCGAACGCCTGAAATCGCTCAGCGCCGACCTGAGGCTGGCGCAGAACCGGCTGCAGGCCAACGGCGCTTACGGCGCCGCCGGCGACAAGTTAAAACTCTTGATCGACGCGCCCAACCTCGGTCTGATCGGCCCCGGCTTCTCCGGTGTGGTCAAGGGGCAGGGAGAACTGGCTGGCACGCCCAAGGCGCCGTTGATCAGCGCCAATCTGCAAGCCGACCGTCTGAAGCTGCCGGGCAATATCGCTGTGCAGAGCATGCAATTCAGCGGCAACGTCAAAGCCGACCAGAACAGCCCGTTCCAGCTCAAACTGGATGTGGCCGCGCTGCAGGCCGGCGGTTTCCGCGCCGAGCAATTGCGCGCCAGCGCCAACGGCACCCGCGCGCGCCACGCCCTGCAGCTGGATGGACGTTTCCGACTGGCCGATCACCCCTACGCGCTGCAACTGGCGGCCAGCGGCGGCTTGCGCGGCGAGGCCGGGCCTTGGGCCGGCACCTTGAGCAAGCTGGAGTTGAGCGGTCGTCCCGGCCTCAGCCTGCTGGCACCGGTGGCGCTGGAGCTGGGCGAGCAGATCAAGGTGGGCAACGCCCGCTTGGCCGCGCTGGGCGGCAGCATTACCCTGGCGGAACTCAACCGCGGGGCCAACGGAGCGCTCAGCACCCGCGGCTCCGCGCGTGGTTTGAGGCTGGCGGAGCTGGGCCCCTTGCTCAGCCTGCCGGTGAAGCAGGATCTGAGCTTCGACTCGGACTGGAATCTGAATCTGGCGGCCAACGCCAAGGGCCAATTCGTGCTGCGCCGCGCCGGCGGCGATGTGCAATTGCCGGGAGACAAGGGCAAGGACGTGGCGCTGGGCTTGAAGACCGCGGTCGCCACCCTGACGTTGGACGGCGGCCGCGCCTTGTTCGACCTGAATCTGGACAGCCGCTATGCCCAGTTACAAGGCAAAGGTTCCGTGCCGTGGAACGGCGGCGCCATCGACGCCAAAACCCCGCTCAACGCCACCGTCAGCGCCAGCGTGCCCTCGCTGGCGACGCTGGCCAGCTTCGCTGGGCCTTCTTTGGAACTGGGCGGTCAGATCGGCGCCAATCTGGCGCTGACCGGCGCCTTGAGCCAGCCTATGGCGCAAGGGACGATACGCGGCGACAAATTATTGCTGGCCGACCGCCGCACCGGCATCCGCCTGGGCGACGGCAGCCTGCTGGCGCGGTTGGACGGCCGCAAGCTGGTGTTGGAGCGCTTGCGTTTCGCCGGCGGCGAAGGCGAGGTGGCGGCCAACGGAGCGCTGGATCTCAGCGGAGACACCCCGGATGCGCGGGTGGCGGTGGAGTTACGCAAGTTCGGCGTGTTCGACCGTCCCAACCGCCGTCTGGTGGTGTCCGGCCGCACGGAGCTGGCGATGGTGGCCGGCAAATTGTCGCTGACCGGCCATCTCCGCGCGGATCAAGGCCGTATCGGCCTGCCCAAGTTCGGCGCGCCCAGCTTGAGCGACGACGTGATGGTCAAGGGCCGGCCGGAGCCGGAGCCGTCGGCCTTCGCCAGCATGCCGCTGACGGTGGCGCTGGATCTGGATCTGGGCGATCACTTCCGTTTCTCCGGTCAGGGCCTGAACGTGGACTTGACCGGCTCGGTGCGGGTTAGCGCCAACCCGGGCGAAGCGCCGGGCGCCAAGGGTCAGGTGCGCGTGGTCAAGGGCCGTTACAAGGCTTACGGCCAGGACCTGGACATCGAGTACGGCGCCATCACCTTCAACGGCCCGCTGGATAATCCGCTGCTCAATGTGCGCGCCAAGCGCCGCCTGTCGCCGGTGGGCGCCGGCGTGGAGGTCAGCGGTTCGGTGTCGGTGCCCAAGGTGCGCCTGATCGCGGACGAGCCGATGTCGGAAAAGGACAAGCTGGCCTGGCTGGTCTTGGGCCGGGCGGCGAGTGGCGAGCGCGACGACAACGATTTGGCGGCCTCCGCCGGCATGATGTTGGCTGGTTCGCTCAACGACCAGATCGGCTTGTTCGACGACCTGGGCGTGTCCAGCCGCAAGGAAAAAACCTTGGCCAACGGCACGGTGAGCCCGGCGGAGCAGGTGGTGACGGTGGGCCGTCAGCTGACCCGCGAACTGTATCTGGGCTTCGAGTACGGCGTAACCAGCGCGAACCAGGCGGTGAAGCTGGCCTATCAACTGAGCAAGGGCTGGTCGATGGTGTTGCGGGCCGGCACCGACGCCTCGGTGGAGTCGCGTTACACCTTGCGCTTTGATTGAGCGACGCAATCGCCGGTCAACGCCGTATCGACGGAGCGCAGCGGTTTTGAACCGCTTCTAAAACCGCAGCGTCAGCATCCGCGCCAAAGCCCGGTTTTCCGGCTGGGCCGAGCGCATGCGTTGGCGCAGCGTCTGCCGCAGGCAATCGATGAAACCGCGCGCGGCATAGCCGTGAGCCTGCCCTTGCAGGCTGATCACGCCGATGACGATCTCCTCCATGTCTTCCCGCAGCGACAAGGCCTGGGCCTTGCCGGCGAATTCCGGACACAGCAACAAGGGCTCCGGCCCGTAGCTGAGCATGCCGGCCTGCACCAGGCCGGCCAGCAGCGCCATCGACTGCGCGCAGATCAGCCGTTCCGGCGCGATTGCCAGGCCGTGGCGGGTGAATAGACGGTCCAGCACGTGGCGGTAGCTGGCCGGGCTGTAATTGACCACCCAATCCTGCTCCAGCAGCGCGGACAAGGACTGCGCGCGCAAGGCAGGATGGCCGTTGCGGGCGAACACTCGGCCGCCATGGCTGAACAGCGGCTGGCAATGGAATTCCTGCGCTAGCGGCTCGAACAGCGGACCGATGGCGAAATCCATCTGGCCGTCGCGCAAGCGCGGCAGCGCCACCGCCAGCAAGCCTTCGAACAATTCCAGCCGGATTTCCGGCAGACGTTGGCGAAAGCGCAACACCACTTCCGGCAATAGCGTGGGCACCAGCCAGGGCGTGACGCCTATGCATAGCCTGGCGTCGCGTTGGCCGCGCATCGCCTCCATTTCGCCGTGGGCGCGCTCCAGCTGCATCGCCACCTGGCGAGCATGGATCAGCAGCGCCTGACCCGCCTCGGTCAGCCGCGCGCCGCTGGCGTGACGCTGCAACAGGGGCAGCCGCTGCTCTTGCTCCAGCTCGCGCAGCGTCTTGCTGACCGCGGCCTGGGACAGACCCAACATGCGCGCGGCGGCGCGAATGCCGCCGCCGTCGGCCAGCGCGATCAGCGCTTGCAGTTGCTGCAGTTTCATCTCTTCTCCAAGTGGACAACCAGAAGTGTTCTCGACCACTTTCTCAAGTCTATTCACCTGTTAACTATTGCCGCTAGTCTGTGATCGCTGTCGCGGCGTCGCGTCCATCGCCGCCAAGACAGTGTGCGACAAGAGGCCCATAGACACCATAAGGAGACGACGCCATGAACGCTCACATTCTGCCCGGCATCCGCGATATCGCCCCGGCGATGATCACGCTGCGCCACGACATTCACGCCCACCCCGAATTAGGCTTCGAGGAGGTGGAAACCCGTAGCCGGGTGATCCGCTGTCTACGCGACTGGGGCTACGAGATCCACGAAGGATTGGGCGTCACCGGCGTGGTCGGCACCCTGCGCCGCGGCGAGGGGCCGCGCATAGGTCTGCGCGCGGACATGGACGCGCTGCCGATCCAGGAAAGCACCGGCTTGCCCTGGGCCAGCCACGTCGAGGGAAAAATGCACGCCTGCGGCCATGACGGCCATACCGCGATGCTGCTGGCCGCAGCCTGCGAGCTGGCGCGGCGCGACAGCTTTAGCGGCACCGTGCATCTCTTTTTCCAGCCCGCGGAGGAGGGGCATGGCGGCTCCGGCGCCAAGCGCATGCTGGACGACGGCCTGTTCCGCTTGTTCCCCTGCGACGCCATCTTCGCCATGCACAATATGCCGGGCTTTCCCGTGGGGCAGCTGGGTTTCCGGCCCGGTCCGTTCATGGCTTCCACCGACACCGCGGTGATTCGCATCCACGCCACCGGCGGTCACGGCGCGATGCCGCACAAGGCGGTGGACCCCATCGTGGTGGCGGCTTCGCTGGTGATGGCCTTGCAAAGCGTGGTGGCGCGCAATGTGCCTCCGCTGGACATGGCCGTGGTGACGGTGGGGGCGATCCTGGCCGGGGAGGCGCCGAACGTGATTCCGGAGAGCGCGGAAATGCGTTTGAGCGTCCGCGCCTTGCGGCCGGAGGTGCGCGCTTTGCTGCGGCAGCGGATCGAAGCGTTGGCCGAAGCGCAGGCCGCCGGTTTCGGCGCGCGCGCCGAGGTGGATTATCAATATGGCTATCCGGTATTGATCAACGATGCATCGGCCACCGCGCTGGCGCGGCAGGTGGCGCTGGACTGGCTGGGCGAGGATGGGGTGGCGGCGGAGATGCCGCCGCTGACCGGCAGTGAGGATTTCGCCTTCTGGCTGGAGCAGGTGCCGGGCTGTTATCTGATCATCGGCAACGGCGATGGAGAGGGCGGCTGCATGGTGCACAACCCAGGCTACGACTTTAACGATGATGTCTTGCCGGTAGGAGCCAGCTACTGGGTCAAACTGGTGGAGCGTTATTTGGGCGGCGCGGCTGGGGATGGGCAATGACGGCGGCGCAATGGGCGGCCGCGCGGCCGGCCGCGCCCAGCCGGCGCGCGATCATCGCCATCACCGTGGGCAATGCGTTGGAGTTCTACGATTTCATCGTCTACAGCGCGCTGGCCACCTTGATGGGGCGCTTGTTTTTTCCGTTCAGCGACGAGCCGTTGTTGCAGCTGATGCTGTCCTTCGCGGTGTTCGGTACCGGTTTCATCAGCCGGCCGATAGGCGGCATCGTCATCGGCCTGTACGCGGACCGCAAGGGACGCAAGCCGGCTTTGCGGCTCAGCCTGTGGTTGATGGCGATAGGCTCGCTGTTGTTCGTGGTGGCGCCCACCTATGCGCAGGCCGGCTTGCTTGGGCCGGTGCTGGTGGTGTTGGGGCGGCTGGTGCAGGGCTTCGCCGTCGGCGGCCAGGTAGGCGCGGCCACCTCCATGCTGATGGAGTACGCCGATGATAGGTCGCGCGGCTATTACTGTAGCTGGCAGTTGTTCAGCCAGGGGCTGGGGGTGTTGGCCGGCACGCTGACGGTGAGTTTGCTTAGCGGCATATTGTCCACGGCCGCGATGGATGCCTGGGGTTGGCGGCTGGTATTCGCCATCGGCGTGTTGGCGATCCCGGTGGGCGAGTACATTCGCCACCAACTGGACGAGACCGCGTCGTCGGCGGTTGCGCCGCGGGCGGCGGTGGAGCCGGCCGGCCCTTTGTTGCGGCGGCATTGGCGGCAACTGCTGGCTGGGGTGTTGTTGACCATAGGCGGCACGGCGCCTACCTTCATCGTCGGCCATTATCTGGCCAACCACGCGGTGACGGTGCTAGGCATGCCCTTGGCGGTGGCGATCTGGGCCGCGTCGACCGCGGCCTTGCTGCAAGTGCTGTTGTCGGTGCCGGCCGGGCGCTGGAGCGACCGCATCGGCCGGCGCAAGTCCATCCTGTGGCCGCGCTTGTTGCTACTGCTGTTGATCTATCCGGGCTTCATGTTGGTCAACGCGGCGTCTAGCTGGCCGGTGCTGCTCTTGGTGGTGGCGATATTGACCTTGCCGTTGGTGTATACCTCGGTGCCCAGCATCGCCTTGCTGCCGGAGCTGTTTCCGCGTCGCATCCGCGCCAGCGGCATGTCCATTGTTTATTGCGTGGGGGTGATGATTTTCGGCGGTTTCGCTCAGTTTTTCGCCGCCGGTCTGATCAAGTTGACCGGAGATCCCAATGCGCCGGCCTTGTACGCGGGGCTATGCATGTTGGCGTCGTTGATTGGGCTGGCGATGGTGCCGGAAACGGCGAACCGGCCGCTGGATTGAGACTGGCGGCCTTCGTCTGAATCCGGCCCCGCCATGCGCCGGCCTGGATTCAGACGGACAGTCGCTGCCGCAAGGCGTCCATCCGTTGTTCCATCGCCTCGGCCGACAGCGGCGCGCCCAGCAGATAGCCCTGCATCGCCGAGCAGCCCAGCTTGCCCAGGTAGATTTGCTGCTGCGGGTGTTCGACGCCCTCGGCCAGCGTGTCCATGCCCAGCGCGTTGGCCAGGTGAACGATGGCGGAGACGATGGCCGCGTTTTCCTCGTCCTGCGGTAGATCGATGATGAAGGAGCGGTCTATTTTGATGGTGTCCGGCGCAAAGCGCTTCAGATAGGCCAGGCTGGAGTAGCCGGTGCCGAAATCGTCTATCGACAAGCGCACGCCCATCGCCTTGATCACCGCCAACTGGCGCGCGGCGAAATCCGCGTCCTCCATCAGCGTGCTTTCGGTGACTTCGATCTCAAGGCAGTAGCCGGGCAAACCGCTGCTTTGCAGTGCGTCGCGCACGTCGTCGACGAAGTCCGGCCGCGTCAGTTGCCGCGCCGAGACATTCACCGCCATGCGCACCGGGCGCAGGCCGCTGTCGTACCATTGCGCCGCCTGGCGGCAAGCTTCGCCCAGCACCCAGCGTCCCAGCGGCACCACCAGGCCGGTGTCCTCTGCGATGGGAATGAAGCGCGAGGGCATGATCAAGCCGTGTTCCGGATCGCGCCAGCGCACCAGCGCCTCGCAGCCGAGCAGGCGCTCGCCGCTCATATTGAACTGCGGCTGATAAACCAGATAGAGCTCGCCATGTTCGATGGCGCGGCGCAGCCGGGTTTCCAGATGCAGCCGTTCGGCCACTTCCACGTTCATTTCCCGGGTGTAGAAGCGGAAGGTGCTGCGGCCGTGCGCCTTGGCGTGGTACATGGCGAGATCGGCGTTCATCAGCAGATTCTGCAGGTCGCGGCCGTCGTCCGGCATCAGGCTGATGCCTATGCTGCAACTGACGGTAAGCTGGTGGGCGCCGATGTCGAAGGGGCGTTGCATCGCGGCCAGCACGCGTTCGGCCACTTGCGCGGCCTCGCCGGGCTGATCGATGGACGGCAGGATGAGCACGAACTCGTCGCCGCCGGTGCGGCCGACAGTGTCCAGCGCGCCCACCGCGGCGCCTAGGCGGCCGGCCGCCTGTTTCAACAGCTCGTCGCCCAAGCCGTGGCCCAGGGTGTCGTTGATGTTCTTGAAGTGATCCAGATCGACGAACAGCACCGCCAGCTGGCCCTGACGCAACTCGGCCTGGCGGATCGCCTGCTGCAGCCGGTCGTTGATCAGCACGCGGTTGGGCAGGTCTGTCAGCGCGTCGTACTCGGCCAGGTGCTGGACCCGCGCCTCTTGCTCCTTGCGTTCGGAGATGTCGGTGAACAGCGCCACGTAATGGCTGATTTCGCCCTGTTCGTTTTGCAGCACGCTGATGTTCAGCCATTCCGGGAAGATGTCGCCGTTCTTGCGGCGGTTCCAGATCTCGCCGGACCATTGGCCGCGCTGGGTCAGCTGCTGCCACATGTTTTCGAAGAAGGCCGGTTCGTGACGGCCGGAGGCGAGCAGGGCGGGAGTCTGGCCCAGCGCCTCGCTCTCTTCGTAGCCGGTGATCGCGCAGAAGGCGCGGTTGACCGCCAGGATGTGGTTGTCCGGGTCGGTGACCAGGATGGCCTCGTTGCTGGATTCGAACACCTTGGCGGCCAGCCGCAGTTGGCGGTCGGTCTGGCGGCGGGCGGTGATGTCGCGGCCGGTGGCGCACAGATAGTCTTCGCCCTGGTAGTTGAGCGGGCTGACGGTAACCTCCAGCCATTGCTCTTCGCCGCAGCACTGCAGCCGGGTGTCGAAGGTGCGGGGCAGGGCGTCCGTGGCCGGACGGAACAGCGCGCGGGTCAGCGTTGCGGCGTCACAACCGCAATCCAATCGTTGGCGCGCCGCTTGATTGCAGTAGACGATGTCGCCGGCGGCGTTGCGCAACGCGATCAGATCGGTGGCGTTGTCCACCATGAAGTGGCTGAGGCGCAGGTCGCGCGAGCGCTGTTCCAGCGAGAGGTGGCTTTGCTGCAGGTCCTGGCGGTAGCGCTGCACCAGCGCGTTGAGCCAGCGCAGGAAGAACCAGCAGAAAGCCGCGGCGACCAAGAGGGCGGCCAGGGTCAGCAGCAAGGTGGCGACGATGCGTTCGCGCAGACTGCGCTCCAGTTCCTGTCGCGCCCGTTGGCTGCTGTCTTCGATGGACTGCACGCGCAGGCTGGTGACCAGGGTCCAGTCCCAGCCCGGCAGTTGGCGCGCGTAGGACAGATAGCGCTCGCCTTGCGGCGCGTCCAGGCTGCTGATCAGGTATTCCATGAAACCGCCTTGCTTGCCGCGGCGGATCAGTTCAGCAATGCGGCCGCGGTCGGCGCCGGGCAGGGCGGAGTAGTGCTTGCCGTTCATCGTCGGATTGGACGGGTCCAGCAAGATCACTCCGTGGCGGTCTATGATCATGAAGTCGCCGCTGTCGTGGCCGAAGCGCATCCGCGCCAGCATCTCCAGGCCTTGCTTCTGCATATCGGTTTCGACGTTGTTCAGATACTCGCCGCTGCCTATCAGCCAGTTGTAGGGCCCGAAACGGCGGGCGTAGGCGACTTTCTCGCTCATCTCGCCTCGGCCCGGCTGGTACCAGCGGTAAGAGCTGAAGCCGCGCTGTTGAGGGTTGTCCACGGATTCGATCAGCGCGCGCATGATATAGCGGCCTTGGTCGTCGCGGTTGGCCAGGAGCGAGCCGCCTTCCAACTGCGGCGCGGTGGGCAGCAGCACGCAGCGCCCGTCCAGGCCGTCGATGAAGAAGTAGCCGCGACCGTCGAAATAGCGCAGCGGCCGCAGCGCCTCCGCGATCAGCCGCTGCACCTGATGAGGCGGGCGGTGCAGGCGTTCCTGGCGCCAGATGGCGTCGGCCAGGTTCCAGGCCTGGTCCACCTGTTCGCGCAGCCTTTGCTTCAGGGTGTCGTTGGTGCGTTCGCGCAGCGCGGACAGGGTTTGAGCGGCGTGGTCGGCGTAGGAGCGCAGGTAGTCGCGCGCGCGGGCGTAAGCGTCCTGGCGTATGGTGTGCTGGCGGGTCTGGAAGTCGTTCCAGCTGCTCAGCAGGAAGTAGCTGGACAAGGTCAGCGCCAGCATGAACACAATGGCGAGCGTGCCAAACAATTGCAGACGGGACAGCTTGGCCTGATTCAGCTCCATGTTTTTGTCGTTATCGCTCGGTGGACCCGCCAGTATAAGGGATTATCGCGTTTGTCATGGCAAAATGTCGGGCCGGCCGGGGCGGAATCGGGTAGAATGGCGGCCGGAAGTTGGCCAGACAGTCGCCGCGCGAATTCGCAAGAAGGAGCGGGGAGGAAAGTCCGGGCTCCGTAGAGCAGGATGCCGGTTAACGGCCGGACGCCGTGAGGCGATGGAAAGTGGCGCAGAGAGCTGAACCGCCGATGGCCGGAAGAAGCGCCCGCAAGGGCGTGGATTCTTTATTTCGCCGCGCAAGCGGCGGGACGGATCAGGCAAGGGTGAAAAGGTGTACTGGCCGGGCGAGAGTCCGGTTGGACAGGTAGGGTGTGGTGCCCTATTCTGCGGTAAGAGCGCACCGCGGACGTGGTAACACGGACGGCAGGCAAAACCCCATCCGGAGCAAGACCAAATAGGGGGAATTGACGTTGCTCGCGTATATCCCCGGGTAGGTCGCTTGAGCCTGTCGGTAACGGCAGGCCTAGAGGAATGACTGTCCAACGACAAGACCCGGCTTATCGGCCAACTTCCACCTCATCCCCGCGATCCCATGGCTTGACGCTATGGGGTTTGCTCAAAAAATAAGCAAAAAAAATCCACGTCCCAGGGAAAAAGCTTTACAATACCGGCCCTTCAGTCAGCTATCCCAGAGTTTTGCAAGCATGCGCATTGGTTCGTACACATTGAAAAACCGGCTGATCGTGGCGCCCATGGCCGGGGTGACGGATAGACCGTTCCGCATGCTGTGCAAGCAATTGGGCGCCGGCATGGCGGTATCGGAAATGATCACCTCCAACAAGGCGCTGTGGACCACGGCCAAGACCTTGCGCCGCGCCGATCACGCCGGCGAGGTGGAGCCGATCTCGGTGCAGATCGCCGGTTCCGATCCGGCGCAAATGGCCGAGGCGGCGCGGCTCAACGTGGAGCGCGGCGCGCAGATCATCGACATCAATATGGGCTGTCCGGCCAAAAAGGTGTGCAATGTGGCCGCTGGTTCGGCGCTGCTGCGCGACGAGGCGCTGGTGGGCCGCATCCTGGAGGCGGTGGTCAAGGCGGTGGACGTGCCGGTGACGCTGAAGACGCGTACCGGTTGGAGCCCTGAGCACCGTAACGCCTTGAGGGTGGCCAGGCTGGCGGAGGATTGCGGCATTGCCGCGCTGGCCTTGCACGGCCGCACCCGCGAGGATATGTATCGCGGCGCGGCCGAGTACGACACGATACGCGAGGTGAAGCGGCAGATCCGGATTCCGTTGATCGCCAACGGCGACATCGATACCCCGCAGAAAGCACAGTGGGTGCTGGAACATACCGGCGCCGATGCCATCATGATAGGACGGGCGGCCCAGGGCCGGCCGTGGATTTTCCGCGAAATTCAGCATTTTCTGGATAGCGGCGAATGCCTGCCGCCGCCGGAGGTGAGCGAGATCCGCCAGCTCTTGCTGGGGCATCTGGATGAGCTATACCAGTTTTACGGCGAATACTCGGGCTGCCGCATCGCCCGCAAGCACATCGCCTGGTACACCAAGGGACTGCAGGGCGGAAATGCGTTCCGCCAGCAGATGTACCAACTCGAGTCCACGGCGGAACAGCGCTTGGCCGTGGCGGCTTACTTCGACCGTTTGGCGGGGGACTCCGAACGGCTGGTGTATTTGGATGGCGCTGGGGAAGCGTTGGACCACGACCTGGAGACGGTGGTGGATGGCTAATTCCAATCAGACTTGGACAGAATAATAACCATGCAGAACAATGACCATATCTCGCAGTCGGTGCGGCTGGCGATGGAACAGTATTTCAGGGACCTGGATGGCGAGAACCCCTCCGCCATCTACGACATGGTGTTGGCTTGCGTGGAAAAGCCATTGCTCGAGGTGGTGCTGATACACACCCAGGGCAATCAGACCCGGGCGGCGGAGTTGCTGGGATTGAACCGCAACACCCTGCGCAAAAAGATGAAGTCTTATGATTTGATATGAAGACAAACCGGCCATACCGAATAGGGTGGCCGGTTTTTTTTGTGTTCCTTTTTAGTTAACGCGGTAGAGAACCATGAGCAAAATCGAACGCGCGCTGATCAGCGTCTCCGACAAGAGCGGCATTCTGGAATTCGCCCAGGCCCTGGCCTCCCAAGGCGTGCACATCCTGTCCACCGGCGGCACCGCCAAACTGCTGGCCGACGCCGGCGTGTCGGTGACCGAGGTGTCCGACTACACCGGCTTCCCGGAAATGCTGGACGGCCGGGTCAAGACCTTGCATCCGAAAGTGCACGGCGGCATCCTGGGCCGCCGTGATCTGCCGGAACACGTGGCCAAGATGGCCGAGCACGATATCGGCAACATCGATCTGGTCTGCGTCAACCTCTACCCGTTTGAAGCCACCATCGCCAATCCGGACTGCGAGCTGGAAGACGCGATTGAGAACATCGACATCGGCGGGCCGACCATGGTGCGTTCCGCCGCCAAGAACTGGGCGCACGTGGCCATCGTCACCGACGCCGCCGATTACGCGGCGCTGGCCGAGGAAATGCGCGCCAACGGCGGCGCGCTGTCCAAGGCCACTCGCTTTGAGTTGGCCAAGAAGGCCTTCACTCACACCGCGGCCTACGACGGCGCCATTTCCAACTATCTGACCAGCCTGGCCGACGGCGCGCTGGCGGGCAAGCCGGAACGCGTGGCCTTCCCCAAACGCCTCAACGCTCAGTTCGTCAAAGTTCAGGGCATGCGTTACGGAGAGAACCCGCACCAGGCGGCCGCCTTCTACCGCGATCTGGACCCGGCCGCCGGCTCCATCGCCAATTACCGCCAGCTGCAAGGCAAGGAACTGTCCTACAACAATATCGCCGACGCCGACGCCGCCTGGGAGGCAGTGAAGACCTTCGAGGATACCGCCTGCGTCATCGTGAAGCACGCCAACCCCTGCGGCGTGGCGGTGGCGGGCGACACGCTAAGCGCCTATCGGCTGGCTTTCGCCACCGACACCACCAGCGCTTTCGGCGGCATCATCGCCTTCAACCGCCCGGTGGACGCCCCCACGGTGGAAGCGGTGACCGGCCAGTTCCTGGAAGTGTTGATCGCGCCGGCTTTCACCGAGGAAGCCAAGGCCGTCATCGCCGCCAAGAAGAATGTGCGCGTGCTGGAAATTCCGTTGGAAGCCGGCTCCAACCGCTTCGAACTGAAGCGCGTTGGCGGCGGCGTGCTGGTGCAGACGCCGGACATCCGCAATGTGGGCCTGGACGAGTTGCGCGTGGTGACCCAACGTCAACCGACGCCGCAGGAGCTGTCCGACCTGTTGTTTGCCTGGCGCGTGGCGAAATATGTGAAGTCGAATGCAATTGTTTTCTGTAAAAATGGTCAGACTGCCGGTATCGGCGCCGGTCAGATGAGCCGCGTGGACTCCACCCGCATCGCGGCGCGCAAGGCGGCGGACGCCGGCTTGAGCCTGCAGGGCGCGGTGGCGTCGTCCGACGCCTTCTTCCCCTTCCGCGACGGCATCGACGTCATCGCCGAACAGGGAATCAAGGCCATCATCCAGCCGGGTGGTTCGATGCGCGACGAAGAAGTCTTCGCCGCCGCCGACGAGCATGGCATCGCGATGGTGCTGACCGGAGTGCGTCACTTCCGCCACTGAGTTTTTCCGATTAACCGGAGGAGGCCGGCATGCCGGCTTCTTTGCATGGATTTGTTGTTTTTCTGATGAGAGCAATTGTCTGTTGGCTGGGCGCCGGCTTGTTGGCGTCCTGCAGCCTGGCGGCGCGGGCCGAAGAGCCGGCCGCCGAATCGCAAGGTTTCTGGCAACGCGGCCGCGCTAATATCGAGGCGGCCTGGCGTTCCGACCAGTACGAGCTGTACGTGCCGGCGGTGACGTGGCACAACCGGGCCTTCTACGATAGAGAGAAGATCAAGCAGTTCAACGAACGGCCGTGGGGCTTGGGTGCGGGACGTTATCGCTACGACGCCGACGGCGATTGGCACGCGGTGTACGCGATGGCCTTCCTTGATTCGCATAAGGATGTGGAGCCCTTCGTGGGCTACGCCTTCCAAAAAATGTGGCGTCCGCTGGATGGCTGGCGCTTGGGCGCGGGCTTTACCGCCGGCGTCACCGCGCGCTCGGACTACAGTTATGCGCCGCTGCCGGCGGTGCTGCCGCTGGTGTCGGTGGAATACCGCCGCCTGGCCTTGCAGGCCACTTATATCCCGGGCGGGCATAACAACGGCAATGTCCTGTTTGCCTGGTTGCGTTGGCAATTGTGATCGAATGAGAAATCCGGTGCGCCGAGGCGCGCCGCAAAAACGAGTGGAGCATTGCACATGAAAGTACTGGTAATCGGCTCCGGCGGGCGCGAGCACGCGCTGGCCTGGCGCATCGCCAAGTCGCGCCGGGTGTCCAAGGTCTTCGTCGCGCCCGGCAACGCCGGCACCGCGCTGGACCCCAATCTGACCAACGTCGAGCTCGGCAGCGTGGCGGAATGGGTGGCTTTCGCCAAGCAGGAGAAAATCGAGCTGACCGTGGTGGGCCCGGAAGCGCCGTTGGCGGCCGGCGTGGTGGACGCCTTCCGCGCCGAGGGGCTGCGGATATTCGGCCCCACTCAATACTGCGCGCAGTTGGAAAGCTCCAAGGATTTCGCCAAGGCCTTCATGAAGCGCCACGGCATCCCCACCGCCGCTTATGAAACCTTCAGCGACGCTGCCGCCGCCCATGCTTATGTCGACGCCAAGGGCGCGCCCATCGTGATCAAAGCCGACGGCCTGGCCGCAGGCAAGGGCGTGGTGGTGGCCTTGACGCTGGACGAGGCGCACGCGGCCATCGACGACATGCTGGTGGGCAACAAGATGGGCAGCGCCGGCGCGCGCGTGGTGATCGAGGACTTCCTGCAAGGCGAGGAGGCCAGCTTCATCGTGATGGTGGACGGCGACCACGTGCTGCCCATGGCCACCAGCCAGGACCACAAGCGGCTGCTGGACAATGATCAGGGCCCGAACACCGGCGGCATGGGCGCGTACAGCCCGGCGCCGGTGGTGACGCCGGCGGTGCACAACCGGGTGATGCGCGAAATCATCCTGCCCACGGTGCTGGGCATGAAGAAGGACGGCCACAGCTATACCGGTTTTCTCTATGCCGGGCTGATGATAGATGCCCAGGGCAATCCTTATACCATCGAGTTCAATTGCCGCTTCGGCGATCCTGAAACCCAGCCCATCATGGCGCGGCTGAAGTCTGATTTTACCGTGCTGCTGGAAGCCGGCGTCAACGGCCGCCTGAACCAGGTGGAGGCGGAATGGGACCGGCGCGTGGCGCTGGGCGTGGTGCTGGCGGCCGAAGGCTATCCGGAAGCGCCGCGCAAGGGCGATCTGATCAGCGGTCTTCCGCCGGAGAGCGAGGACGGCATGGTGTTCCACGCCGGCGTCAGCCTGGACGCGGGCAAGCAGCTGCGCAGCAACGGCGGGCGCGTGCTGTGCGCGGTAGGCCTGGGCGACAGCGTCAAGATGGCGCAGGGCAAGGCTTACGTGTTGGCCGACCAGATTCAGTTCGCCGGCAAGCAGTTGCGCCGCGACATAGGCGCGCGCGCGATCGGCCGCAAACATTAGCGTCTTGCCGTTTGATAGAGAAACAGCGCCGCAAGCGGCGCTGTTTTCATTTCCGGGCTTGGATCCAGCTCAGCCCAGTTCGGCCTGGCGCAGGCCAGGCGCGGCGCCGTCCTTAGGCGACAGTTGGGGCTCTTCGTCCAGCGGCCAGGCGATGCCCAGCTCCGGGTCGTTCCAGGCAATGGCGCGTTCCAGATCCTTGAACCAATAATCCGTGGTCTTGTACAGAAACTCGGCGCTGTCCGACAGGGTGAGAAAGCCGTGGGCGAAGCCCGGCGGCACCCATAACTGACGCTTGTTGGCGGCGGACAGGCGCGCGCCCACCCATTGGCCGAAACTGGCCGAGCCGCGGCGGATGTCGACGGCGACGTCGAAGACCTCGCCTTCGATCACCCGAACCAGCTTGCCTTGAGCGTGCGGCGCCAATTGATAGTGCAGGCCGCGCAGCACGCCTTTGGCCGAACGGCTGTGATTGTCCTGAACGAAGTGGACTGAGCAGCCGACGGCGGCTTCGAAGCGCTGCTGATTGAAGCTTTCGAAGAAGAAGCCGCGCTCGTCGCCGAACACGGTGGGCTCGATGATTTTGACGTCGGAAATGACGGTGTTGATGATATTCATGCGTTGCTCGTCGGTATCAATAGACTGGCTGATCCAGCATCGCCAACAGATAACGGCCGTAGCCGGTTTTCTGCAGCGGTTTGGCTAGCTGGCGTACCTGTTCGTCGCCTATCCAGCCGGAGCGGTAAGCCACTTCTTCCGGGCAGGCCACTTTCAGGCCTTGGCGACTTTCGATGGTGGCGATGAACTGGCTGGCTTCCAGCATCGATTCATGCGTGCCGGTGTCCAGCCAGGCGTAGCCGCGGCCCATGGTTTGCACCGATAGCTGTCCCTGTTGCAAATAGACGTTGTTGACGTCGGTGATCTCCAGTTCGCCGCGCGGCGAGGGTTTGATGGACTTGGCGATGTCGACTACCTGCTCGTCGTAGAAGTACAAGCCGGTTACCGCGTAATTGGATTTGGGCTGCGCCGGCTTTTCCTCGATGGACAGGGCCTGGCCGTCGGCGTCGAAGGCCACTACGCCGTAGCGCTCCGGGTCGTTGACGCGATAGGCGAACACGCTGGCGCCGCTACGCTTGGCGTTGGCGTCCTGCAGCAAGGCGGAAAAGTCGTGGCCGTAATAGATGTTGTCGCCCAGCACCAACGCGGACGGCGCGCCGGCCAGGAAATCCTCGCCGATGATGAAGGCCTGGGCCAGGCCGTCCGGGCTGGGCTGCACCGCGTATTGCAGCTGGATGCCCCATTGGCCGCCGTCGCCCAGCAGCTGTTCGAAGCGCGGCGTGTCCTGTGGGGTGGAGATGATCAGGATCTCGCGGATGCCGGCCAGCATCAGCGTGGTCAGCGGATAGTAGATCATCGGCTTGTCGTAGATGGGCAGCAATTGCTTGCTGACCGAAATGGTGGCCGGGTAGAGCCGGGTGCCGGAGCCGCCGGCCAGGATGATGCCTTTGCGTGCCTGAGTCATTGGATCTCTTTCTGTTGCGGCTGGGCGGCGAGTTCGGCCAGCACTTGTTCGACGCCGCTTTCCCAGCATGGCAGCGCGAGGCCGAAGGTCCGCTGCAGCTTGGCGCAGTCGAGCCGGGAGTTGGCGGGGCGGGGAGCCGGCAATGGGTAGTCGGCGGTGGCGATGGGTGCGATGTCGGCGGGCGACAGCCGCAGCGTGCAGCCCAGTTTTTCCGCCTCGGCGACCAGGAAGCGGGCATAGCCGTGCCAGCTGGTTTCGCCCTGCGCCGCCAGGTGGTAGCTGCCGTAGGCGAAGTCGGCCGGCTTGCGCAGATAGTCGCGCAGCAGCGCCACGGTCACGTCGGCGATCAGCGCGGTGGAGGTGGGCGCGCCGATCTGATCGGCGACCACCCGCAAGCTGTCGCGCTCCCGGGCCAGGCGCAGAATGGTCTTCAGGAAATTGCCGCCATGGGCGCCGAATACCCAACTGGTGCGGAGGATCAAATGCCGAGGCGCGGCGGCGCGCACCGCCTCCTCGCCCTCCCATTTGCTCTGGCCGTAGACCGAGCGCGGCCGGGCCGGGTCGTCCTCGCGCCAAGGCCGTTCGCCAGCGCCGTCGAACACATAGTCAGTGGAGTAATGCAGCAAGAGCGCTTGTCGCCGCGCCGCCCACTGCGCCAGCAGCCCCGGCGCGGCGGCGTTGACCGCATGCGCTTGCTCCACCTCGCTCTCGGCGCGGTCCACTGCGGTGTAAGCGGCGGGGTTGACGATGATGTCGGGCTGGTGGCGCTCCAGTGCCTGGAGGATGCTGGCGGCCTGGCTCAGGTCCAGTTCGGTCCGGTTCAACGCGACGATATTGCCCAGCGGCGCCAGCGCGGTCCGCAGCTGATGACCGAGCTGGCCGTTGACCCCGGTCAGCAGTATGGTGGGAGCGCGTTCAGCCATAGTGCTGGTTCACCCAGTCGCGATAGGCGCCGCTGCTGACGTTGGCCACCCAGTCTTGATGTTGCAGATACCAGGCTACGGTTTTGCGAATGCCGCTATCGAAGGTTTCCTGTGGTTTCCAGCCCAATTCACGCTCCAGCTTGCGCGCGTCTATCGCGTAGCGGCGGTCGTGGCCGGGGCGATCGGCGACGAAGGCGATCTGCTCGGCGTAGCGGCGAGCCGGGTTGGCGTGCGGCGCCAGTTCGTCCAGCAGCGCGCAGATGGTCTTCACTACGTCCAGATTGGTTTTTTCGTTCCAGCCGCCGACGTTATAGGTTTCGCCCGGCGCGCCGGCTTCCAGCACGCGGCGTATGGCGGAGCAATGGTCTCTGACGTAGAGCCAGTCGCGCACCTGGCAGCCGTCGCCGTAGATGGGCAGCGGCTTGCCGGCCAGGGCGTTGAGGATCACCAGCGGAATCAACTTTTCCGGGAAATGATAGGGGCCGTAGTTGTTACTGCAATTGGTGGTCAGCACCGGCAGGCCGTAGGTGTGGTGCCAGGCGCGCACCAGGTGGTCGGACGCGGCCTTGGACGCCGAGTAGGGGCTGTTGGGCTCATAGCGGTGGCGCTCGGAGAAGGGCGCGTCGTCGGGTCCCAGCGTGCCGTAGACTTCGTCGGTGGACACGTGCAGCAGGCGGAAGGCGGTGCGGTCCGCGTCCGCCAGCCCTGTCCAGTAGCCGCGCACGCTCTCCAGCAGATTGAAGGTGCCCACCACATTGGTCTGGATGAAGTCGCCCGGCCCGTGGATGGAGCGGTCGACATGGCTTTCCGCGGCGAAATTGATCACCGCCCGCGGCTGGTGCTCTGCCAGCAGGGCGCTGACCAGCGCGTGGTCGCCGATGTCTCCGCGCACGAAGACGTGGCGCGAGTCCTGTTCAAGCGTTTTCAGAGTGTCGAGATTGCCGGCGTAGGTCAGCGCGTCGAGGTTGATGATGCGTTCATCGCTCTGTGCCAGCCAGTCCAGCACGAAATTGCCGCCGATGAAGCCGGCGCCGCCGGTTACCAAAATGCTCATATTGTTCTTTCAGTATTGCTGCGTGCTCAAAAATAAATATTAGAGAGGGCGGCTGTTTGTAAGGCCGGGTAGCGTTTTTGACCTTATCGTCCCTCAACTGCCAATTCTGAGTTTAAAGCCCCTGGAGTTCAATACGTTTTCTGTGATGCGCTGTGTGGGCAAAGCCGGCCGACGATTTGTAAAAGGCAGCGGTTTGGGGCGGGGTATGAATAAGCGGCGTTTACACCGCCAAGCCTTGGGCGGCGCTAGCGGACGGTTTGATTCACTGCCGCGAGCGGGTCAGGGGAAAAACGTTGCTTCAGCCAGGGCGAATGGCCAAAGTAAGCGCCGTTCAACTGGGTATGTTTGACGAGGTAGGAACGCAGTTTCCGGTACAGCCGGGCTTGGGGAGGCGTTGGCTTGCGCCAGAATCGATGCAGCTCGGTTTGGCAAGTCAGGCCCGGAATATCGTATAGCGCTCGTCCCATGGTGATCAAAGGCTTGTCGTGATGCAAGGAGGACAAGCCGACGGTGCTATTGATGGTGACCACGCCCAGGCTATGTTTCAGCAGGCTGGGCAAATGGCCGTCGTGGATGTAGAACACGCGGGATCCGACATGATTTTGACGGGCCAGCCCACGGATATAGGTGGCGTAGTTTCTGTGTCCGCGGTCCAAAGGATGGTGTTTCAGCACCAGAGCTGCATGCTCGGGAGCGTATTGCGAAAAAGAAAAGATCACTTCCGCGATGAAGTCGCGCACATCCCGATAAGGGCTGTGATGCAGTACCTGGCTATCGTTGAAGACTTGCAAAGGCACTAGAAAATAGCGTTGGTTCCATTCCCGCAGGATACGGCGGCGCAGCTTGTGCTCTAGCGCGTGATACAGCGCTTTGCGCCAACCGGCGCGCAGCCAGCAGAAGCACTCGCGAAAAGGCGAAAAGTCCTTGTGATGACGATAGTGCGGGTAGCGCGTGCGCCAAAACCAGCCCGCGGCATAATAGGCAGCGGCGCTGCAAGCCATCCGGCGAAAAGAGGCTCTGGTGGGGATGGGGGTGGGGAGCTTGTCGGCCTCATAACGCAGCATGGCGGCTGGATCGGAGGCCAAGCGGGAATGGGCATTGACCCCGTTTTGCTCCAGGGTGATGTAGTCGGGCCGCAGATAGCCTTCCTCGAAGGCATAGAAAGCCATGGCCTGTTCCTTGCAGACTTGGGCCGCCGCGCGGTGGTAATGGCGGCAATCGCCAAAGCAGACGACGGCGTCGATGCGATGAGCCTGTAGAAACGCTCGCAGCCAAGGGGTGAAATCCTCAGGGCGTCCACGGTAGTCGGTGGCGTCCAGATGCCGGTGATATAGCCGATCCCCGCCGTTGAAATTGATCTTGGCCACGTGAGCGCCATGGCGGCGCAACCAAGCTGCCAGTTGGTTGAAGAAGTGACCCATTGGTCCTTGCAATAGCAGCAGGCGGTGATGGGAGAGCAGGGCTTGAGCGGCGAGCATGGACGCGTGCTCAACGCAGTGTGCGCAACAGGCCCAGGCCCTTGCGCCACTGTCTCGCCAGCCAGTGCGAGCGGGTCTGGCTTGGCTTGAACTGCTGTTTGTGCCGCCACAAGTGCTCGATCGCGGCCTCGGCCCTGGCGAATCCCGCTTGGCCCGGAATCACATAGCGCGGGTAAGCTATCAACGTCCCATAGACCAGTTGTTCCAGTGTGAGCCGTCGCTGCTTGCCGGGCAGGGGCGAATGGTCGCAGGTCAGGCCCCAGCCTGCATAGAAGGGCATGCCGTAGCAGTGCACCGGCTTGCCGCGCAACAGCGCTTCGAATCCGGTCTGGGAGGTCATGGTGTGGACTTCATCGGCAACGGCCAGGCAGGCGAGGATGTCGGCGTTGTTCGCCACTTGGTCCGCCAAGCGCGCGATCTCCCGGTCGGCGACGGCGCCCCGACGGTTGCCGGACGCGACGTCGGGGTGCGGTTTGTAGACCAACCAGGCATGCGGCCGTAGTCGGCGCACTTCGCGCAACAGCGACAGATTGTCTTTTAGCCGGGGGGAGCCTTCACGGAGGGAGGCGTCGTTTTCCACTTGGCCGGGAACCAGAACAATGGTTTTCCCGGCGGCCCCGGCGGCGAGCTCGAATGCGTCGCCCACATTGTATTTGCTGATTCGCAGCTCAAGCAGCCGTTGTCTGAGGCGCTGGGCGCGGAGGATCTGCTGCGGCTCCAGCCGGAGTTCTCCGAGCAATCGTTCCAGGCGCGAGCGGGGCGTCGGCGCGTAATAGAGGCCGGCATCGTCCACCACCACGGATATGGGGGGCAGCAGATCGGAGCCCAGTCCCAACGAGCGCACAAAGCCGTCTTCCATCCTGAGCAAGGGCAGGCCGCGCCGCGCCGCCAGGGCGGCGGCGTCCTGCGCCATGCCCCAGGCCACCAGCTTGCTGTTGGGAGGAGGCTGCTGCGGCAGCTTGCCTGGCTGGGAGATAAATCGGACCTGGTTGTCGGGGTGCTTCAGGAAGGGCCACACCACCGCGCGTTTCCACCAGCTCATGCCGATGCACCACAATACGCCGTTGGTCTGCTGTCGCAAGCTCCGGTTCAGATGAATCCACTCGGCCACGTCGAAGAAGGTGCCGGGTTCGCCGCTTTCCGGCTGAATGTAGCGGGCATAGCGCAGGTAGGCAGCGTGAAACAGTTCTTCCAAGGTCCGCCGGCGGCTTCGGCGCAACTTTAATGTCGGCATTTCCGGATGGCGATCAACGGTCAGTCCCCAGCCCGCATACCAGGGCATGCCGAAACAGACCACTTGGCAGCCGGCGATCAAGGCTTCGAAGCCCATATGGGAGGTGGCGGTGTAAACCACGTCCACTTGGGCCAGCAGCGATTGGGGGCAGGCGTCTTCGGCGATCAATTTGACGTTGGGAGGCGGGTGCGGCAGAAAACCTCGTTTTTTGCCGGCGAGTACGTCGGGATGGGTTTTCACCCAGATTTCCGCCATTGGATGCTCTCGACTGGCGGCTTCCAGCATGGCCTGAAAAGTGTGTGCGTCCGCGCCGCCCAACCGTACCGACGCGTCGTCTGAGGTTTGGTCCAGCACCAGCGCGCGCGCGCGTCCGTTTTTCGGAGGCAGGGCCAGAGCCGGCGCATGGTTGTATTTGGACAGGCGATGCTGCCTTATCCACGATAGTCCAAGCGCGGCGCGGGTTTGTTCTGTCGGGGAGAGGACGCTGCCGAGGATCAGCTGTTCCAGCTGAGATGGGCGGGTCGAGTCATAGTAGATGCCGGTGTTGTCCATGACGACCGATAAAGGCGGATGTCCCTTTACACCCAGTCCGAGCGAGCGGATGAAGCCGTCTTCCAACCGTAGAACGGGGATATTGAGCCGCATGGCCAAATCTTCACCGTAGCGAGCGCTTGGACGATGACCCCAAACCGCTACGGCATTGACTGTCTTTGGCGCCCGAACGGGGATAGAAACGATGGCGCGGCCAAGGAGTTGAGGGAGATGAGGAAGGCGATAGAGGCTAGGGGAGCACGCAATGGTCATGATTGTCTTTCTGGGTTGTGGTTTAAATTAGGGTGATGCTTGCTCGCCTGGCGCGCCATCAAGATCAATCAATTGAATAAGTTAGAAATTTTATTCTTCTTGACGTGCTTTTAATGATTCAATGTTTTTATAGGTGCTTGTTTGGAATTGAATAATTTAGAAATCTGGCGCTTGCAATATTGGATCGTACTACTTTTCTAAGCCAGCTCATTCTATAGGGTATGGGCATTTCCGCTAAAAAATCATGCTCGTACGAGATATAGTAATTTTTCATGTCAAGCGTATTTTTTGTATGGGGTTTTTGAGAGATGATGGAGGGGATTTCGTCTTCTTTATTCACTCCGTAAGTGGCGTAATGCTTTTCTTGTTGTGTGGAAAATGGCTCAGGTCGGAGTTCGTTTTTAATCAGTACGCAGACGGGAATGCCGGCGGCTAAGCATTGTATTTCCATCGCGGAGACATCAGTAATCGCCATGGAAATTTCAAGCTTCTCCTCTCTTGGCAGTATTTTGAATTTATCGAAAATATTAAAAAGCCTGATAGGTAGCTTTGTTGAGCAAAATGGATTGATTAACCTTACCTCTATACCTGCCTGAAGTAGTTTGAAAATGCCAATCCATAGATTGTTTATATGATTTTTTCTTCTATGCCCTAAATTCGGGTGAATTTGGATAACGATACGCTTCACCTCTAGCTTGTTGGCTAGGTTTTTTAATTTAATGAAATTATCTATATTGCTTAGGCTGGAATAGTTCTCGGACTCCAGCCCTCCCTCCCATGTCGGCGCATAAAATAACATGCCGCCATCCTTTGGTAGTGTGAAGCAAGCATTTATACGGCCCGAGAATGTATCTCCCAGTTTGATCAAGCGTCCTTGCATCTTGTCGTGTGAAGAGAAGATACCGCTGTGCAGATAACGATCAATGCCGGCTTCTCCGGCGACAATAATGTAGTCGTAAATTCTTGTGATTGGTTTGATTGATGATTTTTTGTTGCTCTCTCCATGCGTTATAAAAATATGTATCATGCTTCTATTGGCAACAACTCGACAATTGGATTGCGCGTTAAATGGATAAAATATAATTCCATCTTTTAATGAGTCTATTTGGCTGTTTTTTTCCATCCATTGATATGGAATGCCAAGATGCTCTAAGGTGGCAGAAAATTTTTTACTGATTTCCTTGTATTTTTTTATGAGAACTATTGTGTTTTTGTCAAAAACGCAAGTGTGAAACAAGTTTGCCAACTGGTGAATGGCGCCAGTGATTTTTGAATCTATATATATGTATGTTTTGCAAGGAAGCATGGGAGTTTCCTCTTGAGGTGCAATGGGTGGCCGCCTGTAGGTGAGAGGGCCGCTTTCAATAGAATTATATGAGTAATGCGCTTTCTTTTTTGATGTCGACAATCATCCCTGTTTTGCGTGTCAAAGTGAGTAGTAGGCTTGTCTCAGCAACTTCTTCTGCTTTCAGTAGCGTGGCGGGATCTTCCAAGCCAAAGTTTGTGATGCGCATAGGAGTCTGTGTTCTTTCGGGGTTGATGCAATTAACTCTGATTGCATCTTTACTCCATTCATCGGCCAAGGCTTGAGTAAAGTTGACGACAGCACTTTTTGTGGATGAGTAAAGTGAATAATAAGCTCGGCCTCTAGTGTAGGAACTGGATGTGAAATTCAATAGAGTTCCCTTGGACTCTTTCAGGTATTTATGAGCGCTCAATGCAATATTGATCATGCCTAAGTAGTTAGTATTAATGATAGCGCTGATTTCTTCCGTTGACATTTTTTCCAGTGGTTTTTTTATAAGAAGAGCCGCGGTGTTTATTACAATATCAATTTTCCCGTCGCTCTCTATCACGCTATTTAAAAAGGCTTTGATAGTTTCTCTATTTGAAATGTCAACGCTATTTTGGCTGCGGCTTGCAGAGAATGACTTGGCGCCGTTTAAGGTAGCCAAGTCATGAATGGCTTTGCCAATACCGCTAGACCCTCCAAATATGACGATATTTTTATTTTTTAAGTTTTTCAGCAAAGCAGGGTCGACGCGTAAAGAGTTGCTACGGGCTTGCAACATTTTTTCTATGGTGAACAAGTCCATTATGTGGGTGACTTTTTGATTGCTTTCGGCGCCGTCCGCGGTAGCAATTTTGATATGGGGCGACATCGCCCTCACAACGCCGCAGTCGCAAGTGAAATTTCGACGATTCTTCTCTATCGCCAATTTATAAGCATCACGGATGGTTTCCAATAAAAAGCCTTGTGGGGTTTGACCTCGACGCATCAATTCTCTAGGCGGTATATCTTTGATGCAGCCGTCGTCGCCAATTTGTATTAGGGTGTCGCTGGAAGGAATGACGACGTCGACAGCGGAAAACACGTCCAACTTTTTGATGCACTCCCTGATTATCTGATCATTGACCAATGGACGAACGGAGTCGTGAAACAAGACTTTGGTTTGGCTGTGATAGTTCATAAGGCTTTGAATTGCCGAGTAGGTAGAGGTGAACCTGTCATCTCCTCCTGCAATCACCTTGATCACTTTCCCCCAGTGATTCTTATTGACCAAGCTCCATACAAATTCAATGTAATCCGATTTGGATACAACAATGATCTCATCGATATCGTTAGAGTTTTCGAAAGCGTCAATGGTGTATTCAATCACACAGCGGCCTGCCAGTTTTGCAAACTGTTTTGGCACGGGCCCGCCAAATCTGGATCCATTACCGCCTGATAGAATAATTCCAATGTTTTTCATAGCGATTAATCCTATTTACGTAATTGTGCTCATTTCAAATGATTTAAGCTGTTGTATGAATTCTGAATTAAATGTCTGTTGTTTGCCAATCAAGTAGTCTATGGCCTCCATTCTTTTTTCGGCTAAATAGTCATCGCCATTCAATACCTGGCTCATTTTTGCAATGAGCTCCTCTATGTTCTGGAATGTGTAGGAGTAATAGTCATAAGGCATATCGCTATTGGAGAGCTTTATTTCCCGATCCTGTGGAATGAATACGAAGATAGGGCCATTGGCTGACAAGCATTCTGAAACTGCTGCTGATATATCGCAGATAAATACATTGGCTGTTTTTAGTAGATGATTGATTGGAGTGGTTTTTGATTCTATGGCGATATTTATCCCTTGTTGTGCCAAGGCATCCCCAAGCTCTTTATGGATATTGGACAGCGTTTTCTTGCGATTTCCTGTCATTGGGTGAAATTTGATACTCATGTCTACATCGAATCGATTTTTTACACAGCGAATCAGCTCGCCGGATAGCAAGGTTGACGAATAATTCTGCTCTTCAAACGTTCCTTCCCAAGTCGGAAGATATAGTATGTTGTGAATAAAGACTCTATCTTTCCATGGCTTTTCAGAACGAAGCAATATCTCTCTGAGATTAGGGCGGCCGACTTTAACGAAATTCAAATGCCTTGGTTCAAAACCGGCATTTTTAAATCGATCAATATGAGCCTGACCCGCCACCCATATGGCGTCATAGACGCGGAAGAACTTATGCGCGCTTGCAGACTTGTCGCTATCCCCGTGCCCGATGAAGATATGATCAAAGTGATTGAACCTTAGAAGATGGATGTTGTTGCCTGTATTTGAAGGGTAGAAGCAAGCTTTCAGCGCGGGGAGCCGGTTTACTACGGACTCAACATCAATTGGATTTTTTGCGAAAACAACAGGGATCAGTGGATATTTTGCTCTTATTGATTTGTAGAGCGCTATATTCCTGACGAGAATTACAAATGGACAGCCGGATGCCGCAAAATAGGGGATCCAGGAGTTTAGGTGTAATTCGCCGGATGCCTCTCCTTCTCCTGTGTGAATCATTAAAAAGGCGGGCATGAAGAAGTTAATCGCTGAGGTGTCTATGGTTTCCATTGGGGGTTTAGGCATCTGTTTTGCCGGTGTTTTGCTTGTCGTTGTGTTTGCAGGCTGGGCTTGAATAGGTTTTTTTTGTTCAGGAAGCGATGGGACATGGCTTCCTGGTCGTCCTCTTTTTTTTGCCATGTCGTAAAAAAATAACCCCGGATTGGTGATGAGCTTTCTCAGCTTTCCCATGCTTTATCCTTTGAAGTTGTTGGAGTGTTTGTTGGATGTGCAATTTTTTAATAACTGTAGTATTTGTGTCTTCTTGTTTTGATTGCCGCTTAAAGATTGAAAACCACTTTTGCGGCTACTGCGATCTGATAAAGAATTTGGGAGATTCCACGGGTGATTTCTATGTTTTTGCTCTCGATTTTGGGCAACACCATAATTTCATCTCCGGCAGCGATCTGCGTGCGCGAGGTCGCGGTTTGTGTTTCGCCGTTCAGCTTCAATAGAATCAGGCGAGCGTTTTTCGCGCCCTGAACGTAACCGCCAACGCGCTCAATGTAATCGCCCACTTTCAGGCTCTGCTGCCAACCGACCGCATTGGGAAACATCACTTCGCCATGCACCATCACTACGCTGGTCTTTTCCGGGATGCGGATGACGTCGCCGTCTTCCAGCAAGGTGGCGTGCAGGTTTTCCTGATTCAGCACGACTTGCCCGCGCGGCGCGATCTTGCTGGCCTTGGCCACGAAGCGTTCAATAAGCTCCGCTTCCTTGATCCGTAAATCGGCCTCTTCCTTGGTGGCGGAGCGAGCGGAGAGCGCGGCTTCCTGTAATTTTTGCAGCGCTTGTTCCAGCATGGCTTTTTGCCGATCAGCCACCGATTTGCGGAACAGTTGTAGCGCGTCTACTCGGGACATGCTGTTGGCTTGTACCTTGGCCAGCACGTCGGCCATCTTGGCGCCGTAGGGCAGCACGATGGCGTGTTGGCCGGAATGGGCGCCTTCTACTCGAACCTGGATGGTGCCGGCGTAGCGGTCGGCGCTGATCAGCAACTGGTCCCCGTCCTGTAGAACCACGTCGCCAGCCTGTTCCAGCGGGTAGTATTCGCTGCGCTTCTCCGTGCCTTGGCGGCGGATGATGCTGGCGTGGGTGGCTCCGGGTTTGGGGCGTGACACCTGCAAGGCTTGTTGCAGGCTGATGCTGTTTTGCCCGAACTCGAAGTCGTAGGCGTTGAACACCTCTCCGCTGACCGTGAAGGTATGCCGGCGTGGGCCCACCACGATGACGTCGCCATCCGCAAACTGCGCCATCTCCATCCGGCCATGGAGCAGGAAGTCGTAGAGGTTGACGCGTTGACGGATGAAGTCGCCGCGCTTGATCTGAATGTCGACATAGCTGCCGCGCTCGGCGTCGACGCCGCCGGCCTTGTCCAGATAGCTGAGCACGCTGTCGGCGGCGATGCCGCCGTAGAGACCGGGCTGTTTGACGAAGCCGGTGACGAAGACTTTGACGGGTTGGGTGACGTCCAGCGCCGCGTATACGCTGACATTGGCCTTGTAGACCCGGCGAACTTGGTTGGACACCGTCGTGTTCAGTTCGCCGTTGCGAATGCCGGCGACCGACACTGGACCGATATTCGGAATGAAGATATTGCCCTGGGGGTCGACGAGCAGTTGTGCGTCGAAGTTGAAGGCTCCCCACAGGCGCAGCGCGATGCGGTCGCCGATGCTCAGTTGATAGTTGGGGTTGAAGCCTTGGCCCGCGCTATTGCGAAAGGCGCCGCCAAAGAGTTGCGAGCCGAACATGCGGCCGGGTGCTTGAGGAGGGACGGCGAACGGGGTTTCCTGCGGCGTTGCCTGCATGGAGGGGGGGTGCCGCGGGGGCGGCTCCGGCTCCGCTTGCGTGCCGGGCAGCAGGGAAAGCGCGTGGGCCTGGCCCAAGACCAGGCAGAGAAGCGGAAAGAGCTTGGCGCGTTGCATAGTGAGGCTAAATCTTGTGGTCTTCGATGATGGACAGGGCCAGGCGCGCGCAGCCGTAAAGCAGGCTGCAAACGATCAACAGCGTGGCCAGGGTGTGAAACTGGCGTGGGTATTCCGCGTCTTCGGCCAATTGAGGCGAGCTCACGACGGCTAGGCTTTTGCGCTTGTGGCTGGCTTCAACGCGGCTTTTCTCCAGCGCGGTTAGCGCCAGTTTGTACAGGTCGGCTTGAAAGTCGGCTTTTGCCTTCAGTTCCTGGTACTGGGCGGCTTGGCGATTCAGCCGTCCGTCTTCAGGGGCGGCCAGCTTGCTTTTTTCATGGAGGATCTGCGCTTTCAGCGCCGCGAGCGCGCCGGTCAGGGCGGTAATCTGGGGCGCGTCGCTTTGCAGATAGCTTTGCAAATTGCGCAGCTCCGTCTCCAGCTGCGCCTGCTTGGCCTGCAGCTCCGCCAGCAGCTGGCCGGCGGCCTGAGCCTGGGCGACGGGGTCGAGCTGGCCATGGCTGTTCTGATACCTCAGCAAGGCTTCCTTGGCGGCGTTCAGGGCTTGGTAGGCGCGCTCTGTCTCTTGTTGGGCGAAGGCAAGCTCGTTGCGGCTGATGGTTTGCGAAAGTCCGTTGATGAAGCGTTCGCATTCTTGCAGGATGGCGAGATTCAGCCCCTGGGCGAACTGCGGGGTGAAGCCTTGGCTGCGTATTGTCAGCAAGGAGGTTTTATCGTCGAACAGCACGCCCACCTTGTTGCGATAGAAGGCCAGCGTTTCCTCTTTGCTGGCCGATGCCGATAGCCGGTGCGGCCAGTCCAGTCCTGCGGCGCGGTAGGCCTGTTTGAACTCCAGGCGCCGCTCCAGCCGTTGCAGCATGTCCGGCGAATGGATGTACTGCTGCAACAGCATTGCGTCCTCCCGAACGGTGGGGGCGCCGGCGCCTAGCAGTGTGCTCAGCTTAAGGTCGTCACCGCCGTCGCCAGCGCGTTTGACGATGACTTTGGATTCGCTGACGTAGCGGTCTTGGGCGATCAGGACGAAATATCCGCCGCACAAGGCTAGCGGCAGGCCGATGCAGACCCATGGCGAGAGAAGGCGGGCGAGCAGGGCCTGAGGCAGGAAACCATCAAACCATGTCGACATTTTCTTCTTCCCGGTAGGCCTGGATGGCATCATCAATGCGCTGGAAATAGCGGACTTGGCAACGGCCGATCAACAGCCCGGCGTCGCAGAACTTCTTCAGTTCGGACATGGAGTGCGACACCATCAGGAACTGGCTGTGCCGTCGGCGCTCCAGCATCAGCTCCGCGCTTTTTCGTTTGAAGGCGGCGTCGCCCACGGCGGTGATCTCATCGACCAGGTAGTAGTCGAAGGGGAAAGCCATCGACAGCCCAAAGCCGAGCCGGGAACGCATGCCGGAGGAATAGGTTTTGATGGGCATGTCGAAATAGCCGCCCAATTCGGCGAAGTCCTCGACAAAGGCGACTTTGTCGTTCAGTTCGTGTTTGCGGGCATAGAGCCGCGCGACGAATTTGACGTTATCGCGTCCGGTCATGCTGCCCTGAAAACCGGTGGCCAAGCCCACCGGCCAGGAGATGCTGTGTCGGGTGACGATGCTGCCGCAGTCCGGCCGGTCTATGCCGCCGATGATGCGCAGCAAGGTTGATTTGCCCGCGCCGTTGCGGCCGATCAAGCCTACGCTGACATTGGACGGGATCTCGAGGTTGAGGTCTTTGAAGACATGGAACCGTCCATTGGGCGTCTTATAGGACTTGCTGAGTTTGTGTATCTGGATCATGAGCGCAACATGGCCGGTTCCCGGCCTTTATAGAGTGATAGGGCGGAAAACAGCAGGGCCAGCGTCCAGGCGGAGAGGTAGGCCAGGCTGTCGTCGTTGATTGGGTAGGCGGGCATGACCGCGTGCCGCATCAGTTCGAAGGCATGCAGCAGAGGGTTCCACTCCACCAGCCAGCGGTATTCGGCGGGGATCAGGCTGAGGGGGAACAAGATTCCGCTGAGGAAATAGAGCAGCTTCATCAGGATGGGCAGCAGCTTGTCGACTGCCTTGAACGCATGGCCCAGAACCATGCAGATCAGGCCCCAGGCCAGGGAGAGCAAGCACAGCAGCAGCCAGGCCACGATCAACAGCGAGAGCTTGTTTAGCTGGATGGTTTCGCCGGCAAGCCAAAGGCAGCTCATCAATATGGCGTAAACCAGCGCGTAGGTCAGACTCTCCAGCAAGGTCCGGGCCAACACCGCGTCCAGCGGCCGCACCGGGCGGTAGTTGAACAGGCCGCGATTGGCCTCGATGGCGTTCAAGGAGCGCAGGGAGATGTTGCGAAACAGCATATAAGGCACGATGCCATTGGCCAGGAAGACCGGAAACGACATGCCGGGCATCGCGCGTTGCACGATGAAGCCAAGCACCAGCAGAAGAATGGCCATATGCGCCGCCGGTTCCAGCGGCGCCCATAGATAGCCCAGCCGATACTCGCCGAAGCGGGTTTTCAACTCTCTCAGCAGTAGCGCGTGCACGGCGGCGCGCATGATGTCGAAGCTGCTGCGCATATCAGATATCGAATGATTTGATGACGCCGACCGTTCGTTGGCGCTCATCGGTGACCAGCAGCGCGGTGATCTTGCGCTGGCTCATCAGCGCTTCCGCTTCCGACAGCAGGGCGTCGGCGGCAATGCAGAATGGCGATGGGCTCATGATGTCGCTCGCGCGCAGCGATTTGAGGTCTTCGTGCTGTTCGATGGCGCGGCGCAAATCGCCGTCGGTGATGATGCCGTCGGCGGGGGCGTCGGGCGCGCCCACCACGGTCAAGCCCAGACAGCCCTCGGTAATGGTGCTGACGATGGTTTTGAAGGTGTCGTCGGGGCGGTTGGAGGGCACCCGAGCGTGCATCGCGTCTTTCGTCTTGGTCAGCAGTTTGCGGCCCAGCGAACCGCCGGGATGGAAACGGGCGAAATCCTCAGCCTGAAACTGGCGTCTTTCCATCAGCGCCATGGCCAAGGCGTCGCCCATGGCCAGGGCAAGCGTAGTGGAGGTGGTGGGTGCCAGATTATTGGGGCAGCTTTCACGCTCCACCGGGATGGGCAGCGACAAGTCGGCCTGCCGAGCCAGCGTGGAGCCTGGCTTGCCGGTGATGGCGATGACTTTGGCCTGGATATGGCGAAGGTAGGGCAGCAGACGCAGCACTTCCTCGGTTTCCCCGCTGTTGGATATCAGCACCGGGCAATCATTGGACATGATCATTCCAAGGTCGCCGTGAAAGGCTTCGCCGGGATGGACAAAGAAGCTGGGGGTGCCTGTTGAGGCCTGCGTCGCGGCGATCTTGCGCCCGATGATGCCGGATTTACCCATGCCGGAAACGATGACTTTGCCAGTGGTGGCGTACATGAGGTCGATGGCGCGGGAGAAGGACGTCGACAGCGCGTCGGCTTGTCGAATCAACGCCTGTCCTTGCGTGCGCAAGACGCGTATTCCGGTTTGAATGGCATTCATGCGTTTATCCAATAGGGTGTGCGGCGCAGCGGCGTTAGGGTTCAGACGAGTTCGCTGTAAAAGTCCAGTCGGCTGACGCAGGGTTAGTGTTTTGTCATGATGCTAGCATCAGCATGAAATATCCTCATTAGGAAAAGTCCTAAAAAAAACGGGGTTTCTTCCCTGTTTTTATTGGTATTTTCACTGCAGTTTAAAATTAATTAACTTATTTATTTATTTGTGTTTGTTTTCTAGGATTTAATGAAAAAACAAGGTATTTAAATCTTATATTTACATGCGATTTTGTAGGCTTTTCCTATCAAGTCTGATTGCAGCGTTTGGGCCGTGATTCTTGCCTGGAGCGCGGCGCATATATGCTAGGGAGGGATCATGGTTGGAGTGGACGAGGGAGAGGACGCGGAGCCTGGGAGCTGGCGCCGCCAACTGGCGCAGTTTCTACGCCATGAACGTCGCTGCTGGCGCCGGCTGGCGTATTGGTTGAAGCAATTCCACAGCGACCGTCCGCCGCCACGCTGCTACGCTTGGCGGCCGGCGCCGGAGGATGTCGACGACGAGGCGTCGAAGCGCTAGGTCGCCGCCGCGGACAGCGGTACAATGCGGCTTTACTTTCGCATCGCCGTCCATCATGAAGTTCACGCCAGGCCGGGTGCGGCCCTTGCCCCGTCTGCCCGGCCGCGCCCTGCAACAGCAGGCCCGCGCGGCCTTGAAGCAAGGCGAGGTTATCGCCTATGCCACCGAGTCCTGCTACGGCTTAGGCTGCAATCCGCTGGATGCGCGCGCCATCCGCAAAATTCTGGCGATCAAGGCCAGGCCCAATCACAAAGGGCTGATCGTGATCGCGGCCGACGTTTCCCAGATCCGCCACCTGATCCGTCCTTTGACCGCCGGCCAATACGCGGAACTGGCGCGCTACTGGCCCGGTCCATATACTTTTTTGCTGCCGGCTTCGCGTCGCGTGCCGCCGGCCTTGCGCGGCAAACACGACAAGATCGCCGTGCGCGTCACCGCGCATGGCGAGGCGGCGGCCTTGTGCCGCACCTTGGGCACGGCGCTGGTGTCCACTTCGGCCAACCGCGCCGGCCAGCAATCGCTGAAGACCGCGCGCGCCTGCCGCGAGGCGTTCCGCCGGCGGGTGTTGACCCTGCCGGGGCGTATCGGCAAGCGGCGCAAACCGTCCACCATCATTGATTTGGAAACAGGCCGCGTATTGCGCTGAGCCTGGCGATTACAAGAGGAGTTGCCGTGCAACAGATTTCCTTCCTGAGCCTGATCCTGGACGCCAGCCTGATGGTGCAATTGGTGATGGCCGGCCTGGCCTTGATGTCGGTGCTGTCCTGGGCCCTGATCTTCAACAAGATCGCGGTGCTGCGCGCGGCCCGGCGCAATAGCGACGAGTTCGAGCGCAATTTCTGGAGCGGCGCTGACTTGAACCGCTTGTATGAAGACGCCAGCCGCCGCAGCGACACCGTGGGCATGGAGCGCATCTTTCAGTCCGGCTTCGCCGAGTTTCTGAAACTGCGCGGACGCAACGGCACCGAGCTGTCCGACATCATGGCCGGTTCACGCCGGGCGATGAAGGCGGCGGCGCAGCGCGAACTGGACGCCTTGGACAGTCATACGTCCTTCCTCGCCACAGTGGGTTCGGTCAGCCCCTATATCGGCCTGTTTGGCACGGTGTGGGGCATCATGCATGCCTTCATCGGCCTGGGCAACGCCGGTCAGGCCACCTTGTCCACGGTGGCGCCGGGCATCGCCGAGGCGCTGGTAGCCACCGCCATCGGCCTGTTCGCCGCGATTCCGGCGGTGGTGGCCTACAACCGCTTCGCCACCGACGTCGACCGTTTGGCCACCCGCTTCGACAGTTATATGGAAGAGTTTTCCAACATCTTGCAGCGCCTGGCCACGCGTTAAGTTTGGCCGCGTCCGCGGCAAAATTGGACTTGCCACGGACATTCCCATACGGCATGGTATTCGGTTCCACTTTCTTGAGCCGCACCATGCCGTTTTCGCGCATTCCCCCGCTGACCTTAGCCGCTTTCTTCGCCCTGTACGTGATCTGGGGCTCCACTTATCTGGGCATACGCATAGGGGTGGAGTCCTGGCCGCCGATGATGATGGCCGGCTTGCGTTTTTCCCTGGCCGGCTGGCTGATGCTGGCCTATCTATGCTTGCGCAAATACCCGATGCCGAACGCGCGCGAACTGGGCGGCGCAGCCTTGCTGGGCGTGCTGATGCCGGCGGTGGGCAACGGCTTGGTCACGGTGGCGGAGAAAGACGTGTCCTCCGGCGTGGCCGCCTTGGTGATCGCCACCGTGCCGCTGTTCACCCTGTTGTTCGCTCGCATGTTCGGTCAAAAGGCGCGCAAGGTGGAGTGGGCCGGCATCGGCCTGGGGGTGTGCGGCATGGTGTTGTTGAATATGGGTGCCAATCTGAAGGCCAGCCCCAGCGGCGCTGCGCTGCTGCTGTTGGCCTCTGCCGGCTGGGCGCTGGGCTCGGCCTGGAGCCGCCATCTGACTCAGCCCAAGGGGCCGATGGGCAGCGCCTGGATGATGATCTTCGGCGGCGCGGCTTTGCTGCTGGCCAGCCAGATCTACGGCGAGAAATTGCTGGCGATGCCGCCGCTGTCCGGCTGGCTGGCTTTGCTCTATCTGGCGGTATTCGGTTCCATCATCGCTTACAGCGCCTATTTGCATCTGCTGAAGACGGTGTCTCCGGCCGCCGCCACCAGCTACGCCTACGTCAACCCGGTGATCGCGGTTCTGCTGGGCGTGGTCTTCCTCGGCGAGCATATCGGCTTGCACGAGATGTTGGCGATGAGCGTGATCGTGGCGGCAGTGGTGCTGATTAGCTGGCGGCGCTAGCAGCGCTTCCATGTCCGCTGCGCTTCGTGAGACGTGGCGTAGCGAGCACCGCTTCGACATGCTCATATACCGACGGTATATTGCGCTTTCTCGGCGGTTTGCGTCTGTTCTTACTCTTGCCGGCGAGGTTTTAGTTTGTTAGCAGCGCCATGCGCCGCAACAGACGACGCCCCCGGCGCTGATGCTGGATCACCGCGCCGATATGCGCGCTCAGCAGCAGGGCCAGCATAACGTTGCTGGCGAAATGCAGCTTGGCCAGCGCGCGCGTGCCTGTGCCCGGGTCCAGGCTGGGCGGCAACGTGATCAGGCCGAACAGATCGACCGGCCGCTCCATCATCAGCCAGCCGCTGGCCAGCGATAGACAGCTCAGCAGATAGAGCAGTGCGTGGGCGCGGCGCGCCAGCCGGTGCTTGGCCGGGGGGATGCCGGCGGGCGGCGGCATGCGGAAGCTGACGCGGTAGACGACGCGCAACAGGAAGACAGGCATGAGCAGGGTGGTCAGCGCAACGTTGAACGGCGGAATCGCCGCGGCGACGGCGGGCGGCAGCGCGCCGGAGGCGAGGGCGAAGCCGCTGATCATCGCCCACAGGATCACGACGGCGCAAATCCAATGCAGCCAGGCGGCGAGGGGCGGATAGGTCTGGATCGAGGTTTCCATCGGAACCGGCTTTCTTGCGAATCCCGGCAGGCGACGCGCGGCAGCCGTCCTGCCTGCGTTGGGGCATGGCGTGGCCGCCGTTCAAGGAATGGCCTGCGGCAGGAGGGGTGGGGGAAGCCGGCCTCCCGGAGAAGGGGAAGGCCGGCGGTTCAGCGCGTCAGGAGCTCAGCCCGCGCGCCGAGCGGGACGGCTTAAGCCGGCGCCCACAAAGCGGGTTGGGTGGACGGAGTCCAACCCGCGCCGGCCCAGGCGGTGTGCGGCTGCAGGCAGCGGTACTTTTTGCCTTGATAGCTGACGATCTGCCCTGCGGTGTAGGACAGGCCTTCTTTCCAGGTATCGCCCACCGGCGGCGGGTTGATGCCGCCGTCGCCCTTTTTCAGGTCGATTTGGTAGGTGTAGCCCTTGTAGCTGTCGTTCAGGTACACGCGGTTGGCGGTGGCGCTGCGTTCCGGGGTGATGCTTACCGTGCGTTGCTTCTGATTCATCACGCCGATGCGAATCGCCTTGGAAGTTGCGTTCACTTTCACGCCCAGCTCGTACGGCCAGTTGGCCATCTGGCCGCTGACGGCGTCCAGCTTGACCGGGATGGTTTCGGCGTCTCGGCCGCTGGCGTCGAACACGCGCAGGGTGGCGGTGCTGTTGTTCGGCAGGTTCTCATAAGCGGTTACCTTGCCGATTTCCTTCCACGGATTGGTCACCGGCGGCGGCTCCGGCGGGTTGGTGCCGTCGCCGAAGATCACGTCGGAGCACTAGTAGAACGCTTCCTCGCTGTCCGCGCGCTTCCAGACATTAAAAATGATGTGCGGGCCGCTCTTGCCGGCCGGCAGCTTGGCGACCATGTGGTAGCGCTTGTTGGCGTCCAGCGGCGGATTGCCGTTCACGGTGTGGAAGGGCTGCGGATCCAGGTCAGACCACTTCAGCGGCTTGGTTTGATCCCAGCCGTTCTTGGTGACGTAGAACTTGAAGTACTTGGTCGAGTGCGGCGCGGTGGCGTGGTAGACGAACTCGTAGTTGCCGCTGGCGTCCGGCACCAGCTTGGTTTTCGGCCAGTCGGTGCGGCCCAGGTTGAAGCCCTTGAACTTGTCCTGGCCGCCGGCGCACAACTTGCCGTCCGGCACCAGAGACGCGTGGTCATCGCCGCGCGGGGTCTGGTTGATGCCGTTCCAGTCGTACATGGCCTGGGTGCCGCCTACGAGTTTGGCTTGCTGGCAAGCGGCGGACTTCGGCGATTCCGCGCCCTCCTTGAAGCAGTTGTAGGTGCGGTTGATCGGCACTTCCATGGTGCCGTGGGCCCAGAGCGGTGCGCTGAGGCAGGCCAGGGCGAGGGCGGCGGGAAGGCGCAGTTGTGGTTTCATTCTGACTCCTTTGAGCTACGAGTGGTATGCAAGCGCCCAGCAGTTTGCCGAGCAGTCCAATCATCATATGAAATGCCATATGATTTAAAATGGGACGACTATTTTTAATTTAAGTTTGGCGATAGGTACTATTGCCATGCTTACTGTGTGGTCTTGCATCTGCTTGATTCTTGCAAAAAACGCTCATTCCCAGACCTGTCCCGCCGGTCACGACACATCGATTTCACTTTTTTCCCTGCCAAATCATTCGTTTGTCGTTTTGCTGCCATGCAGCAAGCCGACAATAATGCGCCTCAATAAAATGGTATTGACGTGGTATTAATGTGGTATTAACGTTCGCGGTAAGCCGGAAGGCCGGAATCGACACGCGCCAGCGCGGAAGATGCCAGCCGGGGAGCCAGGTTATACACTGGGGTTTTCAGACCACTTGCAGACAACCATGGAAAATCGCTGGCTTGCATTGAAACCGGATGAAACCCTGACCACGCCGCTGTATCTGCAGCTGTCGCGGAAACTGGCCGACGCCATCAACGCCGGTTGGTGGCAGGCGGACGAGGCGCTGCCGTCGGAGCGCACGTTTTCCGAAGAACTGGGCATTTCGCGCGTCACCGCGCGCAAGGCGATGGATGTGCTGCTGGAGCAGGGCCTGATACGCCGGCGGCAGGGTTCGGGCACCTTCATCACGCCGCGGCTGGAGCAGCCGCTGTCGCGCTTGACCGGCTTTACCGAACAATTGCGCCAACGCGGTTTCGTGCCGTCGTCGGTGTGGCTGGAGCGCGGCGTGTTCGCGCCCAGCAATGAAGAAGTGATCAAGCTGGGGCTGTCGCCCACTTCGCAGGTGTCGCGGCTGAAGCGCCAGCGCCTGGCCGACGGGGTGGTGATGGCGATCGAGATGACGACGCTGCCAGTGGCGTATTTGCCGGAGCCGCAACAAGTGGGCACCTCGCTGTACGCCCATCTGGACGCCTGCGGCCACTCGGTGGTGCGCGCGCTGCAGCATATTCGCGCGGTGAACGCTTCCGGCGACATCGCCACGCTGGCCGGCATCCGCCCCGGCGAGGCGATGTTGCTGATTACCCGCATCGGTTTCAACGCCGAGAACATCGCGATTGAATTGACCGATACCTATTGCCGTAACGACTACTACGATTTTGTTGCCGAACTGAGACGATGACCCAACACCGAGTGCTGCAAGGACGCATCCTGACCGAAGCCGGCTGGATGGACGGCGAATTGAAACTGGCTGCCGACGGCCGCATTGAGTCTATAGACGCGCGCTTGGCCTCCGGACGCGCGGTGGAGCGCTATCTGCTGCCGGGCTTCATCGATCTTCACGTCCACGGCGGCGGCGGCGTAGACATCATGGAGGGCGGCCGCGCCGCCGAGCGCGTGGCCAGGCTGCACGCTCGCTTCGGCACCACCTCCTTGCTGGCCACCACCATGACCGCGCCGCCGATCGACATCGAGCAGGTGCTGCGCGCGCTCGGTTCCTCCTGTCGCGAACGCCAGCCCGGCGGCGCCCGCATCCTGGGCGTGCACCTGGAAGGCCCCTACATTAATCCCGGCAAGTTGGGCGCCCAGCCCGACGACGCCTGCCGCGCGGTGATGGAGCAAGTGGACTGGTACCGTTCGCTGGCGCCGGTGTCGTTGATCACGCTGGCGCCGGAAATCGCCGGCCACATGGACATCATCCGCCAACTGGCGGAGCAGGGCGTCAAGGTGCAACTGGGGCACACTCTGGGCAGCTACGAAGACGGCGTGCAGGCCCTGGAGCAGGGCGCATCCGGCTTCACCCATCTGTTCAACGCGATGAGCGGGCTGCACCACCGCGAGCCCGGCATGGTGGGCGCGGCCCTGGCCCACGCCGAATACGCGGAACTGATCCCGGATTTGCTACACGTCCACCCGGGCGCGATTCGAGCCGCTCTGCGTTCGATTCCGCGCTTGTATTGCGTCACGGATTCCACCGCCGCCGCCGGCATGCCGGACGGCGAATACAAGTTGGGTTCGCACTCGGTGACCAAATGCATGGGCGGCGTGCGCCTAGCCGACGGCACCCTGGCCGGCAGCACGCTGACCATGGACCAAGCGCTGCGCAACCTGGTGTCCATCGGCCTGCCGCTGGCGGACGCCTCGCACCGGCTGTCGCTCTACCCGGCCGACTACCTGGGCCTGGCCGACCGCGGCCGGCTCGCCGCCGGCGCCTGGGCCGACATTGTGGCGATGGATGCGGATTTGAATTTGCAGCAAGTCTACGTAGAGGGAGAACAAATTGGCCTCGTTGATGCTTGAAGAAGCGCTGTACGCCGCTGAGGCGGTGGCAGCGCAACACATGTACGCCGATGAAGCGCTGGCCGCGCTGGGACGCGCGCTGGCGGTGGAACGCCCCAGCCTGGCGCTGACCGTCGCACGCGGCAGTTCCGATCACGCCGCCAATTACTTCGCCTATCTGGCGATGCAACGGCTGGGCGTGCCGGTGGTGTCCCTGCCGATGTCGCTGGTGACGCTGCACCGCGCGCCGCTGGCGGTGAAAGGCCAACTGGCGGTGGCTTTGTCCCAGTCCGGCCAGAGCCCGGACCTGATCGACACCATGAAGGCGCTGGGCGCCGCCGGGGCGCGCACCGTGGCCTTGGTCAACAAGCATCAATCGCCGCTGGCCGCCGCCTGCGAATGGGTGGTGCCCTTGTGCGCCGGCGACGAAAAAAGCGTGGCCGCCACCAAGAGTTACATCACCTCCTTGTCCGCGGTGGCGCGCCTGGTGGCCCACTGGCAGGCGGACGACGCCCTGTTGGCCGCGCTGGCCAACCTGCCGCAGCGTTTGACCGAAGCCACGCGCCAGGACTGGACGCCGGCGGTGGATGCTTTGCGCGACGCCGAACGCATCATGGTGGTGGGCCGCGGGTTGGGCTTCGCCGTGGCGTTGGAAGCCGCGCTCAAATTCAAGGAAACCTGCGCGATTCAGGCCGAGGCCTTCTCCGGGGCCGAGATCAAGCACGGTCCGATGGCTTTGATCGACGACGGCTATCCCTTGCTGATCTTCGCGCCGCGCGGGCCGGAGCAACAAGGCTTGATCGATCTGGCCGAGGAAATGCGCGGCCGCGGCGCCAAGGTGTTGCTGGCCGCGCCGGAAAATATCGTCAGCCGGGATCTGACCCTGGCGTTGGCCGACGACGAAGCGTTGGATCCTTTGCTGGCGATTCAGAGCTTCTATCTGATGGCGGCGCGCTTGTCCGAGGCGCGCGGCCTGAATCCGGACGTGCCGCGTCATCTGTCCAAGGTGACTTGCACGCGCTGAGTCCGGCAACGCTTGAAACCGCGCCCTGATCGGCCATCGAATCGGGGCGCGTCGCGAACGGCGCCCAGCGGAACCGGCGCCGGCCGCGGAGACGATACATAAGTAAGAATGGAGACGCCCCCCATGTCCGCTACGCTCGAACTCCTGGCCCCGTTTGACGGGCCGTCCGTGCCGCTGAGCCGTGCGCCCGATCCGGTATTCGCCGGTTTGATGATGGGCGACGGCCTGGCGATCGAGCCGATGTCCGGCACCCTGCTGGCGCCCTGTGACGGCGTGGTGGCGCAATTGGCGCGCACCGGCCACGCCTTGACCTTGCGCGCGGCCAACGGCGCTGAAGTGCTGATCCACATCGGCATCGATACCGTCAAGCTGGAGGGCGAGGGCTTCAAGCCCTTGATCAAGGCCGGCGACGCAGTCAGTCAGGGCCAGCCCCTGATCGAAGTGGACCTGGACGCAGTGGCGCGGCGCGCGCCGTCCTTGCTGACCATGGTGGTGATCGCCAACGGCGAGGCTTACGCATTGGAAAGCCGGGCCGAGGGCTGGCAGCAGGCCGGGCAAAGCGTGTTTCTGACACTGTCCGGCGGCGCGGCCGTAGACGATCTTCCCAGCGCCAGTGGCGCGGAAAGCCGCGGTCAGGCCACGGTGCGCCACGCCGGCGGCCTGCACGCGCGGCCGGCGGCGCTGGTGCAGAACGCGGCGCGTCAATACCGCGCCAGCGTACGGGTGGAATTCAACGGTCAGGCCGCCAATGCCCGCAGCGTAGTGGCGCTGATGGGGCTGGGGGTGGCCGAGGACGACGATGTGGCGGTGTTGGCGCAGGGCGAGGACGCCGCTGCGGCCGCCGCGGCGGTGATCGCCGCGCTGCAAACCCGCACAGAGTCCGGCCATGGCGCGCCCGCGCCCTTGGCCAGCGCCTCGGCGCGTTCGCTGCCGGCCGGCTGGATAGGCGGCGTTTGCGCGGCGCCGGGCCTGGCCATCGGCCAGGTGGTGCGCCTCGACGCCTTCGAGCCGCAAGTGGCGGAGTTCGCGGTCAATGCGGACAGCGAGCGCGATCAGCTGAACCGCGCGCTGACCGAGGTCAGCACCGGCATCGCCGCCGCCATCGACGACGCGCTGCGGCGCGGCCAAACCTCGCAGAGCGACATATTCTCCGCCCATCTGGCGCTGGTGGACGATCCGGAATTACGGGGCGCGGCGGAACGAGACATCGCCGCCGGCCACAGCGCCGGCTACGCCTTCCGCCAAGCGGTGCGGGCGCAGTGCCGGGTGTTGTCCAGCCTGGGCAGCCCCTTGCTGGCCGAACGGGTGGCCGATCTCAAAGACATTGAACGTCAGGTGCTGAAAGCCTTGTTGGGCGATGCGCAGAGCGAGCCTGAATTGTATCCGGCCTCCATCCTGGTGGCCGAAGATCTGGCGCCCTCCGAACTGACCCGGCTGCCGCGCGAGCGGGTGGCCGGCATACTGTCCGCCGCCGGCGGCGCCACCGGTCATGTGGCCATTCTGGCGCGCGCGCTAGGCATTCCGGCCCTGGTGGCTTGCGGGCCGCAGGTGTTGCGTCTGGACGCCGGCAGCGAAGTGCTGCTGAATGCGAGCCAAGGCGGCTGTGATCCGGCGCCGGCCGCCGCCTCGCTGGCCGCCGCCAGGCAGGCGATGGCGGAGCGAGAGCGCCGCCGCGCCGATATGCGGGCCGACGCCGACGGCGCCGCGGTGACACTGGATGGCGTGCGCGTTGAAGTCGCCGCCAATATCGCCAACGAAGAGGACGCGCGCGAAGCGGTGCGCCACGGCGCCGACAGCGTCGGTCTGTTGCGCACCGAGTTCCTGTTCATTGATCGTCGGGACGCGCCGGACCGCTACGAGCAGGCCAACGCCTATCAGGCTGTGCTGGACGAATTGCAGGGCCGCGTCGCCATCATCCGTACGCTGGATGTGGGCGGAGACAAGGAAGTGCCCTATCTGACCTTGCCGCCGGAACCTAACCCGGCGCTGGGCTTGCGCGGCATCCGTACCGGCTTCGCCCATCCGGAGATGCTGGATGAACAACTGCGCGCGCTGCTGATGTTGCGCCCGCTATCCCTGCTGCGCATCTTGGTGCCGATGATCGCCGACGTTGGCGAACTGCGGCGTTTGCGTCGGCGCATCGACTCGCTGGCCGAGGAAATGGGGCTGAGCGAACGGCCGCAGCTGGGCGTGATGGTGGAAGTGCCGTCCGCCGCCCTGCTGGCCGACCAACTCGCCGCCGAGGCGGACTTCTTGTCCATCGGCACCAATGATCTGACTCAATACACGCTGGCGATGGACCGTTGCAACGCCTCGCTGGCGGCCAGCCTGGACGCAATGCATCCGGCGCTGCTGCGGCTGATAGAACGCACGGTGGCCGGCGCCAGCCTGCACGGAAAATGGGTGGGCGTGTGCGGCGCCTTGGCGTCGGACCCGCTGGCCACGCCGGTGCTGATCGGCCTCGGCGTGGCCGAACTATCGGTCAGCCCTGGCCTGGTGCCGGAGATCAAGGCCAGGGTGAGGGCGCTGGATCAGCAGGCTTGCCTCAAGCGCGTCGAGCAGCTGTTGAGGCTGGATTCCGCCGCCGAAGTGCGCGCGCAAGCCGCCGAATGGTGGCCGGAGGCCTGACCGGTCCGGCGCGCAAGGCCGTTCAAGGTTTTTGAGGTGATTTTGAAGTAATCGCATGCCGCGGGGACACGCGGCAGCGAGCGGCACAGACACACAAGAAGGTAGCAGCCTGGAGCGCCATGCCCCCATCGGCGTCCATACACTGGGAGACGAGACGTGAGTACCTCTGACAATAAATTCGCTGGCATTCAGCAGCTGGGCCGAGCCCTGATGCTGCCGATCGCCGTTTTGCCCGTGGCCGGCCTGCTGCTGCGCCTGGGCCAGCCGGACCTGCTCAACATCAAGATGATGGCTCAGGCAGGCGACGCCATCTTCGGCAATCTGGCGTTGATCTTCGCCATCGGCGTGGCCGTGGGCTTCGCCAAAGACAACAACGGCACCTCCGGCCTGGCCGGTGCCATTGGCTATCTGGTGATCACCGCGGTACTCAAGGTGATAGACGAGAAGCTCAATATGGGCGTCCTGTCCGGCATTCTGTCCGGCCTGGTGGCCGGCGCGCTGTACAACCGTTACAAGGACATCAAGCTGCCCAGCTACCTGGCCTTCTTTGGCGGCAAGCGTTTTGTGCCCATTGTCACCGGCTTCTCCATGCTGCTGCTGGGCGCGGTGCTGGGCTATGTCTGGATGCCGGTGCAGGTCGGCATCGATAGCGTTGGCCGCTGGCTGATCGGCGCCGGTGAGATCGGCGTCTTCGTCTACGGCGTGCTCAACCGCGTGCTCATCGTCACCGGCCTGCACCACATTCTCAACACCATCGTCTGGTTCCAGGTGGGCGATTTCGCCGCCGCCGCCGGCAAGGTGGTGCACGGGGATCTGACCCGCTTCTTCGCCGGCGACAAGACGGCCGGCATGTTCATGTCCGGCTTCTTCCCGGTGATGATGTTCGGCCTGCCGGCCGCCTGCCTGGCGATGTACCGCACCGCCAAGCCGGAGAACAAGCAAGCCGTCGGCGGTCTGCTGTTCTCGATGGCGCTGACCGCGATGCTGACCGGCGTCACCGAGCCGGTGGAGTTCGCCTTCATGTTCCTGGCGCCGGCGCTGTACGCCATCCACGCGGTGCTGACGGGCTTGGCCATGGCCTTGATGCACGCGCTCAACATCAAGCTGGGTTTCGGCTTCTCCGCAGGTCTGTTCGACTACATGCTGAACTTCGGCTTGTCCACCAACCCCTTGCTGTTGGTCCCGGTGGGCATCGGCTACTTCGCGCTCTACTACGTGTTGTTCGTGTTCTTCATCAAGAAATTCGATCTGAAGACCCCTGGCCGCGAAGACGCGATGGTGACTGTTGCTGCGGTGGCGGCCGGCAGTGAACGCGCGCGCGCCTTTATCGCCGCGCTGGGCGGCGGCGCCAACCTGAAATCGGTGGATGCCTGCACCACCCGTTTGCGCTTGCAAGTGGCCAGCAACGACAAAGTGAGCGAGGCCGCGCTGAAGGCGTTGGGCTCGCGCGGCCTGATCAAGCCGGCCGCCGGCAGCGTGCAAGTCGTGCTGGGGCCGGAGGCGGATCTGATTGCCGACGAAATCCGCGTTGCGCTGGGCGCCGCTGAAACCGCGGCCGCCGTTCAAACGAGCGAGGCGGCGCCGGCGCGGGCCTTGGGCGAAGTGGTGGGCATTGATCGCGAACGCTGGCTGACGGCGCTGGGCGGGGCGGACAATGTGCACAAGGTGGAAGCCGTGGCCGGCAGCCGGTTGCGGGTGGAAGTGGCCGACGCGGCCCTGGTTGATCAGGCCGCTTTGCAGCAGCTGGGCGCCAGTGGCGTTACCGCCTTCTCCGGCACGCTATTGCATATAGTATTGAATAGCGACGCCGGCGATTACGCCGCCGTGTTGCAGGGCTGAGGCGCTGTTCGATGCCGGGCGGCGGCCGGCGGAATTTGACGCACGGCAAGCTTGGACGGAATTTCCGCACTGGCGATGTTGGTAATTCGCCCACTACTTATGTAGCGAGTTGATTACAAGCCGAATCAGGCGGACAGTGGTGGCGCAGGGCACGGGAAGATGACCTTGCGCCATTTCAACTTGGAGGATGCATCATGACGTTGCGAGTTGCTATCAATGGTTACGGCCGCATCGGCCGCATGATTGTGCGTGCATGGCAAGAGCGCTATGCCGATCAGGACATCGAGATTGTCGCCATCAACGATCTGGCCTCGCCGGAGCTGCATGAACACCTGACCCGCTACGACAGCGTGCACGGCCCGTTCGCCGCGTCCGTGGCGTTGGACGGCGACCACCTGGTGGTCAACGGCAAGAAGATCAAGCTGCTGGCCATCCGCAACCCGGCCGAGCTGCCGTGGAAAGAATTGAACGTGGATGTGGTGATGGAATGCACCGGTTTGTTCACCAACCGCGAAAAAGCCGGCGCTCATCTGCAGGCGGGCGCCAAAAAAGTGCTGATCTCCGCTCCTGGCGGCGAAGGCGTGGACGCCACCGTGGTCTACGGCGTCAACCATCAGCAATTGAACAGCGCGATGACCATCGTGTCCAACGCCTCCTGCACCACCAACTGCCTGGCTCCGATGGTGCAGCCCTTGATCGACACCATCGGCATCGAACGCGGCCTGATGACCACGGTGCACGCCTACACCAATGACCAAGTGTTGCTGGACACCGATCACAAGGATCTGCGTCGCGCCCGTTCCGCCGCCGTGTCCATGATCCCGACCAAAACCGGCGCCGCCGCCGCGGTGGGTCTGGTGCTGCCGCAGCTGAAAGGCAAGCTGGACGGCTTCGCCGTGCGCGTGCCGGTGAGCAATGTCTCGCTGGTGGACCTGACCTTCACCGCCGGCCGCGATACCAGCAAGGAAGAAGTGAACCAGCTGATCAGCGACGCCGCCAAGGGCCCGCTCAAGGGCGTGCTGGGCGTCAACACCCTGCCGCTGGTGTCCTGCGACTTCCTGCACAACCCGGCGTCCAGCACCTTCGACGCCACGCTGACCCGCGTCATCGGCGGCCGCGAAGTCAAAGTGCTGGCCTGGTACGACAATGAGTGGGGCTTCTCCAACCGCATGATCGATACGGCAGTGGCCTGGCAGGCCGCCAAGTAAGCGCCGACAGGCGTTCCGCTCTTTTAAACGGACAGGCTCGCCTGTCCGTTTTTCATTGCGTGGTCCAAAACCGGGCCGGATTATTCGTCCTGTTGCAAATCCGGCAGCCGCGGCGGCACCGGCACCTCGATCACGATAGAAGTCTTGGTGTCGCCAAACTGCATCAGCCGCGCGATCAGCGCCTGCAGGGTGGGCATATTGTCCACCACCACCTTCATCATCAGTCCGCTGGTGCCGGTCACCGACATGCATTCGATGATCTCCGGCATGGTGCGGATTTCTTCTATCACCGCGAAGTACTCCAGGTGTTTGACCGTCAGCTCTATCATGCAGCAGATGGGCATGCCCACCTTGTTGGGATCGATGGTGGCGCGGTAGCCGGTGATCACGCCGCCGCGCTCCAATTTGCTCACCCGGTCCGCCACCGCCGGCGGCGACAGATTCACCCTTCTGGCCAGTTCCGCGAAGCTGATGCGAGCGTTTTCGTGCAGTGCGGAGATGATTTTTCTATCAAATTTATCCATGTTTTAATTATAAGGAAATATGACAAAACAAACATATAAAAGAAGGTGAAATGGCAGAAAATCCAATCAACCATCTGATAAAAACGCCTGTTTGCTACGTAAAATTCTGGCCGTATCAGGGTTGGCCGCACTGTCCCGTGGCCTACCTGTCCAGATCCGTTGCGGATGAGAATTGTCCCAAAACGCTCTCATTTGAAACTGTCCTGGTGATCTCTTTGTCCCTGGTCTCTAGTCAGATCAAATCTGTATTGACGACGACCATTCCGGGCCTGTTCACAGCAACAGGCCCGTTTTTTTTTTGGTTTCAGCGGCGTCTACGGCTGGCGCGTTAAAATAATCTGCGCCAAAGTGGGAAAGTTTGACGAAATGTCATATTTTTGTAATCACCCGTTTTTATCCTTGCCACACACTCAAACGGGAATGGATCAACCATGCCAGCCAATATCTTGCTTGTTGAAGACGAACCGGCAATCCAGGAGCTGATTGCCTTCAACCTGGCGCAGGCCGGCCACCATGTGCTGCGAGCCAGCACCGCCGAAGCGGCGCTGACGCTGGTGCGCAACGCGCTGCCGGATCTGGTGCTGCTGGACTGGATGCTGCCGGGCGCCAGCGGCGTGGACATCGCCAAGCGCTTGCGCGCGGACGAGCGCACCCGCCACGTGCCCATCATCATGCTGACCGCTCGCTCGGACGAACAGGACAAGATCACCGGCCTGGAAACCGGCGCCGACGACTACATCACCAAGCCCTTCTCGCCGCGCGAGTTGCTGGCGCGCATCAAGGCGGTGTTGCGCCGCCGCGCGCCGCAGATGACCGACGACGCGGTGGACGTGCAAGGCCTGCGGCTGGATCCGGTTACCCATCGCGTCACTGGCAACGGCGGCGTCATTGATCTGGGCCCCACCGAATTCCGCCTGCTGCATTTCTTCATGACCCACCCCGAGCGCGTGCATTCGCGCTCCCAGTTGTTGGACCAAGTGTGGGGCGACCATGTCTTCGTGGAAGAACGCACCGTGGACGTGCACATCCGCCGGCTGCGCAGCGCATTGGAGGGCACCGGCCACGACGCGCTGATCCAGACCGTGCGCGGCACCGGTTATCGCTTCTCCACCCAGCAGTGAGGCCTGATGCCTGAATTTCTGAAACGCACACTGGCCTCGCTGCTGGCGACCGCCGTCATCGGCCTCGGCTTCTGGCTGGGATCGTCGGCGGAAGACGGACTGATCGCGGTGGCCATCTGCCTGGGCGGCTGGCTGGCCTTCAATCTCTATCATGTGGCGCTGCTGCTGCGTTGGCTGCAGCGGCCCACCCCGGAGCGGGTGCCGGATGGTTTCGGCGTCTGGCACACCATTTTCATGACGCTGTACCGCACCACCCGCACCCAGAGCCAGAGCCAGAAAAAGCTTACCCACGCGCTGGAGCGTTTCATCAACGCCGGCGAGGCGATGCCGGACGGGGTGGTGGTGCTGGACGAGCACGATCGCATCGAATGGATCAACCCGATGGCGGTGGAGCACCTGGGCCTGGACCGTAAGCGCGACGTCGGCAACCAGATCCTCAACCTGATCCGCCAGCCGGCCTTTCACGCCTATATGAACGAGGCGCGCTTCAGCCAGCCGCTGGTGCTCAATTTCGTGCAGCCGCGCGAACTGGTGATCTCGCTGCAGATGGTGCCTTTTGATTCCACCCGCAAGCTGCTGCTGACCCGCGACATCACCCAGCTGGAACGGGTGCAGACCGTGCACAAGGATTTTGTCGCCAACGTCTCGCACGAGCTGCGCACGCCGCTGACCGTGGTGGGCGGCTTTCTGGAGACGCTGGGCGATCTGCCGCAGGTGGACGACGCCACCTTCCGCCAGTTTCTGCCAATGATGCTGGAGCAATCGCGGCGAATGCAAAGCCTGGTTGAAGACCTGCTGACCCTGTCCAAGCTGGAGAACAGCCCCAAGGCGGCGGTGTCGGAGCGCGTGGACATGCAGGACATGCTGGACACGCTGATGGTGGAGGCAGAGGGTCTATCCCATGGCCGCCATCAGGTCCAACTGGATCAGCGCAGCGACGCGTGGTTGTGGGGCAGTCCTCAGGAGCTTCATTCGGCTTTCGGCAACCTGGTGTCCAATGCGGTGCGCTACACGCCTGAGGGCGGCTGCATCACGCTGAGCTGGAAGGAGGAGGGCGAGCAACTGCGCTTCTCTGTGGCGGACACCGGCATCGGTATTCCGCGCGAGCATATTCCGAGGCTGACTGAGCGCTTCTACCGGGTGGACCGTGGTCGTTCGCGCGGCAGCGGAGGCACCGGTCTCGGCCTCGCCATCGTCAAGCACGTGCTGGCGCGACATCACGCCCGGCTGGAGATCAGAAGCGAGCCGGACAAGGGCAGCGTGTTCTCCGCGGTGTTCCCGCGCGACCGCCGCAGCGGCTCGAAAGCGGCCTGAGCGCCGCGCCGCGGGGCCGCATGCGGCGTATTCTTGCAAGCTTGGGTCGGCGCTCTTGGCGCGCCGCTCCAAGCGGGTTAGGATGTCCGTTTTAGCCCGCCGATTTTAGAACCTGTTCAAAGTCTGCTGCGCTTCGGCGATACGGCGTTGAAACCCGCTTCGAAATGCTTATGTACCGTATGTGCATTCCGCTTCCTCGGCTGATTTCGCCTTGTCTCGCCCTTGCTCGCGAGACTCTGAACAGGTTCTATGGCGCGGCAGCCCCCGGCCGGCTCGGCGACGCCGGGCCCGTCCCGACTTTATTCTGGATCGTTCCACCATGAATCGACTGCAATCCATCCGCCCGTTCGGCCAGCGCGTCTGGCTGGACAATCTGTCCCGCGAACTGATCGCCTCCGGCGAACTGGCGCGCCTGCTGGCCGACGACGGCATCGCCGGCGTGACGTCCAACCCGGCGATCTTCTACAAGGCGATCAGCGGCGACGCCAGCTATCAGGCCGATTTGGCCCGCTTGAAGGCGGACGCCGGCCTATCCGCCGAGGCGCGCTACGAAGCCCTGGTGGTGCCAGACATCCAGGCCGCCTGCGACCTGCTGCGCGGCCAATACGACGCCAGCCAGGGCAAAGACGGCTATGTCAGCCTGGAAGTGTCGCCGGAACTGTCCAACGACGAGGCCGGGACCCTGGCCGCGGCGCGGCGCTTGTGGGCGGAAATCGCCCGGCCCAACGCCATGATCAAGATCCCGGCCACCGCCGCCGGCATCCGAGCCTTCCAGACGCTGACCCGCGAAGGCGTCAACGTCAACATCACCCTGCTGTTCTCGCTGCCGCAAGTGGAAGCGGTGTGGGACGCCTACATCGCCGGCTTGTCCGCCCGTCACGCCGACGGCAAGAACGTGTCCGGCGTCAAGGCGGTGGCCAGCTTCTTCCTGTCCCGCGTCGACAGCCTGCTGGACCCGCAAGTGGCGGAGGCCCATAAGGGCAAAGTGGCCATCGCGCTGTCCAAGGCCGCTTACTCTCGCTATCTCGAGCGCTTCCACGGCGCCGAGTTCGCCGCCTTGAAAGCCGCCGGCGCCCGCCCGCAATACCTGCTGTGGGCCTCCACCGGCACCAAGAACGCCGCCTACTCCGACGTGCTTTACGTGGAAAGCCTGATCGGCGATGAAACCGTCAACACCGTGCCGGACGGCACGCTGGCGGCCTTCCGCGACCACGGTCAGGCCGCGTTGACGCTGCCGCAAGGCATGGACGAGGCGCAGACCCTGCTGCACGCGGTGGGCGCGTCGGGCGTGGATCTGGCCGCCGCCGGCGAAAAGCTGCAGCAGGACGGCTTGAAGCTGTTCGAAGACGCGTTCGAGCAGTTGCTGAAGCTGACCGCCTGAGTGTGGAGAAACAAAAAGGCTGACCAGCGCGGTCAGCCTTTTTTGCGTTTGCGGCCGGGCGGCGGCAGCCGTTCAGGCGGCTTGCTGCATCCGGCGCGCCGCCATGCGCTGCCCGGCGGCGCTCATCTCCTCGGCGCTGATGGCGGAGGCGGCGGTGGGGAATAGCCAGCTTTCCTCGGCGGCGGCGTGTTCGCGGTACTGGCGCGCGAACTCCTCCAGCTCGTTTCGGTTGATGCTGTGGATCTTGCCGTCGCGCAGCGCCAGCAGATCGTCGCGAATGGCGTTCCAGCAGGAGTGCAGATACCCGTGTTCGGCGCTCAGTTGCTCCAGCCGCGAGGCGGCGGTGGGCACCCGCTCCAGAATCAGCGGGAACAACTCGTCTTCCTCGTCGCTGTGATGGGCGGGGCCGGCCAGATCGAAGTAGCGGACCACGCCGTCTATCGTATTGCGTGCGGCCTCGTTGACGCCGTGCTGTTCGATATAGGAAGGCAGTTGATCCAATTGCTCGCAGAAGCGGCGAATCTTGTCGTGGCAGGCTTGCAGCATTTCCAGCGGCTGTTCGAAGCTGGGCGCGGCGGCGCTGCTCAAGGTGTCCAGGGTCAGCATCGGCGTTCTCCTGTAGTGGGTGACGGGCTGCATTCTGCGGCATGGCGCGGGCGGCGGCCATGATCCGGCTCAAGCCAACGCGCGCCGGAGGCTCCGCGGGAGCGGTAGAATGCCGAGGTTTGGCTGCCCCGGTTGTTCTTGATACCCCGCTGTCGGGCAGAAAACAAGTGAGATATTGGACTGTTCCGATGACTAGAATGTTGCGCGCGCAAGCGCAGCGCCGCAGGAGGTTGGATGCAAGCCCCGTTTGAAGTGAAACGCCTGGATTTGAGCGACGCGGCGTTGGCCGCTCGCGTCTTGAGCCTGCAGTTGGCGGCCCACCGCCTGGAGGCGGAGTGGCTGTCCTATCCGCATTTGCCGGTGCTGTGGACCGACCTTGCCGCCGCCCAGGCTTGCGCCGACGCGGTTTGGGGCGCGTTCGAGGGCGAGAGCCTGCGCGGGGTGCTGGTGGCCTCGCGTCGCGAGGACGGCGGTCTGCATATCGAAAGAGTGGTGGTGGATCCGCAACAGTTGCGCGCCGGCTGGGGCTATCGTTTGCTTAACCGGGCGTTGGTGGGCGAGAGCGAGGTCAGCGTCGATACCGCCGAGGTCAATATCGCCGCGCTGTCCTTGTACCGCAAGGCCGGCTTCGTCGCCGAACAGCGCTGGTCCACGCCGGACGGCTTGATGCTGTGGCGTCTGAATTATCAGCCGGCCCCGCCGCCGGCTTTCCAGCTACTGGAAGACGGCTGGCTGGACGGCGCGCGCCGGCTGCCGTCGCCCAATCACGACGAACGCGGCGAGGGCATGGCGCCGGAACTGCTGGTGATCCACAACATCAGCCTGCCGCCGTATCGCTACGGCGGACTGGGCGTGGAGCAGTTGTTCCAGAACCGGTTGAACCCGGACGAGCACCCGTTCTACGCCGAAATCCAGCATTTGCGCGTGTCTTCCCATTTCTTCATCCGCCGTTCCGGTGAGCTGCAGCAGTTTGTGCCTGTGACGCGGCGTGCTTGGCATGCCGGCGTGTCCACCTGGCGAGGGCGTGAACGCTGCAACGATTTTTCCATAGGCGTGGAGCTGGAAGGCTGTGATTTCGAGCCGTTCAGCGAGGCGCAATACCGGACGCTGCAAGCCTTGGTGCTGGCATTGCGGCGGAGGCTGCCGCTTAGCGCCATCATAGGTCACGAGCACATCGCGCCGGGGCGCAAGACGGATCCGGGGCCATTTTTCGATTGGGCGAGGGCGGAGGCGGACAGCGGTCTGTCGCGTTAGCGTAAGCCTAGCCGCGAAAAAGCCGGACAGGCAAGGCCGGTCCGGCTTGGGAGCGGGGCGGGAGGGGTTACAGCTCGACTTGCGCGCCCAGCTCCACCACCCGGTTGGTGGGCACCTGGAAGAAGTCGGTGGCGCGCATCGCGTTCTTGCTCATCCACACAAACAGCTTTTCGCGCAGGCGCGACATGCCCGGACGCTCGGTGGACACGATGGTCTCGCGCGACAGGAAGAAGGAGGTGTCCATCAGCTCGAAAGCCAGACCCTGGGCAGTGCAATCTTCCAGCACCTGCAGTACGTTCGGATCTTCCTTGAAGCCGTAGCGAGCCACCACGCGCCAGAACGAGGCCGACATCTGCACGATTTCCAGCCGTTCCTCCGCCGCTACATAGGGCACGTCCTCGGTGCGCACCGTCATCAACACCACTCGCTCATGCAGCACCTTGTTGTGCTTGAGGTTGTGCAGCAGCGCGTGCGGCACGCCATGCAGGGTGCTGGTCAGGAACACCGCGGTGCCCTGCACCCGCGTCGGCGGGTAGGCTTCCAGGTTTTCGATGAAGCTGTCCAGCGGCAGCGCCTGGTCGCGCAGGCGGGTGAACAGCAGCTCGCGGCCCTGCTTCCATGTGCTCATCAGCGTGAAGATCACCATGCCCAGCACCAGCGGCAACCAGCCGCCGTCGGCCACTTTGTGGATGTTGGCGCTAAAGAAGCCCAGATCTATGGTGGCGAACATCAGGGTAACACCCAGCGCCAGCGGCAGGGGCCAGCGCCAGTTGACCCTGGCCACCACGAAGAACAGGCAAGTGGTGATCAGCATGGTGCCGGTGACGGCGATGCCGTAGGCGGCGGCCAGGCTGGACGAGGTCTTGAAGGTCAGCACCACCACCATCACCGCGATCAGCAAAGCCCAGTTGATGAAGGGCATGTAGATCTGGCCGATCTCTTTTTCCGAGGTATGTTGCACCTCCAGCCGCGGGCAGTAGCCCAGCTGGATGGCTTGGCGGGTCAGCGAGTAGGCGCCCGAAATCACCGCTTGCGACGCGATCACCGTCGCCAGCGTCGCCATGACGATCAAGGGCAGCAGCGCCCAGTCCGGCGCCAGCAGGAAGAAGGGGTTTTTGATGGCGGCCGGGTTTTGCATCAGCAGCGCGCCCTGGCCGAAATAATTCAGCGCCAGGCCAGGCAGCACCAGGCTGAACCAGGCGCGGCGGATCGGCGAGCTGCCGAAATGGCCCATGTCGGCGTATAGCGCCTCGGCGCCGGTCAGCGCCAGCACCACCGAGCCCAGGGTCAGGAAGGAGCCCCAGCCGTTGTGGCCGATGAAGTGCAGCGCGTGATAGGGATTGAGCGCCTGCAGCACCTGCGGAGCTTGCACGATCTGATGCAGGCCCAGCAGGCCCAGAACGGAAAACCAGATCAGCATGATGGGGCCGAACAGCAGGCCGACGCTGGCGGTGCCGAAGCGCTGAAGCAGGAAGAGGCCGGTCAGCACGCCGATGGCCATCGGCAGCACATAGCTTTCCATCGCCGGCGAAATCAGCTCCATGCCTTCCGCCGCGGACAAGACCGACACCGCCGGAGTGATGATGGCGTCGCCGTAGAACAGAGCCGCGCCGAACAAGCCCAGCAGAACGATCTTCCAACGCGCGGCGTGGGTGGTGTAATGGCGGGCCAGCGCCATCAGCGCCATGATGCCGCCTTCGCCGCGGTTGTCGGCGCGAAGCACGAAAGCCACGTATTTGATGGAAACCACGAAAATCAGCGACCAGAAGATCAGCGACAAAATGCCGAAGATGTTTTCAGGCGTGGTGGGGATGCCCTGGCCGGTGAAGCATTCGCGCAGGGTATACAGCGGGCTGGTGCCGATGTCGCCGTATACCACGCCCAAGGCGGCCAGGGTCAGGCCTGCCATGGCCTGTTTGTTGTGATCCTGCATATGCATCCAATGGAATTGTTCGTCACCGTATATTGCTGCACAGCAATATCGATGGTTCTTGAGCGCGCAGATTACTCCAGAGGTCAGGGTAAGCCAAGCAAAGGCCGCGCAAGAGCCGAGATGTGTTCTCGTAAAACGACAGAATCCGGGCTGTCCGCTTGCGCGGCGGCCGCATCTGGAGTAGCCGACGGGTGGCGGGGCACGCATCTTTATAGCGCAAAACGGCGATGCCGGCGCAAGGCTTGGCCGCGAGGCGCGGCAAACGCTACAATCAAGCCCTCATTACACCGTATTACCAAGGACGCATCATGCGCGCATCGCAGTTTTTCATTTCCACCCTGAAGGAAGCCCCCGCCGACGCGGACATCGCCAGCCAGAAGCTGATGATGCGCGCCGGCTTCATCCGCAAAGTGGCCGCCGGCATTTACTCCTGGATGCCGATGGGCCTGCGCAGCGTGCGCAAGGTGGAAAACATCGTGCGCGAAGAGATGAACCGCGCGGGCGCGATCGAAGTCAGCCTGCCGGTGGTGCAGCCGGCCGGCTTGTGGCAGGAAACCGGCCGCTGGGACAAAATGGGCGAGGAGCTGCTGCGCTTCAAGGACCGTCACGAGCGCGACTTCGCCTTGCAGCCCACCGCGGAGGAGTTGATCACCGACATCGCCCGCAACGAGCTGCGCAGCTACCGCGCGCTGCCCAAGAATTTCTTCCAGATCCAAACCAAGTTCCGCGACGAGCGCCGCCCGCGCTTCGGCGTGATGCGCGGCCGCGAGTTCACCATGAAGGACGCTTACTCCTTCGATCGCAGCGCGGAAGCCGCCGGCGTCAGCTACGACAATATGTATGCCGCTTACTGCCGCATCTTCGACCGCCTGGGCCTGAGCTACCGCGCCGTTGCCGCCGACACCGGCGCGATCGGCGGCGACCGTTCGCATGAATTCCAGGTGATCGCCGACACCGGCGAGGACGCCATCGTCTATTGTCCGGACTCCGACTACGCCGCCAACATCGAACTGGCCGAAGCCGTGGCGCCGGCCGGCGAGCGCGCGGCCGCCGGCGCGGCCATGACCAAGGTGCATACGCCCAAGGTCAAGACCATCGCCGACTTGGTGGACTTCCTGAAGGTCGACATCAAGCAAACCGTCAAAGCGGTTGTGGTGGACGGCGACGACGATCAGCCTGTGCTGCTGCTGGTGCGCGGCGATCATGAGCTGAACGAGGTCAAGGCCGAGAAAATCGCCGGCATCAAGGCGCCGCTGACCTTCGCCGCCCCCGGCGCGATCAAGGCCGCCTTCGGCGCCAATCCGGGTTCGCTGGGTCCGGTGGGCTTCAAGGGCCGCGTCATCGCCGACCGCACCGTCGCCAAGATGGCCGACATGATTACCGGCGCCAACGAGGACGATCAGCACTATATCGGCGTCAACTTCGGCCGCGATTGCGCGGAGCCGGAAGTGATGGATATCCGCAATGTGGTGGCCGGCGACGCCTCGCCGGACGGCAAGGGCGAGCTGGCGATCCAGCGCGGCATCGAAGTGGGTCATGTCTTCTATTTGGGCACCAAGTATTCGGAAGCGATGAACGCCACCTTCCTGGACGAGGACGGCAAACCCAAACCGTTCGAAATGGGCTGCTACGGCATCGGCGTCACCCGCATCCTGGGCGCGGCCATCGAGCAGAACTTCGACGACAAGGGCATGATCTGGCCGGACGCCATCGCGCCGTTCACCGTGGTGATCTGCCCGGTGGGCTATGACCGCTCCGCCGAGGTGAAGGCCGCCGCCGACGCTTTGTACCAAGGCCTGCTGGCCAAGGGCGTGGACGTGATTCTGGACGACCGCGGCGAACGTCCGGGCGCGATGTTCGCCGATTGGGAGCTGATCGGCGCGCCGCATCGCGTCACCATTGGCGACCGCGGCCTGAAGGAAGGCAAGGTCGAGTACCAGCACCGTCGCGACACGGAAGCCAGCGCGCTGGCCGCGGATGCTATGCTGGAACAAGTGCTAGCCAAACTGGGGCTGTGACCGTCTTATGATCCGATCCGGCATCGTCGTATTGTTGGCCGCGCTGGCAGCGATGCCGGCGTGGGCCGGCGCGCAGAAGGAAGAGGCATTGGCCGCCAACGTCGCTTCCACCATGCGCCGTTCGGTGTCCGACGCCAACGCGCCGCGGCTGGTGTTCGACGACCAGCGCGAAGCCGACGCCTGGCTGGGTGAAATGTCCAGCCGGCTGGCCAAGCGGATTCCGGATAAATGGACGCGGGAGCGCCTGCTCACCGCCATCCATTACGAGGCCACCCGGGCCGGCCTGGACCCGCAACTGGTGCTGGGCCTGATCCAGGTGGAAAGCGGCTTCAACAAGTACGCGATCTCCGGCGCCGGCGCGCGCGGGCTGATGCAGGTGATGCCGTTCTGGGTGCGCAGCATAGGAAACGCGCAGCACAACCTGTTCGATCTCACCACCAATCTGCGCTACGGCTGCACCATTCTGCGTTACTACCTGGATATCGAGCGCGGCAATCTGTTTCGCGCGCTGGGCCGTTACAACGGCAGTCTGGGCCGGGCTGAATATCCCAACCTGGTGATGGGGGCCTGGAAAGGCCGCTGGCATTGGGTGGTGCCGCTGCCGGTGAAAACGGCGGCAGCGGGCGCGGCACCGCCACTGGTGCGCTGAAGCGCGGTTGTAAAAAAACCGGCTTGGAATCCAGGCCGGTTTTTTTTGTCCGCTCAGCGCGGCAAGCTACAGGAGGGCGCGTGCATCTCAATCCTCCTGGGTCTGCAGCATTTTCTTCAGCAAGCGCGCCAGCGTGGCGCGTTCTTCCGCGTCCAGCATCTCGATCAGTTCGGCCTCGGCCGACAGATGATTGCCGACGGCGTCCTCGATCACCTCGAAGCCCTTGGGCGTTAGCGTCACGATCACGCCGCGGCGGTCGGCCGGATCCGGCGAACGGGTCACCAAGCCGGCTTCTTCCAGCCGGTTGATGCGGTTGGTCAGCGCGCCGGAGGAGATCAGCACCATGCCCTGCAGTTGGTTGGGAGACAGCTGGAACGGTTCGCCGCCGCGGCGCAGCGCGGCGAGCACGTCGAACTCGCCGACATTCAGATTGTGGCGCGCCAAATCGTGCAGCACGCGGCGGGTGACGAAGTACTCCATCCGCACAATGCGGCCGACCACTTCGGTGGAGGACGGGTCCAAGTCCGGGCGAACCTCGCGCCACAGGGCGACGATACGGTCAATCTGGTCTGGTGCTTGTTGCATCACTGACGGTTCCTGATGTGTGGGTGACAACTGGATGACTACCGGGCGCAGAGATTAGCACGGCTTGAAGTTAGTTTATCTTCATGTGAAAGAATAGTCCTCAGTCATCACTCGCACCAGCGGGAATCGCGCTTACTGACGCATGCTGACCGCCAGCCGGTTGAAGGCGTTCATCAGGGCGATGGCGAAGCTCAGATCCGCCACTTGCTCCGGACTGAAGTGTTCCTGCAAGGGCAGGTAATGCTGGTCCGGAGCCTGAGTGGCGGCGATGTCGGTCAACGATTCCGCCCATTCCAGCGCCGCACGCTCGCGGGCGCTGTACAACTCGCTGACGCGCCAGCCGGCCAGGGAGTCGATGCGCTCATCGCTTTCCCCCTTGGCGCGCAGGGCCGACGCATGCATTTTCAGGCAAAAGGCGCAGCCGTTGATCTGGGAGACGCGCAGATAAACCAGCTCAATCAAAGGCAGGCCCAGGCTGCTGTGTTGCAAGCTGGACTTGACGCTGGCCAGCCCCTGGTAGGCGGCGGGAGACAGTTGGGTGTAGGGCAGGCGCAGAGACATGGCAATTCCTTTCAAGAGGGAGATCATCACAGCGGAGAGCTGCAAGGCCAGTCTAGGCAAGAATCATTTATGTAAATAGACTTAAAATATCGAATTCAAATTCCAAAAATGAAATCATGCTGGATGATCTGCAGTTATTCGTGAGCATTGTCGATGCCGGCAGCTTGAATGCCTCCGCTCGGCGGCTGGGCGTGCCCACCGCCACCCTCTCGCGTCGCTTGCAGGCGCTGGAGCGTGAGCTGGGCTGTCGTCTATTGCACCGCAGCGCGCGGAGGATGGAGCTGACGGCGGAAGGCGGGCAGTACTACGAACAATGCCGGCCCTTACTGCAATCCCTGAGCCAGGCCGCCGCGTCGCTGGCGGACTCGCTGCATCAGGTTAAGGGTGTGCTGCGGGTGCTGTCGCCGCTGAGCCTGGGCAACGATGTCCTGGTGCCGGTATGGCGGCGGATGCTGAAGGATTACCCGGACTTGCGCCTGGAACTGCATCTGAACAACGCTATCGACGATTTGCTCAGCGGCATGGCGGATGTGGCTTTGAGGGTGGGGGAGCAGCCGGACTCCAGTTTGAACCAGCGGAGACTAGGTTGGGTGCGCACCCTGCTGGTGGCCGCGCCGGCCTATCTGGCGACGCAAGGCGAACCGCGGACGCCGGAGGATCTGGCGCGTCACGCTTTGCTGGTGGCTGAGCCGTTTGAGCGCTGGCATTTGCAGCGGCGGGACGATGGCGCGGCCTGGGAGTTGCCGCCGCCGCGGCTGCGGGTCAACGATATGCTGCTGCCGCGTCGCTTGGCGGAGGCGGGAATGGGCATTGCCGTCTGCCCTCATAGCCTGTGTCATCGCCAGCTGGCGGAAGGCGGTTTGCGGCAGGTTTTGGCCGGCTGGGAAATGCCGGCTAAACCGGTTTACGCGGTGTGGTCGCAACGGCGCTATCCTCCGGCGCGGGTGCGCGTCTTGCTGGATGTTTTGGCGGAGTTTGCCGAGACAGAGCCCTTGCTGTCCCGGCCCGCCGGGATTTAGGGATCAGCTCGGCGTGGGTTCGCCGCGCCGCTTCTTGCCTGGGTGGGGCGGCTTGGGCAGCACGACCTGGCGGGTGCCCGCCAGCCTGTCGTGCAGGAATAGCTTGTCGCGGTCGTAGAACTTCGCCAGGAAGGGAATCAGGCACCAGCTCAGCGCCAGCCACAGAGCCTGCGGCTGGTGGCCGTAGGCCTTGGCCCAGCCGAGATAGGATACCGCCGGCATGCCGACGAACAAGACCAGGCCGATCACGTAGCGCGCCGCCGCCTGTTTCCAGACGATGCCGCCGCCATGAGCGTTGACCAGTTTGATGCGCCAGGTTTTCATTGCCACGGTTTGACCGCCGCGCACCCAGCAGTAGCCGAAATAAGCAAACAGGGCAAGGACCAGGACCGTTTTGAGCAGAGTCTTGAACAGCGTGCCTTGGCCTATCAGCATCTGCAGCGGCGTCAGCACCGCGGTAACGGTGAGCAAGAGCGCGGCGACCAGGAGCAATTCATAGAACAAGCTGGCCAGGCTGCGTTTCAGTGTGGGCGGGGTCAGGGCGGTGGCGTCAGCGGGAGGCATCTTGGGCTTCATGTTGTTGCCGCAGGCGCTGGATGGCCTGCCGGCGTTGTTCGGGCGGCATCTGTTGCAACGCCTTCCAGTTGGCGCGGATCTCGTCCCGCTGCTGCTGGCTCAGTTCGGACCAGGCTTTCAGCTTTTGCTGCACGCGTTGGCGCTGTGCCTCCGGCAACTGTTGGAATTGCGGCACGATGGCCAGCAGGTTTTGTTTTTTATATGGAGCGTAGCGGTCCCACTCCGTGGCCAGCGGCGCCAGAACCTGCTGCTGTTCCGCGCTCAATTGCGCCCAGCGGGGGTTGGCAGGCGGGCTGGCCTTGGTCGCCGGCGCCAGCAGTCCGCTTAGGCACAGGGCGAGCAAGAGGCGGCGGCCGCTATTCATGCAAGCCTCGGCTGAAGTGGGGCTCCAGCAGGGCTTCGAACGGCAGATCCTGCGCCAGCACCGCGGCGTCCACCGCTTCTTCTTCCAGCTGCAAATCTTCCGCCAGCATCATGCCGGCGCCGGTCAACAGCGCGAAGCCCAAAGCCAAGCCGCCGCGGCGGAGCGCCAGCACGTGACGCTGCCCCCATAGGCCCAGCCGCTCGCGTTGCGTAACGGCTCCTGGAGAACTGGTCTCGAAGCGGACCAGCGCGCGCTCGCGCGCCTGGCGCAGCCTGCGTTCCAGCGCGGGGTCGAGATCGGCGCTGGCGTGGTCCAGCACGCGCGATACATGGCCGGGCAGGGGATTGGAAGGTTTCATAGCGTCACTCCCTTTTGCGCGAGGATGGCCGCCAGCGTGTGATTGGCGCGCGAGCAATGGGTTTTCACGCTGCCTTCCGAGCAGCCCATCACGCGCGCGGTAGCGGCAACATCCAGACCTTCCCAATAACGCAGCAGAAACGCCTCGCGTTGACGGGCCGGCAACAGTTGCAGCGAGGACTCGATCAGCACGGCGGTTTCCTTGCGCGCGCACCATTGTTCGGGATTGCTGTGCGCCTCGTCCGCGGCGACGTCCAGCGTTTCAAGCGGATCGAGGCTATCGTCTTCCTCCCGGGTGGGGATCAACGAGGACAGCAGCGTGCTGACGAAACGGCGAGCCTTGCTGCGGCGGTAGAAGTCGCGGATGGTGTTTTGCAGGATGCGCTGGAAGATCAGCGGCAGTTCCGCCGCCGGGGCGTGCGGATAGCGATCCGCCAGTTTCATCATCGAGTCCTGCACGATATCCAATGCGCTGTCTTCATTCTGGACCGCATACCACGCCTGCTTGAAAGCGCGTTTCTCCGCCGACTCCAGAAAGTCGGCCATTTCCTCGCGGCTAGCCATCGGATGAGAGTTTGAGTAGATGCCAACAGAAGATGGTAGCAGAGCGCCGCCGATTCGGCCAAGCCTGATTTTTTTCCTGAATTTACCGAGGCTTAGGGGGATATTGCACCTGCACAAAAGCACTTGACCGGTTTCAAAGCAATACGATAAGGTCGTCCGATACGGGATGAAACTAACGCAAAGACAAAGAGGCGATATGCAGATATCGGGCGCGGAAGCGGTTGTCCGCTGCCTGCAGGAAGAAGGTGTCGAGTTTGTTTTCGGCTACCCCGGCGGCGCGGTGCTGGAAATTTACGATGCCATTTTCCGGCAGGACAAATTCAAACATGTGCTGGTGAGGCATGAGCAGGCGGCGGTGCATGCCGCCGACGCCTACTCCCGTTCCAGCGACAAGGTGGGCGTGGCCCTGGTCACTTCCGGTCCCGGCGCGACCAATGCCGTGACCGGCATTGCCACCGCCTATATGGACTCCATCCCCATGGTGGTGCTGTCCGGCCAGGTGCCGTCCCCGGCCATCGGCCTGGACGCATTTCAGGAAGTGGACATGGTGGGCATTACCCGCCCGTGCGTGAAGCACAACTTCTTGGTCAAGGATGTGAACGAGATCGCCGCCACCATCAAGAAGGCGTTCTACATCGCCAAGAGCGGCCGTCCCGGCCCGGTGGTGGTGGACATCCCCAAGGACATCACTCAGCACCGCACGGATTTCCAATACCCGGAAAGCGTGCATATCCGTTCCTATGTGCCGGCTACTCGCGGCCACCCGGGGCAGATCAAGAAAGCGGTGAACCTGCTGTTGGAAGCCAAACGCCCCTTTGTTTACGTGGGCGGCGGCGCGGTGCAGGGCAATGCCGCGGGCGAAGTCACCGAACTGGTCAAATCGCTGGGTCTGCCGTGTACCAACACCCTGATGGGCCTGGGCGCCTATCCGGGGTCAGATCCGCAGTTCCTCGGCATGCTGGGCATGCACGGCACCTATGAAGCCAATATGGCGATGCAGTACTGCGACGTGTTGGTGGCCATAGGCGCGCGTTTTGACGACCGCGTGATCAGCGTGCCGTCGCATTTCCTCAGCCAGCCCAAGAAGATTATCCACATCGACGTGGATCCGTCCTCCATCTCCAAACGGGTGAAGGCGGACATCCCCATCGTCGGCGACGTCAAGCATGTGCTGAAAGACATGCTGGACCTCCTTAAGCAATCCGGCCAGAAGCCGGACGCTCAAGCCCTGGCCGGCTGGTGGAAGCAGATCGGAGAATGGCGCAGCCACAACAGTTTGCTGTACACACCGTCCAGCGAGCTGATCAAGCCGCAGTTCGTGGTGGAGAAACTGTACGAAATCACCGGCGGCAAGGCTATCGTCACTTCCGACGTGGGCCAGCATCAGATGTGGGCGGCGCAGTATTACAAGTTCGACAGCCCCAAACAGTGGCTGAACTCCGGCGGCCTCGGCACCATGGGCTTCGGCCTGCCGGCCGCGATGGGCGCGCAGATGGCCAATCCGGACGCCACCGTCGCCTGCATCACCGGCGAAGGCTCGATCCAGATGAATATTCAGGAACTGTCCACCTGCAAGCAATACCATACCCCGGTGAAGGTAGTGGCGCTGAACAACCGCTACCTGGGCATGGTGCGCCAGTGGCAGCAGTTCTTCTACGGCACGCGCTATTCCGAATCCTATATGGACGCGCTGCCGGACTTCGTCAAAATCGCCGAGGCTTACGGTCATATCGGCTTCAAGGTGGAAGACCCCGCCGACGTGGAGCCGGTATTGAAGGAGGCGTTCAGCCAGAAGCTGAAGGAGCGCCTGGTATTCCTGGATTTCCGTACCGACCAGTCCGAGAACGTGTTCCCGATGGTGCAGAACGGCAAGGGTCTGGACCAGATGGACCTGCCCGCGCACATGAGCGAGGTGCAGAGCGTGCCTTTCGAGAACAACCGTGACTACGGCAATATGTGTTGAGGCCAGCCGGTATGCGACATATCCTATCCATTCTTCTGGAAAACGAAGCGGGCGCATTGTCCCGCGTGGTGGGCCTGTTTTCGGCCCGTGCCTACAACATTGATTCGCTGACAGTGTCCACGACCGAGGACCCGACGCTGTCGCGCATGACTATCGTCACTCACGGTTCCGACGAAGTCATCGAGCAGATCACCAAGCAGCTCAACAAGCTGATCGAGGTGGTCAAGGTGATAGACCTCAATGAATCCGAACACATCGAGCGCGAGCTGATGCTGATCAAGGTCCGCGCCACTGGCAAGGACCGCGAGGAGATGAAGCGCATGGCCGACATCTTCCGCGGACGCATCATCGACGTGACGGAAAAGACTTACACCATCGAGCTGACCGGTACGAGCGAAAAGCTCGGCGCCTTCATCGAGGCGGTGGACCGCACAGTGATCCTGGAAACGGTCCGTACCGGCGCATCCGGCATTGGTCGGGGTGAGCGGGTTCTGAAAATCTGAAGCAGGCGGGCGCCGGCCGGAGGCCGGACCGCCCAAACAAACGATATCAAGGATTGCAAATGAAAGTTTTCTACGACAAAGACGCTGACCTCTCCATCATCAAGGGCAAGAAAGTCGCCATCATCGGCTACGGTTCCCAGGGCCACGCCCATGCGCAGAACCTGAAAGACTCCGGCGTGGACGTCGTGGTGGGCCTGCGCAAGGACGGCGCTTCCTGGAAGAAGGCGGAAGCGGCCGGCCACAAGGTCAAGGAAGTGGCCGAGGCGGTGAAGAAAGCCGACGTGGTGATGATTCTGCTGCCGGACGAGTCGCAGCCGGACGTCTACAGCAAGGACATCGCGCCCAACCTGAAGAAGGGCGCGGCGCTGGCCTTCGCTCACGGTTTCAATATCCATTACAACCAGATCGTGCCGCCGGCTGACGTCGACGTGATCATGGTGGCGCCGAAAGGCCCGGGCCACACCGTGCGCTCCGAATACCTGAAGGGCGGCGGCGTGCCGACCCTGATCGCGGTTTATCAGGACAAATCCGGCAAGGCCCGCGATGTGGCGTTGTCCTATGCGGCGGCCAACGGCGGCACCAAGGGCGGCGTGATCGAGACCAATTTCCGCGAGGAAACCGAGACCGATCTGTTCGGCGAGCAGGCCGTGCTGTGTGGTGGCGCGGTGGAACTGGTCAAGGCCGGTTTCGAAACGCTGGTGGAAGCCGGCTACGCGCCGGAAATGGCCTACTTCGAGTGCTTGCACGAGCTGAAGCTGATTGTCGACCTGATGTACGAGGGCGGCATCGCCAATATGAACTACTCGATCTCCAATAATGCGGAGTACGGCGAGTATGTGACCGGCCCGGAAGTGGTGACTTCCGCCACCAAGGACGCGATGAAGAAGGCGCTGTACCGCATCCAGTCCGGCGAATACGCCAAGATGTTCATCTTGGAAGGGAAGACCAACTATCCGAGCATGACCGCGCGTCGCCGTTTGACCGCCGATCACCCGATCGAGAAAGTCGGCGCCGAACTGCGCGCGATGATGCCGTGGATCGCCAAGAACAAGCTGGTGGACCAGTCCAAGAACTGATCTGTCGGTTTGATCTGGCGGCATGGAAAAGCCGGGCGTCGCGCCCGGCTTTTCTCATGCTGTCTCCACATCCGGCTCAGTGGCTGGGAAACGCCGGCGTTGCGCCGGCTTGCCAAACGGCGGTGATCAGGCTCTGCAAGTTGAACATGCTGCTGTAGAAGCTGCCCGGCATCTGCTGATTGGCTTGTGCGGTGTTGAAGCCGGTTTGCAACTCGGACATGAAGGCGCGAAAGCCGTCCTGAAGCTGGCGCTGTGCCATTGCCTGCTCAGCCAACTGCTGTTTGTCGGGGTGGGGAATCAGCGGATAGGTAGCGGGAATCCAGGGGTTGGACCCCAGGCGCAGCAGGTCGAGGATCAGGTTGAATTTCAAAAAGTGGCTTTGCGACGGGTCGAAGTCGCTGGGATCGTAAGCTGTTGGACTCTCCGCCGGCGCTTGATCGCATGGAGGGATTTCCTCGGTGGAGCGATTGCCTTCACCTTGCTTGACGATGGCCTGCATCGCCGCCAGTGCTTGGTCCAGGGTGTTGATGGTCTGGCTGAAGCCGTGGCCTTGTTGGTTTTTCTGCGTGTAGTCTGTGAAATTGGCCTGCTGTTTGGTATTGGCGGCGGCGCCGACATAGAGGTCTTTCCACTGCAAGGGTACGGCAATTTCCAGCGCCTGATACAGCTCGCCTATCGAGTTGTATCGTGTTTGTTTGTGCCAGTCCGGTTTGCCGGGGGGCTCGGGTAGCTCGATCACACAGAACAGCTTCAGCTGGTTGATGTCCAGCGGCCCTAGTTTGACTTGGTAGCCCGCGTATTTCGGCGGCACATCGGGTTTGAGGAAGGGGATGCCCTCAGCCGCTTCATAGGTGGGGAAGGGGTATTGGGGCGAATAGCCCAGCGCATTGCACAGATTGGAAATCAGTTCCAAGTGCAGCATTTCCTGGATTACCACGCTTTCGATCAGTTTGGCGGTGGTGGGATAAGCCTGCTGATTGCCGGAGTTCAAGCCCTGAATCGAATACAGGGTGGTCAGGTAGAGCGGAATGGTCCACAGCTCCACATCCACTGCGGCCTGCAGGTTGTCGTAAAGCTCTTGCTTGCTCCAGCTTGCTGGATTGTGGATGGTTTTGCGCAAAACATCGGTGATATGCATCGTTGCCTTCTCCGTAGGATGAATGCCGGTTCGGCGCTGAATGCCGAGGGCATCTTTTCATTTTTGGATAGGCAATCGATGATTCCTACGCGATAGTTATTTTTACGTAGGAAAGGGTTTGGGCGGACAAAAATAAAACGCGGCGTCGAGCCGCGTTTTTTATGGGGAGGGCGAGCTCGGTTCAGTCCGCCATTGCCTCGCCCATGCGCACCGCGCCAGCGGCTTGCCAGGCGGAGTTGAAGCTCAGCGGGCCTTGAGGGAACAGCAAGACCACGGTGGAACCCAGCAGGAAGCGACCCATCTCCTCCCCCTTGGCCAGGCGGATGTCTTGATCGCTGTAATCCCAGTGGCGGATTTGCCCCGGCCGAGGAGGGTTGATCACGCCGTGCCAGACGGTGGCCATGCTGCCGACGATGGTGGCGCCCACCAGCACCAGAGCGAAGGGCTGGCCGTCTTGTCCCTCGAACAGGCAGACCACGCGCTCATTGCGAGCGAACAAGCGGTCCACGCCGCGGGCGGTGGCCGGGTTGACCGAATACAGCTCGCCCGGCACATAGCTCATCCGCAGCAGGCGTCCGGCGCAAGGCATATGGATGCGATGGTAATCGCGCGGGCTCAGGTAGATGGTGGCGAAATGGCCGTCGTCGAAACGGCGCGCCCACTCGGCGTCGCCGGCCAGCAGCGCTTGGGCCGAGTAGCTGCGGCCCTTGGCCTGGAAGATCTGTCCCTGTTCTACGCGGCCGAACTGGCTGATCGCGCCGTCCACCGGGCAGACCAGCCGTTCGCTCGCCAGCGGGCGGGCGTCGGCGCGCAAGGCGCGAGTGAAGAAGGCGTTGAAACTGGCGTAGGCCGCGGGGTCGCTGGCGGCGGCTTCGCTCATGTCCACTTTATAGCGGGCAATGAAGCGACGGATGATCCATTGCGTCAGGCTGCCGCCTTCCCAGTTGGCGATGCAGCCCGCGAACCGGGTCATGGCCAGCTTGGGCATCAGATGTTGCAACAGCACGAACAGGCGTTCGGACACTGGTTTGTCCTCGATCAATCAGACTAAACCCAAGATTATAACCGATCTATCGGTGTCTGATCGTCTGTGCGTCGCTTAAATAATAATCAGTTTTCGAATGAAAATGGACATAATGTCCGATTTATGGCGCTTGGACATGGTGTGTGACGTTTTAATCACAGATTTGAACATGCAGATTTGACTTTGTGTCTTGGTTGCCGGTAGGCTGAATCAAAATTTGCTGCGGGAGCACATGATGCAATTGGACATTGAACGCTTGATTGCGGATTTCGGCGGGCCGGGACAGCTGGCCGAAGATCTGAATCGCTTGTTCGCCGATGAGCCGGTGACTCGGGCGGCGATATACAAATGGAGAGAACGCGGCAGCCTGCCATTGGCCCAGCTCAACAAGCTGGCGGTGATGGCGGCCAGCCAGGGTAAACGCTTCGATTTCAACGATTATCTGATCGGCGTCGGGACAGGCGCGGAAATGGCAATGCAGGGACCAGGGAGAAACAGCCAGATGGGCAATCGTCTGTATATATTCGACACCACCTTGCGCGACGGCGAGCAATCGCCGGGCGCATCGATGACCAAGGAAGAAAAGATCCGGATTGCCCGCCAGCTGGAACGTCTGGGCGTGGATATCATCGAAGCGGGTTTCGCCGCCGCCAGCCCGGGCGACGCCGACGCCATCCACGCCATCGCGGAAGTGATCAAGGATTCCACCGTCTGTAGCCTGGCCCGCGCCAACGAGCGCGATGTCCGCGCCGCGGGCGAAGCGATCAAGCCGGCGGCGCGCGGCCGCATCCACACCTTCATCGCCACCAGCCCCATCCATATGGAGAAGAAGCTGCGCATGAGTCCGGACGAAGTGGTGGCGGCGGCGGTGGCGGCGGTGAAGATCGCCCGCGAATACACCGACGACGTGGAATTTTCCGCCGAAGACGCGCTGCGCTCGGACATCAATTTCCTGGCGCGCATCTTCGGCGAAGTGATCAAGGCCGGCGCCACCACCTTGAACGTGCCGGACACCGTCGGCTATGCGGTGCCCTTCATCACCGAAGCCTTCTTCCGCGAACTGATCGCTAAAACGCCGGGCGGCGACACGGTGATCTGGTCCGCCCATTGCCATAACGATCTGGGCATGGCGGTGGCCAATAGCCTGGCGGCGGTGCTGGGCGGCGCGCGTCAGGTGGAATGCACCATCAACGGCCTGGGCGAGCGCGCCGGCAATGCCAGCCTGGAAGAGGTGGTGATGGCGGTGCGCACACGCAAGGATATCTTCGCGCTGGAAACCGGCATCGACGCCACCCAGATCGTGCCGGCATCCAAGCTGGTGTCCACGGTGACCGGCTACCCTGTACAGCCCAACAAGGCCATTGTCGGCGCCAACGCCTTCGCCCACGAGTCCGGCATCCATCAGGACGGCGTGCTCAAACATCGCGAAACTTACGAGATCATGTCTGCCGAATCGGTGGGCTGGAGCACCAACCGTCTGACTCTGGGCAAGTTGTCCGGCCGCAACGCCTTCAAGACCAAGTTGATCGAACTGGGCATTGTGCTGGACAGCGAGGAAGCGCTGAACGCCGCCTTCGCGCGTTTTAAAGAGCTGGCGGACCGCAAGCGCGAGATTTTCGACGAAGACCTGCACGCGCTGGTGTCGGATGAATTCAGCACCGGCCGCGAAGAGGATTACAAGCTGGTGTCCTTGAAAATCGCCACCGAAACCGGCGAAGCGCCGGTGGCCTCCATCGTGTTTCTGGCCCACGGCGAAGAGCGTCGCGCCCAGTCCAGCGGTTCCGGCCCGGTGGATGCCGCCTTCAAGGCGATTGAAAGCGTGGCCGCCAGCGGCGCGGAGTTGGAGCTGTACTCGGTGAACGCCATCACCAAGGGCACTGAATCCCAGGGCGAGGTGACGGTACGCCTGGCGCGCGATGGCCGCATCGTCAGCGGCCAGGGCGCGGACACCGACATTATCGTGTCTTCGGCCAAGGCCTACCTGTCCGCATTGAACAAATTGATGAACCAGGAGCAAAAGCTGAACGCGCAAGCGCTGGTATGAGGTTTTCCGGCCGAGGCGGTCAGCGCGACGCGTCGTCGACAAGGTTTTCCATCCCGTCCTTGTCGGCGCGCAGTCAGCGCTAGACCGCCCGGCCCAGGGAGTTCACTTTATCGAGTGTGAAGTCCATAAGGCCCACAAGGCCGCCCCATTTGGCCCCGGCTCACAAGGCCGCGTGGCGGACTGCCGACCCATGAGGTCGGCGTCGTTGCGCGGCAGAGCCGGGGTTTTTTGCGTTTTACGCGCGGACGGGCCGGCGCTAGACTGCCAGCTCTCTACTATCCATTACGGAAAGCGTCCATGTCCGCAGCCTTCTTCATCACCGGCACCGATACCGAAATCGGCAAGACCCACGTCGCCGTGCAATTGATCCGCCAATGGCAGGCCGAAGGCAAGCGCGTGCTGGCGATGAAACCGGTGGCTTCCGGCTGCGAACTGCTGGCCGACGGCAGCTGGTGGAACGACGACGTGGCGCGGTTGACCGCAGCCACCGGGCAATCTGATCTGGATCTGATGAATCCTTATCGATTCCTACCGCCGGTGTCGCCGCATATCGCCGCGAGCGAGGCCGGCGTGGACATCCGGCTGGACGTGATCGTCGACCATTACCAGCAATTGGCCGCCTGCGCCGACGTGGTGGTGGTGGAGGCGGCGGGGGGCTGGTTGGCCCCGCTGTCCGACCAACTGTTCATGGCCGATATGGCCAAAGCCCTCCAATTGCCGGTGATTCTGGTGGTGGGGATGCGGCTGGGCTGCATCAACCACGCCTTGCTGACCGCGCGCGCGGTACTGGACGCCGGCCTGCCCTTGGCCGGCTGGGTGGCCAATCGAGTGGTGCCGCAACAACAGGCTTACGAGCAGAACCTGGAAACCCTGCAAAGGCACATGCCGGCGCCGTTATTGCTGGAAGTGCCCTATCTGGCGGGCGAATCCAACTGAGCCGCCGCGCGCGGGGCGGAGCGAGCCGGGATTTGCATACGTAATATTTTATTGCGTTGCCGCAAGACATTTTCTTGTTTTCCTTGACCTTTTTTTCTAGCATGCCATTAACCGGTCATGAAAATAGACCGGACCAGTCAGCACCATTTCATGTCAGTTGAGGATTTCTAGGGGGGCTCCATGTCCTGTATGCGCGTCCTTTGCTGTTGGCTGCCGATATCCTGCGCGTCAGCGGCCGAGTTGAATCTGCAAGCCCCTGTCACTCCCATTGCCCGCCAGCAATACGATCTGCATACCATGCTGCTGCTGATCACCTGCGTTATTTTCGCGCTGGTGTTTCTGGTGATGATGTACGCCATCGTCCGCCATCGCAAAGCCGCCGGCCACCAGGCCAAGCACTTCCATGAAAACACCACGGTGGAAATCATCTGGACGGTGATCCCGCTGCTGATCCTGATCGGCATGGCCTGGCCGGCCACCAAGGCGGTGTTGGCGCAGAAGGGCACGCGCGGCGAGGACATGACGGTCAAGGTCACCGGCTATCAATGGAAGTGGCGCTACGACTACTTGGACGATAATTTCGGCTTCATGAGCCACTTGTCCACGCCGCGCGAGGCCATCGCCAACACCGCGGCCAAGCCGGTCAACTATCTGCTGGAAGTGGACGAGCCGCTGGTGGTGCCCACCGGCAAGAAAGTGCGGCTGCTGTTGACCGCCAACGACGTGATCCACTCTTGGTGGGTGCCGCAATTGGGCGTCAAGCAGGATGCGATTCCCGGTTTTCTGCGCGACAGCTGGTTCCGCATAGACAAGCCCGGCACGTATCGCGGTCAGTGTTCCGAGTTGTGCGGCAAGGACCACGGCTACATGCCCATCGTGGTGGAAGCCAAGACGCCGGACGACTACGCCAAGTGGCTGGAAGCCAAGAAAAAGCAGATGGCGGCGGCGGCGGATGATCCCAACAAAGTGTGGACGCTGGCCGATTTGAAAGCCCGCGGTGAAAAAGTCTACGCCCAGAACTGCGTCGCCTGTCACCAGGCCAACGGTAAGGGCCTGCCCGGCGCTTTCCCGGCGCTGGATGGCTCCAAGATAGCCACTGCGGACAAGCCGGCGCACATCCACATCGTCTTGTTTGGCAGCCAGAAGAACCCGGCGATGCAAGCCTGGGGCAAGCAGCTGTCCGATACCGACATCGCCGCCGTGATCACCTATGAGCGCAACGCCTGGGGCAACCACACCGGCGAGTTGGTGCAGCCCAAAGAGATCAAGACGGCCCGCGGCGCCACCGGCTGAGCCCGGGACCGGCGGCGAACCCATGCAAGGAGAGCGATATGGCAATTGTCGATGACGCCGGCCATGCCGGGCACGCGCCGGGGCACCATGAGCGCCCGCGCGGGATCATGCGCTGGCTGGCGGCCACCAACCACAAGGACATCGGCTCGATGTATCTGTGGTTCTCCTTCATCATGTTTCTGTCGGGTGGAGTGATGGCGTTGTGCATTCGCGCCGAGCTGTTTCAGCCTGGCCTGCAGTTCTTCCAGCCTGAGCTGTTCAATCAGTTCACCACCTTACACGGCCTGATCATGGTGTTTGGCGCCATCATGCCGGCCTTCACCGGCCTGGCCAACTGGATGCTGCCGCTGATGATAGGCGCACCGGACATGGCCTTCGCCCGGATGAACAACTGGAGCTTTTGGCTGCTGCCGCCGGCGGCGCTGCTGCTCTTGTTGTCCTTCATCGTGCCCGGCGGCGCGGCGGCGGCCGGCTGGACGCTGTACGCGCCGCTGTCCACCCAGATGGGCATGGGCATGGACATGACCATCTTCGCCATCCACATCATGGGCGTTAGCTCCATCATGGGCTCGATCAACATCATCGTCACCATTCTCAACCTGCGCGCGCCGGGCATGACCATGATGAGGATGCCCATGTTCGCCTGGGCCTCGCTGATCACCGCCTACCTGATCATCGCGGTGATGCCGGTGCTGGCCGGCGTGGTCACCATGGTGTTGACCGACCGTCACTTCGGCACCCATTTCTTCAACGCCGCCGGCGGCGGCGACCCCATACTCTATCAGCACGTGTTCTGGTTCTTCGGCCACCCCGAGGTCTACATCATGGCGTTGCCGGCTTTCGGCATCGTCAGCCAGGTGATACCCACTTTCGCCCGCAAGCCCTTGTTCGGCTACGCCTCCATGGTCTACGCCACCTCCAGCATCGGCATCCTGTCCTTCATGGTGTGGGCGCACCATATGTTCGCCACCGGCATGCCGGCCACCGCTCAACTGTTCTTCATGTACGCGACCATGCTGATCGCGGTGCCCACAGGGGTCAAAGTCTTCAACTGGGTGGCCACCATGTGGGAGGGCAGCATGAGCTTTGAAACCCCCATGCTGTTCGCCATCGGCTTCATTCTGCTGTTCACCATCGGCGGCCTGTCCGGCGTCACTCTCAGCGTGGCGGCGGTGGATATCCAACTGCACGCCAGCTACTACGTGGTTGCCCATTTCCATTACGTGCTGGTGGCCGGGGCGCTGTTCAGCCTGTTCTCCGCCATCTATTACTGGTTCCCCAAGATGACGGGCAAGATGTACCACGAGGGCCTGGGCAAGCTGCACTTCTGGTGGTCCTTGTTGTGGTTCAACGTCACCTTCTTTCCCATGCATTTCCTCGGTCTCGCCGGCATGCCGCGGCGGATTCCCGACTACGCGCTGCAGTTCACCGAATTCAACCAGCTGGCCAGCATCGGCGCCTTCATGTTCGGTTTCGGGCAATTGATCTTCCTGTTCAATATTTTGCGTTCGCTGCGCCACGGCAAGCCCGCGCCGCAGCATCCATGGGAAGGCGCCAATACGCTGGAGTGGGTGATTCCGACCCCGGCCCCCTACCACAGCTTCGTGGAGGCGCCGCAGTTGGAAGTGATCGAGAACGGCGTTGTGGTGTCCAGCACCGGCGGCCAGCACCACTGAGAACGATGCCATGGAAGCCGCCGCCAAGCAGGGACGCAGCAATCGCCAACTGATGAAGAAGCTGGCGGTGGTGGCCTTGTTGATGTTCGTTTTCGCCTGGGGCTTGATCCCGCTGTACAAGGTTGTGTGCGAAGTCACCGGTCTCAACGACGTGGTCAAGGCGGACAGCCTGGACGATGTGGCGAGTGGCGGCGCGGCGGCGCACGAGGTGGACATGACTTTCGACGCCACGGTCCAGGCCGGCCTGCCGTGGCAGGTGCGGCCGCTGCAAACTCGGCTCAAGGTGAAGCCCGGCCAGTTTGTGCAGGTGGAGTATGAAATCACCAACGCCAGCGGCCAGCGGGTGGTGGGGCAGGCGATTCCGCGCTATCTGCCCGCCGCCGCCGGCGAGTACGTCAAGAAGCTGGAGTGCTTCTGTTTCCGCCAGCAGGCCTTCGCGCCCGGCGAAACCAGGCGCTTTCCAGTGGTGTTCGTCGTCGACAAGCGTTTGCCGGCCTCAATAGACAGCATCACGCTGGCCTATACCGTGTTTGACGTGCCGGGCAATGCGGGAGCGGGCTCATGAGAGCGTGGCAAGGAGTACTGGCGGTGTTGTCCGCCTTTTTCGGCGTGCGCCGCAAGGCGGACGCGCGAGAGGACAGCAAGCTGTCGCCGTTGCAGTTGATACTGACCGCGTTGTTGCTGGCGGCCACGTTTATTGGAGTGTTGCTCTTGGTGGTGCGGCTGGCCACGTCCTAATCAGTGTGCAGGGAGTATGCAATGACGACAGCGAACGAACAGGAACAGACGCATTACTTCGTGCCGCAGCCATCGCGCTGGCCGGCGGTGGGCGCGGTGGCGCTGTTCTGCTTGGGACTGGGAGCGGCCTTCGCCGTCAACGGCCAACCCTTGGGCAAGCTGTCGCTGGGCGTGGGCGCGTTGATCCTGATTTATATGTTGTTCGGCTGGTTCGGCGACGTGATTCGAGAAAACCGGCGCGGCGACTACCAGGGCAAGGAGGATATGTCCTTCCGCTGGGGCATGGGCTGGTTCATCTTCTCCGAGGTGATGTTCTTCGGGGCTTTCTTCGGCGCCTTGTACTGGGTGCGGGTGGTGTCGGTGCCGACCTTGGGCGAGATGGACTACAAGATCTTGTACCCGGATTTCGAACCGTCCTGGCCCTTGCTCACCGGGCCGGGCATCACCAAGCCCTACCAGGCGATGGGCGCCTGGGGGCTGCCGGCGCTGAATACCTTAATTCTGCTCAGCTCCGGCGCGATGGTGACTTGGGCGCATTGGGCGCTGCTGCAAGGCCGGCGCGCCCAATTGAAGCTGGGCCTGCTGCTGACCGTACTGCTGGGGACTTTGTTCCTGTGTCTGCAGATGTATGAATACGGCCACGCGATGAGCGAGTTGAACCTGAGCCTGGCATCCGGCGCTTACGGCATGACCTTCTTCATGCTGACCGGCTTTCACGGCATGCACGTTCTGCTGGGCACTATTATTCTGGCGGTGGTGTGGCTGAGGGTGATGCGTGGACATTTCGATGGCCAGCACCACTTCGCCTTCGAAGCGGCGGCCTGGTACTGGCACTTCGTCGACGTGGTGTGGTTGCTGCTGTTCGTCTTCGTCTACTGGCTGTGAGCGGCGCGGCCAGACCAAAGGCCAGGGGCCGCGTGGGGACGTGGACGGGCGGCTCGGCTAAGCTTGATGTGGGCGCCACCAGCCGAACAGCGCGCCCAGTAGCAGCAGCAGAAACAGGCCGATGGACAGGCCGATGCGCAAAGTGAGGGAGCGAACCAGACGTTGAGAGCCTTGATCGGACTTCAGCAGGCCGGTCAGGCCCCAGAACAGGGCAAGCACGATGCAGGCGAGCAAGAACAGAATGACAAGTTTCATTGCGGAATCCCCCGGTCGATTGGGCCGTCGATCTTCAGCTTTCAAGTCTAGCGGCAAACGGCTGGTTTGGCTGTGTTTATTGGCTATGGCGGTGTTGCCTTTCTTTCTGGCGGCCTGGCAGTGGCAGCGCGCGCAGGAAAAAACCGAACTGTTGCGCTCGTTGACCAGCGCCATCGGCGTGCCGCCGGTCAGCCTGATTTATCGGGAAGCCCGCCCTCAGCCGGAGTTCAGCCGGGTGGCTTTGCCGGGCGCGAACCCCGCCGGGCCTGTTTTGCAACTGGAAAACAGCTACCTGGGAGAGGTCAAGGGTCGGCGCATGCTGCAGCCGTGGCGGCTGGAGGATGGCGCGATGGCCCTGGTGGACCTGGGCTGGTTGGCCGACGGCGTGGCGCTGCCCGCCGTCGATCCGCAAGCGCTGACCTTGCGCGGGCACTGGATGCCCTTGCCGCGTCACTTTGTGCTGCCCGGCGCGGTGGCCGGCGTCGAGGGGCGCGTCGACGCCATCGACATGGCCGCGTTGCGTCAGCGTTATCCCGGCCATTGGCATCAAGGCGCGGTGGTGCTGGAGCACTCGCCGGATCCGTTGCGGCATTGGCCGGTACTGCCGGAATTCATGCCGGAGCGCCATTACGCCTATGCGGCGCAATGGCTGCTATTGGGCCTGCTCTTGCTGCTGTCCTTGCATACGTTGAGGAGACGTTCCCATGAGCCGCATCGATGAGCTGTCCCAGCAGGCGTCGCCCGCCAAGCCGTCCCGCCGCCGCGGCCGGTTCAAGCTGCTGCTGATGGCGGCCATCTGCCTGGCGCCGGTGCTCGCCTCATGGGCCGCTTATCGGCTGATGCCGCCTGAGGGCGGCAAGAGCTACGGCCAACTGCTGCCGACGCGTCCGTTTGCTTTGGTCGGCGCGCAAGGATGGCCGCGCGGCAAGTGGGTGCTGGCTGCCAGGATAGAGCCCGGCTGCCAGACGCGCTGCCAGCAGCGCTTTTTCGCGATGCGCCAGATTCAGCGGGCTCAGGGCGAGGCCGCCGGTCGTCTGACCCGGCTGGGCTGGCAAGAGGAGGCCGCGCATGAGGAGGTGGACGCCACTCACATCGTGCAGTCCGCGCAGGCCGGCGTTGACGACAGCGGCTACTATCTGGTGGACCCGCTGGGCAACCAAGTGCTGTTTTATCCCGACGCCGCGGACCCCAAGAAAGTGATCCAGGAAATAGGTCGCGTGCTGAAAACCAATAACGGCATCGGTTAAGTCCATTTGGCCGCTGGCCCGTACGGCCCGTGGCTTTCGCAGTTTGTTGGCCGCTCGACAAGGGGAGCGCAGCATGAGGCGACTGATCTGGCTGGCATTCATCCTGGCATGCGTGGTCGTGCCTTTCGGCGCCTATGTGCGCTTGTCCGATGCCGGGCTCGGCTGTCCGGATTGGCCGGGTTGTTACGGCCAGATATCCCCGCACCACGCGGCGGAGAGCATCCAGCGGCAATATGCCCAGAGCCCGGAGGGGCCGGTCAGTCTGGGCAAAGCCTGGAAGGAAATGAGCCATCGCTATCTGGCCGGCGCGCTTGGCGCGTTGATTGTCGCCGTCGCCTGGCACGCCTGGCGTGCGCGGCGGCATCGCCGCGCGGCCGGCGCGTTGCTGGCGGTGGTGGCGGCGCAGGGCTTGTTGGGCATGTGGACGGTGACCTTGCTGCTCAAACCGGCCATCGTCACCCTGCATCTACTTGGCGGCATGTCGGTGCTGTTGCTGTTGGCCTGGCTGGCGCTGTCCCCGCGGCTGCGGCCGGTGGAGGCGCCGGCAGTGCTGAACTGGCTGGCGCGCGGCCTGGTCCTGGCCGTGGCGCTGCAAGTGGCGCTGGGCGGATGGGTGTCCACCAACTATGCTGCTCTGGCCTGTCAGGGCTTCCCCGCCTGCAATGGCGAATGGTGGCCGCAGATGCGTTTTGAGCACGCTTTCCATCTGTTCCGGGCATTGGGCGAGGCGCCGGACGGCAGCCCGCTGGCGGTGGGCAACCTGGTGGCGGTGCATTGGCTGCACCGGCTCGGGGCCGCGTTGGTGACCGTCTTATGCCTGGCGACGGCGCGTGCCGGCTGGCGGCTGCCGGCGCTGCGCGGCCATCTGGCTTGTTTGCTGGCGCTGCTGGGCTGTCAGCTAGCCTTGGGCGTCGCCAATGTGCTGCTGGCGTTGCCCTTGCCGGCGGCGGTGTCGCACAACGCCGGCGCCGCCGGTCTGCTGCTGGCGGCCAGCTTGCTGGCGTTGCGTGTGCGCCCGGCGCGAGCCGCTCAAGCGCGGGCCGTGGCCGGGTCTTTGCCGAGTCTTTCGAAAAATCATCGCGAGTGGGTTTGAGCGCCGCATCCTGAAGGGGAAAAAACATGAACGCAGCGGAGCTTCAACAGGCGCGCCAGCACGCGGTCGCCTTGATGCAACTGGCCAAGCCCCGAGTAGTGGGGCTGATTGTGTTCTGCGCGGTGATCGGCATGTTCCTGGCGGGGCCGGGCTGGCCGGACCCGGCGCGTTTGTTGCCGGCCACCGCCGGCATCGCGCTGGTGGCCGGCGCGGCGGCGATGATCAATTGCCTGGTGGAGCGCACAGTGGACGCCAATATGCGTCGCACCGCCTGGCGCGCCACCGCGCGCGGCGAGGCCGGCGCGGGCGAGACCCTGATCATCGCTCTGACCGCAGGCGGCATCGGCATGGCCTTGCTGGCCGGCCTGGTCAACGCCTTGACCGCCTGGCTGACGCTGGCCACTTTCGTTGGCTACGCCATCGTCTACACTTTGCTGCTCAAGCCCAACACGCCGCAGAACATCGTGATAGGCGGCGCCAGCGGCGCGATGCCGCCGGTGCTGGGCTGGGCGGCGATGACTGGGGAGGTGCACGCGTTCGCCTTAGTGTTGTTCCTGATCATCTACGCTTGGACGCCGCCGCATTTCTGGGCGTTGGCCTTGTATCGCCGAGACGATTACGCCCGCGCCGGGCTGCCGATGCTGCCGGTGACTCATGGCCAGCGTTTCACTACGCTGTCCATCTTGCTGTACTCCTCGCTGTTGTCGGCCATCACCCTGCTGCCGGTGGCGATGGGCGCGGCCGGCTGGCTCTATCTGCTGGCGGCGCTGGCGTTGGACGCGCGTTTGCTCTTCCTTGCCGTGCGCCTGCATCGCCAGTATGCTGACGCTCTGGCCCGCCGCGCCTTTGCCTGGTCGATTTGGTATCTGACCTGGTTGTTCGCGGCCCTGCTGATAGACCACTACTGGCTGATACCCGTTTCCTGATGCGCAAATTGATAAAACTCGCCGGCTTGCTGTTGCTGCCGCTGTGGCTGGCCGCGTGCTCGCCGAATGAACCCAAGCTGGATTTGAAAGGCACCGACGTCGCCGGAGCGTCGATAGGCGGCGATTTCACGTTGACCGACCATCAAGGCCAGCGCCGCAGCCTGTCTCAATACCAGGGCAAAGTGGTGGCGCTGTTCTTCGGCTACACCCATTGCCCGGATGTTTGTCCGACCACCATGCTGGAATACGCGGCAGCGGTGAAGCAACTGGGCGATAAGGCCGGACAGGTGCAAGTGCTGTTCGTCAGCATCGATCCGGAGCGCGACACGCCGCAGGTGCTGGCCGGGTACGTGCCGCACTTCAACCGCGGCTTCGTCGGCCTGACCGGCACGGCCGGCGAGGTCGAACAGATAAAGAATCAGTACAAAATCGTCGCCCAACGGGTGAGCCAGCCGGGCGGTGGCTATAGCGTGGACCACAGCGCCGGCTCCTATCTGTTGGATAAACAGGGCCGTTTGCGTGTGTTTGAGGCCTACGGCACGCCGTCGGCGAGCTTGGCTCATGATATTGACCAGTTGTTACGCTAAACTTGGCGTATCGGAAACTGACGCAGACATGAAAGTCGGATCAAAGTGAGCAACGACCATAACGCTGGCGCAACATCCGGCTCGCAGCCATCGTTGGATCTCGCCAAATACACGCTGTCCACGTCGGTGGAGATCGCCCATCATCTGGCCGGCATCGCCAAGAACGGCCATATGGTGACGGTGTTTTCCAACAAGGGTAAAACCTTCATCCTGACCCGCTTCCTGGAAGTGGACCATAAGGCGGGCACGCTGGTGTTCGACTGGGGCGCGGACCCGGAGACCAATGAGCATTTGCTGGCCAGCGAGCGCAATGTCTTCGTCTGCTCGCCGGAGGGCGTCAAGACCCAGTTCGTCACCGGCCAGGTGCGGCGCGTCGATTGGGAGGGCCAGCCGGCCTTCCAGGCCGACTTGCCCGAGCAGGTGATCAAGCTGCAGCGCCGCGAGTTCTTCCGCATCCAGACCCCGGCGGCCAGCCCGGTGATGTGCCATGTGGCCGATTATCCGCACAAGCCCGTCGATCTGGCCTTGTTCGACGTCAGCCTGGGCGGCGTCAGCATGTGGTTGCCGCAGCCGGGAACGCCCGGCTTCGACATCGGCCAGCAATACCAGCGCTGCACGCTGGATCTGAAACCGCTGGGCGCGCTGCATATCGGCTTGGAAGTTCGCCACCGGCTGGCCGCTAAATTGCGCAACGGCAACGAAGCCGTACGCATAGGCTGCTCCTATCTGGGGCTGACGCCGGCGATGGAGACGTTGATCCAGCGCTATGTCGGCCTGCTGGAGCGCGAACGCCGCGCTCTGGTTGGCTGAGTCCGCTCCGCTCCGCCTTAACTTCGATTTCGTCATCCTTGCCGCAAGACATCATGAAGCTGACTATTGCCCTGTCCAAAGGGCGCATCTTTGAAGAAACTCTGCCTTTGCTGGCCGCCGCCGGGATTTTGCCGGCGGAGGACCCTGAAGCCTCGCGCAAACTGATCATCGGCACCAACCATCCTGGCGTGAGGCTGGTGATCGTGCGCGCGTCCGACGTGCCGACCTATGTCCAGTACGGCGCCGCCGATCTGGGCATCGCCGGCCGCGACGTGCTGATCGAGCACGGCGGCGCCGGCCTGTACCAGCCGCTGGATCTCAATATCGCCAAGTGCAATATGATGGTGGCGGTGCAAAACGGCTTCGATTACGAGGCCGCGGTGCGTCGCGGGGCGCGGCTGAAGATTGCCACCAAATATCCGCAGATCGCGCGCGAGCACTTCGCCCGCAAAGGCGTGCACGTGGACATCATCAAGCTCTACGGCTCGATGGAGCTGGCGCCGCTGGTTGGTTTGGCCGACGCCATCGTCGATCTGGTGTCCACCGGCGGCACGCTGCGCGCCAACAACCTGATCGCGGTCGAGCACATCGTCGACATCAGTTCGCGGCTGGTGGTCAACCAGGCCGCGCTCAAGCTCAAACACGACGTGATCCAGCCTGTGCTGGACGCATTCGCCGGCGCCGTGCCGGCCTGAGGTTTGCCCCATGCTGAAACTGTCTTCTTCCCAAGCCGATTTCACCGAGCGCCTGCAGGCGCTGCTGGCCTTTGAAACCGCGCAAGACCCTGCCGTCGACGCTGCCGTCGCCGCCATCTGCGACGACGTCAAAGCGCGCGGCGACGCCGCGGTGATCGAATACACCAACCGTTTCGACCGCATGCGCGCCGTCTCCATGGCCGATCTGACGCTGTCGCGCGAGCAACTGGAAGCCGCCTTCCACCGGCTGGGCGACCCGGTGCGCCATGCGCTGAGCACCGCCGCGGAGCGAGTGCGCCGCTACCACGAGAAGCAGCTGGCGCATTCCTGGAGCTACCAGGACGAAGACGGCACCCTGTTGGGGCAGCAAGTGACGCCGCTGGACCGCGTCGGCATCTACGTGCCGGGCGGCAAGGCCGCCTATCCCAGTTCGGTGCTGATGAACGCGCTGCCGGCCAAGGTGGCTGGCGTGGGCGAGATCATCATGGTGGTGCCGACGCCGGACGGCGAGCGCAACGATCTGGTGTTGGCGGCAGCCTATATCGCCGGCGTCGACAAGGTGTTCACCTGTGGCGGCGCGCAGGCGGTGGCCGCGCTGGCCTACGGCACCGAAACCGTGCCTCAGGTCGACAAGATCACCGGCCCGGGCAACGCTTACGTCGCCGCGGCCAAGCGCCGGGTATTCGGCGTGGTGGGCATCGACATGGTGGCCGGCCCGTCCGAGATTCTGGTGATCTGTGACGGCGACACCCCGCCGGATTGGGTGGCGATGGACTTGTTCAGCCAGGCCGAGCACGATGAAATCGCCCAGGCCATCCTGCTGTGCCCGTCGGCGGAATACATCGCCCAGGTCAAGGCCAGCGTCGCCAGGCTGCTGCCGCAGATGTCGCGCCGCGCCATTATTGAGGCCAGTCTGGGCAACCGCGGCGCGCTGATTCAGGTCAGCGACTTGGCGCAAGCCTGCGAGATCGCCAACTACATCGCGCCCGAGCATCTGGAGCTGTCGGTGGCCAATCCGGACGAGTTGTTGCCGCGGATTCGCCACGCTGGCGCCATCTTCATGGGCCGCTTCACCTCGGAAAGCCTGGGCGATTATTGCGCCGGCCCCAATCACGTGTTGCCTACCAGCCGCACCGCGCGTTTCGCCAGCCCGCTGGGCGTGTACGATTTCCAGAAGCGTAGCAGTCTGATCCGGGTGTCCCAGGCCGGCGCGCGGACGCTGGGCCAGGTCGCCAGCCTGCTGGCTCACGGCGAAGGCCTGAGCGCGCATGCGCGCGCCGCGGAACTGCGCTTGGACGCATAGCGTTTAGAGCAAAACGCCGCGTCATCGCTTAATCTGGATAAGTAACCGGAGAAGGCGATGGCTGGGCTGCTACGCATCATGGCCGGACTCTGTCTGGCCTTTTTCTTGTCCGCGGCGGCTTGGGCGCAGCCGCGGGTGCTGGTGGTGGAGAGCTATCACAGCGACTACCCCTGGGATCAGGATTATCGCCGCGCACTGCAGGAGCGCTTGGGCAAGCGCGCGCAATTGAGCTACTACGCGATGGACACCAAGCGCCTGCCGCGGGCCCAGCATCAGGCGCGCGCCGACGAGGCGCTGGCCATGGCGGCTAAAATAAAGCCGGACCTTGTCATCGTCGGCGACGACGCCGCGTTACAGAGAGTGGGCAGCAAACTGGCTCAGCAAGGCGTGCCGGTGATCTATCTAGGCATCAACAACAATCCGCGCAATTACTTCCCGGGCGCGGCGACGGGCGTCAGCGGCGTGCTGGAGCGGCCCTTGATCCTGCGCAGCGTCTTCGAATTGGGCAAAACCGTCAAAGGCTTGCGCAATGCTCTGGTGCTGTTCGACGACGATCTGACCTCGCGCATCATTCGCGACGAGACCTTCGTTGGCCGCGACACCATGTTGTTGGCCAATATCCACGTCGACCTGGTCTTGACCGGCTCCTACGCCGAGTGGCAGCGGCGAGTGCTGAGCGCAGCCGGCCGCTACCAGGCGATCTGGGTGGGCCTCTACTTCACTCTGCGCGACGCCGGAGGCAAGGTAGTGCCCGGCGATGAAGCGCTGCGTTGGACCGCCGCCCACGCCAAGCTGCCGCTGTTTGCGTTTTGGGACTTCGCCGTGGGCAAGGACAAGGCGGCGGGCGGCTTGGTGCTGTCCGGCTACGAGCAGGGCCGAGAGGCGGCCAAGTTGGCCGAACAGGTGCTGTTCCAAGGCCAGTCGGTGGCCAGTTTGTTTCCGGTGACGCCGTCGGAAGGCCGTTATGTTTTCAGCCGCGAAGGGCTGGCGCGCGACCGCGTCGAGCTGCCGGTGCGGCTGCGGGAACGGGCCAACTGGGTCGAGTAGCTGAAAGCGAATGAACACGCTACTATAGCTTTTCGCTGTTTCCGATAACACGGCTCCGTCCGCGGGGCTCTTGTTGGCCGCGAGGCCGATTGCGAAGTCATGAAAAAGTCCGTCCGACAACTGGTGCGCGATGAGATCGCCGCCATCAGCGCCTACCCGGTAGCCTCCGCCGACGGCTACATCAAACTGGACGCCATGGAAAATCCGTGGCCGCTGCCGGCCGAGTTGCGCCAAGAACTGGCGCGGACGCTGGCCGACGTCGCCGTCAACCGTTATCCGGACCCGTCCGGCGGCACCCTGAAAGCCCAGCTGAAGCAGGCGTTTTCGATACCCGAGCCGGCCGATGTGTTGCTGGGCAACGGTTCCGACGAGCTGATCACCCTGGTGGCGCAGACGTTGGCCCGTCCCGGCGCCAAGTTGCTGGCGCTGGAGCCCTCGTTCGTGATGTACAAGATGAACGCGCTGTTCTCCGGCCTCGACTACGTAGGCGTGCCGCTGCGTTCCGATTTCAGCCTGGACCTGCCGGCGACGCTGGCGGCCATCGCCGAGCATCAGCCGGCGGTGGTGTTCGTGTCCTACCCCAACAACCCGACCGGCCCGCGCTTCGCCCGCGCCGAGGTGGAAGCGATCTGCGAGGCCGCGCCCGGCCTGGTGGTGGTGGACGAAGCTTACCAGGCTTTCGCCAGCGACAGCTTCATGAACCTGGCCGGCCTGCGCGACAATCTGATCGTGATGCGCACGCTGTCCAAGCTGGGCCTGGCCGGCATCCGCCTGGGCTACGCCGCCGGCCCCGCCGCCTGGATCTGCGAGCTGGACAAGGTGCGCCCTCCCTACAACATCAATGTGCTGACCCAGGCCGCCGCACGCTTCTCGCTGCGCCATATCGAGGTGTTTAACCGCCAGGCCGCGGAGCTGTGCGAGGAGCGCGGCCGGCTGGCGGCCGGGCTGGCGCGCCACGCCGCCGTCGAAGCCTTTCCGTCGGAAGCCAATTTCATCACCATCCGGGTGCCGGACGCGCCGGCCTTGTACCAGCATTTCAAGGCCAGCGGCATCCTGATCAAACAACTGCACGGCAGCCATCCGCTGCTGGAGCGATGCCTGCGGCTGACCGTGGGCGCGCCGCAGGAGAACGACGCCATGTTGGCGGCCCTGGACGCTTACTTCGCCTGAGTCATGAGAACCGCAACCGTTACCCGCAATACCCTGGAAACCCAGATCACCGTCAGCCTGAATCTGGACGGCGCCGGGGCTGGCCGCTTTGAAACCGGCGTGCCCTTTCTCGACCACATGATGGACCAGATCGCCCGCCACGGCTTGATCGATCTGGACGTGGTCGCCCACGGCGATCTGCACATCGACGCCCACCACACGGTGGAAGACATCGGCATCACTCTGGGCCAGGCTTTCGCCAAGGCGATAGGCGACAAAAAGGGCATTCGCCGCTACGGTCACGCCTACGTGCCCTTGGACGAGGCGCTGAGCCGGGTGGTGATCGATCTGTCCGGCCGACCGGGCTTGGTGTACAACGTCGATTACACCCGCGCCAGCATCGGCCAGTTCGACGTCGACCTGTTTTCCGAATTCTTTCATGGCTTCGTCAACCACAGCATGGTCACGCTGCACATAGACAATCTGCGCGGCGTCAACAGCCATCACCAGGCCGAGACCATCTTCAAGGCCTTTGGCCGCGCGCTGCGCATGGCCTGTGAGACGGACGAGCGCATGGCCGGGCAGACGCCGTCCACCAAGGGCACGCTGACCGCATAAGTCGGGCGCGCCGTTTTTTTCAGGGTTCCGGCCGCATTTGGCCGGAGCGCCGCCACACCCCGAAGCGAGCTTGTAGGATGGCGATTAAAGTTGCAGTAGTGGATTACGGCATGGGCAATCTGCATTCGGTGCTCAAGTCGGCGCAGGCGGTCAACGACATCGGCGCGGACATCTTTCTCTCCAGCGAGCCGGAGGCCGTGCTCAGGGCTGACAAAGTGATCTTTCCCGGGCAGGGCGCGATGCCGGACTGCATGCGGGAACTGAATCAACACGGTTTGGCCGATGCGATAAGGGAAAGCACCAAGAGCAAGCCGTTTTTTGGCATCTGCGTCGGCGCGCAGCTATTGTTCGAGGAAAGCGAGGAGGGGCCGACCCAAGGCCTGGGCCTGTTTCCCGGCAAGGTGGCGCGCTTTGCCGCCGGGCTGCGCGACGCCGAGGGCGAGCGTTTGAAAGTGCCGCATATGGGATGGAACCAGGTGTTCCAGAAAACGGTCCATCCCTTGTTCGCCGGCATCGCCGACGGCGAGCGTTTCTATTTTGTGCATAGTTACCACTTTGCGCCGGCCGATGCGGCCCTGACGCTGGCGGAAAGTGAATATCCCGAACGGTTTTCCTGTATTGTCGGTCGTGGGAACATTTTCGCAAGCCAGTTCCACACCGAAAAGAGCCACCGGGCCGGTCTTCAGATGATGAAGAACTTCCTGGCCTGGGATGGCAGTGTTTAACTCACGTTTGATTTAGCACCATGCTGCTCATACCCGCGATAGACCTGAAAGACGGTCAATGCGTACGCCTGAAACAGGGCGTGATGGACGACGCCACCGTTTTCTCCGACGACCCCGTGCAAGTCGCCGCCCATTGGCGCGATCAGGGCGCTCGCCGCCTGCATCTGGTCGACCTCAACGGCGCCTTCGCCGGCAAGCCCAAGAACCTGGCGGTGATCCGCGACATTCTGGGCGAGGTCGGCGATGAATTGCCGGTGCAGTTGGGCGGAGGCATCCGCGACCTGGACACCATAGAGAAGTATCTGGACATGGGCTTGTCCTACGTGATCATAGGCACAGCCGCGGTCAAGACCCCCGGCTTCCTGCACGATGCCTGCGACGCCTTCCCCGGCCAGGTCATCGTCGGCCTGGACGCCAAGGACGGCATGGTGGCGATAGACGGCTGGGCCAAGATCACCAACCACAAGGTGATCGATCTGGCCAAGCGCTTCCAGGATTACGGCGTCAATTCTGTGATCTACACCGACATCGGCCGCGACGGCATGATGAACGGCGTCAATATCGACGCCACCGTCAAGCTGGCGCAGGCGCTGACCATCCCGGTCATCGCTTCCGGCGGCCTGAGCAATCTCGACGACATCCGCGCCTTGTGCGCGGTGGCGGACGAGGGCGTCGAAGGCGCGATCACCGGCCGCGCGATCTACGAAGGCGGCATCGATTTCGCCGCCGCGCAGACGCTGGCCGACGAATTGTCGGACTGAGAGCCTGTTCAAAGTTTCGCGAGCAAGAGCGAGGCCAGACGTTTTCAACGCCGTATCGCTGAAGCGCAGCAGACTATGAGCAGATTCCGATAACCTGTTTCTCGACTCATCAAGCCATGCCGGCCCGTACGCATTGTCCGGGCCGGTTGGCTGTTTGCCGGACCTCATATGCTTGCTAAACGCATCATCCCCTGCCTGGACGTGACCGCAGGCCGCGTTGTCAAAGGCGTCAACTTCCTGGGCCTGCGCGACGCCGGCGATCCGGTGGAAATCGCCCGCCGTTACAACGAACAGGGCGCGGACGAACTGACCTTTCTGGACATCACCGCCAGCTCGGACCAGCGCGATATCATTCTGCACGTGATCGAATCGGTGGCGGAGCAGGTGTTCATTCCCTTGACCGTGGGCGGCGGCGTGAGGGAGGTGGCGGACATCCGCCGTCTGCTCAGCGCCGGCGCGGACAAGGTCAGCATCAACACCGCGGCGGTAACCCGCCCGCAGTTGGTCAGCGAGGCGGCCGACCGTTTCGGCAGTCAGTGCGTGGTGGTGGCGGTGGACGCCAAGGCGGTGACGCCGGAGAACGACCGCTGGGAGGTGTTCACCCATGGCGGCCGCACGCGTACCGGCATCGACGCGGTGGCGTGGGCGTGTCAGATGCAGCAACTAGGGGCGGGTGAAATCCTGCTGACCAGCATGGATCGCGACGGCACCAAGATAGGCTTTAATCTGGAGCTGACGCGCGCGGTATCGGAGGCGGTGGACATCCCGGTGATCGCCTCCGGCGGCGTGGGCACGCTGCAGCACTTGGTGGACGGGGTCAAACTGGGCAAGGCCGACGCGGTGTTGGCCGCCAGTATTTTCCATTTTGGCGAGCACACGGTGGCGGAGGCCAAGCAGGCAATGCGGGACGCCGGCATCGAAGTGCGGCTGTGAGCGCCTTCCGATCGACATTCTTGCCGACGTCTTAATTTGAGGCGAAGCGGACGCCGGGCTGAATCATTTGCCGCGCCGCTACTCATAGCCAAGGCGCGCGGCGTTATAAAGGTGAGCCATGAATTGGTTGGATGAAGTCAAATGGGACGACAAGGGCCTGGTCGCCGCCATCGCCCAGGACGCCGCCAGCGGCCGGGTGCTGATGGTGGCGTGGATGAACCGCGACAGCCTGGCCCTGACCGCCGAAACCGGCATAGCCCATTACTGGAGCCGATCGCGCGGCAAGCTGTGGAAGAAGGGCGAGGATTCCGGTCATCTGCAAAACGTCAAGGAGTTGCGACTGGATTGCGACGGCGACGTGGTGGTGATGCAGATCGAGCAGGCCGGCGGCATCGCCTGCCATACCGGCCGCGAGAGCTGCTTCTACCGCCGCTTTGATCCGGCGCGGCAAGATTGGGAAGTGGTGGACGCGGTCTTGAAGGACCCGGATGCGATCTACGGCAAGGCCTGACTTGCGCGCGGTCAACGCCGCGCGGCGGCTGGCCGTTAGAATGGCAGCCGGCAAGCCGATTGTTATCGTTTTGCCATCGGAACGACATATACTTGCCGGGGTTGCGGCGTAAAGGAATAGCGACATGAGCCAGGATGTGCTGAAAACCATCGCGGACACGTTGGAAGCGCGGCGCGAAGCCAGCTCCCAGTCTTCCTATGTGGCGTCCCTGTTTCATAAGGGCGAGGACGCCATTTTGAAAAAAGTGGCGGAGGAGGCGGCGGAGACGCTGATGGCCTCCAAGGACAAAGACAAGCTGCACCTGGTGCGCGAAGTGGCCGATCTGTGGTTCCACAGCATGGTGTTGCTGACCTATCATGGCCTGCGGCCCGAGGACGTGCTGATGGAGTTGAAGCGGCGCGAGGGTATTTCCGGCCTGGATGAAAAGGCCTCCCGCGCTCCCACCCCTTAAGATTTAGCGAGAGCCGACAATAATGACAGATTGCATCTTCTGCAAAATCGTGGCCGGGCAGATTCCGGCCAATAAAATCTACGAAGACGACGATGTGCTGGCCTTCCACGACATTCGTCCAATCGCTCCCGTGCATTTCATGCTGATTCCCAAGCAACACGTGGATTCGCTGGCCCATTGCGGCGCGGAGCACGAGGCGGTGCTGGGCAAGATGCTGACCCTGGCGCCCAAATTGGCGCGCGAGCAGGGCCTGGAGGGCGGTTTCAAGACCGGCATCAATACCGGCCGCGGCGGCGGGCAGGAAGTGTTCCATCTGCATGTGCATGTGTTCGGCCATAAGAGTAACTGATTGGCCGATAGAGCTGGAGCGGCGGCCGGGCGGTCTCCGCGGATTAATTCGATTTGATAAGGAAGTGAATCATGGGTTCTTTCAGCATCTGGCACTGGTTGGTGGTATTGCTGATCGTGGTGCTGGTGTTCGGCACCAAGAAACTGCGCAATATCGGCGAGGATCTGGGCGGCGCGGTCAAAGGTTTCAAGGAAGGCATGAACAGCGAGGGCGACAAGGCCGCCAAGGATAAGCCGGCCGAAACCGGCCGTATCATTGACGGCGACGCCGACAAGAAATAAGGCGCGGTCCAAGCGTGTTTGAAATCAGCTTTGGCGAAATCCTGTTGATCGGCGTGGTGGCCCTGGTTGTGCTGGGGCCGGAGCGCCTGCCCACGGTGGCGCGCACCCTGGGCGCGTTGGTGGGTCGCGCCCAGCGCTTTGTGGCTACGGTGAAGGCCGATATCCAGCAGCAGGCCAACTTGACTGGCCTGAGCGAATTGCGGCAGGACATCGAGGATGCCGCGCAGTCGTTCAAAGGCCAGCTCGATTCCGAAGTTAGGGGCGTGCGCGAGGCGATGGAGCAGAACGGCGCCGAACTGCGCGCGCCGGTGGAGGAGGCGGCCAACGTCATCCACGGCGGCTTGCAGCCGGATCTGCTGGATTCTCTTCCGATCGAGGCTGCGGCGCAGGCCGAGGCGGCGCCGGTCAAGGACGAGAACCAGCTGGAACTATTCGACGACTTGCCGCCGGCGGCGCCGGCGCTCCAGCCGGCGGATACGCCATCGCTACGTTGAGGCCGGCCGCACCCGGCCGGGCGGGGCTGGCTCCCGCTTCGGCTGTTCCTGAATCCATTGGAAATCCCGCGCATGAATGAACAACCCTTGCTCGCGCATCTGCTTGAGTTGCGCACCCGCCTGGTGCGGGCGCTGCTCGGCGTCGCGCTGGTGTTTCTCGGCCTGTTCCATTGGTCCGGGGATATCTACCACCTGTTGGCCAAACCATTGCTGGACGCGCTGCCGGCGGGGGCTAACATGATTGCCACCGATGTCACCGCGCCGTTCTTCGTTCCGGTCAAGGTGACCATGTTGGTGGCCTTCCTGATCTCGCTGCCCAATACCCTGTACCAGATTTGGGCTTTTGTCGCGCCCGGGCTCTACCATCACGAAAAGCGGCTGGTGCTGCCCCTGGTGGTGGCCAGCCTGCTGCTCTTCCTCACCGGCATGGCTTTCGCTTACTTCCTGGTCTTCCCCGTGGTGTTCGGCTTCATGTCGGCGGTGACGCCGGTCGGGGTCAGCATGATGACCGACATCGACAAATACCTGTCCTTCGTGCTGGGCATGTTCATGGCCTTCGGCGTCACCTTCGAGGTGCCGGTGGTGGTGATTCTGCTGGTGCGCATGGGCGTGGTGTCGGTGGAAAAACTGCGCCAGGGCCGGCCTTACGTGATCGTCGGCGCCTTCGTGGTGGCCGCCGTCGTCACGCCGCCGGACGTGTTGTCGCAAACCCTGCTGGCGGTGCCGCTGTGGCTATTGTACGAAGCGGGCATTCTGATGGCGGTGTTCCTGGGCCGCAAGAAAGAGCGTCCTTTGCTGGAGGATGGTTCATGAATCGAAACGCCTGGCATTACGGCGCGTCGGCGTCGCTGATCGCGCTGATCCTGTTGTGCCTGGCCTGGGAGCTGTGGCTGGCGCCGTTGCGCCCGGGCGGCTCGCTGCTGGCGCTCAAGGCGGCGGTGTTGCTGCTGCCGCTGCGCGGCATCCTGGGTCAGCGCCTGTACACCTATCAATGGGCCTGCATGTTCATCCTGGCTTATTTCACCGAGGGCGTAATGCGCGGTTGGGCCGATCGCGGCCTGTCGCAGCAACTTGCATGGGGCGAAATCTTCTTAAGCGGACTATTCTTCGTCTGTGTATTGGGCTTTGCCAGAACCTTCAAGTTGTCGCGTCAGCCGCAGTAGACCCCGCGCGAAGCGAAAAGGAAGCCGTCAGCTCATGCTGACGGCTTTTTTTGCGCTCGCCGCTCATGCGAGGCGCGGACTGTGAAACTTGCCGGGGTCATGCGGGTAAAACCGCAAACGGCTTGGTTTACAATCGCGGCGAAACCGCGGACTTGATCGGCGGAAATCCAAAAAATATAGTTTTGTTGGGGAGTGTGTAAATGCGGAATATGTCGATTGCGGCCCGGATTACGCTGGGTTTCGCCTTGTTGTTGGTGGCGCTGGCGGTGACCAGCCTGCTGGCCTTCATGGGGCTGGGCAGCATTTCCAGCCGGGTGGAGGATGTGAGCACTCATGAGCTGGCCTTTTACCGCGACGTGGTGGAGTTGCAGCAGCATATGGGCAATCTGCGGCGTTTTGAGAAAGACTATTTCATTAATATGGGCGACGCGTCCAAGCGCGCCGAGTACAGCGAGAAATGGAGCAAAACGCTGGAGGGCGCGCATGCGGCGATCAAGAACGCCGGCACTCACCCGCTGAACGGCGACGCCACTCAGCAACTGACGGCGCTGGACGGACTGCTCAACAGTTACGCGGATGGTTTCAAGACAGTGGGGGCCAAGGTGGACAAGCAGGAGCTTGCCGGCACCAGCGACGCCAACAAAGCGTTTGGCCAATACAAGAGTAGCATCCACCAGATGGAAGAAGTCTCGGCCAAGCTGGCCAAGGGCGGTTCCGACGCGGTGGCGCGGCTGCGCAGTCAGATCGACGCTTCCGCGGACGCGGTGCGTAGCCAGTTGCTGGCCACGGTGGCGATCGGCCTGCTGGCGAGCCTGGTGGTGTCCTGGTACATCATCCGTTCCATCCGCGTGCCCTTGCTGCAGATGCGGGATTCCGCGCAGCAGTTGGCCCAAACCTGCGATCTGAATCTGGAGCTGCCGGACTTCGGCCGCAATGAGTTGGGCAGCGTCGGCGAATCGCTCGCTTCCTTGGTCGGCACCGTGCGCCGCTTGGTACAGGAGGCCCAGGGCCACGCCACCCAATTGGCCAGCGCCTCGGGTCAGATGGCGGACGTCAGTTCCCAGGTGTCCGGCGCCGCGGCCAATCAGGCGGAGTCCGCCGCCAGCGGCGCGGCGGCGATCGAGCAGATGTCGGTCAGCATCAATCTGGTGGCGGACAACACCCGCGATGTCGAAGGCCAGGCGCGCCAGACCATGGCGCAGGCGGATCGCGGCAACGGCTTGGCGGAAAAAGCCGCTAGCGAGATCCAGCTGATCGCCAGCGGCATTACCGAAACCTCCACGGTGATGGGGCAGCTCAATCAGCGCTCCAGCGATATCGGCGACATTGTGCGGGTGATCCGCGACATCGCCGAACAGACCAATCTCTTGGCGCTGAACGCGGCGATCGAGGCGGCGCGAGCCGGCGAGATGGGCCGCGGCTTCGCCGTGGTGGCCGATGAAGTGCGCAAGCTGGCTGAACGCACCAGCCAGGCCACCACCGAGATTTCCACCCATATCGAAGGGGTGCAGACCGATACCCAGCGCGCTTACCAGAGCATGCAGCAGGCAAATGCCCGCATTGAGAGCGGCGTCAGCAGCACCTCCAGCGTGGCCGAGTCGCTGCGTGAAATCCATCAGCTGTCCCAGCACTCGGTGGAACGCATCACCGACATCGCCAACGCGATCAAGGAGCAAAGCCACGCCAGCCAGCTGGTGGCGGGCAATGTGGAGCAGATGGCGCAGATGAACGAGAGCACCGCCAAGGCCTCCGGCCAGGCCAGCCAGCTATCGCAGGAGCTGCAGCAGTTGTCGGTGGATCTGGACTCCAATCTCAGGCGCTTTCGTACCTGAGAACCTGTTACGATCTGCTGCGCGTCGTGGAGCGTTACACGGTGAGTGCGTCTTCAAAATGCTCATGTACCGTATGTACACTCCGCTTTTTCAGCCGCAACGCCTTGCCTCGCCCTTGCTCGCGAGATCGTAAACAGGTGCTGAGAACGGGGGCATGTCAGCCGGCGATGCCCAGTGCGTCCAGACTGTTGCGGCGCAAGGCCTGGCGCAGCTCTGGCTCCGGCAGGCCGCGCAGTTCGGCCAGCAAGGCGCTGAAGGCGGCCAGATTGGCCGGCTCGTTGGGCTGACCCTGGGCGAACTCGGGGCGGATGTCCGGCGCGTCGGTTTCCAGCACCAGGCCCGACAGCGGCAGGGTGGCCGCCAGCCGGCGAATGCGCTGCGAGCCGGAGTAAGTCATCGCGCCGCCGAAGCCCAGCTTCATGCCCTGGCGCAGCATCGCTTCCGCCTGTTGCGGGCTGCCGTTGAAAGCGTGGGCGATGCCCAGCTCGATGCGCTGCTCGCGCAGATGCTTGAGCACGCGGTCCACCGAGCGGCGTACATGCAGCACCACGGGCAGCGCGTATTTGCGCGCCAGCTTCAGCTGTTCGACGAACAAGGCCTCCTGCCGCGCCGGGTCCAATTCCGGCAGATAGAAATCCAGACCGATCTCCCCCACCGCTTCCGGTCGCTGTTCGCGCAGCGCGCGTTCCAGCTCTCCCAGGTGCTCGTCCAGATGCCGCTCCAGATAGATGGGGTGCAGGCCGAAGCCTATCCAGCAGCCATGATCGCGGCGTAGGGCGGCGGCCGCGTCGAAGGTGTCCGCGCGTACCGCCGGCACCAGGATCTGGCCGACATTGGCGGCGCGCGCGCGTTCCAGCACGGCGGACAGCATTGGAGCCAGCTCCGGCGCGTCCAGATGGCAGTGGGTGTCGATCAGCGCGTCGGACGAGGGCGGGGAGAGGAAACGGTGCATGGCGGATTCGCGGCCGGCTCAGCCGGCTTCGGGCTGCAATTGCTGCAGCAAGTATAGCCGTTGGTAGATGCCGCCCGTGGTCATCAATTCCTCGTGGCTTCCGGTTTCGGCGATCTGGCCGTGGTTGAGCACGATGATGCGGTCGGCGTCGCGGATGGTGGATAAGCGGTGGGCGATGGAGATCAGCGTGATCTGGCCGCGCAGCTGTTCCAGCGCTCTTTGCACCAGCTGCTCGGTTTCGCTGTCGATGTGGGAGGTGGCCTCGTCCAGTAGCAGGATGCGCGGCTTGCCCGCCAACGCGCGGGCGATGGCGATCAACTGCTTCTGACCGCTGGACAGCCGCGAGCCGCTCTCGCCCATATCGGTGTCGTAGCCCTGCTCCAGGGCCAGGATCAGATCGTGCGCGCCGGCGGCGCGCGCGGCGTCCTCAATTTGCTGCTGGGACAGCGGCCGGCCCATGGCGATGTTGTCGCGCGCGCTGGCGGCCAACAGGAAAGGCTCCTGCGGCACCAGGCCGACGCCGTCGCGGAAGGCCGCGTCGTCGAAGGCGGCCAGCGCTTGGTCGTCGATCAGGATCTCGCCGCTTTGCGGCGCGTAGAAGCGCAGCAGCAGCGACAACAGCGTGGACTTGCCGCTGCCGGTGTGGCCGACGATGCCGATGAAGCCGCCGGCTGGAATCTCCAGCGAAAGATCGGGCAGCACCGGCCGCTCCGGCTGATAGCCGAAACTCACCCGGCGGAAGCTGACCGCTCCCCGGCCAATGCGGCCCTGTCCGTGGCCGGCGGTCGCCGTCGGCTCCTGCAGCAGCGCGTCCACCCGCGCGGCCGCCACCACCGCTTGCTGCAGCTGGCTGAACTGCATGGTGATCTGGATCAACGGGTCCACCATGCGGCCGATATAGCTGATGAAGGCGTAGAGCACGCCGATCTGCAGCGCGCCCAGCGGACGCTGGCTGAAGCTGTAGATCACCCCGGCCAGCAACAGCACTTTCAGCAGGTCCAGCGCCGGACGCAGCAGCCAGGCGTTGGCGCTCAGTTCCGCGATCCGCGCCCGGTAGTAATTGTGGTTGGCCTGATCGAAGCGCTCGGCGAAGCGGCCGGTGGCGTTGGCGGCTTGCAGCACGCTCATGCCGGAGATGGATTCTGCCATCTGGGCGTTGATGTCGCTGCGCAGCGCGCGGGCGCGCGTCACCGACGGCGCGCTCCATCGCTGGTACAGCCAGACGATGGCCAGCATCGCCGGCAGCAGCAGCGCCGCCAGCAGCATCAGCCGCCAGTCCAGCCAGGCCATCGCCGCCATCACGCCGATCACCACGATGCTGCTGTCCAGCATCACGAACAGCACCTGCACATACAGCGCCTTCACCGACTCGGTGTCGTTGGTGACGCGGCTGACCAGTTGGCCGGTGATCGCCTTGTCGAAAAAGGCCATCGGCAGCCGGATCACGTGGCGGTAAACCTGCTCGCGCAGTCTTTGCACCGAGCGCATCGCCACGCCGGACAGGCGCACCAGTTGTAGATAGCGCAGGCTGGAGGCGGCGTAGCCGGCCATCAGACAGGCGAGCAGCAGCAGGCCCATTTCCAGCCACTGCGGCGTGCGCGGCAGCAGGTAGCGGTCGATGAACACCTTGCCCAGCAGCGGCGATAACGCTTCCATCAGCGCGGCGGCGATCAGCCACAGCGTGCCCCACAGCACATGGCGTTTTTCCGGCGCGGCGGATTGGCGCAGCAGGGCCACCGCCCGGCTGCGGTTGATCGCGGATTGATCAGATTTCATCCAGGCTGGCCTCCAGTTGTTGATAGCGCCACTGGCTGGCGTACCAGCCGTTCAGTTGCAGCAGCGCCTCGTGGCTGCCGGCTTCGGCGATGCCGCCGTGTTGCAGCACGACGATGTGGTCGGCGTCGGCCACCGCGGACAGCCGGTGGCTGGCGATGATCACGCTGCGGCCGCGGCGCGCCTCGCGCAGATGTTGCAGAATCTGGGTCTCGGTCTGGGTGTCCACCGCGGACAAGGCGTCGTCCAGCAGCAGCAGCGGCGCGTCGGCCAGCAAGGCGCGGGCGATGGCCAGGCGCTGGCGCTGGCCGCCGGACAAGGCCACGCCTTTTTCACCCACCGGGGTGGCGTAGCCCTGGGCCAGGCGCAGGATATCGTCGTGAACCGCGGCCAGCCGCGCTACGCGTTCGATGTCGCGCTCGGAGGCGTCAGGGCGCGTCAGCGCGATATTGTCGGCCACCGAAGCGGAAAACAGAAAGGATTCCTGCGGCACCCAGCTGATCGCCGCGCGCAAGGCGTCCATCTTGTATTCTTCCAGCGGCGTCCCGTTCCAACTGACGCTGCCGGCCGGTAGCGGATATTGGCGCAGCAGCAAGCGCAGCAGTGTGGATTTTCCGCTGCCGGTGGGGCCGACGATGCCCAGGGTCTGGCTGCGGCCCAGGCGCAGCTCGATCGCGCGCAGCGCCGGCGTCGCTTGCCCCGGATAAGTGAAGTCCAGGCCGTGCCAGCGCAGCTCGCCGGCCGGCTCCGCCGCGTTGACGCCGCTGTCGTCCACGGACTCGGGCGCGCTCAGCACCGGCTCCAGCCGGTTCCAGCCGGCGCGGCCACGCTCCAGCAGCGACAACACCCAGCCGGCGGCGAACATCGGCCAGATCAACTGGCCCAGATACATGCTGAAGCTGGTCAGCGCGCCTATGGTCAACTGCTGCTGCCATACCAGATAGCCGCCCACGCCTAGCGTGGTGGCCGCGGCAGTGCTCAGGGTCAGCCCCACCACCGGTTCGAACGCCGCCTCCCAACGCTGCGCCTCCAGGCTGTTGTCTGAGGCGGAAGCGGCCAGGCCGGCCAGTTCGCGGCTATTGCGTTCCTCCAGGCCCAGGGTGCGTAGGGTGCGGACCCCGCTCAGCGTCTCTTGAACGTGGTCGTTGAGCCGGCTGAAGCTTTGCAGCGAGCCGGCCCAGGCCTGGTGCACGCGGCGGGTGATGCGCCAGAAGGCGAAGGCCATTAGCGGGAAGGGCAGCAGCGCGGCGGCGGCCAGCCGCCAGTCTATGCCCAAGGTCATCATCGCCAGCACCATCACCAGGGTCAGGCTGCCGTCGAAGCCGGCCAGCATCGCTTCTCCGGCGGCCATCTCCACCGCGTCGATGTCGTTGGTGGCGCGCGCCATCAGGTCGCCGGTGCGTTGGTGATGGTAGAAGCCAGGCCCCTGGCGGCTTAGCCGCTGATACAGCCGGGTGCGCAATTCCACGCCCAATTGGTAGGCGGCGGCGAACAATTGCAGCCGCCAGCCGGCGCGCAGCAAGTAGATCACCACGCCGAACAGCAGCAGCCAGCTCAACTCGCGCAGCAGCTGCGGGCCGCCAAGCTCGCCCTTGGCCAGCAGGTCGACGATTTGGCCGATCTGGCGCGGAATCAGCACAGTGAGCACCGCCACGGCGGCCAGCATTAACGCCGCGCGTAGGTAGTAGGGCCAATGGCGGAGAACGAAGCCGCGCAGCAGCGCGGACAGGCTGGTGCCGGGGGCGAGATCGGACGGGCGTGGCATGGCGGAGGCGGGCTATCCGGATTGGGTATAGAGTCGAACATTCTATGCCGAATCCGATCGCGGTGTCAGAACCGGTTCAAGGTCTGCCGCGCTGCGGCGATACGGTATTGCAAAGGGTTTCGAAATGCTCATGTACCACGGGTACATTCCGCTTTTCCGGTTGCTTTCGCCTTGTTCCGCTCATGCGCGCAATTCTTTGTACAGGCTCAGGCCGGGCGGACCCGGCCTGGCGATTGCGCAACAGGGTTTAATTCGCTTGCGCCGCGGGCGTCAGCCGCGGTCTGCGCACTTTGTGATAGAGGACGATCAGCAACAGCAGGAAGGGCAGGCCGAAGACCAGGGTCAGCCGGAAGACCTCGGTAAAGATAGTGGTGACCATGATCGCCAGCATCAGCACCAGTCCGGTCAGCGTGCTGTAGGGAAACAGGCGCATCTTGAATGGCAGATCCAGCCCGCCGGCCTGATCGTGATGACGGCGGAAGCGAAGATGCGTGTAGAAGATCATCAGCCAGGTGAACATGGCGCCGAACATCGACAAGGAAATCATCAGCGTGAACGCCTGTTGCGGAAACAGCACGTACAGCACCGCCGCCAGCGCGATGCCGCTGGTGGACAGTAGAAGCGCGTTGACCGGAATGCCGCGCGGGTTCAGTTTGCCCAGCCCTATAGGCGCGTCGCCGGCGCGCGACAGGCTGAACATCATGCGGGTGGTGATGTAGAGCTGGCTGTTCATCGCAGACAGAGCGGCCACCACCACCACGAAGTTGAGGATGCCGGCTGCGTAGGGAATGTTCAGTACTTGCATCACGGTGACGAAGGGGCTGTTGCCGGCGCCGATGCGGCCCCAAGGCACGATGGCGATGATCAGGCTCAGCGACAGCAGGTAGAACACCACGAGCCGCGCGATGGTGGCGCGGAAAGCCTGGCGCACCGCCTGCTCCGGATTTTCCGCCTCGCCGGCGGCCACCGCGATCATCTCCACGCTCAGATAGCTGAAGATGGAAATGACCACCGCCACCCACATGCCCCAGACCCCGTTGGGGAAAAAGCCTCCATCGGCGCTGAAGTTGCGCGCGCCGTAAGCCGGATCGCCGCTGCCCCACACCACGTAGCAGCCCATCAGGATGAAGGCGATGATGGCGAAGATCTTGATGGAGGAGAACCAGTATTCCACAGTGCCGAAGGCCTTGACGCTGGCGGCGTTGACGCCGATCAGCGCGCTGGAGAATAGCAGGATCCAGATCCAGGGCGGGGCGTCTGGAAACCAGTAGCGCATGTATTCGGCCACCGCGGTGATTTCGGTGCCTACCGCCAGCACCACGCAGGCCCAATAGCTGTAGCGCACCAGGAAGCCGGCCAGAGGGCTGACGTAGTGCTCGGCGTAGGCGCCGAAGGAGCCGGAGGTGGCGTGCGCCACCGTCATCTCCGCCAGACAGCCCATCAGCAACAGGGTGATCAGGCCGCCAATGGCGTAGCTGAGCACCACGCTGGGTCCGGCGAAGCCGATGGCGAACTTGCTGCCGAGGAACAGGCCGGTGCCGATGGCGCCGCCGATGGCGATCATGCTCATTTGTCCGGCGGTGAGCCGGCGTTGCAGGCCTTGTTCCCTGTCTTTGATGTCCTGGAAGCTGCTCATGATGTTTCTCCTCTGTAGATGGCGCTGTTGCGGGATCTATCGTCCCTTGCGCTGTAGAGCCGCCGGCCGCGTAGCTATCGCGGGCGGCGGCTCTGTGGAAGCGCGGCGGCAGGGGCCGTCGCGCCGTTCCGGGCTCAGGTCACCGCGCCGCGGCGATGAAACTCCGGCCGGTCCCAACTGCCGCTGTCCAGAATCTCGCGCAGGATTTCCACCGCGTCCCAGATGTCGGCATGGCTCAGGTAAAGCGGTGTGACGCCGAAGCGAAGCACTTCCGGCTCGCGGTAGTCGCCGATGACGCCGTTGGCGATCAGCGCCTGCATCACCGCGAAGCCTTGCGGATGGCGGAAGCTGACGTGGCTGCCGCGGCGCGCGTGCTCGCGAGGAGTGATCAGAGTCAGCGGGTGGCTGCCGCAACGTTGTTCCACCAACTCGATGAACAGATCGGTCAGGGCCAGCGATTTGGCGCGCAGCTGTTGGCTATCCACCTCTCGCGCCACGTCCAGACCGGACTCCAGCAAGGCCAGCGACACGATGGGCTGGGTGCCGCACAGGAAGCGGCGGATGCCCTGGGCCGGCGCGTAGTCGGTGGCCATCTCGAAGGGTTTGGCATGGCCCCACCAGCCGGACAAGGGCTGCCAGAAAGTGTTTTGATGGCGAGGGGCGACCCAGATGAAGGCCGGCGAGCCCGGGCCGCCGTTCAGGTATTTGTAAGTGCAGCCCACGGCGAAGTCGGCGTCCGCGCCGTTCAGGTCAACCTGCAGCGCGCCGGCCGCGTGGGCCAGGTCCCAGATCGCCAGCGCGCCGCGTTGATGGGCGCTGCGGGTCACTGCGGTCATATCGTAGAGATAGCCGGTGCGGTAATTGACGTGGGACAGCAGCAGCACCGCCACGTCCTCGTCCAGCGCCTGTTCCAGCGGCAGCGCCTCGTCGATCAAGCGCAGTTCATAGCCCTGCTGCAGGAATTCGATCATGCCCTGGATCATGTAGAGATCGGTGGGGAAGTTGTCGCGCTCGGACAGAATCACCTTGCGTTCTGGGTGGGCTTGCCGCTGGATGCGCAAGGCCGCCGCCAGCGCCTTGAACAGATTGAGCGAGGTGGTGTCGGTGACCACGGTTTCGCCGGGGCCGGCGCCCAAGAGCGGCGCTAGCTTGTCGCCCAGCCGCGTCGGCATGTCGAACCAGCCGGCGGTGTTCCAGCTGCGGATCAGGTCATGGCCCCATTCGCGGGTGATTACCTGTTGGCTGCGCTCCAGCGCGCCCTTGGGCAGCACGCCCAGCGAGTTGCCGTCCAGATAGATGGTGTTGGCCGGAAGGTCGAACCGTTGGCGGAAGCCGGCCAGCGGGTCTTGCTGATCGGCGATGAGACAAGCTTCGCGAGTGTGTTTCATGGCGGGTCCTACACGAGAGGAGTGGAAACGGGCAAGGGCCGCAGCACGGCGCGCACCGGGCTGGCGTCCAGGTTCATCAACTTCAGAGGCAGCGCGATCAACTCGTAATCGCCCTCCGGCGCGTGGTCCAGCAGCAGTTGCTCCAGGATGGCCATGCGCTGACGCGCGGTGGCGTGGTGGGCGTCCATGGTTTTGCTGTCCATAGGGTCCAGCGAAGCGGTGTCGACGCCTATCAAGCGCACACCCTGGGCGCCCAACCAATCTATGGCAGCGGCCTCCACGCCGGGGAAGTCCGCGTCCCAGGCCTCCAGCGGGTAGCGCGCGTAGCTGCGGATCAACAGGCGCGGCGGCGGCGGGCCGGGCAGGGTTGCGAGCCGGGACTGGATCTGCTCCAGCCGGATCAACGGGCCGGGGGACAGGCAGTGAATCACCCGGCACGGCCCCAGGTAGGCGTCCAGCGCGACTTGGCCTATGCCTTGGCCGGCGGCCTGGAAGTGGGAGGGCGCATCGGCGTGCGCGCCGCTGTGCGGCGACAGGGTCAGCCGCGCCACGTTGACCGGACAGTGGGCGTCCAGCTGCCAGGCGGGGCTGGCGTCGAAAGCGGTGTCGCCGGGCCAGACCGGCAGGCCGGCGCGCAGCGGGGGACTGATATCAAGCAGCATGGAACGGTTCCTGAGCGATAAAAAGCCTGGAATCATGCTAGCACCAAGGCATCCGCCAGAAATTGCAAGTTGGTCTTGCTAATGGCATGCTTTTCGCAGGAACTGCAGCGGAATGGACAGATAACGATGGGAAATTGCAAATGCAGCTTGATGCGATAGATTGCCGGATTCTTTCCGCATTGCAACACAACGCCAGGCTCAGCAATCAGGACCTGGCCGATCAGGTGGCCCTGTCTCCGTCCGCCTGCCTGCGGCGGGTGCGCGCGCTGGAAAGCCAGGGTCTGATACGCGGTTATCACGCGCAGTTGGACCCGGCCCTGCTCGGCTACGAGCTGGAGGCCATCGTGCACGTGACCTTGGACCGGGCGCGCGAGGATTGGCACGAAGATTTCATGAACCGCATCCAGCAGTTCGAGGAAATCGCCGCCGCTTACATCGTCGCCGGGCCCAGCAACTACGTACTGCACGTCCGTTGCCGCAATCTGGCGGCTTTCAGCGGTTTCATCGTGGAGCGGCTGAACCGCATTCCCGGCATGCGCGACATCTGTTCCTACATCGTGATGCGCACGCTCAAGGATCAGCGCTGGGAAGTGCCGTTGGACGGCAAGTAGCGGAGGCGGCCGTTCCGCGGCGAGGATGGGGTGTCGCGTGGAGGCAAGCGTGAATATTAATGTTGCTAATGAGAATCATTAACATTAATTTCGGCGCTCCTACCCAAAGCACCCCCATCCACGCCATGAAATACCGGAGCCTTTCCGCCTGCCTGTTATTGTCGGCAGCCCATCCGCAAACCCTGCTGGCCGCCGAGTCCGCGCCGCAACTGGAAACCGTCCACGTCAGCGCCGAGCGCAAACCCGCGCTCTTGCATGGCGAGGTGCTGGACGCGGAGCAATTGCGCCGCGCGCGCGGCACCGGCAACGCCGATATCTTTTCCGCCCTGCCCAGCGTGCAGGTCAATAATATCCGCAACGAAGCCGGCGCCATCGATCTGGGCATCCGCGGCCTGCAGGGCGAAGGCCGGGTGCCGGTGTTGATAGACGGCAGCCTGCAATCCACCCACACCGCCCGCGGCTATCAGGGCACCAGCGACCGCACCTATATCGATTCGGACCTGATCAGCAAAGTCAGCGTGGAGGAGGGAGCCAGCAACGGCGCCTTCTCCAGCGGCGCGATCGGCGGCCTTGTGCAGATGCGCACCTTGGGCGTCGAGGACGTGCTGCGCCCCGGCAAGGATTTCGGCGTGCTGTTGAAGGGCAGCGTGTACAACAATAACAAGACGCCCACGGTGCCGGGAGACGAGCGCGACCAGGTTTATTACCAATTGAATAACGGCCTCAGCCCGCGAGTGTTCAACAACGGCTCGGCCACGCTGGCGCTGGCCTATCGGCAGTCCGGCCTGGACGCCTTGCTGGCCTACAGCAAGCGGCGCACCGGCAATTACTTCGCCGGCAGCCACGGTTTCGACGGCTACCCGGAGGCGGTGGTGTCGCGGGGCCAGGAGGTGGTGAACACCAGTTACGAAAGCGATTCGCTGCTGGCCAAGCTGGGCTTTGCGCTGAACGATGCGCAGCGACTGAAGCTGATCTTCCGCCGCCACCGCCAGCAGGCTGGCGAATTGCTGGCCGCCTACTGGTACAAGAACTCCAACGACAAGAACTTCCAGGAACTGCCGCCGGGCGTGGAGTCCATGCCGCAATGGGCGCTGGGCAGCGCCGTCGTGCACGCCTACAGCGCCAACTACAGCTATACGCCCAGCGACAACAAGCTGATCGACCTGAACCTGGGCCTGTGGGCCACCGAGGCGGATCTGGATCAGCACAACGGCTTATGGGCCGGCCGACCCGGCGCCTCCTACGGCGACCAGTACATGCATGCCTACAACAACAAGCGCCATGGCTTCAATTTGCTCAACCGTTCGGAACTGGATGTCCTGCCCTTGAGCCTGAGCTACGGCCTGGCTGTTCAGCAGGAGCGCACCCAGCCCACCAGCCGCTACACCGAGCAGCCGAGGCCGCTGGTAGCGTCGCGCAACGGCGTGCGCAACGAGCGCAGCCTGTTTGGCAACGCCGTGCTGTCCTATCGCTGGGCCAGCTTCTCCCTAGGCGCGAATCTGCATGGTTCGACCACGCGCGACTATTCAACCAATCTGGAAGCGGATTACGCGCCCAAGCTGGATTTGATCGGCCAGGTCGACGTTCATCTGGCCAAGTGGCTGGATGTCTACGCCAAGGGCGGCCGCGCCTATCGCACTCCCAGTCTGTATGAAACCACCACCTCCTCCGAGGTGTTCAGCTACAACCCGTACAACCCCTTGCGGCCGGAACGTTCGCTGAACCTGGAACTGGGCTTGAAGGCGAGCTTCCAGGACGTGTTCCGCGATCAGGAACGCATCGGCTTCAAGACCGCCTATTTCAACAACAAGGTGGCGGATTATATTTCCAGCGCCTGGCTGGACCGGACGCCGGGCATGCCGTCGTGGCAGGGCAATCTGACCTTCCTCAACTACGACAAGGTGGAGCTGCGCGGCTATGAATTCGGCGTGGACTACCACAGCCCGTCTTTCTTTGTGGAAGCCGCCGCCACCCGTTACCTGGACCCGGAAGTGTGCTCGGTGAACCAGGCGAGCCGGCGCGACGCTGCGGTGTGCAATCAGAACGGCTTTGCCTGGAGCTTGATCCCGACCCGCATCCCGCCTAAGAGCGTGTACGTCATTTCCGCCGGCAAGCATTGGCTGAACGGCGATCTGACCGTGGGCGGACGCTGGCGCTACCATTCGGGCAAGACCAATCCGGCGGGCTGGCTGAAGGGCACCGGCGCGCAACCGGTGCTGGAACTGGCGTCCGAGCGGCTGCTTGACCTATTCATCGAGTACCGCCTGAACAAGCAAGTCAACGTGAATTTCAATGTGGACAACCTGACCAACCGCTATGCGGTGGATCCCGGCTCCGTGATCAGCATGCCGATACCGGGGCGGACCATACGGATGGGGATGGAAGCGCGCTTCTGAGAACCTGTTTACGATCTGCTGTGCTTCGTGGAGCGTTGCACGGTGAGTACAAGCTCAAAATGCTTATGTACCACGAGTACATTCCGCTTTTTCGCTCGTTTTTACCTTGTCTTGCCCTTGCTTGCGAGACTTTGAACAGGCTCGGAGAAGCCGGCCGCGCGTTTTTTTGCCGTGGTAGGCGGGAATCTGCGCGACGGCCGGCGGTCTGTAGACTTTATGAGCCGCATGAGGCGGCCGCTTGATTCAGGGGGATAAACATGAGCATGAAAATGAAGTTGACGCTGGGCGCGGCGGTATTGGCCTTGGGGGCGTGGTTCTATGCGACGCCGTATCTGGCGGTGCGCGGCATGCAGCAGGCGCTGGACGCGCGCGACGCGGCCAAGTTGTCCGGCTATGTGGACTACCCCGCCTTGCGCAATAGTCTGAAAGAGGCTGTTGCGCCCAAGTCGGTGCTGGAGTTGAACCAATCCAAAGACAAGAATCCTTTGGCGGCGATGGGCGCGGCCATTGCCGACGCGGTGATCGCCCCGGTGGTGGACGCCATGGTGACGCCGGAAAGCCTGGCCTTGATGATGCGAGGGGTCAAGCCCAAGCCGGGCCTGCCGCAAGGCGGCACGGATGAGCCGGCGGCCGGCGGAGGCGGCGCAGCGTCGACGGAGCCGCGCGCCGGCGTCGACACGGCCATGGGCTATGAAGACATCGATCGTTTCGTGGTGACGGTCAAGCAGAAGGAGAAACCCGAACAGTCGCTCGGTCTAGTGTTCAAGCGCGACGGCTGGTTGGGCTGGAAACTGTCGGCGGTGCGCCTGCCGGAATAAGGACGGCTTCTTGAGACAACAAAAAACCCGCATAGCTTGCGCTGTGCGGGGTTTTTTTGGGTTTCGGCTTGCCAAATCGCTGGTGCCCAGAGTCGGACTCGAACCGACACACCTTGCGGCGGGGGATTTTGAATCCCCTGCGTCTACCAATTTCGCCATCCGGGCGTCTTCGGCATTCCGAGAGAACGAATAATAGCGATAGCAAATCGCTTTGTAAATCCTTTTTTCCCCTGGCGCTGGACGGCGGCTCAATCCTGCTTCAGTTTGAGCGCGAGGTCGTAGAGCTGTTTGCGGTTGCCGTCGCAGATTTGCGCGGTCAGGGAGGCCGCCTGCTTGGTGGGCAACTCTGCCGCCAGCAGCTTGAGCACGCGCACGGTGTTTTCCGGCACCGCGTCGTCGGCCTCGTCGCGTGCCGGGGCCGCGTCCAGAATCAATACAATCTCGCCGCGCTGCTGGTTGGAATCGGATTCCACCCACTCCAGCATTTCCTGGGCCGGCAGGTTCCGGAAGGTCTCGAAGGTCTTGGTCAGTTCGCGCGCCAGCAGCACGCGGCGCTCCGGGCCCAGCTCCGCCACGATGTCTCGCAGGGCGTCGACGATGCGGTGAGGCGCTTCGTAGCACACGGTCAGATATGGCGCGGACAGCCATTGGCGCAGCGTTTTGCGGCGCTCGCCGCTCTTGGGCGGCAAGAAGCCGTGGAACAAGAAGGAGGACGCGGTCAGGCCGCTGGCGGACAAGGCGGCGATCACCGCGCTGGAGCCGGGCACCGGCCGCACCGGCAAGCCGGCGGCGCGCACCGCTTCCGCCAGCCGCGCGCCGGGGTCCGACACCGCCGGAGTGCCGGCATCCGACACCTGCACCACGATTTGGTCTTCGGACAGCCAGCGCACCACTTGTTCGGCCATGCCGCGCTCATTGTGCTCGCGCAGGCTGACCAGGCGTTTAGCGTGGATGCCGTAGGCGGACAGCAGTTGTCCGGTGACGCGCGTGTCCTCGGCGCAGACCACATCGGCGGCGCTGAAAGCCGCCAAGGCGCGGGCGCTGATGTCCGCCAGATTTCCAATGGGCGTGGCCACCACATATAATGTGCCGCGACAGAAACTTTCCCTGGCTGATTCAAGCAGATGAGCGAACGAAGTATGCAAAGACTGACTCCGCTGTTGGTTGGCGTCTTGATGACTTGGTTGACGCCGACAATGGCGCAAACCCCGGACTATATCATCCAAAGCAACACCGCGCCGCTCAAGTTGCTGGGCCAGCCGGCGCCTAAGCCGCTTGTTCCGGCGGCCGCGCCGCGCGACGCCAGCGCGACGGCGGCGAAACCGCAGCCGGCCAACGGCCGCCTGCGCGTCGGCCTGCTGCTGCCCACCGGCTCAGCCACTCTGGGCGAAGCCGCCGCGGTGGTGCGCAGCGGGGTGGAGGCGGCGGCGAGCGTGGATCAGAACGCCGAGCTGGTGCCCATCGACGCGTCCGAGGACACCGCGGTGGCCAGCTACCGCCAGGCGCTGGCCGGCGGGGTCAATGTGGTGATAGGCCCGTTGTCGCGCGGCGCCATCGCCGCGGTGGCGCCGCTGGTGTCTGTGCCCACGCTGGCCTTGAATTCGATAGGCCGCGAAGTGCCGGCCAATCCCAAACTGTTCTCCTTGTCGCTGATCGTCGAAGGCGAGGCGCGCCAAGTGGCGCGCCTGATGCATGAAGACGGCCGGGCCAACCCCTTGCTGCTGTTCGGCGCGGACAACCTGTCCCAGCGGTTGCGTCAGGCTTTCATCGACGAGTGGCGGGTCCTGAGCCGAGGCAAGTCGCCCATGGCCTTGGAGGCCAAGCAGGACAGCTTGCCTGCGATACTGCAGGCGGCGGTCGGCTCGGACGCGGTGTTCATGGCGCTGGACGCTCACGAGGCGGGCATCGTCAAGACCGCGCTGGCGCCGGAGTTGCCAGTGTACGGCACCTCCCAGCTTAACGGCCGGGGCAGCGCGGCGGCCTTGGCCGGAGTGAGGGTGATAGACATGCCCTGGTTCCTGATGCCGGAGCACCCGGCGGTGAAGCGCTATCCGCGGCCTGCGGCGGCGTTGACGGTGCAGACCGAGCGTTTGTACGCGCTGGGCGTGGACGCCTGGCGGCTGGCGGTGCTGCTGGCGGGCGCCAGGCAGCCGGCGGGGCTGAGGCTGGACGGCGTCACCGGCGACCTGAGGCTGGGGCGCGACCGTCTGTTCGAGCGCCAACTGCCGATGGCGGTGCTAAGCCTGGAGCAGCCGTAGTGAATCTCCAGGGCCGGCTCGCCGAGGATAGGGCGCTGGCCTGGCTGCTGAGGCGGGGTCTGACGCTGGTGGAGCGCAACTGGTCCTGTCGCGGCGGCGAAATCGATCTGATCATGCGCGATGGGCGCTACTGGGTGTTCATCGAGGTGCGCCATCGCGCCAGCGCGGCCTTTGGCGGCGCGGCCGCGAGCATAGGCGCGGCCAAGCAAAGGAAACTCATGCTGGCCGCCGAGGTCTATCTGTCCCAAAAGGGAATAGACGCGCCATGCCGTTTTGACGCGGTGTTGACCGTGGGCGAGGCGGAGCCGCAATGGTTGCAGAATATTTTCATGTAGTGCTATGGGCCGACAGGCCCTAGAGAGATAAGGATGTCCCATGGATTTGATTGACCGCGTCAGCGGGCATTTCCTGGAAAGCATCGCCATCAAGCAAGAGGCGATGGAGCTGTTGGCGCCGGCGATAGCCGCGGCGGCGGAACAGATGGTGGCTTGCCTGATGAACGAAGGCAAGATTCTGGCTTGCGGCAATGGCGGTTCGGCGGCGGACGCGCAAAACTTCGCCGCGGAAATGGTGGGGCGCTTCGAGAAGGAGCGGCCGGGATTGGCGGCGATTTCGCTAGCCACAGACAGTTCCGCCTTGACCGCTATCGGCAACGATTACGATTTCGACATGGTGTTTTCCAAGCAAGTGCGCGCGCTGGGGCATACCAACGATTTGCTGCTGGCGATTTCGGCGTCCGGCAATTCCGCCAATGTGATCGAAGCCATCTACGCGGCGCACGAGCGCGGCATGAGCGTGATCGCCTTGACCGGCATGGACGGCGGCAAAGTGGCCGAGATCCTGTCGCCGGAAGACATTCAGTTGATCGTGCCGGCGTTGCGCCGTTGCCGGATTCAGGAAGTGCACACCCTGGTGGTCCACGCCTTGTGCGACACCATTGATTACATGCTGTTGGGAGGTGAATGATGAAGCGTCGCGTATTCGCGGTATTGCTGGCTGCTGGTTTCAGCAGCGCCTTGAGCGGTTGTTTCGGCGTAGTGGCGGCGGGCGCCGCCGGCGGCGCGCTGGTGGCCACCGACCGTCGCACTAGCGGCGCTTATGTGGACGATCAGGGCATCGAACTGAAAGCCGCCGACCAGATCGGCAAACTGTTGCCGTCCGCCCACGTCAACACCACCAGCTTCAACCGCGCGGTGTTGCTGACCGGCGAAGTGCCCAGCGAGCAGGCGCGCCAGCAAGCGGAACTGACCGCGCGCGGCATCCCCAATGTGCGCCGCGTGTTCAACTACACGGTAGTGGCGCCGTCGTCCGGCTTTTCCGAGCGCAGCAGCGATACCTGGGTGACCAGCAAGGCGCGCACGCGCCTGCTGGACGGCAAAGGCTACAACCCCAACAACGTCAAGGTAGTGACCGAGCGCGGCGTGGTCTACATGCTGGGCATGGTGACCCAGGCCGAAGGCGCGGCGGCGGCGAAGGTGGTCAGCGAGACTTCCGGCGTGCAAAAGGTGGTGACCCTGTTCGAATACATCAACGACATCGCGCAGTGACGCGGATGTCCCGCGATGACCAGCCCGGCTTACGCCGGGTTTTTTCATTGTCAGTCGGAGCGGGGACGAGGAATCGCCTATTTTTTTAGGAAAAATCCTATGTCCGCTTGCCAGCGGTTCTGCTGGAATTTGCCTTGCTGCCGAATCCTTGGGTTTCGGCGTATTTCTGACGCCTGGCATCGGCCAGGCGTACCGGCAACGCAGTTGGAAAGATGGGCGAGGACGCGGCTTTATGAACCAGGCGGGCAAGATATCGGCGGAGACACGGGAGCGCATTATCGCGGCGGCTACGGAACTATACGAGAAGTCCGGTCGCAAGCGGCTCCCCGCCGTGGACCAGGTCCGCCAACTGGCGGGCGTGGACATGGACTCCGCCAGTGTGGTGCTCAAAGACTGGCGACGAGTGCAGCCGGCGACGGCGGCGGCCTTGGACGGGGAGGTGCCGGAAGGCGTCAGCCAGGCGGGGCTGGCCGCGCTGGAAGCCATCTGGACGCAAGCCAAGGCGCTGGCCAACGACAGCTTGAGCGCCGCCCAGGCGGCCTGGGAGCGCGAGCGATCCGAGTTGGATCAACTGCGTGCCGAGCTTGCCGGCGCTTTCGAACGTCAGGCGGCGGAGCTGGACGCCACGCGCCGCCAACTGTCCTCCTCTCTAGCCTTAGCCGCGCAGCAGGCGCAGGACCTGGCGGTGGCGCAGCCGCAGGCGGAAGCATTCCGCGAGCGTATGGACAAGGCCGAGGCCCGAGTCGGCGAACTGGAGCGGGAGCTATCCGAGGCGAAAAGCCAGTTGCTGCGAGCCCAGAGCGAATTGCGCCTGAGTGCCGCGGACGGCCAAGCGGCGGAAAACGCGCTAGCCAAGTTGCGTGGCGAATTGCTGCAAGCGGGCGCCAGCGCCGCGATGAAGGCGGAAGTGGCTCGGATCAAAACGCCTCCCAAACCGATGGCCGCGCCGGAGCCCGGCGACGAGGAACCTTCCTTGACGGCCGCCTACACGCCGCAACCGGCCGCCGAGGATATTCTGAAGTTTCGTTGATGCGTAGCGCGGCCGCCGTCAGTGCTGGGGAATCAGCACGTCGGCGCATAGCACGTGCATGATCTCGTCGATTTCTATCGCCATCGAGATAGTTACGCAGGAGCGGGTGTCGGTCATGGACAGATAAGGCTCGCTCATATACAGCACGCCGGGTTGGTCCACCGCATGTTGAAAGTAGCTGCGCCGCGACCAGACGGCGCCGGTGGTGTCCACCAGCGGCGCGAACTTGGGATTGGCGGCGGCCCGCGGCTGGCGGCTGTTCAGGTTGCGGCCGATCTGGCGTCCGGCGCTGTCCAGCAGGAAGCAGCGCACCACGTCCGGCAGTGCCAGCATCGGCTTGGCGGCCAAGTCGAACGGCGTGCCTTGCATGAGCGAGATGGCGCTTTGAACAAAAGATTGTCGCGCCAGCTCGATCTGGCGCCGGGTCAGTTTGCGTTTCAGCAGTTCGCGCGCCATCAGCTCATCCCAGCGTTCATCGATGCGAGGGGTGATGATGTGGTCCTGATCCGGCTGATCGCTGGGGTGAGCGACGAAATAGCCTTGCACCAAATCGCAGCCCGACTCCAGCGCGATCAGCACGTCCTGATCGGTTTCTATCCCTTCCTCCACCACCAAAGCACCAATTTCGTGCATCAACCGCACCAGCTTGGCCAGCAGGTTGCGGGTGCGCGGCTGATGGACGGCGGCGCGCAGCAGGTGCCGGTCGAATTTGACCAAGTCCGGTTCTAGCTGGCAGACGCGGTCCAGGTTGGAGTGGCCGACGCCAAAGTCGTCGATGGCGATCAGAAACCCGCTGCCTTTCAGTACATTCACCCCTTCAATCAGCGCCTCGTCCACTTCCAGAACATGTTCCAGCACTTCCAGCACCACTTGGCTGGGGTCTAGCCCGGCGGCCTTGATGCTGTTGGCCAAGGCCATCGCGCGCTCTGGCCGCGATAAGGACGCGGCGTCGATATTGAGAAACAGCCAGCAAGGGTGGTCGCTCTGCATCTGGCTGAAACGGACGGCATGGGCTTCGCTCGCAGCCAGATCCAACTGGTGGCGGCGTTCGGGAGAGACGACGGAGTAAAAGGCCTCCGCCGGCGTCAGCGGGGAGGTATCCTGTCTGGCGCGCAGCAAGGCTTCCATTCCTATCGTGCGGCGATGAGCCAGGCTGTAGATAGGCTGGAAGTGACTGCCGAGTTTCAAGCCGGCATGCTCGAATTCTTTCATGGAATAGCTGCCCTCCGTGGCGCGGACTCTATGGCCAGTATTGTTTTTTTGCCTGAAGCAATTGGCATTCCAGTTTAGTGCATCGCTATTAAAAATAAAAAACGGGCCAAGAGGCCCGTTTGGATAAAGATGTTAAAAACCTTATTACTGTTGGATGCCCGCCACCAACCACTTGCCGTTGGTGCTGTCGTCCTTGATGTAGTGCCAGTATTCGGTGAACGGCTCGGCCGGCGCGTTTACGGCTTCGCTGACCATGCCGGAGAAGCGCACGCTGGCGATATAGCGGTTGCCTTCGGTGCTGGCTTCGGACAGCTGGCAGTCCAGCTGCGGGAAGTCGGCCACGTCGGTATTGCCGGCGATGTCCTCGCGCAAGGCGTTGAACAGGTCCGGCGTCATGTACTTGCGCACTTCTTCCAGGCTTTCCGTGCTGTTCAAGCTTTGCAGGTGCAGGAAGGTGGCCTTGGCCTGACGCAGGAAGTGCGGGGTCTCGGTGCCGTCCGGCAGGCGCGCGGGCGCCTCGCTGATCACGCCGCCGCCAAAGCCGGCTTGCGCGCCGCCCAGGCCGGAGCCGATTTTCGGGATGGAGTCGAAACGGGCCGGTTCTTGATAGCCGCCCATATTCTGCGGCATGCCCGCTGCTTGCGGTGCAGCCATGGCCGGACGCGCCGCTCCGGCTTTGCGGCGGAAGAACATATAGCCGCCTACCAGCACCAGGCCCAGCAGGGCCAGCGTGCCCCAGGGCATGCCGCCGCTCTTCTGCGGCTGCTGGCCTTGGGCTTGCGCCGCGAGGGCCGGATCTGCGTTGCCGTTAGCCGTGGCGGGAGCTTGCTGTTGTCCGCCTTTGTCGCTCATGGCGGAGCCCAGCATATAACCGGCTGCCGCGCCGGCCGCGCCTGCGGCTACGGCGGTGCCGATGCCGGGGCCGGACTTGGGTTGAGCTTGAGCAGGCGCAGGCGCTTGCGCGGGCGGAGCCACCGGGCGTGCCGGCGCTTGTTGTTGGTAAGAACGGGTGGGGGCCGAGCGCTGCATGCCGGCGCTCTTGCCTTTACCTAGGCGGGCCGCTTCCGCGAACGGGGCGGCCAACATGGAAACCATGGTGAAGGCGAGCATGATCGTCTTCGCGCGGGTGGTCATATTTGCTTTTTTCCTGAGTGGTTGGTATCGCCCCGGTATGACTGGAGCGCAAAAAATTAGTTCGGGGTCAATGGCTGAATTTCAATGACTTGCGCATGGTTTTTTTCCACGCGGAAGCGCACGTTCCACTGGTGCAGCGCCACGCCGTAAATCCGTTCCGGGTCATCCTGGTAGGCCGGGCGCGGATCCTGGGCCAGCACCTGTTCCACCAGCGCGGCGAAATCGTCCGGCAGGCTGGCTTCGGTGGCCAGTTGCGCGTGAGCTGCGGCGTCCCAGCCCACGCTCAATTGCGGCGGCGGGCCATCGACGAAGCCGCCGCGGGCGTCGGGCCTGGCTTCGACGAAGGGTATATAGGGTTTGATGTCCAGCACCGGGGTGCCGTCCAGCAGGTCGGCGCCCTCCAGCGTCAGCACCACCTTGGGCTGGGTGTCGATCCGCAGCAGGCGCACCAGCGACAGCCCCAGCGGGTTGGGGCGATGGGTGGCGCGGCTGGCGAATACGCCGACCTTGGCGTTGCCGCCCAGCCGCGGCGGGCGCACCAGCGGCTGCCAACCGCGCTCGGCGGTTTGATGGAACACGAAGCTGATCCAGACGTGGGAAAACGCGTCCAGACCGCGCACCATGTCGGGGTGGTCGTAGGGCGGCAGCAGTTCCAGCGTGATGCGGGCGGCGTTGACCAGCGAGGGCTGGCGGGGGATGCCAAATTTTTCGCGGTAGGGCGAATGGATCACGCCTACCGTTTCAAAGGTGTGGCTCATGGCCGGATTGTAGCATTGCTGCCCCACAGCTTTATTCCTGCTATGCCGAAGAGAACAGCCGCGCAAGTAAAGCAACGGCAGCCGCCAATGCGCCTATGCCCAATATCAGAGAGATCGAAACGTGGAGCCAGAAACGGAAGGACCGGTCTTGTCTCAAGATGTTTGTCCGTGATCTGTAATCATGGAATACACCGGTATGGATGGCTGTGCGGGTATGGCTCAGGGAGGCACAAGCAAGAAAAAGCAGCAAGGCGATGAGGGCGCAGCCGCGTAGCATCGGGTAAGCGCTCTGGAGCAGGCTGGCGAGGATTAGGAGCAAGAGCAGGATGGGTGCAATGGCGCGGGTGACCGAGGGAGGCCTGGGCATGATGGTGCTGGGCGGACAGTGAATTCGTCCATCATGCGGCTTGTGGCTGCAAAATGAAAGATGCGCCTGACGGCGCATCTACATTATTGGCAGCTTGGTACAGATCAGCCGACGAAGTGCTTGTTGTAGCGACTGCTCAGCCGGCCCATGGGCAGCAGCATGAAGAAGTCCGCGCAGTTGAAGTCCGGGTCCCAGGCCGGCTCGCCGCAGATATAGGCGCCGGCGCGCAGATAGCCCTTGATCAGCGCCGGCAGCGGCGCGGAGGGAGCGTCGTCGCAGACTCGGTCCAGAGGCAGCGGCAGGTGGGGGAACACCCGCCATTCCGCCGGCGACAGGTGCTTGGCTTCCAGTTGACGGTACAGACTGACCGCCTGGTGGCCGCCGTCGCTCAGCGACACGCTGGCGCAGCCGGCCAGGTATTGACCGCCGTGCAGTTGAACGTAGTCGGCCAGGCCGGACCAGAGCAGGGCGATCACCGCTCCGGAGCGGAAATCGCGGTGCACGCAGGAGCGGCCCACTTCGATCAGGCCGGCGCGCAGGTGGGCCAGCCGGGTCAGGTCGAACTCGTGCTCGGAATACAGGCTGGGCGCGCGGCGCGCCATGGCCGGGGACAGCATGCGGTAAGTGCCCACCACCAGGCCGCTGGCGGCGTCTTCCACGATCAGGTGGTCGCACAACTCGTCGTACTCGTCGCAATCGATGCCTAGATCGTGCGAGGCGAGCTCCGCGCCCATTTCTCCGGCAAACACATCGAAGCGCAGCTTCTGCGCGCGGCGGATATCCTGCGCTTCACTGGCCACGCGCACGCTCAGGCGCGGTTTGGCGCTCACGGCAAGCTGTTCATTTAGCAGCATGTTTTGCTCCCTTTTGTGGTGAGCCCCATGCTAGGCAGCTTGTTTGACGCGGCGATGTCTTTAATATGACTATCGGGTGACCGGCGCTTGACGTCGCGGTTACCAGCTGGATTTATTGAAATCAACGACTTACGCTGGTTCAGGATTTGGCGTAGAATAGGCCGTTTTTCCGTTCGATTTGCTCTTTCCGACAAAGCCATGATTTATCCGACAAACTTCGACGTGATAGTGGTGGGCGGCGGCCATGCCGGCACCGAGGCCGCTTTGGCGGCCGCGCGCATGGGCTGCAACACCCTTCTTTTGACGCACAACATCGAGACGCTGGGTCAGATGTCGTGCAATCCGTCGATCGGCGGCATCGGCAAGGGCCATCTGGTCAAGGAAGTGGATGCCCTGGGCGGCGCGATGGCGCTGGCCACCGATATCGGCGGCATCCAGTTCCGCACGCTGAACGCCTCCAAGGGCCCGGCGGTGCGCGCCACCCGCGCGCAGGCCGACCGCATCCTGTACAAGGCGGCGATCCGCGAGATGCTGGAGAACCAGCCCAATCTGACCTTGTTCCAGCAGCCGGTGGACGATCTGCTGATAGAGGGCGACCGCGTCGCCGGGGCCATCACCGCCATCGGCATCACCTTCCGCGCCAAAACCGTGGTGTTGACCGCCGGCACCTTCCTGTCCGGCAAGATCCATGTGGGCATGGAAAACTACACCGGCGGCCGCGCCGGCGATCAGGCAGCGTCCACGCTGGGCGCGCGCTTGCGCGAACTGGCCCTGCCGGTGGGACGGCTGAAAACCGGCACGCCGCCGCGCATCGACGGCCGCAGCGTCGACTTCTCCGTAATGGAAGAGCAGCCGGGCGACACGCCGGAGCCGGTGTTCTCCTACCGCGGCAGCCGCGCGCTGCACCCCAAGCAGCTGCCGTGCTGGATCACCCACACCAATGAACGCACCCACGAGATCATCCGCTCCGGTTTCGACCGCAGCCCGATGTTCACCGGGGTGATAGAAGGCGTGGGCCCGCGTTACTGCCCGTCTATTGAAGACAAGATCAACCGCTTCGCCGACAAGGACAGTCACCAGGTCTTCCTGGAGCCGGAAGGCCTGACCACGCACGAGTTCTACCCCAACGGGATTTCCACCAGCCTGCCCTTCGACATCCAGCTGGCGGCGGTGCGTTCGATCCGCGGCATGGAAAATGCCCACATCCTGCGGCCTGGCTATGCGATCGAATACGATTATTTCGATCCGCGTGGTCTGAAGGCTTCGCTGGAAACCAAGGCGATCCAGGGCCTGTTCTTCGCCGGTCAGATCAACGGCACCACCGGCTATGAAGAGGCTGCCGCTCAGGGCCTGCTGGCCGGCATGAACGCCGCCTTGTTCGCCCGGGACCAGGCTAGCTGGTGCCCGCGCCGCGACGAGGCCTATCTGGGCGTGCTGGTGGACGACCTGATCACCAAGGGCGTGGCCGAGCCCTACCGCATGTTCACCAGCCGCGCCGAATTCCGCCTGCAGTTGCGCGAAGACAACGCCGACCTGCGCCTGACCGAGATCGCTCGCCAACACGGCCTGATCGGCGACGCCCAATGGGACAGCTTCTGCCGCAAGCGCGACGCGGTGGAGGCGGAGAAGGCGCGGTTGAAAGCCACCTGGCTGCACCCGGCGAGGCTGAGCGACGCCGCCGCGCTGCAAGCGCTGCTGGGCAAGGCGATTGAGCGCGAGTACAGCCTGTACGATTTGCTGAAACGCCCCAACGTCGCCTATGCCGATTTGATGGCCTTGCCGGAGGCCGGCGGCGCGGTGGCTGACGAGGCGGTTGCCGAGCAGGTGGAAATTCAGGTCAAATACCAAGGCTATATCAACCGCCAGAACGAAGAACTGGCGCGCCGCGACAACCTTGAGGACGTGCGCCTGCCGGTCGATATCGACTATGGTCTGGTCAAGGGTCTGTCCAAGGAAGTGCAGCAGAAACTGAACCAGCAACGCCCGGAGACCTTGGGGCAGGCTTCGCGCATCCAGGGCATTACCCCGGCGGCGGTTGCTCTTTTGATGGTCCACTTGAAACGCGGCTTTGCCGACGCAACGAAAACCGCATGACACATACCACAGAACTACAACAAGGCCTGTCGCAGCTGAAACTGGAACTGAGCGACGCGCAAACCGATTTGCTGGACCGCTATCTGGCGCTGCTGGCCAAGTGGAACCAGACTTACAACCTGACCGCTGTGCGCGAGGAAAAGCGCATGGTCAGCTACCATCTGCTGGACAGCCTGAGCCTGGTACCGCATCTGGACGGCGGCAGCCGTCTACTGGATGTGGGCTCCGGCGGCGGCATGCCCGGCATTCCGGCGGCGATCGCCCGCCCGGACTTGCAGGTGGTGCTGTTGGATTCCAACCATAAGAAAACCACCTTTCTGCGTCAGGTGGTGGTGGAGCTGGGCTTGCCCAATGTGCAGGTGATGACCGAGCGAGTGGAGGCTTACCAGCCGGAGCAGAAGTTCGACCGCATCACCAGCCGGGCGTTTTCCGAGCTGGCCGAGTTCGTCAAGCTGACCCGCCATCTGCTGGCGGATCACGGTCAATATGTAGCAATGAAGGGTGTCTATCCTTACGAGGAAATCGCCTTGTTGCCGCAGGGTACGGTGGTTTCCGAAGTATTGCCGGTGACAGTGCCGGGCCTGGATGCCGAACGGCACCTGGTGAGAATGCGCCTGGAAGGGGTGGGTGCGCAATGAATTCAAGGGTGATCGCGGTCGCCAACCAGAAGGGCGGGGTCGGTAAGACCACGACTGTGGTGAATCTGGCGGCGGGCCTGGCCGACTTGGGCCGGCGCGTGCTGATTGTCGATCTCGACCCGCAGGGCAATGCCACCATGGGTAGCGGCATCGCCAAGCAATCCCTGAAACTGTCCGGCTACGACGTGCTGCTGGGCGAGGCCTCGGTTGAAGAGGCGCGCCAGCCGGCGAAGGAGGGCGGCTACGACGTGCTGCCCGCCAACCGCGATCTGGGCGGCGCGGAACTGGAATTGGTCAATGAACTGGCGCGCGAAGCGCGGCTGAAAAACGCGCTGCAGGCGGTGGAGGAGCCGTACGACTATGTGCTAATAGACTGCCCGCCCTCGCTGAACCTGCTGACATTGAACGGACTGGTGGCGGCGCACAGCGTGCTGATCCCGATGGTGTGCGAATACTATGCGCTGGAAGGTTTGTCCGATCTGGTGGCGACCTTGCGCAAGGTGAGGGTGGCGGTGAATCCCAAGATCGAGATCATGGGCCTGCTGCGAACCATGTTCGATGCGCGCAATAATTTGTCGCAGCAGGTGTCCGAGCAACTAGCCCGCCATTTCGGCGCCAAGGTGTTCGATACCGTGATTCCGCGCAATGTGCGGCTGGCGGAAGCGCCCAGCCACGGCCTGCCCGGCCTGGTCTACGATCGGGCCTCGCGCGGCGCTCAGGCTTATCTCGCGCTGGCGCAAGAGCTGGCGGACCGGCTCGAGCCCGCAACCACAACTCCCTCCGTCTAAGCAATATGGCCAAATTAAAAGGATTGGGGCGCGGCTTGGACGCGCTCTTGTCCACTGCCGAGACAGTGGACGACAGACTCACCTCCCTGCCCATAGACAGCATCCGTCCCGGCAAATACCAGCCGCGCAGCTTCATGGACGAAGCCGCACTGGACGAACTGGCCGCGTCGATTCGAGCCCAGGGCGTGATTCAGCCGCTGGTGGTGCGTGAAGTCGGCTTCGGCGATTACGAATTGATCGCCGGCGAACGGCGCTGGCGCGCTTCGCGCAAAGCCGGTTTGACCGAAGTGCCGGCGGTAATCAAGAGCGTGCCCGACGAAGCGGCGCTGGCGATGGCGCTGATCGAGAATATCCAGCGTCAGGAATTGGACCCGATAGAAGAGGCCCAGGGCATCAAGCGCCTGATCGACGAGTTCGGCCTGACCCACGAGGCCGCGGCCGACGCGGTGGGCCGATCGCGCAGCGCGGTCAGCAATCTATTGCGCCTGCTGGCCCTGCCGGAACCGGTGCAGACCCTGTTGCATCAGGGGCGGCTGGAGATGGGCCATGCTCGCGCTTTGCTGGGGTTGCCGGTGGTGGAGCAGCTGGGCCTGGCGCAAGAGGTGGGCGACAAAGGCCTGTCCGTGCGCGAGGTGGAGCGCAGGGTACAGCAGAAAGCTGTGGAAAAAACCACAGTCGCACCGCAGCAAAAACGTACAGACCCGGATGTGGACAGGCTGGCTGAACAGGTGTCGGAACGCATAGGCGCCCGGGTTAGCATTCGTCATGCAAACCGCGGCAATGGCAGGCTGGTTATAGAGTATGCGACGCTGGACGAGCTGGAAGGCTTGCTGGAAAAGCTGCAGAAAAGTTCAGGAAAATGAGTGTGTTGCACCGCAGCATCCCAATGACACGCAAGTTGACTCAAATCAAGCAGGAAGCCTATAATTCGGCGGTTTTTTTGCTGGGTCAACATGGTTAACCGGGAAGTTAAGCGTATACTGCGCCTGCAGTGCACTCTGGTGGGTGTCGCACTGTTGATTGGAGTGGTTACAGGGGGAGGAAACCTGGCCATTCCGGTTTCTGTCTTGCTTGGCGGATTGTCGGCCTTGGTGCCGGCCCTGGTGTACGCCAGGATCGCCTACGCCAAGCGCCATGTCGCCCCCGCGGAACTGATGAAAGCGCATTTCAGGGCCGAGGCGGTCAAATACGTCCTCACCATCCTGTTATTTGGCGCGACTTTGGTATTTTTCAAGGATTTATCGATAGTCGGTCTTTTTGGCGGGTTTTTTGCCGCCGTATCCGGCTACTGGTTCGGGCTTTTAATCAAAAATTGAGAAAATGAGCGATGGCAAGCAACGCAACTGACTACATCAAGCACCACCTCACCTTCTGGAATTCGGATCCTTCCGCCGGCTTCTGGAGCCTGCACCTTGATACCTTCTCCATTTCGCTGGTTCTCGCCTTCATCTTCGCCGGCGTGTTCGCCGTCGTGGCGCGCAAGGCCAAGCTGGAGAATCCGGGCCGGCTGCAGTTGTGCGTGGAAAGCATCGTCGAGATGGTGGACAAGCAGGTGCGCGACGTATTCCACGGCCAGAGCAAGGTGATCGCTCCGCTGGCGCTGACCATTTTCTGCTGGATCTTCCTGATGAACTTCATGGACCTGCTGCCGGTGGATCTGCTGCCGTCGCTGGCCCAGTGGGTGGGTTACACCTTCTTCGGCGCCGAGCCGCATCATGTTTACTTCCGCGTCGTGCCGTCCGCCGACGTGAACGCCACTTTTGCGATGTCCTTGTCCGTGATGTTCTGCATCATCGGCTTCTCCATCAGCGCCAAGGGCGTTGGCGGCTACACCAAGGAATTGTTCACCGCGCCCTTCCATGCGGAAGGCACCGTGGGCAAGATTCTGCTGGCTCCGGCCAACTTCCTGCTGCAGATGGTGGAACTCCTGGCCAAGCCGATTTCGCTGTCCCTGCGTTTGTTCGGCAATATGTACGCCGGCGAAATGATCTTCATCCTGATCGCGCTGCTGCCTTGGGGCCTGCAGTGGCTGTTGGGCGCGCCGTGGGCGATCTTCCACATCCTGATCATCACCCTGCAGGCCTTCGTGTTCATGATGCTGACCATCGTGTACCTGAGCCTGGCGGTGGAAGCGCACTAATACCGGTTTCTTTGTTTTACCTTTGTTTCTTTAGCTTTTTTACCAACCATCCTTGATTAAGTCTTAGGAGATACACAATGGAAGCACTCGTTTCTCAGATCCAGTCCATGACCGTACTGGCCGCTGCCCTGATCATTGGCCTGGGCGCCATCGGTACTGCTCTGGGTTTTGCCATCCTGGGTGGCAAATTCCTCGAGTCCTCCGCCCGTCAACCGGAAATGATTCCGGTTCTGCAAACCAAACTGTTCATTCTGGCCGGTCTGCTGGACGCCATCTCCATGATCGGTGTTGGTATCGCCATGCTGTACACCTTCAATAACCCGTTCCTGTCCGCCGCCCTGGCCGCTCTGAAAGCCGGCGCTTAATTTTTAAGCGGAATTGGTTGTTGCAGTAATACTACTGGAGGAAAACAAGCGTGGAATTTAACGTAACACTACTGGGTCAGGCGATCACGTTCGCCATCCTGGTATGGTTCACCATGAAGTTTGTTTGGCCTCCGCTTACCAACATGATGGATGAGCGCGCCAAGCGCATCGCAGACGGCCTGGCCGCCGGCGAGCGTGGCAAGCAAGATCTGGAAGCCGCTGAGAAGCGCGTTGCGGATGAACTCCGCAAGGCTAAACAGCAAGCGACCGAAATCGTGATGGCCGCTGAAAAGCGCGCCAGCCAGATCGTGGACGAGGCCAAGGATGTTGCTCGCGTTGAAGGCGCGCGCATTGTGGCCGACGCCAAGTCTGAGATCGATCAGGAAGTCCTGCGCGCCAAGGAAACCCTGCGCGCGCAAGTGGCCGACCTGGCGGTTGCGGGTGCAGAGAAGATCCTGCGCAAAGAGATCGACTCGGCCAAGCACGCTGATCTGCTTGCCTCCATCAAAGCGGAGTTTTAATTAACTCATGGCAGAACTCATTACCGTAGCTAGGCCCTATGCCGAAGCGGTATACAGCCTCGCCACCGAGCAGCAAGCCACCCAGCAATGGTCGGAATCGCTGTCGTGGCTGGCTGCCATGGTGAAGAACCCGGATCTGGAAGCCGTCATCACCAATCCGAAACATACCGCACAAGAGCTTGAGGCGCTGATGCTGGACGTTCTGGGCACGCGCGGCAACGAGGACGTCAAACGTCTTCTGGCCGTGCTGATCGAGAACAGCCGTCTGACGCTGCTGCCGCAAATCGCCGAGCAGTTTGAAGTGTTCAAGGCGCAAGCGGAAGGCGTAGTGGACGCCGTGGTGGAAACGGCGTTTGCAATGAACGATGCACAGCAAGCCGAACTGACCGACACGCTTTCCAAGAAGTACGGCAAATCCGTACGGATTGATGTGCGTGACAACCCTGACCTGATCGGCGGGGTTCGTGTGTTGGTGGGCGACGATGTCATCGACGCTTCCGTGCGCGGCAAACTGCAAGCCATGGCAGTAAGCCTCAAGAATTAGGAGAGATCATGCAGTTGAACCCCTCTGAAATCAGCGATCTGATCAAGGCGAAGATTCAGAACCTGGCCGAAGGCGCAGAAACCCGTACCAAAGGTACCGTGATTTCCGTGACCGACGGCATCGTTCGTATCCATGGCCTGGCAGACGTGATGCAGGGTGAAATGCTCGAATTCCCGGGCAACACCTTCGGCCTCGCGATGAACCTGGAGCGCGACTCTGTCGGCGCCGTGGTTCTGGGCGAGTACGAGCACATCTCGGAAGGCGACGAAGTCACTTGTACCGGTCGCATTCTGGAAGTTCCGGTGGGTCCGGAACTGATTGGCCGCGTGGTCAACGCCCTGGGTCAGCCTATCGACGGCAAGGGCCCGGTTAACGCCAAGCTGTCCAGCCCGATCGAAAAGATCGCGCCGGGCGTGATTGCGCGTCAATCGGTATCCCAGCCGATGCAAACCGGCCTGAAAGCCATCGACTCGATGGTTCCGGTTGGCCGTGGTCAGCGCGAGCTGATCATCGGCGACCGTCAGACCGGCAAGACCGCGGTGGCGCTGGATGCGATCATCAACCAAAAAGACACCGGCGTGGTGTGCATCTACGTGGCGATCGGCCAAAAGGCCTCCTCCATCGCCAACGTGGTGCGCAAGCTGGAAGAGCACGGCGCGCTGGGTCACACCATCGTGGTGGCCGCGACCGCTTCCGAAGCCGCCGCGCTGCAGTTCATCGCCCCGTACTCCGGTTGCGCGATGGGCGAATACTTCCGCGACATCGGCGAAGACGCGCTGATCGTATACGACGACCTGTCCAAACAGGCTGTCGCCTACCGTCAGATTTCGCTGCTGCTGCGCCGTCCGCCGGGCCGCGAAGCCTACCCCGGCGACGTGTTCTATCTGCACTCCCGTCTGCTGGAACGCGCTTCCCGCATCAATGAAGACGAAGTGGCCAAGCTGACCAATGGCGAAGTGAAAGGCAAGACCGGTTCCCTGACCGCGCTGCCCATCATCGAAACCCAGGCCGGCGACGTTTCCGCCTTCGTGCCGACCAACGTGATCTCGATCACCGACGGTCAGATCTTCCTGGAAACCGACCTCTTCAACGCAGGCATCCGCCCGGCCATCAACGCCGGTATTTCGGTATCCCGCGTTGGCGGCGCCGCGCAGACCAAGGTGATCAAGAAGCTGGGCGGCGGTATCCGTCTGGCCCTGGCCCAGTATCGTGAACTGGCTGCGTTCTCGCAGTTCGCTTCCGACCTGGACGAGGCTACCCGCAAGCAACTGCAACACGGCGAAGTGGTTACCGAGCTGATGAAGCAGAAGCAGTTCCTGCCGCTGGCCACCGCCGAAATGGCGTTGACCCTGTGGGCGGTGAACAAGGGCAGCTACGAAGACGTTCCGGTGAAGAAGGCCCTGGCTTTCGAAGCGGCGTTCCTCGCCTATGTGCGCGCGAACCATCACGATGTGTTGGCCGCGGTGAACGCTTCCGGCGACTTGTCCGGCGACAACGAGAAAATCCTGGCCAAGGCGATGGAATCGTTCAAGGCTGGCTTCAGCTACAACTGAGTCTTTTCGGTTAACGCAAACAGTTACTAGGAAAGGTTCAGGATATGGCAGTCGGCAAAGAGATTCTCACCAAGATCCGAAGCGTGCAAAACACGCAGAAGATCACTCGCGCAATGCAAATGGTGGCGACCTCCAAGATGCGCAAAACGCAAGAGCGTATGCGCGCTGCCCGTCCTTACGCCGAGAAGGTGCGCACAGTCATGGCGCACCTTGCTCAGGCGAACACGGATCTTGAGCACCCGCTGTTGCAAAGCCGCGACGTAGTCAAACGCGCCGGCATCATCCTGATGACCTCCGACAAGGGCCTGTGCGGCGGCTTGAACGTGAATACGCTCAAGCGCTTCTTCGCCCAAGTCAAGGGTCTGCAGGATCAGGGCATCGAAGTCGATGTCTGCTGCCTGGGCCAGAAAGGCCTGGCGGCATGCCAGCGCGCGCGCCTCAACGTCGTGGCCAGCGCAACCCAGCTCGGCGATGTGCCGAAGATGGAAAAACTGATTGGCCCGCTTACGGTGCTGTTCAAGCAGTACGCCGAAGGCGAACTGGACGCGCTCTACATCGTTTACTCCCGTTTCATCAATACGATGAAGCAGGAGCCGGCGACTGAACAGCTGCTGCCGCTGACTTCGGAACACATGGTGGTGGAGCACTCGCACTCGTGGGATTACCTGTACGAGCCGAATGCGCTTTCCGTGATGGAGTTCCTGGTCAAACGCTACATCGAGTCCGTGGTGTTCGAGGCGATGGCCGAGAACATGGCCTCCGAGCAAGCTGCCCGCATGGTGGCGATGAAATCCGCCACGGATAACGCCGGTAACACGATCAAGCAACTGCGCCTGGTGTACAACAAGGCTCGTCAGGCTGCGATCACTACCGAGTTGTCTGAAATCGTGGCAGGCGCCGCAGCGGTGTAAGCCGTCGCAGACTGAAAAAGTTTAATGTTTAGGAACCGATAATGAGCCAAGGTAAAATCGTACAAATCATTGGCGCGGTGATCGACGTGGAATTCCCGCGCGACGCCATGCCAAAGGTTTATGATGCCCTGAAGCTGGTTGATGCCGACCTGACGCTCGAAGTCCAGCAGCAGCTGGGCGACGGCGTGGCGCGCACCATCGCCATGGGTAGCTCTGACGGCCTGAAGCGTGGCATGAGCGTAGTCAACACCGGCGCACCGATTTCGGTGCCGGTGGGCAGCGCCACCCTGGGCCGCATCATGGATGTCTTGGGCAACCCGGTGGACGAAGCCGGCGCGGTAGCGACCGATGTTCGCCGCGCCATCCACCAGCCCGCTCCGAAGTTTGACGAACTGTCCCCCGCCACCGACCTGCTGGAAACCGGCATCAAGGTGATTGACCTGCTGTGCCCGTTCGCCAAGGGCGGCAAAGTGGGCCTGTTCGGCGGCGCCGGCGTGGGCAAGACCGTCAACATGATGGAACTGATCAACAACATCGCCAAGGCACACTCCGGTTTGTCCGTGTTTGCCGGCGTTGGTGAGCGCACTCGTGAAGGTAACGACTTCTATCACGAGATGAAGGACTCCAACGTACTGGACAAAGTGGCGATGGTGTACGGCCAGATGAACGAGCCGCCGGGCAACCGTCTGCGCGTGGCCCTGACCGGTCTGACCATGGCCGAGCACTTCCGCGACGAGAAGGACGAAAGCGGCAAAGGCCGCGACGTGCTGTTCTTCGTGGACAACATCTACCGCTACACCCTGGCCGGTACCGAAGTATCCGCGCTGCTGGGCCGTATGCCTTCCGCGGTGGGCTATCAGCCGACGCTGGCGGAAGAAATGGGCCGTCTGCAAGAGCGTATTACTTCTACCCGCGATGGCTCGATTACGTCCATCCAGGCCGTATACGTACCTGCGGATGACTTGACCGACCCGTCTCCGGCGACCACCTTCGCCCACTTGGACGCCACCGTGGTTCTGTCGCGCGACATCGCTTCGCTGGGTATCTACCCGGCGGTGGATCCGCTCGACTCCACTTCGCGCCAGCTGGATCCGCTGGTGGTGGGCGACGAGCACTACACGGTAGCCCGTGGCGTGCAGTCCACGCTGCAGCGTTACAAGGAACTGCGCGACATCATCGCGATTCTGGGTATGGACGAATTGTCCGAGGAAGACAAACTGGTCGTGGCTCGCGCCCGTAAGATCCAGCGCTTCCTGTCCCAGCCGTTCCACGTGGCTGAAGTATTTACCGGCTCGCCGGGCAAATACGTGCCGCTGCGCGAAACCATCAAGGGTTTCAAGGCCATTCTCGCTGGCGAGTACGACCATCTGCCGGAACAAGCGTTCTACATGGTTGGCTCCATTGAAGAAGCTGCCGAGAAAGCCAAGACCCTTAACTAAGGAGAGGGCTGATGTCCAAGATGCGTGTGGAAGTGGTCAGCACCGAGCAAATGATCTTCTCCGGCGAAGCTGAATTCGTGGTTGCGCCGGCTACCGAAGGCGAGATCGGTGTGTATCCCCAACACGTGCCGCTCCTGACCCGTATCAAGCCCGGCGTGCTGCGTCTGAAAGTGCCGGGCAGCAGCGAAGAAGTTCTGGTGGCAGTGTCTGGCGGCATGATGGAAGTGCAGCCCAGCCTGATCACCGTGCTGGCGGATACGGCGATTCGCGGCGAGGATCTCGACGAGGCCCGCGCCAATGAGGCAAAACGCGCTGCGGAGGATTCCCTCAAGCGCGCCACCGACGACCTCTCCACCGCGAAGGCGCACGCTGCTCTGGCAGTGGCCATCGCGGAGTTGAAGGCGCTGGATTTCCTCAAGAAGCGCGCCCACTGATAAGAGATGTAATCGTGTATAGTAGGCTGCCACGCAAGTGGCAGCCTTTTTCCGTTTTCGACTCGTGAAAAACCATGGATAGTCTCAGCATCGTCATTCTCGCTGCCGGCAAAGGCAAGCGCATGTACTCCTCCAAACCCAAGGTATTGCACCCGATAGGCGGTGAGCCGATGCTGGCGCGGGTGATCCGCACCGCGCGCGCGCTGAAGCCGGCGCGCCTGATCGTGGTGTACGGCCACGGCGGCGAACAGGTGCGGGCGGCGATACCGGACGCGGATCTGATCTGGGCGGAGCAGGCCGAGCAGCTGGGCACCGGCCACGCGCTGAAGATGGCTTTGCCGCACCTTCCGAAGGATGGCAAGACCATGGTGCTGTACGGCGATGTGCCGCTGACCAAGGCGGACACGCTGCGCCGTTTGTCCGATGCCGCCGGCGCGGGCATGGCGGTGCTGACCGATGTGCTGGACGACGCCAGCGGCTACGGCCGCATGGTGCGCGGTGCGGACGGCAAGCTCCAGGCCATCGTCGAGCACAAGGACTGTACGCCGGCGCAACTGGCGATCCGTGAAATCAACACCGGCATGATGGCCCTGCCCAATGCGCGGCTGGCCGGTTGGCTCGCCGCGCTCAACAACGGCAACGCACAGGGCGAATACTATCTGACCGACGTGCTGGCCCTGGCGGTGGCGGACGGCGTGAGCGTGGACAGCGCCAGCGTCGACGCCAGCTGGGAGGCCGCCGGCGTCAACAACAAGGTGCAGCTGGCCGAGCTGGAGCGCATCCTGCAGCGAAACCAGGCGCAGGCCTTGTTGGAAGCCGGCGTCACACTGGCGGACCCGGCGCGCATCGACATCCGCGGCGAACTCAGCCATGGCATGGACGTCAGCATAGACGTTGGCTGCGTGTTTGAGGGCAAGGTGGAACTGGGCGAGCAGGTGGAAATTGGCGCGCATTGCGTGTTGAAGAATGTCAAAGTGGCCGCCGGCACCAAGATCGCGCCGTTCTCGCATCTGGAAGACGCGGTGGTGGGCGAAGCGTGTCGGATCGGGCCTTACGCCCGTTTACGCCCCGGCGCGCAACTGGCCGGCCATGTGCACATCGGCAACTTCGTCGAAGTGAAGAAGAGCGTGATCGGCGAAGGCTCCAAGGTCAACCACCTGAGCTATGTCGGCGACGCCGAGATCGGCAGCAAGGTGAATGTGGGCGCCGGCTCGGTGACCTGCAATTACGATGGCGTCAACAAGTTCAAGACCGTGATCGGCGACAACGTCTTCGTCGGCTCCGGCACCCTGATGGTGGCGCCGGTGACGCTGGAATCCTACAGCACCATAGGCGCCGGCTCGGTGATCAGCCGAACCGCGCCGGCCGGCGAGCTGACAGTGGCGCGCGCGCGTCAGGTCACGGTGCCGGGCTGGAAGCGTCCGCAGAAAAAGAGCTGAGCCGCTCTTCAGGGCCGCCGGCGCGTCGCAACAGCGTGGCGGACGGCCTTTCTCCAAATAAGCGCTTGTAGTCGGTGGCGAACTGGCTCATATGCCAGAAACCCCAGGCTGCGGCGATGTCTTGCACGGTGTGGTGGCGGGAGTCCGGACTGAGCAGTTCGCGTTGCACCGCGTTCAGGCGCATGCTCTTGAGATAGGCCAGCGGACACAGCCCCAGCGTGTTCTGAAAGATGTTCTGCAAGGTGCGCCGGCTGAGGTTGAGGTGCCGGCACAGATCCGCCACCACCAGCGCCTCGTCCGGCTGACTCATCACGAAATCACGCGCCTTGCGCACCAAGCGCCAGTGGCTGCGCAGGCTGCGTTGCTGCGCGGGCACCGGCAAGGCGCTGGCCAGCAGCTCGGTCAGTCCGTCCAGCAATTCGTGGCGCATGAAGCGGTAGGCGGTGATGTCGGCCGGCCCCAGCCGGCTGCGCTCGGCTTCGATCAACAGCTGGCGCTGGCGCAGGATGAAGTCGCGCTTGCGCTCCGGGTCCAGCTGCAGCAGCGGCCGGTCTTTCAGCGACAAGGGCAATCCGCCGTCCAGGGTCAGCCTGGCGTGTTCGTCCAGTTCCTCTTGCGGCAACACCAGCCCCATGATGCGGAAATTGTCCGGCGTGGTCAGTTCAAAGTCCTCGCCGCCGGTGCTGATGGCGATGGCGCCATTGCCCATCTGGCCGCCGTCGCGAGCCGCGCCGGGCTGGTCGGGGCAGGGCAGGCCGAACCAGTAGGCGTCCGGCCAGACCACGCAGGACTGGCGCAGCGAACGGCTGGTGAACTCCTCGAAGCATTGCAGCTGATCCAGCCACAACTCCTTCACATGGCCGAAGAAAAGGCCTGGTAGCAACTGATCGTAAAGTTGCTGCCAGGCCGTGATCGCGCATGCCTGTTCAAAGCTGTTGCTGGTTTCGCGGTGCTTGACGCCGACCTCGGCGCCCAGCGGCGCCAGCGGCTCCCGAGGCGGAGGGCTGGCCGCGCGCAGTTGATGCAAGGGCCCTGATCCTGGACTGGGGTCTGACATGGTGTTTCCCTTTCGTATGCGGTGGCTGGTGGCGGTCTCTCCCGTGCCACCTACAGCAAGCTGGCCAATAGCGCGGGGGCGGGGCGGGGAATGACGGTCTGCTGCACCAGCAATCCTTTCTCGCCGGCGCTCTGCGCGGCGACGTCGATGGCGCTGCTCACCGCGGCCACATCGCCGCTGAGGACGAAATAGCATTTGCCGCCGATGCCGAAGGCCAGGTGGATGCGGATCAGCGTCACCTCCGCGGTTTTGGCGGCCAGATCCGCCGCCGCGATGCAGGCGGCGACGCTATAGCTTTCCACCACCCCAACCGCCGCCGCGTGTTCCAGCCGGGTCACGCCGCTGATGGCGGGCAGCACGTCCGGATGCAGCCTGGCGATGGAGAAATGATCGACCAGCAGATGGCCGGCGGCTTGCCGGCCCTGCGCCGCGGCCTGTTCGACCGAGGCGGCGTCGCCTCCCACCAGCACGATGAATTTGCCGGGGCAGATGGTCTTGGCCGCCAGCAGCTCCACATGGGCGGATTTGAGCATCGCGTCGGCAGCTTCAATGCCCCTGGCGATGCTGCTCAGTTCTATCAGGGCGATGGCATGGGGCATGTGGGCTCCGAGGTTTGGATGACGATGGTTTCCGCGTTCAGCGCGACGACGACGCCGTCCACGCTGGCATGCAAGGCCGCGCCCAGTGCGCCCTGGGGCATGGCGGCGATCAACTGGCCCTCGCGCACCCGCTCTCCCATCGCGACGCAGGGCTGCGCCGACGCGCCGATGTGCTGGCGCAGCGGTAGCACCACCTTCTCGGGACGGTACGCCAAGGCCTGGAATGGCGCCTTGTGGTTGAGCAAATCCAGGTCGAGACGGGTAATCAGGCGGGACACCGGCACCAGGCGATGGCGCGCCATCGGATCGGCCGGCCTCAGTTCGCCCTGGTAGCGCAATCCCTGGGCGCGCAACTCGGCCTTGAGCAGAAGGTTGACGCGCAGCGGCGAGATCTCCACCGGACAGGCGTAGGCCTCGCAGACGCCGCATTCCGAGCAGGTCAGCGCCGCCAGCACGGTGTCCGGGCGCGGGCCGGCGTGGCGGTAGTTGACCGCGCGCACGATCAGGTGCGGCGGCAGTTCGTGGCCGATCAGGTGGCGCGGACACAGCTCGGTGCACAGGCAGCACTGCTCGCACACCGTGCGCGCCATCGCCAGTTGCGCCGCGTCGCCGCGTTGACGGCGGCGGATCAGCAGGTGGTCGCGCGGCAAGGCCAGCAGGCCGCCGGTGGTCTTGGTCACCGGCAGGTCCAGCGAGGGCAGCAGCTTGCCCATCATCGGCCCGCCGTCGATGAAGGCGACATCGTCGCGGCTGGGGCCGCCGGCCAGCGCCAGCGCCTCGCGCAAGGGCGTGCCCAGCGGCAGGGTCAGCGTCAGCGGCCGCTTGACCAGGCCGTTGACGGTCAGGGTGCGGTGCGTGACCGGCCGTTCCTGGTCCACCGCCGCCGCCACATTGAGCAGGGTCTGCACATTGCTGACCACCACGCCCACGTCCAGCGGCAAGCCGGCCGGCGGCACGCGCCGCCCGGTGGCGAGCCAGATGGTGATCACTTCATCGCCGGCAGGATAGATGTCTTCCAGAATGTGCAGGCGCACGTCGGCGGGCAGCAGCGGCGTCAGCGCGGCGATGGCCTCGCGATATTTGGCCTTGAGCGCGATCACGCCCTGGGTCGCGCCGGTGGCGGTCATGCCGTGGCGCAGGCCGCGCAGCAGGGCCGCCGCCTCGCGCGCCGCCAGTTGCTGGTCCACCTTGAGCAGCGGTTCGCACTCGGCGCCGTTGACGAGATAGGTGTCGGCCCGCGCCGCCAGCTTGACCGCGGCGGGAAAGCCCGCGCCGCCGGCGCCGACGACGCCGGCGGCGGCCACCCGCTGACGGATCAGGTCGGCGGTCGTCATGGCTTGCCTCCGGCGCGGAAATAACGGCCGCGGCGGCGCAGCAGCGTGCCGGCGCGGCATTGCGCCTGCAGCCAGCCGCGATTCAGGCCGACAAAGGGGAAGACGGTTTGCAGGTCGACCAGGCTCATGCCGCCCGGCTCCGCGGCGATGCGGGCCAGCACCGCCGCCTCGTCCAGGCCGGCCGCCGGCGCGACCGCCGTCTCCGGCGGCCGCAGCATCGCGTCCACCAGCGTTTCGGTGTCCGGATCGGGGCGGCCGATCTCGCAGCGGCTGACCACTTCGCCCAGCCGCAGCGCCGCGGCGGCGCCGGCGTCCAGCGCCGCGCGGCAGGCGGCGAGGTCGCCCTCCACCACCAGCGAAATCATGCCCGGGTCGGTGCGCCATTGCCGCAACAGGCGCACGTTCGCGGACTTGAGCATGGCGTCCGCCGCCTCGATGGCGGTGGCCAGCCCTCTGACTTCCAGCAAGCCCAAGGCGTTGATCATCTGCGGCCTCCGCTCACATCAGGGTGACGGGCTGGCGGCCCACGTCCAGCACCGCCTGGGTGAAGGCCTGGCAGGCGGCGCTGCAGGCGGCCTGGCTGCCGGTGAGGAAGGCGCCGGAGTAGTTGGTTTCCGACGGCGGCGGCACATAGCTGGCCAGTTGCACGTCGGCGGCCTTGAGCGCGGCGTCGATGCCGAAGGTGGCTTCCAGCGGCGGCGCGATCAGATAAGCCAGCGGCTCGCCCAGCCGCACGCCGGTCTGCGCCGACAGATAGGAGCCGCTGCGCGAGACCACGTGGGCGAGAAAGGCGGTGTCCTCGGCGTCGTTGGCCCAGCGGAAGGCGGGGCCGTCCGCGATGGTGGCCATCATCGAGTCCAGTCCGGCGCGTACTTCGGCCGGCGAGCCGCCGCCGAGGATGATCAGCACTTCGCCGGCGGTGGGCGAGGAGCTGTGCGCCGCGCCGGCGTACAGCGAGCGGCCGAACACCACCTCCACCTGCGCCTGCTTGGTGGCCTCGTCGGCGGCGATGTAGGCGACGTCGTCGGAATCGGCGGTCAGCAGGCCCAGGCTGTTGATGTGGGCGGGCAGCTTGAGCGCGGCCTTGAAGTCGGATTGGGCCGAGGCGATCAGGCGCACGGCCTTGACGCTGGGTTTGATCAGATCCAGAACTGCCATGACGGTCTCCTTTAACGGTTCAGCGCCATGCCGGAAGCCTTCTTCTCCAGCATGCGTTTGGCGAGGTCCACGATGACGGCGGCGGCTTCCACCGGCGGCGTGCCGCCGCGGTGGATATTGGAGAGGCAGGTGCGGTCCGCCTCCACCGTGGCGGCGTTGGGCGCGTACACCATGTAGCAGGACAGGCTTTCCGACTGGCCGAGGCCAGGGCGTTCGCCCACCAGCAGGATCACCACCTGCGCGCCCAGCGTTTCGCCCACCTGGTCTTCCACCTTGACCCGGCCGTAGCGGACGAAGAAGGGCGTGCCGACGTCGAGGCCGGCGCTTTCCAGCCCCTTGAGCAGCGGCGGCAGGATTTCGTCGAAGTTGGCGGTGACGGCGTCGGTGGACAGGCCGTCGGAGACCACCACCTGCACTTGCGGCCGTTGCTTGCAGCGCGTTTTCAACAGCTGCAGCGAGGCCTCGTTCAGGCGGCGGCCCATGTCGGGGCGGGTCAGGTACTGGTCTTTGTTGTCGATCTCGCTTTGCAGCTCCAGCAGGCCTTTTTCCTCCACCCATGGCTGCGGCACCTCCTTAAGCACGGTGTCCTTGGAGCGCGAGTGGTCGGCCAGGAAGCGCAGCAGCGCGGTGGTGCGCGGGCGCGGGCCGGCGCGGCCGGTGCAGACGCGGGCGGCGGTGTTGGCGCGGAATTCGGCCAGCACTTCGGCGCGCTGGGGCGCCGCCACGCCCATCCACAGCCGGAAGGCTTCGCCGCCCAGGTCGGGCAGGGCTTCCTCGGCGCTGGCCGGGGCCGCTTTGGCGGCGTCGGGGACGGTGGCCGGCGCGGGCTGCGCCAGCTGGGTCATCACCGCGCGTACGATTTCGTCGATTTGCTGCTTGTCCATGATTGTGGGCTCCAAGTCAGAAGAAGAAGGACGCATCGCCCGCGCGGCGCGTCAGCCTGCCGTTTTCCATCAGTCCCATGCTTTCCAGCCAGGCCTCGAATTCCGGCGCCGGGCGCAGGCCCAGCAGCTGGCGGATGGTGGCGGTGTCATGGAAGGCCGTGGTCTGGTAATTCAGCATGATGTCGTCGCCCAGCGGCATGGCGATGATGAAGTTGCAGCCCGCCGTGGCCAGCAGGATGGCCAGGTTCTCGTTGGAGTTCTGATTGGCGTCGGCGTGATTGGTGTAGCAGCAGTCGCAGCCCATCGAGATGCCGGAGAGCTTGCCCATGAAGTGGTCTTCCAGGCCGGCGCGGATGATCTGGCGGTCGTTGTACAGGTATTCCGGGCCGATGAAGCCGACCACGGTGTTGACGATGAAGGGGTCGTAGTGGCGGGCCAGGCCGTAGTTGCGCGCCTCCATCGTCACCTGGTCCGCGCCGTTGTGGGCGCCGGCGGACAGCGCCGAGCCCTGGCCGGTTTCGAAGTACAGATAATTGTCGCCGGCGATGCGGTTGTGCTGGCGGCCCACCTCGCGCGCCTCGTCCAGCAGCTCCAGCGTCACGCCGAATTCCTTCAGCCCTTTCTCGCTGCCGCAGATGCTCTGGAAGATCAGCCCGCCGGGCGCGCCCTGGCGGATGGCCTCGATCTGGGTGGACATGTGCGCCAGCACGCAGCCCTGGGTGGGAATCCGGTATTTGTCGATGGCGTCGTAGATGGTGTCCAGGATGCGACGCACGTTTTCCACGTTGTCGGTCACCGGGTTGACGCCTATCACCGCGTCGCCCATGCCGAAGGACAGCCCTTCGAACATCTGGGCGGCGATGCTTTTCACGTCGTCGCGGGTGTCGTTGGGTTGCAGGCGCGCGCTGAAGCGGCCGGGCAGGCCTATGGTGGTGTTGGCGCGCTTGATCACCGGCATTTTCTTGGCGCCGTAGATCAGGTCGGCGTTGGAGCAGAGCTTGGCCACCGCCGCCACCATTTCCGAGGTCATGCCCTTGCGAAGGAAGTCCAGCGCCTCGGCGTCGGCGTCGTCGCCCAGCACCGCCTCGCGCAGCTCGCCCACGCTCCAGTTGCGGATGCGGGCGTAGGCGGCTTCGTTGAGGTCGTCCTGGATCACCCGGGTGACGCAGTCCTCCTCGTAGGGAATGACCGGGTTCTCGCGCAGGTCGGCCAGCGTCAGCTCGGACAACACCTGTTTGGCGGCCACGCGCTCTTGCGCGCTTTGCGCGGCCACGCCGGCCAGCATGTCGCCGGAGCGCGGCTCGTTGGCCTTGGCCAGCACGTCCTTGACGTCGCGGAACTGATAGGTCTTGCCGAATAAATGCGTCTTCAGTTTCATGATCAAACCCCTTTGGATGTTGGGAAGGCCAGCGATTTGACGGTGACGGGCACGATGTCGCCGCCGAACAGCGGCGCGCCGATGTCGATGTAGTCGCCGGCGCGGGTGGCCACTTCGTCGATGACCGCCAGCTCGCGGCCGGCCAGCGCCGGCTGCAGCAGCATGCCCAGCGCCTTGCCCAGATCACTGCGGGACAAGGCCAGCAAGGGGCGCTGTTGCGGAAAACGGCGGGAGAATTCGGCCAGTTCGCCGGCGCAGGCGTCTATCGCCCGGTAGGCGATCGGCAGGTCGTCCGGCAGCGCCAGCGCGTACAGGTCTTGCGCCGGGTCCAGGTCCAGCCGGCGCACCGCGCGCTCCAGGCTGTCCGTCAGGCCGCCGGGACTGAAATCGGCCCAGCCGAGATCGGGATGAGCCACCGGGATGTTGCGCAGCGGCAGGCGCAGGCCGCGCAGCCAGATGGTGCTGCCGGACAGCGACAGCGTGTACGCGCCGGCGCCTATCACCGTGGCGCGCACGGTTTGCGCCGCGGCGCGCAGCGGCTGCGCGCCGAGGCCGGGGTGGGCGGCGATGGCGCGCGCCAGCAGGGGGCCGATGTCGCCGAAGGCGTAGGGGTCAGCCGGCGGGCTGCGGTAGCACTCGCCGACGCCGCCGGACAGCAGCACCGCGTCGAACGGCCGGCCGGCTTGCAGCGCGTCGGTCATCAACAATTGGCGCGCCAGCGCCGAAGGGCGGCCCAGCAGCACCTCCCACAGCAGTTCGGCCATGCGTTCGGCCACGCGCGCGTGTTCGGCCGGGCCCAGCGCGGCGGCGTCGAAGCCGGCGCCGAACAGCTCGGCGCAGATGGCGCGGGCCGGCGCGTGCAGGCGGCGGGTCTGGCCGTCGGCGCCGGCCTCCAGCAAGCGGCCGCCCACGTTCAGGCAGGCGCTGTCCAGCAGCCGGCCGGCTTCGAACACCGCGTAGTTGGCGGTGCCGCCGCCGATGTCGATATTGGCGACGCGGCTGGTTTCGCGCTCGGACAGTTCGGCTGCGCCCGAGCCGTAGCCGGCGATGGCCGACTCCAGATGCGGGCCGGCGGTGGCCACCACGAAGTCGCCCAGGGATTCGGACAGGCGCAGCACCGTGTCGCGGGCGTTGCGCGCCTTGGAGGTTTCGCCGGTGACGATGATGGCCCCGGACTCCACCTCTGCCGGGGCGAGTCCGGCCGCCTGGTATTGCGCGCGGATGAAGGCCATCAGCTCGTCTTCGCGCACGCGGCCGTCGTCGTCCAGCGGCGTGAAGGCCACCGGGCTCTGGTAGACGATGTCGCGGCGCGAGAATTCATAGCGCGGTACTTGCGACACCCCGGCGCGGTTGACCAGCTCCAGCAGCGAGAAGATCACCTGGGTGGTGGTGGTGCCGATGTCTATGCCCACGCTGTGTATCTGGCGGCGGTTCATCGCGCGCCTCAGCCTTGCTGCGCCGACAGCGCGGCGCGGAGGGGGGCGTCGGCCGGCTTGGGCGCCAGTTTCATCGCCAGCAGCACCGCGCTGAAGCCGCCCACCAGCTTGCCGACTATCATCGGGAAAATCATGCTGGAGACGTTGGCGGCGGTGAAGCCGAGGTGGTCGCCGAAGGTGAAGGCGGCGGACACGGCGAAGGCCACGTTGATCACCTTGCCGCGGTCGTCCATCTTGCTCATCAGGCCGAACATCGGGATGGAGTTGGCCAGCGTGGCCACCATGCCGGCGGCGGCGCTGTTGTTCATGCCCAGCAGTCCGCCCACCTTCATCAGCGGCCGTTCAAACCAGCGCGTCAGCATGAACACCATCGGATAGGCGCCCAGCAGCACGCAGGCGATGAAGCCTATCACTTCGATGGCGCGCATCGTCGCGCCCGGCACGTCGCCCTTGACCATGAAGATGGGGTCCATGCCCGGCACCAGGCTGAGGCCCAGCGTGGCTTGCAGCACCGCCAGCGCCAGACCGGCGGTGATCAGCACCACCAGGCACTTGGCGAAGATCTGGAAGCCGGAAATCATCTTCTCCGGGCACAGCTTGAGGCCGATGGCCAGCAGCACCGCCACGGCGATCACCGGAATCATATTGATCAGGATCATGCTCAGGCTGAAGTCCACCGGCTGGCCGTCCACGGTGACGCCGCTGACCATGGCCACCGCGCCGCCGGCGATGCAGCCCAGCGGGATGGTGACCATGCCGGCCATCACCCCCAGCGCCAGGAAGCGGCGGTCTTCCTTGGCGATGATGCCCAGCGCCACCGGGATGTTGAACACGATGGTGGGGCCCATCATCGCGCCCAGGATCAGGCCGGCGTACAGCCAGGCGGCGGTGTCGCCGCCGGACAGCTGCTTGGCGAGGAAGAAACCGCCCATATCGTTGGCCAGCAGGGTGGTGGCGAACATCGCCGGATTGGCGCCCACCGCCTCGTACAGCGGAATCACCACCGGCCCCAGCCAGTGGGCCAGCACCGGCGCCAGCGCGATCACGCCGACCATGGCCAGGCCCAGCGCGCCCATGGCCAGAAAGCCTTCTTCGAACTGGGCGCCGGAACCCTCGATCTGGCGGCCGACGCGGCTCAGTCCCACTTTGGCCAGCACGGCCTCCGAACCGCCGAATTGCGCCAGCATTCTGTCCAGCGCCGCGACGACCATGAAGGTCATCATGATCCACATGATGATTTCATTGATACCCATTGCTCTTGCTCCTGTGACGGTGGGCGGTGCCCGATTGCGGATTCAGCAGGCCGGCGCCTGGCGTTGCCAGGCGTGGCGGTAAATGTCGATGATTTGCTCGCGGCCGGCGTCGCGCGGATTGCCGGCGAGGCAGGCGTCGTCGAGCGCGGCGTCGGCCAGCGCGGCGAAGTGTTCGGGTTCGACGCCCGGCAAGCGCAGGCTGCCGGGCAGGCCGATGTCGACGATCAGCCGCGCCACCGCCGCGATCAGCCCGTCGGCGTCCAGGGTTTCGCCGCAGAGCGCGTGGGCCAGTTCGCGGTAGCGGGGCGCGCACACCAGGCGGTTGAAGCGCAGCACCGAGGGCAGCAGCACCGCGTTGGCGACGCCGTGCGGAATGTGGTAGCGCGCGCCTATCTGGTGGGCCATCGCGTGCACCAGCCCCAGGCCGGCGTTGGAAAAGGCCATGCCGGCGAGGTAGGAGCCCAGCATCATGTCCTGGCGGGCGGCGAGCTGGTGTCCCTGGCCGACGGCGATGGGCAGCGCGCGGCCTATCAGGGTGATGGCGCGGTGCGCCAGCGCCTGGGTCAGCGGGTTGGCGCCGCGCGCCAGATAGGCCTCGATGGCGTGGGTCAGCGCGTCTATGCCGGTGGCCGCGGTCAACGGCGCGGGCACGGCCAGGGTCAGGCAGGCGTCCAGCACCGCCAGGTCCGGGAGCAGCGCCGCTTGCGCGATGGCCTGTTTGACGCCGCTGGCGCTGTCGGTGATCACCGTGATGTTGGTGGCTTCCGAGCCGGTGCCGGCGGTGGTGGGCGCCAGCAGCAGCGGCATCCGGCCATTGGGCAGCGCGGCGGCGGCGGCCAGATCAGCCACCCGCATGCCGGGGTGGGCGGCCAGCGCGGCGATGGCCTTGGCGGTGTCCAGCACCGAGCCGCCGCCGAAGGCGATGATGGCGTCGCAAGCCGCGGCGGCCAGCTGGCGCGCCGCCGCCTCCACCGTGTCGCTGTCCGGTTCGCCGCCGGGGTAGCGGTAGGTTTCGGCGGCCACGCCGTGCCGCTGCAGCGAGCGGAACAGATTGTCGGCCAGCCCCTGTTCCAGCAGGAAGCCGTCGATGGCGATGAAGACGCGGCGATAGCCGCGCTCGGCCGCGGACTGGCCCAGCCGGGCGATGGCGCCGGCGCCGATGAAGGTGGTCGGCGGCACCGCGAAGGTTTGCACCTCGCGGGCGTTGAACAGATCGATGGCGTGATAGAGCGCCTGGCCCAGATTAGCGGCTGGCATGGTTGGCTCCTTGCGCGGCCAGCGCGTGGTGGGCGATGGCGAGCGGGGTCAGGTAGAGGGGATGCTCGGGTAGATGAACGCGGTGGGCGGGAAATTCGCGCTGGAACAGCTCGCGCACCCCCGGCAGCGAGCAGGAGCCGCCGGACAGGTAGAGATCGCCGTCGGGCAGGCGCGTTAGATGGCGGCGCACGATGTCGCACATCTTCTCGAACACCGGCCGCACCACCGGCCAGACCTCCGCGCCGCGCTCGCGCTTCAGGATCTCCGCCTCGGCCAGCGGCAGCCCGCTGTGGCCCGCCAGCGCCAGCGACACGTGATGACCGCCGGTGGCCTCGTCGGCGCTATGGCTGACCCGGCCGTTCTCGACGATGGCGATGCCGGTGGTGCCGCCGCCGATGTCCACCACGGCGGCGCGGCTGAGCCCCAGCAGCCCCACCACCGCCGAGGGTTCGTCGATGACGCCGCTGACTTCCAGCCCGGCCGCTTCCAGCACATTGACCGAGATGCGCGGGTCGGTGCCCGGCGGGTAGGAGGTGGCGGCGGCGGCGAAGCGATGTCCCAGCGCCTGCTCCAGCGCGTCCAGCTGGCGGCGGACGATGTCCACCGCGCCGAAGAAATTCCACACCACGCCGTCGCGCACCACATCGGCCCAATCCAGCCGCAGCGCCAGCGGTTCGCCGTCCGGCGCCATCGCCACCGACACCACGTCGCTGGTGCCCAGGTCTATGCCCAGGCGCATGCCGGCCACGGCCGCGCGGCGGGCCTCGCCGCGATGCAGGGCGCGCGCGGCGTTGAGCCGCTGCTGCAGCTGGTCGGGGGAGAGGGACGGGGACGGCATGGCGCGGCTCCTCACACGATGCGGAAGTGGTCGACCAGCACGCAGCGGCGCAAGCGCACGAAGCTGCGGGCCGAGGTGACGCCTTCGCCGGTGGGGGTGGAGATGGTCATCGTGGTCCAGCCCTCGCCGCCGAAGCCCAGGCCGGCCAGGCAGGGGCCGTTCTTGACGAAGATGCTGGTGTTGATGGCGTTGGCCATCCGGTCCAGATTGTCCAGATTGCGCGAGTGCATGGCCGCGGTGTGGCGGCAGCCGCCTTCCAGCCGCACCGCCAGGTCTATGGCCTGGTCCGCGTTGGCGACGCGCAGCACCGGCAAGAGCGGCATCATCAGCTCGGTGACCGCGAACGGATGATCGGCCGGCGTTTCCACGAACAGCAGGCGGGTGTCGTCCGGCACTTGCAGGCCGATGGCGGCGGCGATCTTCGCCGCGTCGCGGCCCACCCAGTCGCGGCTGACCGCGCCGCGGCCATGCTCGTCCACCTTGGTGAGCAGGATGGGCAACAGTTGGGCGGCTTCGTCGGCGGTCAGCTCCACCGCGCGGTGTTTTTCCATCTCCACCTTCAAGTCGTCGCAGATCGCGTCCACCGCGATCAGCGCCTTCTCGTCGGCGCAGATGATGTTGTTGTCGAAGGAGGCGCCCCAGACGATGTCGCGCGCGGCGCGGGCGATGTCGGCGGTCTCGTCCACCACCACCGGCGGATTGCCGGCGCCGGCGGCGATCAGCCGCTTGTCGGTGACCTTGCGCGCGGCGTCCACCACCGCTTCGCCGCCGGTGACCACCAGCAAATGGATGCCGGGGTAGCGGAACAGGCGCTGGGCGGTTTCGATGTCGGGCTTGGCCACCGTGGTCAGCAGATCGGCCGGGCCGCCGGCGGCGACGATGGCCTGGTTCAGCAGCGTGATCGCGCGTTGCGAGGTCTTTCTGGCCGCCGGATGCGGCGCGAACACCACGCTGTTGCCGGCGGCTATCATGCTGATGGCGTTGTTGATGACGGTGGCCGCCGGATTGGTGGACGGGGTCACCGAGGCGATCACGCCCCAGGCCGCGTTTTCTATCAGCGTCAGGCCCCGGTCGCCGGTGAGCACTTGCGCTTGCAGGCATTCGACGCCGGGGGTGTGCCGGGCTTGCGCCAGGTTCTTGGCGATCTTGTCGTCCACCCGGCCCATGCCGGTTTCGGTCACGGCCAATTCGGCCAGCTCGCGGGCGTGGGCCTCGCCCGCCGCGCGGATGGCGGCGATGACGCGTTCGCGCAGCGCCACGCTGGCCAGCGCCGTCTGCGCTTGCTTCGCCGCCGCCACCGCCTGGTCCAGCTCGGCGAAAACGCCGGCCGGCAGCGCGCTTTCGGCCGCCGCGCCGTTTGCCGGCGCCGCTTGTCCAATCGACGCCAGCACCGCCTTCACCACTTGTTCGATATCGCTTGCCTTGAGTTCCACAACCCACTCCTTCTGAAACTGGAATTGCCAAGTGCTCCGGCGCGCCGGATCACTTGTGGAAAACCACCCGCTGCCGGCGCACCACCTCGTCGACGATGCCGACCACGGCCAGGTCCACCGGCGCGTCCTCGTCCTGCATCCGCCGCGCCGAGCTGCCGGCCACCAGCAGCACCCATTCGCCGTCGCCGGCGCCCAGGCTGTCGGCCGCCACCTGGGCGTCGCCGCTGGGCTGGCCGTCCGCCGTCAGCATCTCCACCAGCAGCAGGCGGTCTTTCTGCAAGCCGCCGTGTTTGACGGTGGACACTACTTGTCCCACCACGATGCCCAATTTCATGTGTCTGGCTCCCGTGTCCCGCCTGGCGGCGGGCAAAACCTCCCCCTGTCGCGCGCGGGCGACATGCGGTTTGCGGGGGGAGAAGCGGCCGGTCGGCTTGGCGTCAGCCGCCGGCCAGGATCAGCTGATGCTCAGTCCAGGTTCTTGTCGGCCGACATCTTGATCGGAAACACTTCTTCCAGATCGGCATGCGGGCGCGGGATCACATGCACCGACACCAGTTCGCCGATGCGCTGCGCGGCGGCCGCGCCGGCGTCGGTGGCGGCCTTGCAGGCGGCCACGTCGCCGCGCACCATCGCGGTCACCAGGCCGCCGCCGATCTGCTTGACGCCGACCAGCTTGACCCGGGCCGCCTTGACCATGGCGTCCGACGCTTCGATCAGGGCCACCATGCCGCGGGTTTCAATCATGCCAAGAGCTTCCATTTGCACACTCCTTGAGGGGTTGGGGGTTCAACACGAATATCTGTCTGTCTCTAACGGGAACGCGGAGCGTTCTCGGCTTGCCTGCCCCGGCTCGCCTGCTCTAAGGCGAGGCTCCCTTGCCGGGCAAGGGCGGGGGCGTTCCATGCCGGGGCCGCGCCATGAAGCGCGCTGTCGGCGGCCGGGAGGCGCGCGGCGCCCTGGCCCCGGATCTCCTCCGCGCCGCTGGCGCGGCTCATCTTCATCGCCAGCAGGCTGACGTTGACCATGTCTTCCACGCTGCAGCCGCGCGACAAATCGTGCAGCGGGCGGGCCAGGCCCTGCACCATTGGGCCTAGCGCCTGGTAGCCGGCCAGCCGCTGCGCGATCTTGTAGCCGATGTTGCCGGCCTCCAGCGACGGGAAGACCAGCACATTGGCGCGCCCGGCCAGCGGGCTGTCCGGCGCCTTGCCGGCGGCCACGTCCGGCACCATCGCCGCGTCGAATTGCAGCTCGCCGTCCAGGATCAGTTCCGGCCTGCGGCCGCGCGCCAGCGCCACGGCGGCGCGCACTTTTTCCGCGTCAGGGTGGCGGGCGCTGCCGTGGCTGGAAAAGGACAGCATGGCCACGCGCGGCTCCCGGCCGGTGACCTGGCGGTAGCTGTCCGCGCTGGCCAGCGCGATGTCGGCCAGCTGCTCGGCGGTGGGCTGCGGCACCACGCCGCAGTCGGCGAAGCCCAGCGGCTCGTCGCCATCCGCCGGCAACATGAAAAAGATGGACGACACCGTGCGGTTGCCGGGCGCGAGGCCTATCACCTTGAGCGCGGCGCGCAGCACGTCCGAGGTGGAGGAATGGTTGCCGGCGATGCACAGATCGGCGTCGCCGGCCGCCAGCATGGCCGCGCCGAACCACAGCGGCCGCCGCAGCGAGGCGAGCAGCGCATCCGCGCCTTCCTTGGGCAGGCGCGCGGCCAGCGCCGCCTGGTAGGCGGGCAGCCGTGGCGAGACGGCCGGGTCATGGACGGTGAAACCGGTGAGCGGCAGGCCTTGAAGATGGCAAAAATGGCGCAGCTCGAATGGGTTGGCCAGCAGGATGGGCCGAGCCAGGCCGGCCAGCGCCAGCTGGTGCGCGGCGCGCACGCAGCGCGGGTCCAGGCTGTCGGGGAACACGATGCGGGCTGGGCGCTCATGCGCGTCGAGGCGGCATTGCTGGAGCAGAAGGTTCATCTTGTTTCTCCCAGCCCGGGCAGCGGCTGGCCGCGCTTGGCCAGCAAGGCCAGCAGCATCAGCACGTATACCGCGCTGCTCAGGCGGTTGAGTCCTTGCAGGATGTCCGGCCGGCTTAGTTGGAAATCCGCGTCCAGATACAGGCCGGCGGCCATGGTTTCGCACTCGCGTATCGCGGCGCGCAGCAGATTGAGCCGCGCCACTTCCGCGCCGTGCTCGACGGCGGGCACGATGTGGTCGTGGCCAAGCAGGGCCAGCGGCTGGTGCGACAGCGCGTGGAGGCGCGCCTCGTTGGCCTCGCCCATGGCGATGGGCGGCATGGGTTCGCCGCTGACCTCGGCGCGCAACGCGTTGCCCAGCGCCGAGCGGATATCGGCCAGGCAGCGCGCCAGCGCCGCGGGCGCCTGGCGCTCGTCCCATTCGGCCTGCAGCCACACCGCCTGGGCGATGGCGCTGTCCAGCTTGCCGCGCAGGGCGATGCGGGGATGGTTTTTGGGGACCAGGGTGTTGGCGTCCAGATGGGTCAGCGCCTCGGTCTTGCGCGCCACCGGCTGGCGGCATAGCAGGCAGCGGCATTCCTGCCGCTGCGCGCTGTCGCCGGTCAGCGCGTGCACCGCGCGGCGCTCGCCGTCGGCGCCGGCGTCGAAGACGCTGCCCTGCGGGTCCAGGTAACGGACGACGATGGCGCGGCTTTTCAGCAACTCCTCGGCCGACGGCGTCAACCTGGCGTCGCGCGGCAGATGGATTTCGGTATGCCGAGCCAGCGAGTAGCGGGAGCGCAGCCAGTCTTCGGTGATGAAGTTGCCCATGGCGGCCTCAGCAACTTTGCCAGTTGGCCGGGTAGGCCACGTACAAGAAACGAACCCGGCTCGGGGTGCCGAACTCGATGCTGGAACCCTTGGGAATGAACACCACGTCGCCGGCCTTGGCCACCGTGGTCTGCTCGTCGCGGCGGATGTGGAGTTCGCCTTCCAGCACCAGATCCACCTCGTCGTAATTGAGCGTCCACGGGAAGAAGGCCTGTTCCCACTGCATGAAACCGGCGGCCATCGAACTGCCGTCGGCGGCGGTGATCACATCGGCGATGCCTACCTGTTGTCCGGGGCCGGCGCCGTCGAATATGCCCATGCGCACATCCTGAGCGCGGACGCATTTGATGGCGGGCTCTCGTTCGGTCGCGCCCTGGAGCTCGGCGGCGGCCTTGCGCACCAGTTGTTCCACCAACTCGGGCGCCACCGAGCCCGGCGGCAGCCGCGACAAGACCTGGGCGCGGATTTCGGCCAGCGCCTCGGCCTCGCTGCTTGGCGCGGCCGGAGTTTCGGCGGCGGGCGCGGGGCCTGCGGCCGTCGCTGCGTTGTCGCCCTCGGTCAGGGCCAGGCCCAGGCGCTCCGCCACCACCCGCGCTTCCGGGGTGACGATGTGTTCGCGCGGGCTGACACAAAGCGCGTGTTCTCCGGCGGCATGGGCCGCGCGCACGGTTTCGGCACTGATCAGCTTTTTCATCTTGCTACTCGCCTCATGCTGTTTGCCGCGACGAGGCGGCGGATTCGGAATTCAGCCCCAGCCGGGCCTTGAGTTCGGCCACGCTGTCCGGCCGCAGGCCGCACACGCGCAGGATGTCGCCGCCAAAGCCACGTTCGCGCAGCATGGCCTCCACCGCGTCGGGCCTGGCGTCGGGCAGGTCGGTCTTGCTGATCACCACCGCCACGCGCTGGTGGCCATGCACGTCCAACAGGCCCGGCGGCAGCCGGCATTCCAGATCGTTGGCGGGGTGAACGTAGATCAGCAGCTCGCACTCGGCGGTGCTGTTGATCAGCGCGTGGAACAGCCGCGGATGGCTGAAAAATTCGCCCGGGGTGTCGATGCAGCCTTGCGCGTCGTATTCCAGCGCTTGGGTTTTGCGCACCGCGCCGCCGCCGCCCAGGGCGTGGAACAGAGTGGATTTGCCGGCCTCGACCGGTCCCAGCAGCGCATATCGGATAGGAACTTGCATGGGGCGGCCCTCAGGAGCGCGTCAGCTGGCACACGGCATAGCCCAGCAGTCGTTGCAGGCCGGCTATGGTTTGGTGTAGCGCTTCCTCCACCGCGCCGCTGCTGCCGGTGATCACCAGCGCGCCGGAAAAGCGGTCCAGGAAGCCGATTTCAATGGCGGCGGCCTTGCAGGCCAGGTCGCCGGCTATCATCGCGGTCTCGCCGGGCGTCAGCGTCATGATGCCGATGGCTTCGGCCTGAGCCACGCCGATCTTGCGCGACAGCTCTTCGGTGGGATGGGAGATCAGATGCGCCAGCGTCACCTGCTTGCCGGGCACGAACTCCTGAATGATGCGTTCCTTTTCCATAACGTCACCATGGTTTTTCGGATTGAGACGATGCTAGTCCAGACTGCTCGGCGGCCTGTATCAAAAATCGGAAAATCTTGCGAGGCAGAGGCTTGGGTCAAACGTTTGGCGAGCCAGGGTGGAAAAGGGCATGGAGACAGCCCGCGGCGACGCCTGTTTCACGGCTCCGGCGCCGGAACGCTGGGCGCGGGGAAGCGCCTGCGTGGGGGAATGGTGCTACGAATGCGGATCGGAGCCGCGCGACAAAGGCGCGGCTCCGATGAGTTGACGAGCTACCCCGCCGCCAGCGACCAGATGGCCAGCCCGCCCAGCGCGGCCACGCCGGCGGCGAGCGCGGCGTCTCGACGGCGGGAAAACGCCGGCAGCCCGCGCTCGCGCCGTGCGCGCAGGTAGAACGGCAGGCCCAAGGCGTAGAGAATCATCGACAGCAGCAGGAATTTCATTCCGCCGGCGTAGATCAGCCAGGCGCCGTAGACCGTGCCCAGCAAGGTCAGCGCCAGCAAGCCGGCCTGTTTCGCCGGCGCGGAGCACGCCAGCTTCAGGCTGAACGCCGCGCACAGCAGATAGGGGATCAGCGCCATCGCGGACGCCAGCTGGATCAGCAGGTTGTAGCCGGCGTTGTTCAGGTGGTTGATGACTAGGAACAACGAGATCAGCCCATTGGTCAGCCACAGCGCGTTGGCGGGCGCGCCGCTGGCATTAAGCTTGCCGAAGCAGGCGGGCGCGGTGTGGCCTTCGCCGCGGGCGGCCAGGTAGAGCATTTCGGACGAAATCAGCGTCCAGGCCAGCAAGGCGCCGGCCACCGACAGGATCAGCCCGATATTGATCAGCGCGCCACCCCACGGTCCTACCACCTTTTCCAGCACCGCCGCCATTGACGGGTTCTTCATCGCCGCCAGTTCCGCCTGCGGCAATACCCCCAGCGACAGCACCGACACGCAGACCAGCAGCAGCATGGTGATGCCGAAGCCCAGCACCGTGGCCAGGCTGACCGTGCGCATATTCTTGGCGCGGCTGGCGTAGACCGTCGCGCACTCTATGCCCAGGAATACCCACACGGTGTACAGCATGGTGTTCTTCACTTGCTGGCCAACGCCGCCCAGCGAAGCGCCGCCCCAGAAATCCAGTCGGAAGGTCTGGACCTTGAACGCCAGCGCCACGCACAGCACGAACAGGACAATGGGCACGATCTTGGCGATGGTGACGATCACATTGAGCAAGCTGGCGGACTGCACGCCGCGCAGCACGAAGCCGTGCAGCGTCCACAGCAACAGCAGGCCGCACAGCAGCGCCGGCAGCGTGCTGCCGTCGCCGAAGAAGCCCAACGCCTGGAACGAACCCAGCGCGCTGAACATCACCACCAGATAGCCGACGTTGCCCACCCACACCGAGATCCAGTAGCCCCAGGCGGCGTTGAAGCCCAGGTAGTCGCCAAAGCCGTTGCGGGCGTAGCCGTAGACCCCGTCGCCGATGTCCGGCCGGTTGATGGACAGCCATTGAAAAATGCGCGTCAGCGCCAGCATGCCGATGAAGGTGATGACCCAGGCGATCAGGATGGCCCCGGCGCCGGCGCCCTCCGCCATGTTTTGCGGCAAGCTGAAGATGCCGCTGCCGACGATGGCGCCCACCACCAGCGCGGTGAGCGGCACCACGCCCAGCTTTTTGTCTGCGGCTTGTGTCATTCCTGATTCCTCTCCCGAAACGGGGCGCGCGGACGCGCCCCGGGTTTCACGCGCTCAATGCCTTCAGAAACGCAGCGACATGCAACTGACGCCGCCGTCCACCTTGCGGTATTCGGAGGTGTCCACCTCGATCACCGCATAGCCCAGCGCGGCGATGCGGTCGCGGGTGCGCGGGTAGCCGGAGGGCATGATGACCTTGCCGTTCACCCAGATGCAGTTGGCGGCGTAGGACTCTTCTTCCGGGATGGCGATGATGTTGAATTTCTGGAACTCCGGCTTGGTGATGAATTCGCCGGCGGCCAGCAGATTGTTGTTCTCCAGATAGGCGAGGCCGGTCTTCAGGTGCAGCACTTCCTCCAGCGGCACCACCGAACCGCTCATGCCGTGCTTTTCCAGAATGGCGATCAACTGGCGCGCGCCTTCCGCGTTGGTGCGGGCGGATTCGCCGATATAGAAATGGCTGCCCACCATCATCACATCGCCGGCATCCAGCGTGCCGGGCGCCTGGATGCGCTCGACATGCTGATAGAAGCGGCGCAGCACCGGCTCCATCAGGCTGGCCTCGTCGCGGCGGCTGTCCGCGCCCGGCCGGGTGACGATGGCGCAGTGCGGCGTGCACAGCGCCGGATCTTCCACGAACACCGAATCCGGAAAGTCCTCGGCCGGCGGCAGGATGGTGATGTCCACGCCGCAAGTCTGCAGTGCGCGGATGTAGGCGTTGTGCTGTTCCAGCGCCTTTTCATAGTCGGGCTTGCCCAGATTGCTGGAGGAAATGCCGTTGACCAGTCCGCGGCAAGGGGTGCGGGCGATGATGTGCTTGAACATTGCGATCTCCTGATGCTTGGTTGGGGATATCGCCTGTTTAACTGCAACTAGCGTGCCAGCCGCGGCGCTTCGGCCGCCGTTTTTGTTTGACCACGGTCAAGCTTGTGCGCCGCCGACGTGCCGAAATCGGCCGCAGCGGCGTGAGTGCGCGGGGTTTTTGCGTTGGAGGCCAGGGTGAGTAGCAGCCAGTTTGGTTAATTGACGATTTTTGGTGTCCAGGTTGGCGAGACATGGCAAGGAAGCTGGCGCAATATGGCGAATATTGGTCAATAACAACGGCGAATCCGCTCGGGCGGAGCGCTGGGCGAGAGGCGCGAAAGGAGGATGGGCGTGAACGAAGAACTGGATTGGCTGGTGGCCTGCCTGCGGCCGGTGCTGGACACGCTGGACCGGCCGGCCACCGTGGTCGACGCCGACTGCCGTTTCGTCTACTACAACCCGGCCAGCGCGCGCATGGACGGCGTGGACGCGGACGAGGTGATTGGCAAGCAGGTGCTGGAGCAAAACCCCTGGCTGACGCGGGAGGACAGCACCCTGCTGCAATGCCTGGAGCGCGGCGCGCGCTTCACCGATGTGTGCCAGTCCTATATCGGCCCCGACGGTCAGGCCATACCCTATCTGCACACCGCCGTGCCGCTGACGGGCCGCGGCGGCAACCTGCTGGGCGCGATCGAGATCGGCCGCCAACTGCGGCATATGCCCAATCATCGCGGTGAGGACGTGGACGTGCCCCGCATCGCCACCGCCGACCCGCAGATGCGCCGGCAGATCGCCTGGCTGGACGCCTTCGCCGCCAGCGAGCTGCCGATCCTGATCTACGGCGAAACCGGCACCGGCAAGGAGCTGTTCGCCCGCCGCGCGCACGCGCTGAGCCCGCGCGGCAGCCGGCCGCTGTTCGCTGTCAACTGCGCGGCCATTCCCGACACCCTGCTGGAAAGCACATTGTTCGGCACCGTCCGCGGCGCGTTCACCGGCGCGGAAAACCGCAAGGGCCTGCTGAGCCAGGCCGACGGCGGCACGCTATTCCTGGACGAACTCAACTCCATGCCGATTCAGCTACAGGGCAAGCTGCTGCGCGTGCTGCAGGACGGCAGCTACCAGCCGCTGGGCAGCCATCAATCGCTGCTGGCCAATGTGCGGCTGATCGCGGCGCTGAACCAGGAACCTCTGGCCGCGGTGGAGCAGGGGCGCTTGCGCGAAGACCTGTACTACCGGCTCAACGTCGGCTACGTGCACATCCCGGCGCTGCGCGACCGGCGCGGCGACGTGCCGCTGCTGGCCCGCGAGCTGCTGGCCCGCCACGCGCCGGAGCTCAAGCCGCAGGTGACGCAACTGGGGCCGGAGGCCGAGGCCGTGCTGCTGGCTCAGGACTGGCGCGGCAATGTGCGCGAGCTGGAAAACATCTTGCGCCGCAGCCTGCTGCTGCACGACGGCGGCGCGCGGCTGGAACGGATCGCGCTGCACGCGGGCGTGCCGGACGTCACGCCGCGCGCCGACGGCGGCCTGCGCGGCCAGCTGCGCGCGCGCGAAGCCGAGCAGGTCCAGGCCGCGCTGGCCGCGCATCAGGGCAATGTATCCGCCGCCGCGCGGCAACTGGGGCTGGCGCGCAGCACGTTTGTGTCGCGGATGCGGCGGCTGGGGCTGATGGGTCCGCTTGCGCGGTAGAAATTGCGCTGCTATCATCGCAAAACTTTCGAAACGAAACATAAAATGACCAAGCGAAACACTCAGCAACGCCGTCACGCCATTGCCGCCCTGGTGCAGGAACGCGGCGAGGTCAGCGTGGACGAGCTGACCAAGCGCTTCTCCACCTCCGAAGTGACCATACGCAAAGACCTGGCCCTGCTGGAAACCGGCGGCCTGCTGCTGCGCCGCTACGGCGGCGCGGTGTCCTTGCCGTCGGAGATGGTGGTTGAGGAAGACGCGGAACAGGTTTCAAAACGAAAGATCGCCATCGCCCGCACCGCCGCCGAACGCCTTCGCGACCACAACCGCGTAATCATAGACAGCGGCACCACCACCAGCGCGATGATTCCGCTGTTGGGCAATAAGCGCGGCCTGGTGGTGATGACCAATTCCCTTAACGTGGCCGGCGCGCTGCGCGAGCTGGAGAACGAACCCACGCTGCTGATGACCGGCGGCACCTGGGACCCGCATTCCGAATCCTTCCAGGGCCAGGTGGCGGAACAGGTGCTGCGTTCCTATGATTTTGATCAGCTGTTCATCGGCGCCGACGGCATCGATCTCGAGCGGGGCACCACCACCTTCAACGAACTGGTGGGTCTGTCGCGCGTGATGGCCGAAGTGGCGCGCGAAGTCATCGTGATGGTGGAGTCGGAAAAGATAGGCCGGCGCATCCCCAATCTGGAATTGCCGTGGGAGCGCATCCATACCCTGGTGACCGACGATGCCTTGTCGGCGGAGGCCAGAACCCAAATTCAGGCGAAGGGCATTGCGCTGATCTGCGCGTCCTCGCCCACTGATAGTCCAAGGAGAAAGTAATGTGCGGCATTGTTGGCGCCATCGCGGCGCGTAATGTGGTTCCGGTGTTGGTGGAGGGCCTGAAGCGGCTGGAATATCGAGGCTACGACTCCGCGGGCGTGGCGGTGTTGGCCGGCGACGCCATCCGTCGCGTGCGCCGCGTCGGCCGCGTTGCGGAGATGGAAAACGCCGCCGCGGAAGAGAGCCTGCAAGGACAGGTGGGCATTGGCCATACCCGCTGGGCCACCCACGGCGGGGTCACCGAGCCCAACGCCCACCCGCACGTATCCTTCGGCAAGATCGCCGTGGTGCACAACGGCATCATCGAAAACCATGAAGAGCAGCGTGAGCGCCTGAAAGGCCTGGGCTACGCCTTCGAATCGCAGACCGACACCGAAGTCATCGCCCACCTGGTGCATCACTACTACCAGGCCGGCGACAGCCTGTTCGACGCGGTCAAGCGCGCCAGCCGCGAGCTGACCGGCGCTTACGCCATCGGCGTGATCGCGGTGGACCGCCCGGACGAACTGGTGTGCGCGCGCATGGGCTGCCCGCTGCTGGTGGGCCTGGGCGACGGCGAGAACTTCATCGCCTCCGACGTTTCCGCCATCGTGTCCGCCACCCGCCGCGTGATCTTCCTGGAAGAGGGCGACATCGGCCGGCTGACCCGCGACGGCGTGGAGCTGCTGGACAAAGACGACCAGCCGGCGCAACGCCCGGTGCATGTGTCCGACGTGTCGCTGGCCTCTCTGGAGCTGGGTCCGTACAGCCACTTCATGCAGAAGGAAATCCACGAGCAGCCCAAGGCGCTGTCCGACACCATAGACGCGGTGCAGGACTACGGCTTCAATCCCGAGCTGTTCGGCGAGCGCGCCGGCGAAGTACTGCCGCAGCTGGAAGGCGTGAAGATCCTGGCCTGCGGCACCAGCTATTACGCCGGCCTGACCGCCAAATACTGGATCGAGACCATAGCCGGCGTGCAGTGCGACGTGGAAATCGCCAGTGAATACCGCTACCGCAGCGCCTGGGCCAACCCCAACTACCTGGTGACCACCATCTCCCAATCCGGCGAGACGCTGGACACCATGGAAGCGCTGAAATACGCCAAGGAACTAGGCCACCGCTACGCGCTGTCGATCTGCAATGTGCGCGAATCCGCGATCCCGCGTGCCAGCGAACTGGTGTTCTTCACCCGCGCCGGCGCGGAGATTGGCGTGGCCTCCACCAAGGCCTTTACCACCCAATTGGTGGGCCTGTTCGCCTTGGCGGTGACCCTGGGCAAGATGCGCGGCAAAGTCAGCGCGGCCGACGAGGCGCGCTACCTGGACGAACTGCGCCACCTGCCGGGCAGCGTGCAGCACGCGCTGAACCTGGAACCGCAGATCAAGGCCTGGGCCGACAAGTTCGCCGCCAAGGACAATGCGCTGTTCCTGGGCCGCGGCCTGCATTTCCCCATTGCGCTGGAAGGCGCGCTCAAGCTGAAGGAAATCTCCTACATCCACGCCGAAGCCTACCCGGCCGGCGAGCTCAAGCACGGCCCGCTGGCGCTGGTGGACGAAGACATGCCGGTGGTGGTGATCGCCCCCAACGACGCGCTGCTGGAAAAGGTGAAATCCAATATGCAGGAAGTGCGCGCGCGCGGCGGCGAGCTGTTTGTGTTCGCGGACCTGGACAGCCATTTTAGCGAATCCGACGGCGTGCACGTGATCCGCACCCCGCGCCATGTCGGCGTGCTCAGCCCGGTGGTGCACGCCATCCCGGTGCAGATGCTGGCCTACCACGTGGCGCTGGCGCGCGGCACCGATGTAGATAAGCCGCGCAATCTGGCCAAGAGCGTGACGGTGGAGTGAGATGGGGTTGTCAGGCCGATGTATTTACAGACAATAAATATCTCGCATAATCAATAAAGATGTAACAAAGCCTGGTAAGTTAGCTTGCCGGGCTTATTCCCGCTTGCAGGCATGTTTACCGGAGAGGGGGGCCGTCTAGGGAGTATCTTGTGCCAGTCGTGTTGGATGGATTTAGAAAAATTTGACAAATCAATGATATAGCATGCATAATGCGACCAATCTCTTCAACGGTGGCTCTCCGCAACCGTTGCCCGCCTCGCCTTAGCTGCTGTCGTTTCGCGCAGCATTTTCTGCCTAGGTTTGCCAAAGTTATCGATTATGCCGACGTGTGTTTATACGCTTGGTCGGGTGTTTTTCCAGATTGGATCTGCGATGCCAGAAGAAGGCATGGTTGAACGGGAAGGCATGGTTATTGAGATGTGGCTGGAATCCAATTTTCGCATTCGGATAGATAATAAATAGTGCGGAAGTTCTTACTTATGTTTCTGGCGAAATGAAGCTGCACAATATCCGTGTGCTTGAAGAGGACTATGCTGCTGTTGAAATAGTGCTATAACTAAAGGGCGAATCAATTTCTGATCCAAAACAGTTAAGCCAGAGCATTCAACGCAAAGAAGACAAAGATGTTAACAGCTATGTACAGAGTGCAGGTTATAAGGAAAATAATTGAAAATAAATGAATTAAAAATAGGCGATAAAATCATTCAGCATATTAAAAATGTTGCAATTGCATTTGAAGTCATATCTATTACGCAGATTGGTCGCCGTTTTATGGTTACGTTTAGTTCCGCATGTGGTGTAGAGACTGCGAGCTATCAGGGTGATGCATACATTACGGCCATCCAATAAATAAAACCTGCCTCACGGCAGGTTTTATTTTTAAAATATAAAAAGCCCCGTTAAGGGGCTTTGTCATTTAGACGCTGTAATGCTTAGAGCGGCTGAATCGCGGACGCTGCCGGACCTTTTTGGCCCATTGCGCGGGTGAAGCTTACTTTTTGACCTTCACGCAGGGACTTGAAGCCATCTGCGCGAATTTCGGAGAAGTGAGCGAACAGGTCGTCGCCGCCATTGTCCGGGGTGATAAAGCCAAAGCCTTTTGCGTCATTGAAAAATTTAACGGTACCGGTTTCCATAATGCACTCCATGTGTCAGTTAAGGACAATAAAATTATCGTATGGCATGATAATCAAGGAATAAATAAGGAAACAATGAAGACCCACTTTGATGGGCAACGAGGTATCGATAGTATGACGCTTGAAGATCGTGCCCGGACTTTGTACAGGAAAGCCGCTTAGAGGTCAACGGTAATTTTTAAAATTCCCCGCAAGACAGCCGAAAAAACACCAAGAAGAGCGGCTCACACAACACTTCGTGAAGAACCTGAGCCGAGGCGTGCCGACGCAGGCGGTAGCAGTAGTACGGCGAGGAGGCGCAACGCTCAGAACCTGTTTACGATCTACTGTGCGTCGGCGATACGGTGTTGAAACCAACTTCGAAATGCTCATGTACCCCCTTGTACCCCCCGTTTTCTCGGCCGTTCCCGCCTTGTCTCGCCCTTGCTCGCGAGATTTTGGACGGGCGCTATAGAATTTAAGTGATGGACTGAATCCGCCACGCGCAGCGCGCCAGGCGCGCCCATTCCTATCCCTCCGGATGCCGCTGGCTTGACGCTCTCCCGCGCCTCCCCAACAATAGCCCCCGCGCCACAGCAATCGCGGCGCTCGGGCTTAGTCTCCCGACTTGGACTCCTATCGCGGATGCGCTGTTTCACAGTGCAACCGTTGCTATCGCTTTGCCTATCCGGGCGGGCCGTGGCAAGTGGCGCCCTCACGGGTGCGCCGGTTTTAGTAGGAGTCCACCGGTAGACTAACTCTTGTCATGTGCCCGCCCTGCCGCCTTGCGGCCGGGCCCTTCTGCTCAGGAGGTTGCAAATGGTAAAGCTTGTCCGTCCGGTGCTAGGCATCGAACTCTCTCCGTCCGCTACTGAAACTCAAGACGTCCATCAGGACGCCTCTCCACTCCCGCCGCTAGGGCCGCGCTCCCGTTACCGGTTTGCCGGCCCCCACGCCAAAGACCTCAGCCTGCCCTTCATCCGCCGCATCAAAGGCCGCACCTATCCGCATTACTGGCAGCCGGCCGAGGCCAAGGATGAATGTGAAGCCCGCGCCTTGGGCCATCAGTACGCCGCCCATCTGGCGCAGATGCTGAAACTCAACCGCCAGCACTCCGCGCGTGGCTTGCTGTTCCGCATCGCCAGCGATATGGATTTCAGCCAACGCGGCCACCGCCGCCGTATGTGCAAGAGCTTCTTCAACTATCTGGAGTTGTTGTTGAACCTGGGGGTGGAGCAGGTGGACCTGCCGAGGCATGTGGAGGCGGTGAACCGCCTCCATCTCAGCCTGGATGAGTTGGAAGCCTTGCCGCGCAAGTTGGGTCGGAAGAAGAAGAGGAGCTAAGCCGGGGAGGAGGAGGCAGCCGGCCTCGTGTGCGGGGCTGGCTGTTGTACGGCCTGCTGTGTTTTGTGAGACGCGGCACGGTCAGCGCCACTTCGACGTGCTCATATCCCACTTCTACATTTCACTTTCTCCACGGTTTTCGCCTTGTCTCGCCCTTGCTCGCGAGACTTTGAACAGGCTCTCAGCTTCCAGGCCGCCGGATATTTTGAGAGTGCTCTTATAGCGTTTGACCGGTGGCTTTTCGATAATGACAGGCCAGATACAGCTGTTGACTGTATTTACAGCTTTTATTTTCCGAATTGTCATTGAAAGCGAAATTATGAATAAAGTCGTGCTGCCTGCTTTGCTGGCTGCGGTATTCAGCGTCGGGGCCCAAGCCGACGGTATTCCCACCCCCGGTTCTACCCGCACTTCCGCTGAATGGAATGTTACTGCCGACAAGGATAGCTCGCACGCTATTGAGATCACGGCTAAAAATCCGAATGTGCATTTCTTGTACAGCCCGATTTCTAAAACCATTGAATCCAAGGATCTGGATTTTGATATCCGCATGCTGAATTCGGATGAATACACCATCAGCGGTTATAAGGTAAAAGCCTCCTCGGTACAGCATCAACTGAGCCATACCGCCTCCATCGGTGAAATGGATTTTGATCTGAGCGTGACGGATCATGCCGGCAAACAGGTGAAACTGAAGGCCGAGCCGCAGGACCTGGACGGTTTGGCCGGGTTTGGCGAATTTGTGAAAGTGGCGGCTATTGCCGGCGAGAGTAAGGGCACTTCGCAGTTGAAAGCGGAATTTGTCAGCGGCAAGGACGCCAATGGCGCCATTGTGACCGACGCTTCCAAGCTGAGCGATGGCCAGTATGTCGGCAAATTCGACCTGATTCTGGACGCCTCCTGGGAGAAAACGCTAAAAGACGAAGACGGGAATGGTAAACGCGTCGCGCTCTGATTTCTAATCGTAGCGCCAAGAAAAGGGAGCCTAGCTCCCTTTTTATTTTGAGGAATTTTATTGATGTCATGGTGGTTGAGGTTTCACGTTTTGGCTTGTTTGCTGCTGCCGGCATGGGCTGGGGCGATTCAGGTTTCCGATATGACTTCTGCGATTCCGTCCGATAAGGGGGAGATCGCGATTCATGTCAGAAACACAGAGAAGCGGGCGTCCTTGTTGACGGTGAGCGTGACTCAGGTGGATTCGCCCTATGAGGGCGCGCACGAGGTGAATACCGATGGCGCCAGCATTCAATTCACCCCAGCCCGGATTTTGCTGGCGGCGGGGCAGGATCAGCCGGTCCGTTTTATTTACAGCGGCCCCCGAGATGACCGGGAGCGTTATTACAAAGTGACCTGGAAAAACACCTTGCTGGGTTTGGCGGATGACAGCGCCGGCTCGGAGAAAAGCGGAGATGTCGAATTCCTGACCGGGATCAAGACCAATCTGCTGGTTTTTCCCAAGCGCCAGCATTTTTCTTATGCCTATCAGCGTGGCCGTTTGGCAAACCAGGGCAATGTCTCGTTTCAGGCGATTGCTTACGGGCCGTGCAGGGATAAGCAGCTGGGCGAGGTCTGCAAGGAGCGTTATTGGATCGGCCCGGGTTACGCGGTGAATTTCAAGACCATCGATGTCAGCAAGCACCAAGACAAAGTGATGCTGCAACGGGATGGCAAATTCCTGGAAGCGGAAAAAGAGACGTTGGCAGGCGATGCGTGATGGCGGCGATGGATTCAAAGCGGTTGGGTGAGGCGGAATGAAGTTGGCGAGGCATATCGATCTAATAAACGGGATGGCTTTTTTAAGTGCGCTGGCGTTGGCGGAGATGGCGGTCGCCGATGGCGTTCCGGCCACGGCGGCGGACGCGGTGCGCCGGCCCTTGGCGCAGAAAGTGCAGTTAAACAAGCTTGCCTTGTCGCCGGAGATCAAGGACATGTTGCGCGAGGGCGTCTCCATGCCGTTGGTGGCGCGCTCGGCGGCGCAAAGCTCGGACGAGGGCGTGGTCTCGGCGACATTGACGGTGAAGTTGCTGGCGGATGGCTCGATGCGGCTGGAAAGCGTCAAACCGTTGGTCGCCCAGAAGAAAAGCGTGTTGAGCCCGGCGGCGATCCAGGCCTTGCGGCAGGCGGCGGGGTGGGTGTTTTCGCCCAGCGGCGAGTTGAGCATCAGCGCCGACGAGCATCTGCAGCTGGATATGATGGCGATGCGAGTGGATCTGTTTCTGGATCCGGCCGGCTTCGCCATCGATCAGGCCCATCTGCGGGAGTCGGTGTTGCAGGCGCCGTCCTCGGCGGCCTTGTCCAGCGTGCTGAAGTATTCGTTCAACGGCTATAGCTCGCGTAATCAGGGCCGCGGCCATTCCTCTGCCTATCTCACTTTCGACGACACCACGTCCCTGGGGGTCGATCATGTCAATGTGATGGGGTCCGCTTATCTGGACGACGCGGCGTCGGACCAGAGCGTGACGCTGGATCGCTTGATGTATGAGCGGGATATCGACGGCAAGCGGCTGGCGCTGGGCATGGTGGACGGCTGGAATCTGCAAAGCCTGGGTAATGTTTCCACGCTGGACGGCAAGCGGATGTACGGCTTTTCCTACGGCAATGCCAGCCAGACCCTGAAGCTGGACGCCAGCCAGTCATTGAATCCCATCGACGTTTATCTGCCGGCCACCGGCGAGGTGCGCATCAAGCGCGAAGGCCGTTTGTTGAACACGCAACGGCTGGGCATGGGCAATCATCGGCTGGACACTTCGCTCTTGCAGGCCGGTGTCTACGATGTGGAGGTTGAAGTCCTGATCGCGGGCCAGGTGCAGAGCCGCCGCGTGTATCGCGTCAACAAGCCGGTGGGCGGCTCCAGCCTGCGCGACGGTTTGAATTGGCAGGTCTGGGGCGGCGCCAGCGAGGCGATGTCCCGCTACGAGGGCAATGGCGCTCAGGCGGACGAGGGCGGAGCTTACCGCTCCTTGTTCGGCCTGTCAGTGGGCGCGCTCTGGCATGGGATGGACTGGAATCTGACGCTGTATCAGAACGACAAGACCACGGTGGAAGAAGGCTTCGCCTCCTGGCAGTTGTCCGACGCGGTGCGCGCCAGCCTGCAAAACCTGTTCGCCAGCGACGGCACCCGGCGGCGAGTGGGTACGCTCAATCTGGCGCTGCCCCGCGGTATCGGCGGGGTGTGGCTGACCAGCGAGCGCGGCGAGCAGGGCCGGCGGCTGAATTTCTACGCCCGGGATTACGACTCCGTGGGCGCCAACTTCAATTTGCGCGGCTGGGGCGTCGACGCCGGCTCGCTCAATCTCAGCCACGACAGGGGTTTGGGTACCGGCTACCGATACATGCGCAGCGATTATTCGCGGCAGATGTACAACGGCAAATGGGGCAGCGCCCAACTGCAGCTTGGCGCCAGCCGCAACCTGAACGGCAAGACGAGGGATCAGCAGTACTACGCGATGATGACCTTCAACCTGGCCATCGACGGGAATTTCAGCGTGGGCATGTCGCATCGGGACGGCGGCGACACTCTGGACCTATCGGCCAGCAAATCGTTTGAAGACAGTGTGATCGACGATGCCGGCGTCAATGCCAGCATCAGCCGGGAGGGGGCCGAGGGCCAATCCTCCAGCTTCGGCGCCTATGTCGGTTTCAACGGCCGTTATGGCCAGGGCAATGTGTCCGTGGACGCCGAGCAGGACAGTCGCAGCGCCAGCGTCAATATGCAGGGCGGCCTGGCCTGGGGCGCCGGGGCCCTCGCCGCTGGCGGCGGGCAGGACGAGGCCGGCATCGTCGTTGATGTGCCGGAGACGCCGGACGGCGCGCTGGAGGCGGTGCTGAACGAGCAGACTTACGGCTTGCGCCAGGGCCGCAACTGGATCGCGCTGCCGGCCTACAACACTTACCACTTCTATGTGCGCGACGCGGAAAGCGGCAAGGCCAGCTACGACGTTTCCGAGACGGACCACGAATACACGCTCTATCCGGGCAATGTGGTGCGGGTGACGCCCAAGGTCAAACAGATGGTGACGGTGTTCGGCCAGCTGGCCGCCGCCGACGGGAGCCCGCTGCGGCATGTCACGGTGCGCAATCATATCGGCCAGGCTCAGACCGACGAGCAGGGCAACTTCGCCATCGACGTGGACCAGCACCATCCGGAGGTCAGCGTGGAGCCCGACGCGGCGGAACGTTTCCGGGTCAGCCTGGACTTGAAGCACGCCGGCGCCACCGCCTGGCTGGGCAAGATTGTCTATGGCCGGGACCCGCAGCGGGTCTACGCGCCCTTGCGCGAAGACGAAGGCTGAACCGGCTTGATCGCGAGACTTTGCACAGGCTTTTACCCCTATTCCAGCAGGATAGACGGATCAAAATGAAACCATGGATTTCCCCCCTGATATTGATGGCCGGCATCGGCGCGGGATTGGCGCAGATGTCGCCGGCCAGCGTGCCGCGGCTTCCGCTCCTGCCGGTGATCGGCATGCGGCCGGCGCCGATTCCGGCGCAGCCGCCGGCGTCCTTGGGCCGGCAGGAATGGCGCAGCCAGCAGGATGTGATCCTGATTGAAGACCGGCTGGCCGGCACGCAGTACCTGAGCACCTTGGGCAGCAGCGGCGGCATCCTGCCCGGCAGCCAGCCTCAGGCCATTTTCGGCGCGCGCGCGCCACGAGGCGGCGCCAAGAAAGTCGCCACCTGGTATACGCACAAGTCGGATGCCCAGGTGCGGGAAATCAGCCAGTTGCAGCCCTTGCCGGCTTTTCGCGGCATGGCGGATGCGCATGGCGCGGCCGTTGGCCTGAGCGGGGACGTCTTTCGGCCGGCGCAGGGCCGTCAGGTCAACCCGGTGCTGAGCGAGCTGGCGTTTGACACCATCGCGAAGGCAGCGCCCGGCGCGTCGCGCGAGTTGTCTTTCGTGGAAACGCTGGCCGGCGGCGACGAGCGCCGCTTCGTCACGCAGGTGAGCAAGCGCGCTCACCTGATCCTCAATCCCGCGCCGGTCAATAGCTGCCGCAATGAAACGGTGGAGGGCGCCGCCGGCAAGCTGTGCGTGTTGCGAACCATTGCGGGTCAAAGCAATGCCAGCAGCGGCGGCGATCTGATGTTCACCGTGCGCGCCAAAATGGTGGAAACGCCCAAGGCCCGCTTCAGGGTGGGCGGCGAGTGGCGCCATATCAACGACAGCGTGCCCATCGCCGCTTTCGCCCGCGCCAGGACGGTGGAGGTCTTTTTTGTGCCGCCGCCGGCGGAGCAGCGCCAGGCGTTTATCGCGGCGCATCCCAAAATCCGTCTGGACACCTTGGTGGAGGCCGGTTTTTACTCGCGCTCGCGTTTGTTCAACGGCGACCGCTTCAATCTGCAACTGCCAGCGATGGGCGGGGAGCGGCCGTTCGTGCATAAGCGCTATTCGCGGCTGGGCCTGCTGCTGATCGATGATCAGTCCAGCGGCCGCCAGTACGTCACCACCGTCAACGGCAGCCAGGACCAGGCCATTTATGGCGAGCGCCATCCGCAAAACGGCAGCCGCGCCGCCGCTTGGTATCTGGAAAGCGGCGCGCGGCCGCCCTTGTTCGCGCTGCAACAACTGGGCCATGCCAGCCCCATCGGCGGCTTCGCCGGTTTTGCCGACGCGCAGGGCCAGATACAGAGCGGGGTCAGCGCCGCGGCGCCTTTTCTCAATCCGGTGTTCAGCGAGAGCGCGTTCGCCGTTTTGCTGCATCAGCCCTTGGGCGGGCAGCGGCGGCTGACGGTGGAAGGCCTGCGCAGCGGCGGGGAGACGGTGGCCTATCAAGTGAATGCGAGCCAGCAGGCCAGGCTGACGTTGGCCGCGCCGGTAGAAACAGCATGCCGGCCGGACTTGGTGGACGGCGTGGCTGGCCAGCGCTGCGTGCTGCGCCGGCTGGAGATGCGGAGCCGGGCGGGCGGCGATATCCGTCTGCTGGTCCGCGCCAAGCGCCCGCTGCCGGGAGGCCGTTTTCGCGCGGGCGGGCCATGGCATAACTTGGGCGAAAGCGTGGCGGTGGCCGAGTTGGCCGGCGCCAGTCGGCTGGAGTTGTTTTTGCCGGCCGCCGACGGCTTGCTGCGCGGGGCGTCGGCGCCCGTCGGGGGGCAGCCTTTGTCCACCCTGGTGGACGCCTATTTCTATTCCAGCGGCCGCCAGCAGCAGGGAGATCGCTTCCCGCTGAGCCTGCCGCAAAGCTATTTGCCGACGCCGGTCGCCGGCGTCGGCTCGCTCAAGCTGCTGACGATAGAGGATCAGCCCAGCCAGCAGCACTACCTCACTACCTTGCAAGCCGAACCCGGACAAAGCCTATACGGTGCGCGGCGGCCGCGGGCGGGCCAGCGCGCCGCCACCTGGTATGTGGACGCGGGGACGGCTAGCGCGCGCGGCGGCGAGCTGCAAGCCAAACAGGCGCTGCCGCTGGCCTTCATCGCCGGTTTCTCCGATCGCGAGGGGCGGGTCAGCCTTGGCCGCGCGATGCGGCAAACGGGACAAGTCCACCCGGTGTTCAATGAGCGCGCCTTTGCCGAATGGCTGCGCCAGCCCTTGGGCGGCCGGCAGTTGCTGACGCTGGAGGCGGAGCGCGGCGGTCAGCCGGTGACGGTGCGGGCGCAGGCGGAAAAAAGCGCGGCCTTGAGGCTGGGGCCGCCGTTGTCCGGCTGTCGTCCGGAGACGGTGGACGGGATCGAGGGACGGGTCTGCGCGCTGCGCTCGGTGGAGGGCGAGTCCCAGGCCAAGAGCGGCGGCGCTGTCCGCTTCAGCATTCGCAGTCGGCAAGCGCTGCCCAAGGCGCGCTTCCGGGTGGGAACGCAGCCTTGGCATCGGCTGGGCGAGAGCGTGGAGGTGGCGCAGTTCGCCGGCGCCAAGGCGGTGGAGTTGTTTTTGCCGCCGGCCGGCCGCGGCCGCCGAGCAGAGGCGATGGAGGCGGTGTTTTACTCCGGGGAGCGCGACGATGTTCTGACGCTGCCACTGGAGGTGCCCCAGCCGACGCAGCGGGGCGGCGAGGTGGGTTTCGTTTTTGGCACCCGCCACGAGGGGGTGATGAAGACGGTGCCGGCGTCGATTACGCTGGTGTTGAATGAGCAGGTGGTGGCGGGCGGTCCGGACGAGATCCGCTTCGGCGACGTCAGCGACTCGGTGTTGGAGAAAAAAGCGCATGTGCGGTTTTCGCCGGCGATTCTAGGCGAAAAAGACATCAATCTGCTTGAGCCCTTGATGCTGCCGGTGGGCACCCAGGCGCTGAACTTCGAGTTCAAGCATGCCTGCTTTGGCAAGCCAGGCTGCACCATCGATCAAAACGCCAACACCAAGAGTGTCGATGTGAGTTTCAACGGTCAAAAACCACCGGACTGGTTCCGCTGGTTTGAGAAGAATGAAGCGAGGATCACGAATGTCAGCGTCAACCCGGATATGGTGAGCACGGCTTTGAAGACCGAGGTCGAGTTTGCTATCGATATCATCGATGGGCCTGGCGCAGGGATGAATGACCACAAGTTGGAGTGTGATCTGCACCTTACCGACCAGCTGTTTGGCGATCCCGACGCCGTCGAGCTTAGAGATAATAATGGCCAATATATTGGCATGTTGCCTTTGAAGGGACGCCAAACCTTGCACATTCTTCCCGCCCAGCATCCGTTCCCGGTGAGATTCAAGCTCCGAACCCAGACCGGGGGCAATCCAGGCCTTAAAACCGTTTCCTGCGAATACAACTATTCCGGCTGGTCTTATGCCGCGGTGAATGCCGTCACGGAGGAGCTGAAGCTGGTCTCCATCGATGGCCCGGAAGAAGGCCGGGTTGGGGACGATTTGAAATACAAGATTTTCACCAAAGGGGTGTCCCTCGGCGGCCACGATCTGACTGTCACCGTGGCGGGCAAGGGTGTGCCTTGGGGGCTGGAGACACCCAGGCTGCGGACTGCTGACGGCGAGATCAAGCCCCAGTGCGACAAGGATTGCGTGTTCTCTTTCCAGCCCGCCAAGGGCGACCGGGTGTCGCTGGCGCTGGACATCAAGGCCAAATCGGTCAGCGGCAGCCGCGACGCCTACCATATCGCGGTCAGTCTGGAGGGGGACAAGACCCTGGACAAGGATTTTTCCATTGTGCCGAACTGGGCGCTGGAGTCGCTGGAGTCCAGCGGCGATGTGGTGGTCAACACGCCGCTGCGCTACCGACTGCGCTTGAACGCGCCGGCGCCCCAGGCGCTGACCTTGTGGCTGCGGACCCGGCCGCAGGATGGCGAAGCCGCGGACGATGGTTATCAAGGTGGCAGGGTGACGGTGAAGGATGGGGACAAGGTGCTGACTTCCGCGCTGAATACCGGCGACTGGGGCGCGGTGATCCAGCCGCAGGGCAGCGATACCCTGGTGGTGGAGGTGCCGACTCAGGGCTTTGACGATAGCCGGCGCAATACGCGCGCGCTGGAGCTGGGCGCGGTCTTGAGCGAAAGCAAGCCGGGCGCGGAGCCGCCCGCCGAGGCCAGGTTCGCCGTGGGCCGGATCTATCAGCCCAAGCCCAGCGTTTCGGTGCTGCCGGCCAGCGAGGGTTCGAATCATGGCGGCGGCCGGGTGGGCGAGCCCAATGGCCGGATCCGGCTGGATTATCTGGTGAGCGCGCAAATGGCCAATTTGCCGCCGTCGGGCACATTGGAACGCGGCGCGGCGCGGCGCTATTTGAGCCAACGCAGCCTGGGCGCGGTCAAGGCGGTGCTGTCGCTGGACAACCAGCACGGCGCCAGCCAGCGGGAAGGGATGTGCCGCTTCGCCTTGAAGGACGATGAGCGGCAGGGCGTGCTGTTCCCGGCCTGGGTCGCGTTCGACGCCGCCGGCGGCGGCAGCCGGCTCGAAGCGGACAATTGTTCCGGCACGGTGCAACACGATCTGAGCGCGGGGGCCTGGCTGGACGACGGCAGCGATCCCGCCCAGGGGTTGGAGAAGCGCAAGCTGCCGTTCAGCGTCTTGTTCCCGTTGGATGACCCGGTGTCGTTGCAGACGATGCAGGGCGCGCCGTGGTACGGCCGAGCGCTCGGCGCGGGCGCGGTGCGGGTGGAGATGAGCCTGGAACTGGCCAAATAAGCAGGCGGATGCGCGCGGCCGTCATGGTCCGGCGCATCGGCGGAAGGAAACAAAGATGGTTATGAGTATACGAAAGGCCTTGCTGGCGTGGCTGTGCGCTTTGCCGGCCATGTCGGCCTGGTCCTTGCAGATGGCGCCGGTGATCGAACTGGATGCGGACAACAATGAAATGAGCGTTGAGTTGAAGAACGATTCCCGCCAACCGCACCGCTACCGTATTGGCTTGCGACCGCTGGCCAGCCTGGGGGGCGCCGCCGCAGAGGCGGAAGACGCCTCCACCGTGGCGCTGACCGTGGCGCCGGCGAGGCTGACGCTGCGAGCCGGGGCCAGCGGCGCGATCAAGCTGCGCTATCGCGGCGCGGCGATGGAGACGCGGGAACGCTATTACCGCTTGCTCGTGGAGGAGGAGGCGACGGCCGCCGCCGCGCGGAACGTGCGCGGAACCGGGGCATGGACGGATTACCCGGTCTCGTTGGGAAGCGTGTTGATTGTCCGGCCGCGCGCGGCCTATCTGGATTTCCATTTGGAAGGCGGCGTTCTGCGCAATACCGGCAACGCGGCTTTCTGGCTGTTGCAGGACGAGGCCTGCGGCGGCAAAGCCGGCAGCACCAAGATACAGGCGCCGGGTAGCGCGGCGCGGTTGGCGCCGCTGACGGGACGCTCGCTGGTGCGGGTGGGCCTGGGGGATGAGATTCGGGTGGTGTTGGATCAGTGCGCAGGCCGGCAGGGCTAAGAGCCTGTTTACGATCTTTTCAGACCGAGGATGTCGCTCAAGGCAAGGCATTGAATCCGCTGTGCGGATGATGATTTTGATTGCCGGGGCTGCCCGGCGGGCAGGAAGGGGAATTTGCTCGGCCAAATTCCCCTTCACCCCAAAGGCCGCCCTGCAAGCCTGGCCTGCGGCTTCCCGCCGGGTCCCGTCAGGCCGCGAGGCGCGGCTGAACTCGCAGCGCGCTAACGTCGCGCTGCTCGAACAGGCCGCCGCTTAAGACCTCGGGCCTGCCACCCGACGGCAGGCTTGAAGGGACCCGGGGCGCGTCGGATACGCGGCTTCCTGTGCACCAAACCGTGTTTCAAAGCACAGACAAAAGATCGTGAACTGGTTCTAATAACCTGTTTACGATCTGCTGCGTGTCGGCGATACGGCGTTGAAAACTGCTTCTAGACGCTGCGTTCCGGCTCAGTCGCCGCCGGCGGAGGCGTCCCGGCTTTGCCATTGCGCCAGCGCCTGCTCGAATTCACGATGCCAGGCCAGCAATGCCTCCTCGCTAGGAGGTTCGTCTTCCGCTTGCAGCGTTTGTTCCATCCAGGCGGCCAGCCGCGTCAAAGGCTCCGCGCCCACCGTCAACGCGCCGCCCTTGAGCCGGTGCACGTGGTGGAGCATGATTTCTGGCAGTTGGTCGGCGACGGCTTGCCGGAACTGGAGCAAATCCCGCTGCGCGCTCTGACTATACAGCCGGGCAAGGTCCAGCGCCGAAGCGGGCAAGGGCAGCGGTGTCGGCGCGATGTCTTCCGTCATGAACCACAGACGTAAAATGTCCTCAAGATCCTGCAAGCTGAGCGGCTTGGACAGCATGCCGTCCATGCCGCTGGCGATGCAGCGGTTCTTGTGCGCCAGGTCGCTGATCGCGGAGACGGCGATGATGGGGGTGAAGGGCAGGTCCCGTTCCGACTCCAACTGCCGGATCCGTCTGGCGGTTTCGTAGCCGTCGATGCCGGGCAGATTGCAGTCCATCAGGATCATCGCGAAGGTTTCGCCTTGTCGCAGCCGCTGCAAGGCGGTTTGGCCGTCTTCCGCGATGATGGCGACACAGCCCAGTTGCGCGAGCTGCCGACGGATGGCCTGCTGATTCATCTCCATGTCCTCCACCACCAGCAGCCGATGAGACGGCAAGGCGTCGGGCGCGGAACGGGAGGGGAGTGCCGTCGCGTCGGCGGCGTCGGGCTCCGCAATATCGACGTGCAGGACAAAGCTGATGGCGGTGCCTTTGCCCTCGGCGCTTTCCAGCAGAATGCTGCCGCCCATCAGTTCGATCAGCTGTTTGCAGATGCTCAGGCCCAGGCCGCTGCCGCCGTAGCGGCGGCTGGTGGAGCGCTCCGCCTGGCTATAGGCGCGGAAGAGTTTTTCCTGTTGAGCCTTGGCGATGCCGACGCCAGTATCGCGCACGGTGACCAGGAGCTTCCCGGATTTCGCGCTTTGCAGATTGAATTGCATCAAGAGCGTCACCTCGCCGCGATCGGTGAATTTGATGGCGTTGGAGAGCAGATTGGTCATGATCTGACGCATGCGCATCGGATCCAGAATCAACAGGCGGTTTTCCAGTCCGTCCGCCGCCAGGGTCAGTGCCAGCCCTTTGCGGCTGGCGCTCAGGCGCTGGCTGTCGCTGATTCCTCTGGCCAGCTCCAGCAGATCGGTGGGCAGTTTTTCCAGCGCCAAGTGCCGCGCTTCCAGCTTGGCGGTGTCCAGCACATCGTCCAGCAGTTCCAGCAGGTTGAGGGCGGAGGAGCCGGCCAGCGCGGCGAGCTCTTGTTGCTGCCTGCTTTGCCGGGTTTGTTGCAAGAGTTCGATAGCGGCGAGAATCGCATTCATCGGCGTCCTGATTTCGTGGCTCATCATGGCGATGAATTTCGATTTCGCCTCTTCGCTGGCCACGGCCCGGCGCTTGGCCCAACGTGCCTGCGTGAACAGGAAGAGCATGACCGACAGCACGCAGAGCACCAGCAGGATTTCCGGCAGGTAGTAGCGGCTGATCTGATGCATGGAGGGTTTGCCGAAGTCGATGTCGGCTACCCAATCGTCAAAAATCTCGTCGGTTTCGGATGGGCTGAGTTGCAATAGGGCTTTATCGATGATGGAGCGCAGCTCCGGGTATTGCTGCGCCACTTTGATGTTCAGGCCGGTGAACATTTCCGGCATGGTGCCGGAGATTTGCAGCGTTTTGGGGAAGCGCCCTTGCAGCACCGGGCGAAAGACGATCTCCGCGCCGATGGCGGCGAACACCTTGTCGTCTGCGACGGCTTTCAAAGCCGCCACTGGGTCGTTGATCAGCACCAACTTCAAATACGGGTAGTGCGCGCGCAGATACTGCTCGTAGCCGCCCCCTCCCTTGACCGCTACGGCTTTGTGCTCCAATTGGGACGGATTGAACAAGCCCTCGGCGCCGGCTTTGGTGATGATGATGGTGGCGGTGGAGGCATAGGGCTGGCTATTCAGCAGCGGGATGCCGTATTCCTTGGGAATCAGCTGCGTCGCGCCCATAGTGGCCAGATAGATCTGGCCGCTTTTCAATTTACCTATCATGTCCTGAGTGTTTTTCGTCGAGACTAATTGAAATCGCAGGCCGCTCTTCTTGGCAATAGCTTTCAGGTAGGCGCAACTCAGTCCCTTGTGACTGCCGTTTTCAATGTATTCCAATGGCCAGTAAGGATCGATGGAATAGTATATGGTGGAGTGTTGTTTGATCCAGGCGGCTTCTTCCGCGGTATAGGGAGGTGATTTCGCCTGGCTGGTCGCGCTGGAAGCGTACAAACAGAAAATAAGCAGCGCCGGCCCCGTGATGGCATAGAGCGTAGTATTAATGACATGGCGCAGAATCGTGGCGATAAAGGGTAGATTAAATCGTTTAGCTGAATTTTTTGCCATGCGACCGCCATATTGAATGTGTTTGCTTGGACATTATAGTCGGTCTGGCCATTTTGGCGATGCGGCGCTCTCGAAAACAATGGATTACAATACGGTTAGTCTACCTGGTAAATAAGCGTTAAGAGCGTGTTTGTGATCACGCGAGATAGGGCAAAACGGCTGAGAAAGCGGAGTGTCATTGCGGCGCATGGAGATTCAGATGCGGTTTTTAACGCGGTATTGTCGACGCGTAGCAGATTGCCAGCAGGTTTTAGCGAACGCCATAGACGTGAAAGTGATCTTGTTGGCGAGAATTTGTCGAGGCATTTAGTTTTTTGAGAAACAGATGTGCAAGCGGGTATGGATTTGTCTTTTTTGTTTTTTGAAAAATACCCATTTTGCCTGATTGTTATTTTTCATGACGTTTGTTGCCAAGAGTCCATCGTTTTGCCATGTTTTGCCATTTATAAAGGGTGGTGCTTGAAATGTTGTGCCGAGTTTTGAAGGAATGGAGATCGACGTAGCCGCGGCGCGAAGATTGCGCATGCTGTGTTTGAGTGTATTTTTAAAAGGGCGGACGTTTTAATTGATGCTGAAATGATTTTTATTGCCATGGAGGGGGAATGAAGAAAAGAAAAATCAACGTGATGTTGTTGGATGATCATGAGGTGGTCAGGCAGGGCTTGGGCTTTAGATTGTCGCAGGAGAGCGATATCGTCTTGGCGGGCTGTTTTGGCGACAGCCGCTCTTTTCTGGCGGCGTTGAACCATGACAGGCCGGATGTGCTGGTACTGGATTATGCCTTGCAGCCTCAGGACATGGATGGTTTGAACCTCATCCGCGCCATCCGCGCGCGTTTTCCTGAGGTGGCGATCTTGATCATGTCCTCTTATTACAACACCGCCACGGTGTCCTTGGCCTTGAGGGCCGGCGCGCGCGGTTTTGTCGGCAAGCAGCAGGACCTGGACGAACTGGTGAGGGCGGTCCGGGTGGCGGTCACCGGGCGCGTCTATCTGACGGCGGAAATGGCCTTGGAACTGGCGCAGGCCCAGCAGGCGGACAGCGTGCCGGCCGACAGTTCCACGCATGCGCCGGACGCGATGGACCGGGTGGTCCGCCTGTCCGCTTTGTCGCCGCGGGAGATGGAGGTGCTGCGTTGCTTTTTGGACGGGATGACGGTCAGCGAAATCGCCGATAAATTTTCGAAAAGCATCAAGACCATCAGCGGGCAAAAGCAGGCCGCAATCAAGAAGCTGGGTTTGAAATCGGACCACGAGCTGTATTTCATCAAAGACGAAATCAAATAGAAGGGCGGGTCGCCCTTCGTCGCGGCCTGCCCGCGTTCAATACCGCCCGGCCGCGCCGTAGCGCGCGTCCAGTTCGTCGTAGAGCGGCTTGTTGACCAGGCGCTGACGTTCGGCGAACGGGGTCACCAGTTGCGGATCTTCCTGCAGGATGCCGTTGCGGGCCAGCGAGCCCAGCGCTCGCTGCATGCCCAGCACCGCGCCTTGCAGCGCGGCGTTGGCGTAAAGCACCAGGCCGTAGCCCAGTTCCTTCAGGTCGGCGGCGCTCAGCGCCGGGGTTTTGCCGCCGATGACGATATTCATCAGCAGGGGGCGGTCGAACAGCGCCGGCAGGCGGCGGATATCGTCCAGTTCGCGAACCGCTTCGATGAACAGCACGTCGGCGCCGGCCTCGGCGTAGCGGCCGGCGCGTTCGATGGCGGCGTCTATGCCGTCCACCGCGCAGGCGTCGGTGCGGGCGATGATCAGCAGGTTTTCATCCTGGCGCGCGTCCGCGGCCGCCTGCAGCTTGCCGCACATCTCGGCGGCGCTGATCAGGTTCTGGCCGGCGAAATGGCCGCATTTCTTGGGAAGTACCTGATCCTCCAACTGGATGGCGTCGGCGCCGGCGCGTTCGAGCACGCGCACGGCGCGGCGCACATTGAGCGCGTTGCCGAAGCCGGTGTCGGCGTCGACGATGACGGGGATGGACACTGCGTCGCGGATTGCGGACACCTGGTCCGCCACTTCTTTCAGGCCGACGAAGCCCAGATCGGGCAGGCCCAGCTGCATATTGGTCAGGCCGGCGCCGGTCAGGTAAAGCGCGCCGAAGCCGAGGTCTTCAACGATGCGAGCGCTCAGCGCGTTGTAGGCGCCGGGCACCAGCAGGCCGGAGCGGCTTGCTATCAGGCTGCGCAGGACGTGTTTGCTGTTTTGCGTCATGTTTGCGGTTCCAGAGTGGCTAGGGGATGGGTTTGATGGTACTGGCCGCGCCGATCAGCGGCGCGCCGTGGCGTTCCTGCGTGAACGGTGCGCGCTTGCGCGCGTTTTCGCCTTGTCTCGCTCTTGCTTGAGGCTCTAGTCCCGAGGCGACGGCGGCGCCGGTGGCGAAGCTGCCCAGGGTCTGGCGCAGGGCCTGCGGGTCCTGGCTCATCAGACGGCGATGGCGTAGCCGAAGTCGATGTCGCTGGCGGACTGGCCGCCGCGCATGCCCCAGTTTTCGGCCGGCTCTTCGCGCAGCAGGATCAGCACCGAGGCGGGTGGGATGTCCAGCAGCGCGGCCAGGTCGGCGGCCAGCTTGGCGTAGAGTTTTTTCTTGGTCTCCGGTTTGCGGCCGGCGAAGACGGTGATCTCGATGTGCAGGTAGTCCGGGTCGCCGCCCGGCGGCAGCAGATCTTCCGGCGCGAAGCGCTGGTAGCGCGCCTGCAGCTCTTCGTCGCTGACGCCGAACACGGCGCGCAGCGCGTCGTAGACGCAGTGGACGATGGCTTGGCGTTGGGCCGGCGTGCGAGTGGCGGCGTCTTCGATTCTGACTATTGGCATAGCGGGCTCATTTCGATGGCGGCGGCGGCGGCGAAGGAGGCGGATTGCATTTCGGCGAGCCGGCTCAGTGTGCGGTGGGTGTCCGCCGACAGCGTGGCTTCGCGCAGCATGGTTTCGATAGGGCGTTCTGAAATCAGCAATAGACGCTGGCGGCGGTCGTAGAGCACGTCCACCAGCCAGATGAAGCGGCGCAGGCCGTCCGCCTTGTTCAACTGGGCCTGGGCAATGTCGGAGACGACGACAGTGTGCCAGCGTTCCGACATCTCCAGGTAATCCAGATGCGAGCGCGGGCCCAGGCAGAGGGCTTCGAAGTCGAACCAGACGCAGTCCGGGCTTTGCGCCCGCGCGGACAGCGGCCGGCCGGACAGCGAGACGGCGGCGGCGGGGCCGACGGTCCTGCCCTGCTCTTGCAACCGGCGGCGCAGGCGTTGTTCGGCGTCCGCGCCGCAAGGGTGCAGATAGTGTTCGCCGGCGGCGGCTTCGCGGTAGCGGTAGTCGCGGTCGCCGTCCAGGTGCAGCACCTGCATGTGGCGCTGGATCAGCGCGATGACCCGCAGCGCGTAGCGGTGCAGTTGCGGGTCCGGCAGCAGTTGCTCCGGCGCGTAATTGGAGGTCAGGATCACCAGTACCCGTTCTTCCAGCAGCACGGTCAGGAAGCGCTCCATCAGGATGGCGTCGGCGATGTCGTGCAGATGGAATTCGTCCAGGCAGAACAAGCGGCTTTGGGCGGCCACGCGCCGCGCCAGCGCGGGCAGGTAGTTGGCTTGCTCGCCGCCGGCCTGGGCCAGGCCGCGGTGCAGGTCGCGCAGGAACTGGTGGTAGTGGATGCGTTGCGCCGGCGTGGTGGACAAGGCGAACAGGCCGTCCATCAGCATGGTTTTGCCGCGGCCGGGTTCGCCCCATAGATAGGCGCCGGTTTGCGGCGCCGGCCGGCGCAGCGGCCAGGCGGGGGCGGTCCGCGTTTGGAGGCGCAGCGCGCCCAGCGCGTCGGCGGCGCGGCGCTGGCCGGGGTCAAGCGCGATGCCTTGATCGATGAAGCGCTGAGCCAGCTCGGAGGGTTCAGCCATGCGCGGGCTCCGCGGTTTCGGCAAATCGCAGCAGCTCCTCCAAGAGCGCGCGCTCTCCGGCTTCGTCGCGACGCAGCAGATGATCCAGCGCCGCTTGCTGATCCTCCGGTTTCTTGTCTTGCGAGAGTTTGAAGCGGCCTTCCTCGCGCAGCACATGAACGCGCAGGCCGAGGATGTGCGGCGCGTTGGCGATGACTCGGGGATCGGCGGCGGCGTACTGGAACGGCGCCTGGGGCGGCTGCAGCCGCTCGCAGGTGTCGCGCAGCGCGCGGCGGGCCGATTCGAGGTCGTCGAGGATTTCGATCTCGACGTCCATGTGCACCGCAATGTAATTCCAGGTGGGCAGCAAGCGGCTGCGGTAGGCCTCCGGCGGGATATAGCTTTGCGGCCCCATGAACACCAAGCGCGCGGGAAAGCGGCCGCGGCCCTGGAATTGGGGGTTGCGGCGGTCTACGTGGCCGAACAGGCTGCGGTCGGCGACGCGGAACAGCGGGATGTGGCTGGCGTGCGGCTGGCCCTGGTGTTCGCTGCTGATCAGCGCCAGCGGGTAGCGGGCGATCATCCGGTCGATCAGCTCGGGGCGGCTACAGCAGTATTCCTGGTAATGGAAAGCGCATGAACTCACGGGGTAGCTTCCTTTGGCGAGCGAGGTTCGGCCGGCGTGAGCCGGGCGCGCCGGCGCCGGTCGTGGGCGATGAGCGCTTCGGCCATCCACTTTAGCAGCGCGCGGCCGCGCAGCGGACGCGGATTGAATGGCAATAGGGCCGGGCCGGCGCCTATCAGTTGGCGCGCCAGGGTTCGGCCCAGCATGAAGGAGAGCGCCAGACCGCGGCCGTTGCAGCCGGTCCAGGCCAGGACGCCGTCGCCGACGCGCCGCAGGCTGGGCAGGCCGGACGGGGTGAGGCCGACTTGTCCGGCCCATAGCCGCGGGGCGGCGTCGAGCTCCAGGCCGAAGACGGCGCGGACGCGCTGGCGCAAGGCGGCGGCGTACTGCTCCGCTTCGGCGTCTGGCCTCAGCGCGAACAGGCCGGTCAGCAATTGGCCTTCCGGCATTTTGCGGAAAAACCACATATCGCGGCGATTGTCGGAAAAGGGGATGTCGGCGGGCAGCACCCGCGCCTGTTGTTCCGCGCTCAGTTCGAACTGCCCGAGCGCCAGCGTCAGCGGCACGCTGTGGCGGGCGACGGCGGCGACGCCGTCGCGGCTGTAGGCGTTGCCGGCCATGAGCACGCGGCCCGCGCGCAGGCTGCCGCGCGGGGTGCGGATCACGTGCATGCCGTCCCGGCTTTCCCGTTCCACCAGCTTGGCCGGGCAGCGTTCCAGCAGGATCACGCCGCGTTGGCGGCAGCGTTCGGCCAGGCCGCGCGCCAGCGCCAGCGGGTCGATCTGGCCGCCGTCCTCGAACAGCAGGCCGCCGTGGTAGCCGGCGGCGGCGGTCAGGGTTTGAGCCTGTTCGGCGTCCAGCGCGCGGGCGCGCACGCCCAGCCGTCGCCAGGCCAGGGCGGAGGCCTGCGCGGAGCCGGGGGCGGAGAACAATTGCATCCAGCCTTTGCGGACCGGGCTGGCTTCCGGCAGCGCCAGCAGTTCGGCAGCGGCTTCGCTTAGGCCGGCCAGATAGCTCTCGGCCTGCGGGCCCAGCCAGGCGCGGAGCTCCGACGGGCCGCAGCGCGCGGGCACCGGCACGACGAAGCCGGAGTTGCGGCCGGTGGCGCCGCCGCCGACGGTGTCGGCTTCCAGCACCACCACCGAGCAGCCGGCCTCGGCGGCGGCCAGCGCCGCCGACAGCCCGGTGAGGCCGGCGCCTATCACCGCCAGTTCGCAACTGACCGGCAGCGCGTCGGCTTTGGCCGCCAGCAGCCGCGGCGCGCGCGCCTGCCAGCCGGTGGCGGCGCTCAGCAGAGCGTCAAGCGCGGACGCCGTCATGTCGCGATCCTTGTTCCAGCCGCTCCGTCAGCGATTGCACGATGGCTTGCGAGCGCAGCGCCAGCAGGCTGAAGGAGCCGGCGTCGCCCATGCCGTGAGAGGATTCGCACAGGCCGTTCAGGTATAGCGGCGCGCCGCGGTCGGCCGCGCCTTGCAGCCGCACGCGGTAGTCCAGCGCGATGTCCACGGTGTCGCGCTCGGCGCACAGCTGCGGCGACAGCGTTTCCAGCACGCGCGGCCAGGGTTCGCGCTTGGGGCCGCGGCCCAGGTCGAGGAAGCCGGTGGCCAGCACCACTAGGTCCACGGTTTCGCTCACCGCGTCGCCGCCCAGGAAGTGGCGCAGCCGCAGCGTGACGCCGTCGGCGCCCGGCTCGCAGGCCTCGGTCTCCATGCAGGTGAGCAGGGCCAGGCTGTTCTTGTCCTGCAGCCGATTGGCGTACTGTTTGACGTAGAGCTGGTTGAGCACGTCGATGTCGGCGGCCGAGTAATTGGTGAAAACCAGCTCCTGACGCAGCCTGGCCTTGTGTTCCGGGCTGGCGGCGAAGAAGGCGTCGACGAAGGCGGGGAAATAGACCTCGTCGGAGAAGGGGCTGGTGTCTTTCTGACGGTAGCCGAAGTTGCGGGTGACGCCGACCACGCGCGTCAGCGCCGGCTCGGCGCTGGCGTGCAGCAGGATTTCCACCGCGCTCTGGCTGCCGCCTATCACCGCCACCCGGCCGCCGCCCTTGGCCTTCAATTGTTCCAGCGCCGGCAGGTAGTGGTTGAGGTGGACCACGCGAGGGTCCGGCGCGCGCTGGAACGGTTCCGGGATGTTGGGGGTGCGGCCCGGCGCCAGCACCACGCTGAGCGCCAGGTATTCGCGGCCGTCGGCGCACAGCACGCGGTAATGGCTGAGCTCGCCGGCATTGTCGTTGACCGGCAGGATGTCGATGACTTCGCGCTGGTATTCCACCAAGTGCTGGAAGCAGCCGGCGACCCAACTGACGTATTGCGCGTATTCCAGCCGCAGCGGGTAGTGCAGCGGCAGGTTCAGGTGCTGATAGAGCCGGTTGTGTTCGTGCAGGAAGTTGGTGAAGGTGTAGCGGCTGCGGGGGTTGCGCGGGGTGACCAGGTCGCGTAGCGGGTGGTTCTGGATGTCCGAGCCTTCCAGCAGCATGCCCGGCTGCCAGACGGCGGAGGGACGCCGTTCCAGGAAGCGCACGGACAGCTGCGGCGCCAGTTCTTCCAGCGCGATGGCCAGCGCGATGTTGGCGGGGCCGAAGCCGATGCCGATGATGTCGTGTACGGTGTGCGTCATGCTGTCGCTCCAGGTTCAGAAGGCCATGGCGGCCGGTGCGTGCGCGGCGGCCGGGGCGGCGGGCCACAGGCTGGTCAGCGCGGTTTCAAAACGGCGGACGATTTCTTCCGCGTCGTCGGCGCTGATGATCAGCGGCGGCAGCAGCCGCATCACCGCGCCGTGACGGCCGCCGCTCTCCAGGATCAGGCCGTGTTCCAGGCAGGCGCGCTTGAGCGCCTTGGCCAGCAAGCCGTTGGCCGGCGGGTGGCCCAGTGCGTCCGGCGTGCCGTTGGGGTCTATCAGCTCCACGCCCAGCATCAGGCCGCGGGCCGCGCACTTCGCCGATGCAGGAGAAGCGCGTTTGCAGCGCTTGCAGCCTCTGGCGCAGCAGTTGGCCCAACTCCCGCACTTGCTCCAGCACGCCGGGCCGGCGCAGGTATTCCAGCGTGGCTGCGCCGCTGACCAGGGCGATCTGATTGCCGCGGAAGGTGCCGGCGTGGGCGCCTGGGGCCCAGCGGTCGTATTTTTGGTGGTAGGCCACGAGGGCCAGCGGGTAGCCGCCGCCCACCGCCTTGGACAGGATGACGGCGTCCGGCACGATGCAGGCCCATTCATGGGCGAACATGTCGCCGCTGCGGCCGAAGCCGGTTTGCACTTCGTCCATCACCAGCGGCACGTCGTGGCGCGCGGTGATTTCGCGCAGGCCGCGCAGCCATTCCGCGCTGGCCGGGATGCAGCCGCCTTCGCCCTGGATGGGCTCCACCAGCAGCATGGCCGGTTTGCCGACGCCGCTTTCCGGGTCGGACAGCAGGTTTTCCAAATAGGCCAGCGACAGCCGCTCGGTCTCGGCGGCGTCGGCGCCGAAGGGGCTGCGGTAAGCGTAGGGAAACGGCAGGAACTGGATTTCCGCCGGGTAGCCGCTGACCGCCTGTTTCGGCCCGAGGTTGCCCATCATGCCCAGCGCGCCCATGGTCATGCCGTGGTAGGCGCCCTGAAAGGCCAGCACCGGGCGGCGGCCGGTGGCGGTCTTGAACAGTTTGAGCGCGGCTTCCACCGCGTCGGAGCCGGACGGGCCGCAGAACTGCACCTTGGCGTGTTCGGCGAAGCCGGCGGGCAGCGCCTGATACAGCTGTTCGACGAAGGCGAGCTTGGCTGGGGTGGCGATGTCCAGCGCCTGCTGCAGCTGGCCGGATTGCAGAAAAGCAGTCACCCGCTGTTGGACGAAGGGGTGGTTGTGGCCCAGCGGCAGCGCGCCGGCGCAGGCCAGGCAGTCCAGGTATTCGCGGCCTTCGCTGTCGTAGACTCGGGCCAACTCGCCGCGGCTGATCACGCGATCTATGCCGCGCGCGTAGGTGCGGGCGTTGGATTCGCGCTCGGCCAGTTGGAGGCGGCGGGGTTCAAAGGCGTCCATTGCTTGCTCCCTGTCAGTTCAGCAAGGCCGCGGCGCGCGGCTCGGCGTGGTTTGGCGAGTCGGCGCGCAGGCCCAGTTCCTTGATCCAGCGCCGGTATTCGATGCCCAGCCGGTCGCTGCGAACGTGCATTTCCTGCTGGATGTCCAGCGGCAGCCGCGCCGGGCGCTGCGATTCCACGATCAGCCGGTCCTGCTCGAACACCATGTCCTGGCGGTAGAGGATTTTTTCCTCGCTCAAGTCGGCGCCGAAGTTGATGGCGACGATCAGCCAGATCACGCACTCGGCCTCGTCCACCGGGGTGGCGTTGAGGAAAGTGCAGAAGCGCTCGGTGTCGCCGGTTTTCTTGACGAAGTAGGCGGTGGTGGGGTTGAACACCGAGTAGGTGTAGCGCGCGGTGACCGGGATGCCGCGGTGGTCGCCGTAGGGCTGGAACACCGAGATTTCCGAGGTGCGCAGCCCGTGTTCGTCCTTGAACACCTGATAGTCCGGCAGCGGTTCCGGCGCGTCCGGGTCGCCGTTGAGATTGGCGTGGACGAAGGGGAAGTGCGAAGCGTCGAGAAAGTTTTCCACCGAGCGCAAGGCGTTGCCCATATAGCGGTAGGGGCCGGCGAAGACTTTGCGGAAACTGTCGTCCTCCCATTCCGGGAACACCGGCAGCGGCCGCTGCGGCGCGTCCAGGCTGGCCCAGATCAGGCCGTAGCGTTCTGCCGCGTGGTGACGGAAGATCAGCCGCGCCGACGAGGGCGTGGCCTGGTCCGGGTGGGCCGGCACCCGCGTGCACTGGCCGCCGGCGTCAAAGCGCCAGCCGTGGTAGGGGCATTCGATCTCGCCCTTTTTGACGCAGCCCAGCGACAGCTTGGCGCCGCGGTGGCCGCAATAGTCCTTCCAGGCGTGGATCTGGCCGGCGCCGTCGCGCCACAGCACCAGTTCCTCGCCCAGCAGCCGCACCGCCTTGGGGCGTTCGGCGCTGACTTCGTCGGCGCGCGCCACCACGTGCCATTGGTTCTTCAAGGCCTGGTAGTCCAGACCGGCGCGGTCCCATTTGCCTGCGTACAGCATGCTTGCCTCCTTTCCGGTCCGGTTCAAACGCGGTCGCGGCAAACGCCGTCGAACTGCCAGCCCGGACGCGCCCAGCCGTCCGGCGTGTAGTCGGCCATGCAGTCGTCCACCAGCGCGCGGCATTGCTCCAGCACGCCGCTGCTCTCGCAGTGGCGCAGCATGTCCAGCCGCACCTGCTCGTTGTTGCCGGCGTAGTTGTGCTCGTACAGCTCGTGGCGGCCGCCGAACTCGCTGCCCAGCGCGTCCCACAGCAGCTTGATCAGTTTGAGCCGGTCCACCGCCTCCTGATCGGTGCCCTGGAAGTAGCAGCCGATCAGGTCCTTGAGTTCCGGGTTGGCCAGGTCCAGCCAGCTGGACACCTGCATGATGGGCGAGCCGCCGAGTATGGTGTTGAACACCGGTTTGAGCTGGGACATCATCTGGGTGCCGAAATAGCGCACCGTGGCGGCGGCTTCCAGCCGCGGCACCACCGAGCCGTCGCGGCGCGGTTCCGGGTTGTGGCACAGCGATTCGGTCAGCGACCACATCAGGTTGCGCAGCGCCACGATATCCGCCAACCGGGCGCGCACGCCGCGGAAGCCGTCGCTGCCGTTGGACTCCAGCACCTTGGCCAGCAGGCCGCAGATGAAGTCCATCTTCACCGCCAGCCGGGTGCCGGATTGCAGCGGGTAGCGGTTGAGGAAGCCGGAGGCGGAATAGAAGCTGCGCGCGCGCTCGATGTCGCGGTAGATCAGCACGTTTTCCCAGGGCACGAACACGCCGTCGAAGATCAGCACCGAGTCGTTTTCGTCGAAGCGGCTGGACAGCGGGTTGTCGAAGGGGCTGAGCGCCGCGGCTTCGTAGGAGCGGCGGCAGATGATTTTGAGGTTGGGCGCGTTCATCGGCAGGATGAAGCAGAGCGCGAAGTCCTCCTCGCCGCCCGGCTGGTATTGGGCGGCGCTGTTCTGGGCGACGAAGGTGGCGTTGGAGATGGCGGCGCTGGTGGCCACCATCTTGGCGCCGCGCACGATGATGCCGGCGTCGGTTTCCTTTTCCACGTGCAGGTAAAGATCGCGCATCTCCGAGGCGGCGCGGGCGCGGCCCGCCGGCGGGTTCACCAGCACATGGTTGAGGAACAGCACCTTGCGCGCGCTCTGGCGATACCAGCTCAGCGCGTTGTCGTGGAAGGGCGCGTATAGATGGGGGTCGGATTTCAGCGTGGCGGTGAAGCCGGCCTTGTAGTCCGGGGTGCGGCCCATGAAGCCGTAAGTCAGCCGCGACCAGTGGGCGATGGCGTCGCGGGCTTTGAGCAGGTCCTCACAGGAGCGGCTGGGCATGAAATAGCGATGGGTGCGGTAGCCTTCCGGATCGATGTCGGTCATCAGCTCCTGGCTGTCCGGGTGGTGCAGCGCCTCGTACAGCCGCGACATCGAGTAGGCGCTGTTGCGGAAAGCCGGGTGCCGGCTGACGTCCGCCACCTTCTGGCCGTAGATGTAGACCTCGCGGCCGTCGTTGAGACTGGCCAGGTACTCCGCCGGCGTCATCATTTCGTTCAATGCAGCATGATTCACTTGGCACTCCTCATCATCGTTGTAAGAGCAGCAAATACATTCCCGGACTGCGGGCGACAGGGAGCCCTCCCGTCAGGGATGAGAGAATCGACGCCATGGGCGTGGTCGCGCGCGGTCGCGGCCGGCGGATGGCTACGGCGGGTATTGCGTAGTGGAGTCCGCTCAGTGGCTGAAGTAACGGCCTAGCAGAACGACGCCGGAAAACAGGACGACGGTATTGATCACCCGGATGAATTGTTCGCGGGTCAGCCGCAGGGTGATGTGGCGGCCGGCGAACACCCCGCACAACATGGCCGGCGCCAGAATCAGCGCCAGCAGCAGCAGGGAGGCGTCCATATAGACGCCGGCCAGCGCGAACAGCACCACCCGGGTCAGGGTGCTCAGGCCAATCAGCGTGGTCTGGGTGATGCGCAGGTGTTCTTTTTGTTCGATGCGGCCGGATAGATAAATGGCGTAGATGAAGCCGCCGCTGCCGAACAGCGCGCTGAACACGCCACCCACCAGGCCGAAGGGGACCGCCGCGCGTGGCTGGAACTGCCGCTTGGGGCTGAGGCCGCTGAGCGAATACAACGAATAGGCCACCACAAACACGCCCAAGGCCAGCAGCAGCGCGTCCGGTCGCGTTTTCAGCAGGATGGCGGCGCCGATCAGGCTGCCGGCCACCATCAGCGGGATCAGCCGCTTCAGTTCGCTCAGGTCCGCCTTGCGGCCATCGCGCAGGATGTTGCTGAAGGCGGCGAACATGTCCATCAGCGCCAGCAACGGCACGATCTTGGATACCGGAATGAAAATGGCCAGCACGGGGCTGGCGACCAGGGCGGTGCCGAAACCGGCCACGCCAAAAATCACGTAAGCAATGGTGACCGCCGCAAAGATGGCGCTCAGGTCCTGCCATGGCAAATCCAGCAACATAGGGGGGGCTCCTGGCCTGCGGGCCACGCTTGAAATATATTCACGGGCGTTGGCCTGACGGCTCCTGCTATTTCTCCGACGGCTATTTTGTATCGACTCAGCCGTTCTCAAGTGTTTGCATCCTACTGATTTGTCATGATGTATGTCAAATGGGAAAGTTTGTCCTTGTAGTATTTGAATTGCATTTAATGATTAATATATTTGTAGAAAAAGTTTTACGCGCGACAACGGCGCTAGTCGGCGAGCCGGGCTCGCCGCGACGGGGCGAGTCCGTTATCATCCGCGGCGGATTAAAGGCGAGGAAGCAAGATGAGCGATGAACTGCAAATCACCGATCTGGTGGAGGGCACGGGCAAGGAGGTGGTCAAGGGTGCCTTGATCACCACGCAGTACACCGGCTGGCTGGAAGACGGCACCGAGTTCGATTCGTCCTACGCGAAGGGGCGGCCGTTCCAGTGCGTGATCGGCACCGGCCGCGTGATCAAAGGCTGGGACCAGGGTTTGATGGGCATGAAGGCGGGCGGCAAGCGCCGGCTGTACGTACCGGCGCGCCTGGCTTACGGCGAGCGCCAGATCGGCGCTCTGATCAAGCCTCATTCCAATCTCTTGTTCGAGATCGAGCTGCTGGAAGTGCTGACCCGCGATGATTGAGGCGGCGAGGCGAACAACATACCGGCGTTGGGGCCAGGTGTTGTTCGCCATTGCTCTTTAGTCCAGCAGTTTCCAGGACATGCTCTCGCCGGCGCGCAGCGGCACCAGCGCGTCGCCGTCGTAGGGCAACGCGTCTGGCACGGTCCACATCTGCTTGGCCAGAGTCACGCGCTCCTCGTTGACCGGCAGACGGTAGAAGGCCGGGCCGTTGAGGCTGGCGAAGGCTTCCAGCTTGTCCAGCGCGCCGGCGGCCTCGAAGGCCTCCGCGTACAGCTCGATGGCGGCGTTGGCGGTATACATGCCGGCGCAGCCGCAGCTGCTCTCCTTGGCGTGGCGCGCGTGCGGCGCGCTGTCGGTGCCGAGGAAGAACTTGGCGGAGCCGCTGGTGGCGGCCTTGAGCAGCGCCTGGCGGTGCAGCTCGCGCTTGAGCACGGGCAGGCAGTAATGATGCGGGCGGATGCCGCCGACGAACAGCGCGTTGCGGTTCATCAGCAGGTGGTGGGCGGTGATGGTGGCGGCGACGTTGTCCGGCGCGGCGGCCACGTATTCGGCGGCGTCGCGGGTGGTGATGTGCTCGAACACCACGCGCAGCGCGGGCAGCTTGGCCAGCAGCGGTTGGAACACTTGCTCGATGAACACCGCTTCGCGGTCGAACACGTCGATGGCCGGATCAGTGACTTCGCCGTGCACCAGCAGCGGCAGGCCGGCTTCGGTCATGGCCTCCAGCGCCGGCATGGCCTTGTTGACGTCGGACACGCCGAAATCGGAATTCGTGGTGGCGCCGGCCGGGTAGAGCTTGACCGCGTGGACGAAGCCGCTGGCCTTGGCCTTGCGGATTTCCGCCGGCGAGGTGTTGTCGGTCAGGTACAGCGTCATCAGCGGCTCAAAGTGGCTGCCGGACGGGCGCGCGGCCAGGATGCGCTCGCGGTAGGCGGCGGCGGCGTCCACGGTGGTCACCGGAGGCTTGAGGTTGGGCATGATGATGGCGCGGCCCATCTGACGACAGGTGTCGGGCAATACGGCGGCCAGCGCCGCGCCGTCGCGCAGGTGCAGATGCCAGTCATCGGGGCGGATCAGGGTCAGGGTTTGCGTCATGGTCTTGCCTGCGGGTAGCGATGAAAAGGGCGGCGGCCAAAAAGAACCTGTTTACAAGCTGCTGCGCGTCGTGAGAAGTGACACGGCGAGTACGTCTTCAGAATCCTCATGTACTCTATGTACATTCCGCTTCTTCAGCCGCTTTCGCCTTGTCTCGCCTTTGCTCGCAAGGTTGTAAACTGGCTCTGAGCCATCGGGGTTATTTCCGTTTCAGCACCATGCGGAATTTGCCTTCCGCCGTGGTGTCCGAGGTCAACAGCGCGTTGCCGGTTTGGCGGCAGAAGGCTTCGAAGTCCTTGGGCGCGCCGGGATCGGTGGCGATCACCTCCAGCACCGCGCCGCTGTCCATTTCCGCCAGCGCCTTCTTGGCGCGCAGGATGGGCAGCGGGCAGTTGAGGCCGGAGAGGTCTATGGTCTTGTCGAAATTCATGGTCCGGCTTCCTCAGCCTTATCAGTTACAATGGAGAGAAGCCCGGCCGCTTGGAACCCGTTCAAGGCCGCGTCGCCGATGCGCGGCGGACATTGAGCGGAATACAGGCCTGGTCGGAACTGTCCGCGGCTGCTCCCTAAACCCTAAGTTTACGCGAGTCGCCAAGCCATCCTCAAATCGGTCTTCATCATGTGCGTGATCGCTTTTGCCTACAAGACCCCCGGACTGGGCCAACTGGTGTTGCTGGCCAACCGGGACGAATACTATGCGCGTCCGACCGAACCGCTGGATTGGTGGCCGCAATATCAGAATACGCTGGGCGGCCGCGACGCCGAGTCCGGCGGCGGTTGGCTGATGGTGGACGGCCGCGGCCGCATCGCCGCGGTGACGAATATCCGCGACGGCCATCCGGTCAAGGCGGAACGCTCGCGCGGGGAGCTGGTGGAGCGCTTCGTCGCCGGCGACGAGGATCCGTTCGCCTTCGCCGATTGGCTGCGCGCCGAGCAAGGCCGCTACGCGCCGTTTAACCTGCTGTTCGGCTATGCCTCGGACCTGTTTCATTTCCACAGCCGCGGCGGCCAGATCGCCCGGGTGACGCCGGGCATCCACACCTTGTCCAACGCCACGCTGGACACGCCGTGGTTCAAGAGCGAGCGGCTGGCGGAATATTTGCGCGAGTTTCAGCGCGTGCCCACCGAGGATCAGGCTTTCATCGCCCTGTCCGACGGCACGCCGGCGCCGTTGGGACAGTTGCCCAATACCCGCATCGGTTCCGCGCTGGAGCGGGTGTTGTCGCCCATCTTCATAAAAGGCCGCGACTACGGCACCCGCGCGTCCATGCTGCTGACGGTGTCGGCGCGCGGCGACATGCAGTTTTCGGAATTAAGTTGGGGCCTGGCCGGCAGGGAAACCGGCCGCCGCCGTTTCACCTTGCGTCCGGGCCAGCCAAGCGCGGCTCCGGCGCGCTGAACGAGGAGTAGTGATTTGAAGACCTTTGCCGCCATCATCGTGCTGGCCCTGTGCGCCGCGCAGCCGGCGTTGGCCGACAACAAGATCAAGAAGAACATCGATTTCGCGCCGGATGTGCCGTGGCAGGAGGGCGACTACCAGTTGCCGCCGTATCCGGCGCAGCCGGATTGGATCGCGGTGAGCACCGATAATCTGCAGGTCAACCAGTATTTCGTCGACGCCAAGACGCTGAGTGCGGGCGAGGACGGGGTGGTGCGGATGATCGTGCGGGTGAAGAGCCCGGCCGGCGCGGAAAACCTGAGCTTCGAGGGCCTGCTGTGCAATGAGGGCAGCTATCGCGCCTACGCCTTCGGCAACAGCATCGATAAAAACTGGATCCGCTCCAACAAGCCGGTATGGCGCAAGATTGATCATGACGACAAGCTGCGCCGTTCGCTGCGCGATCTGGCCTGCCCGGACAAGCGCGCGCCGCGCGACGCCGAGGAGGCGATCAAGCGTTTGCGTCAGGGCTGAGGCCGCTGAAAACAGAAAGGCCCGCGGCGGACATCCGGCGCGGGCTTTTTCGCGTCAGGCGCGCAGCGCGCGCCGCCTTTCCCGCCAGGCCGCGTGGCGTTGCGCCAGCGCGTCGAAATACAGATAGAGCACTGGGGTGATGTAGAGCGTGACCACCTGGGAGAACACCAGGCCGCCCACCACCGCCAGGCCCAGGGGCTGGCGCAACTCGGCGCCGGCGCCCAGGCCCAGCGCAATGGGCAAAGCGCCCATCAAGGCCGCCAAGGTGGTCATCATGATGGGCCGGAAACGCAGCAGACAGGCGGCGTGGATGGCCTGCTCCGGCGACATGCCCTGCTTGCGCTGCGCTTCCAGCGCGAAGTCGATCATCATGATGGCGTTCTTTTTGACGATGCCGATCAACATCAGGATGCCGATGCTGGCGATGACGGTCAGTTCCTGGCCAAACAGCATCAGCGTGCCCAGCGCGCCGATGGCGGCGGAGGGCAGGCCGGACAGAATGGTCAGCGGGTGGATATAGCTTTCGTACAGCACCCCCAGCAGCACGTAGATCACCGCCACCGCGATGCCCAGCAGCAGGATTTGGCTGCCCTGGGTTTCTTCGAAGGCGGCGGCGTCGCCGCTGTAGCTGGTGGCGATGGAGGCGGGCAGGGCGATGCGCTCTTTGAGCTGGCGCAGGTGCTGGTCGGCCTGGCTCAGCGGGATGCCGGGCGCCAGGTTGAAGGACAGCGTCACCGCTTGCAACTGGCCTTGATGGTTGACCGAGATCGGGCCGACGGTGCGCTCCACCGAGGCGATGCTGGACAGCGGCACCAGTTGGCCATCGGCGGCGCGCACGCGCAGCCGCGAGAAGTCGAACTCGTTGATCTTGAACGGGTCGTCCGCCTGCAGGATCACCTGATAGTTGTCGCTGGCGGTGTAGATGGTGGAAATCTGCCGCTCGCCGAAGGCGCTGTACAGCGCGCTGCGTATGCTCTGGATGTCCACGCCCAGCAGGTTGGCCTTGTCGCGGTCTATGTTCAGCTTGGCTTGTAGGCCCTTGAGCTGGGAATCGCTGGTGACGTCGCGGAAGATGGGATCGGCCTGCATCCGCTGCAAGAGTTTGTCGGACCAGGTGTTCAGGCTTTCCGCCTGTATGCCTTGGAGAGTGTATTGATAGCGGCTTTTGCTCTGGCGGCCGCCCAGGCGCAGGTTCTGCGTCGGGTTCAGATAGACGCTGAGCCCCGGCACCGCTCGCAGGTCGCGGCGCAGGCTTTCCATGGTCGGGTCCAGTTTGGCGCGCTCGCCGCGCGGTTTGAGCTGGATGAACATGCGGCCGGTGTTGCCGCCGGACAGCGAGGAGGTGGCGAAGGCGACGTTGGGGTTGGCCTGGGTGATGGCGGCGGCGCGTTGCTGCAGTTTGAGCATGGCGTCGTAGGAGATGTCCTGTGCCGCCTCGGTGCTGGCCATGATCTGGCCGGTGTCCTCGGTGGGGAAGAAGCCCTTGGGAATGCCGTTGAACATTAATGCGGTCAGGACGAAGGTGGACAGCGCGCCGGCCAGGGTCAGGCGGCGATGCTTGAGCGCCAGGTCCAGCGTGCGGCGATAGCCGGCCAGCACCGCGTCGAAGCCGTTCTCCAGCGCTGCGGCCAGCCGGCCGCGCTGGGCTTGGTGTCCAATCGAGTCGGCGCTGAGAAAGCGCGAGGACAGCAAGGGGATCAGGGTTAGCGACACCGCCGCCGACACCAGCACCGCCAGCGACACCACCACGGCGAATTCGTGGAACAGCAGGCCGATCACGCCCTGCATGAAGAAGATGGGGATGAAGATGGCCACCAGCGACAGCGAGATCGACACGATGGTGAAGGCGATTTCACGCGAGCCCCTCAGCGCCGCCTCCATCGGGGACAAGCCCTCTTCGATATAACGGACGATGTTTTCCAACATCACGATGGCGTCGTCCACCACCAGGCCCACCGCCAGCGTGATGCCCAGCAACGAGATATTGTCCAGGCTGTAGCCCAGCCAGTACATCAGCCCTATGGTGCCGATCAGCGAGATCGGCAGCGACAGCGCAGGAATCAGCGTGGCCGCCATGCGCTGCAGGAACATGAAGATCACCATGATCACCAGCGCGATGGTGAGCAACAGGGTCAGCTTGACGTCGTGGATGGCTTCGCGGATGGACTGCGAGCGGTCGTTGAGTAGGTTCAGCCGCACCGAGCCGGGCAATTGCGCCTGCAGTTGCGGCAGCTCCTTGCGGATGGCGTCCACCACGGCCACGGTGTTGGCGTCGCTCTGACGCATCACCGCCAGCACGATGGAGCGCTCGCCGTTGACCCAACTGCCGGTCTTGAGGTTTTCCACGCTGTCTTCCACCGCGGCCACGTCGGACAGTCTCACCGGCAGGCCGTTGCGGCTGGCGATCACCAGCTTGGCGAACTGGGCGGCGTTTTGCAGCTGGCGGTTGGCTTCCACCGTCATCAGTTGCGATTTGCCCTCCAGCGTGCCCACCGGGGTGTTGACGTTGGCGGCGCGGATGCTGGCGGCCACGTCGTCCAGCGTCAAATTGCGTGAGGCCAGCTTGCCCGGGTCGGCCTTGATCCGCACCGCGTAGCGCTTCTGGCCGAAGATGTTGACCTGGGCCACGCCCTTGAGGGTGGCGATATTGGGCGAGATCCAGTTCTCGGCGTAGTCGTTGAGGTCGGACAGCGACATGGACGGCGAATTGAGCGCTAGCAACAGCACCGGCGAATCCGCCGGGTTGACCTTGCGGTAGGACGGGGTCGAGGTCATTTCCGTCGGCAGCGAACGCTGTGCGCGCAGCAGCGCCGCCTGCACGTCCACCGCCGCCAGGTCGATATTGCGGTCGTTGTCGAATTCCAGCGTGATGGAGGTGCTGCCCAGAGAGCTGGACGAGCTGATCACCGAGATGCCGGGAATGGTGGAAAACTGCTTTTCCAGAGGCGCGGCCACCGAGGAGGCCATGCTGTCCGGGCTGGCACCGGGCAGGCTGGCGGAGACGTTGATGGTGGGCGTATCGAAGCTGGGCAGCGCGGCGATGGGCAGCTTCTGATAAGCGATCAGGCCGGCCACCACCAGGGACAGGCACAGCAGCACCGTCATCACAGGACGGCGGATGCAGAGCTCGGAGATTTGCATCATTGGCCTCCGCTGGCCGGGCCGGCCGAGGCCGCGCGCACCTTGTCGCCGGGGCGCAGATTGAGGCCGCCGTTGGACACCACGGCGTCGCCGACGCGCAGGCCTTTGACGACGGCTTTTTCCTTATGAATGGCCAGCAGCTCCACCGGCGCGCGCTTGACGCTGCCGTCGGCCTGCACCGCGTAGCTGAATTTGCCTTCCGGCCCGGTGAGCAGCGCCGCCACCGGGATGGTGGCCGCCTGCTGGTAGCGGCCGGCGTTGAGCGAGACGGTGACGAACTGGCCAGGCCACAGCTTGCCGTCCTGATTGGAAAACTCGGCTTTCAGCGTGAGCGTGCCGTTGGCGCTGTCCACCGCGCTGTCGATGAAGACTAGCTTGCCGTCCACGCTGTCGCCGCTGTCCGGCAGCGTGGCGCGCACCAGCAGCTTGCCGGCGGCCTGGGCCGCGCGCACCGCGCCCAGCTCGCGCTCCGGCAAGGTGAAGGTGGCGTTGATCGGATGAATGCGAGTGATGGTCAGCATCGGCGCGGCCATGCCCGGCTGCGCCAAGGTGCCCGGATAGACGCTGATGACGCCGATGCGCCCGCCTATGGATGCCCGCAGCGTTTTATAGTCCAGCGCCGCCCGCGCCGCTTCCACTTGGGCGCGGTCGGCGGCGACGGTGGCGCTGAGCGCGTCTGCTTTGGATTGATTGGCGTCCACCACGCTTTGCGAGACGAAGTTTTTCGCCAGAAGGTCGCGGCTGCGCGCCAGGTCGCGTTCGGCGTTTTTCAGTTGGGCCTGATCGCTGAGCGTCTGCGCCTGGGCTTTTTTCAACTGGGCGGTTTCCGCCGCCGCGTCCAGCGTGAACAGCAATTGGCCCGGAGCCACGTTTTGGCCTTCCTTGACGTGGACCTTGGCCACCACGCCGGAGACCTGAGGCTTGACCTCCACCTTTTCAATGGCGGTGACATTGCCGGTGGCGTTCAGCTCGATCGGCAGATCCTCCGCCGCCACTTTGGCGATGCCAACGGCAACCGGCGGGCGCGCCGCGGTTTTTGCAGCGGCCGCGGTTGTTCTGGAGCCATACCAGCCGGCCAGGCTGGCCGCAGCCAGAGCAAGCGCGGCTGCGCTTGCAACGACTCGTTTCTTCATCTTTTATTCTCGCTCTTGGGGCGGGCGCCTAGCCCGCCGTGTGGATGCCAGGCGTCGTCCCATCGATACCTGTCGGCGCATGCCGGCGTCGCCGCTTGCCGCGGACATTTAGTCCGGCGACGGGCCGCGTTCCAGGGCGTCTCTCCGCCGCCGGTCGCGCGGCTCGGAAGACCGGGCCGGACTCCGTCCGCTCTTTGGAATGATAGGGCTGAATAAGCCTTGCGGATCAGGAAGATGCGTTGGCGGCGCGGACTGGGCGCCTGGGGCTGCGGCCGGGAAGCCGGCGCGGCGCGCGGCATGCGTCGGGTCGAGCTTACTCAAGCCCCTCCGTTTTCGCCAAGCGCAAAAGCGTTAATGATTTTGGAAAAAGCCGCCAAAAAGAAAATTAGATTACTCTGATATGTCTTTGGATTAATTGTATAGGCTTATTCTGCCTAGCCATGAGCAATGTGTATGAGAGCCAATAATTTTTAGAATGCCATGACGAGTAAAGTGAAAAAACATCGCGAAATCAGAAGGCTGTGGCAGCTAATGCGGGCAAGGATAGTCAATTTGCGACTAAAACGTTAAATCGCTCGCCGTGGCGTCGTGCTTAGCACTTGAAGTATTCAAAATCCTCAGCGCATAATGGCCGCCAACCACTCTGGATACAATCGAGTGAAGATTCTGATCGTCCCGCGATATCGACGGGATCGACAATACTTAGGAGAGTAGGCGAGATGGCTGATAAGAAATCGCTACAGACAATCGCGGCCGCCGTGGCGTTGGCCTTGACTTCCGGCGCGGCCCTGGCCGCCATCGTGCCGCCGGGCACCAAACTGGCCGCCAAGCAGGAACTGGTGCGCTCCAACGGCTCCGAACCGGAATCGCTGGACCCGATGGTGGTGGAGGGCGTGCCCGCCAACATCATTACTCATGACCTGTTCGAAGGCCTGACCGCCACCGACAACGAAGGCAAGCTCCAGCCCGGCGTGGCCGAATCCTGGAAACAGACCGCGCCCACTACCTGGGTGTTCAAGCTGCGCAAGAACGCCAAATGGTCCGACGGCAGCGGCGTCACCGCCGACGATTTCGTCTACGGCATCCGCCGGCTGGTGGATCCCAAGCTGGCCGCTCCCTACGCCGGCACCTTCGGCATCTTCTTCCAAAACGGCGAGGCCATCGTGGCCGGCAAGAAGCCGGTGACCGCCATCGGCGTCAAGGCCCTGGACAAATACACCGTGCAAGTGGATACCGCCTTCCCGGTGTCCTACCTGCCGGAACTGATGTCCAACGCCCAACTGGGCCCCGCGCCCAAGGCGGTGATCGACAAGTTCGGCAAAGACTGGGTCAAGCCGGGCAAGATGGTCAGCAACGGCCCCTTCGTGCTGAAAGACTGGCAAGTCAACAGCAAGGTGGTGATCGAGAAAAACCCGCAGTACTGGAACGCCAAGAACGTGCAACTGACCCGCGTCAGCTTCCTGCCGATCGAAGACCAGAACGCGGATCAGAAGCTGTATCAGTCCGGCCAGACCGACATGACCTATGAGATCCCGCCGGGCAGCTTCGACAAGCTCAAGAGCTCCATGCCCAAGGACCTGAAAACTTCCACTATCCTGGGCCTGCGCTATTACAGCCTGAACAACAAGGATCCGCTGCTGAAGGACGTGCGCGTGCGCAAGGCGCTGTCCATGGTGGTGGACCGCGATCTGATGGCCAAGAAAATCACCGGCGACGGCCAACTGCCGTCCTACAGCGTGATGGTCAAGGGCGTGCACGGCGGCCTGCCCACCAGCTACGACTGGGCGCAATGGCCGATGGCCAAGCGCGTGGACGAGGCCAAGAAGCTGCTGGCCCAGGCCGGTGTGAAGCCGGGCACCACGCTCAAGCTGTCTTACAACACCAGCGACTACCACAAGAAGATGGCCATCTTCGTGGCCTCCGAGTGGAAGAGCAAGCTGGGCTTCAACACCTCCATGGAAAACATGGAGTTCAAAGTCTTCCTGAAGAAACGCCACGACGGCGACTACCAGGTGGCGCGCAACGGCTGGCTGGCCGACTATAACGACGCCACCACCTTCCTGGCGCTGGTTCAGTGCGGCAATACCCAGAACGACAACTTCAACTGCAACAAGAAAGCGGAAGAGTTGATCAAGCAGGGCAATGAAAGCACCGATCAGGCCAAGCGCACCCAATTGCTGACACAGGCCACCAAGCTGGTGATGGACGACTACCCGATGATCCCGGTGTTGCAGTACACGCTGCCGCGCCTGGTGAAACCGTATGTGGGCGGCTACTCGCTGAAGAACCCGGTGGATCGCTACCGCAGCAAGGATCTCTACATCATCCAGCATTGATCGCCGGCCCCGCGCCGACGCCTGAACGCCTCCAGTCCCGCGCGGGACCGGAGGCGCGCGGGCGGTCGCGCGTCTGGCTCTGATCTGAAAACGGGGGCAACCCCGATGTGTTGAGCGGGCGGCCGTGGCAAACGGCGCCCGCCCGTGACTGTCGGTGTCAATCGCCGTTGGTCCGTCCGCAGCCCGCGCATCGCGCCGGCTCGCGTCGGGCGCGGCGAGTCGGAGTAATTTGCAATGTGGTCCTACACTTTACGACGCGTACTGTTGACGATCCCCACCGTGTTGGCCGTCATCACCGTCTGTTATCTGCTGCTGCACATGACCCCTGGCGGCCCCTTTGACGGGGAGCGCAAAGTTTCCGAGGCGGTATTGGCCAATTTGCAGGCCAAATACCATCTCGACCTGCCCTTGTGGCAGCAATATCTGTACTACCTGAAGAGCCTGCTGCAAGGCGATCTGGGCGCCTCCTTCCGTTATTCGGACTGGAGCGTCAACGACCTGGTGGCCAAGGCGTTGCCGGTGTCGGCGGCCATTGGCGGCAGCGCCATCCTGATCTCGTTGGTGATAGGCGTGGCGCTAGGCATCGTCGCCGCCTTGCGTCAGAACAGCGTGGTGGATTATCTGGTGATGCTGATCAGCAATATGGGCAGCGCCTTCCCGTCCTTCATCATCGGGCCGGTGCTAGTGCTGATCTTCGCCGTTACGCTGCAATGGCTGCCGTCCGGCGGCTGGAACGATTTCGATCCGCGCTACATGATTCTGCCGGTGGCGCTGCTGACCTTCATCAACGTGGCCACCATAGGCCGGGTGATGCGCGGAAGCCTGATTGAGGTGCTGGGCAGCAACTTCATCCGCACCGCGCGCGCCAAGGGCCTGCCGATGCGCACCATCATCGTCCGCCACGCATTGAAGCCGGCCTTGATGCCGGTGGTGACGCTGCTGGGGCCGCTGACCATCTCCTCCATCACCTCCGCCGTGGTCACCGAGTCCATCTTTTCGCTGCCCGGCCTGGGCAAGCTCATCGTCAACGGCGCGGCCAACCGCGACTACACGCTGGTGCTGGGCCTGGTGGTGCTGGTGACGGTGATTGCCGTGCTGCTCAATCTGCTGGTCGACCTGGCTTACGCCTTCCTCGATCCCAAGATTCGCTATTGACGCGCGTGACCGCGAAGGATTCCCCATGTTGAGAAGCAAACAGAAGCAAGCGGCGATCGCGCTGGAGACCCGTCTGGACGACGCCGCCGTTGAAGGCCGCAGCCCGTGGCGCGATGCGCGCATCCGCTTTTTCCGCAACCGCGCGGCCGTGGTCAGCCTGATCATCCTGTCGCTGATCGTGCTGGCCTGTATTTTCGGGCCGATGTTCCTGCCCCATACCTATGACGACACCGACTGGGACGCCATCAGCCTGGCGCCCACCTGGCAGGGCATGCACTGGTTCGGCACCGACGACTTGGGCCGAGACCTCCTGGTGCGCACCTTGATAGGCGGCCGCATCTCGCTGATGGTGGGCGCGTTGGCCACCGTCGCCGCCGTGATCATAGGCGTGCTGTGGGGCGCCAGCGCCGGCTTCCTCGGCGGCAAGATAGACAACCTGATGATGCGCATCGTGGACATGATGTACGCGGTGCCCTATCTGCTGATCGCCATCCTGATGGTGACTCTGTTGGGCCGCGAGTTCTATCTGGTGGTGCTGACCATCACCATTCTGGGCTGGATGGACATGGCGCGCGTGGTGCGCGGCCAGACGCTGTCGATCAAGTCCAAGGAATACGTGGAAGCCGCGCGCGCCATCGGCGTGTCCACCGCCACCATCATCGCCCGCCACATCGTGCCCAATCTGCTGGGCATCGTGGTGATCTACACTACGGTAACGGTGCCGGGGGTGATTCTGACCGAATCGGTGCTGTCCTTCCTGGGCCTGGGCGTGCAAGAGCCGATGACCAGCTGGGGCGTCTTGATCGGCGACGGCACCAAGACCATGGAAAGCCAGCCCTGGCAGCTGTTGTTCCCCGCCGGCATGTTGTCGCTGACCTTGTACTGCGCCAACTATATCGGCGACGGCCTGCGCGACGCGCTGGACCCGAAAGATCGATGAGCCCGAGGTAGAACCACTATGAGCATTTTGAAAGTCAGCAATCTCGGGGTCCAGTTCCAGACCAACGACGGCATGGTCAACGCCGTCAACGGCGTCAGTTTCGAACTGGACAAGGGTCAGACCCTGGGCATCGTCGGCGAGTCCGGCTCCGGCAAGAGCCAGAGCGTGTTGTCCATCATGGGCCTGTTGGCCCGCAACGGTTCCACCAGCGGCGAAGTGCTGTTTCACGGCAAAGACCTGCTGACCATGGGCGCCCCGGAACTGAACGCCATCCGTGGCGACCGCGTGTCCATGATCTTCCAGGACCCGATGACCTCGCTCAACCCCTACCTGACGGTGGAGCGGCAGATGACCGAGGTGTTGGAACTGCACAAGGGCATGAGCCGGCGCGCGGCCAAGAAGCGCGCGATCGAGCTTTTGGAAGCGGTGCGCATTCCGGAAGCGGCGCGCCGCGTGGACATGTATCCGCATGAGTTCTCCGGCGGCATGCGCCAACGGGTGATGATAGCGATGGCGCTGCTGTGCGAGCCGGAAGTGCTGATCGCCGACGAACCCACCACCGCGCTGGACGTGACGGTGCAGGCGCAAATCCTGACGCTGCTGAAGGATCTGCAGCGCGATTTCGGCACCTCCATCATCATGATCACCCACGATTTGGGCGTGGTGGCGGGCCTGTGCGAAAAAGTGATGGTGATGTACGGCGGCCGGGTGATGGAATACGGCGACGCCGACAGCATCTTCTACCATCCCAGCCACCCTTACACCATCGGCCTGCTGGGCGCGCTGCCGCGGCTGGACCACGACGGCAGCGAGCTGGTCAGCATTCCCGGCAATCCGCCCAATATGGCGCACATGCCCAAGGGCTGCCCGTTCTCCGAACGTTGCCAGCACAGCACCGAGCGTTGCGCCGACGAACTGCCGCTGCTGCAGGCCAGCAGCCACAATCCGCAGGTGATACGCGCCTGTCACAAGCCGGCCGTCGAGCTGGCGCAAGCAGCCCAGGAGGTGGCCCATGTCTGAACAAGCCAAACAAGCCATTCTCTCGGTGCGCGACGTTAAAGTGCACTTCCAGGTCAAGGGCAACGACAGCTGGCCGTGGAGCGCCAAGAAAACCCTGAAGGCGGTGGACGGCGTCAGCTTCGACCTCTACGCCGGGGAAACGCTGGGCGTGGTGGGCGAATCCGGCTGCGGCAAATCCACGCTCAGCCGCGCCATCCTGAACCTGATTCCCGCCACCGACGGCGAAATCGTCTGGATGGGCAAGGATTTGCGCAAAGGCAGCGACAAGGATTGGTTGGCGGTGCGCAAGGACATCCAGATGATCTTCCAGGATCCGCTGGCTTCGCTCAATCCGCGGATGACGGTGGCCCACATCATCGGCGAGCCGCTGCGCGTGCACAAGCCGGAGCTGGGGCCGGAGGAAGTGATGCGCCGGGTCAAGGCGATGATGGCCAAGGTGGGCCTGCGCGAGCAGATGATCAACCGCTATCCGCACGAGTTCTCCGGCGGCCAGTGTCAGCGCATCGGCATCGCCCGCGCGCTGATTCTGGAGCCCAAGCTCATCATCTGCGACGAGCCGGTATCGGCGCTGGACGTGTCCATCCAGGCGCAGATCATCAATTTGCTCAAGGAGTTGCAGCGCGAAATGGGCCTGGCGCTGATTTTCATCGCCCATGATCTGGCCGTGGTCAAACACATCTCCGACCGCATCCTGGTGATGTATCTGGGCCGCGAGATGGAGCTGGCGGAAAAGGCCGCGCTGTACGACGCGCCGTCCCACCCCTACACCCGCGCCTTGCTGTCGGCGATTCCCATCCCGGATCCGAAGCTGGAAAAGACCAAGGTGATCCAGATCCTGCAAGGCGACTTGCCTAGCCCGATCAACCCGCCGTCCGGCTGCGTGTTCCGCACCCGTTGCCCGCAGGCGGAGACGCGCTGCGCTCAGCAGGCCACGCCGCTGCGCCGGGTCAGCGAGCAGAGTCAGTCTTCCTGCCTGCTGGCCTGAGCCGGACCCTGTCCCGCGCCAAACCGCCCCTAGGGGCGGTTTTTTCATGTCCGGGCCCGGCTTTCGCTATAGTGGCGAGGTGGCATCAAGTAAAAATCCAAACATGAAAACCACGCTCAAAATCGCCACCGGCCTGCTGGCCGCGTTGGCCTTGGGATACTCGGCGCTGCTGTGGGCCGATTCCGACGCCTTGTGGAACATCGTCAACCGGCAGTGCGTGCCCAATCAGCAAGCCACCGGTCAGCCGGCGCCCTGCGTCGAAGTGAACTTGAGCGGCGGCGAGGCCGGCGGGTACGCGGTGCTGAAAGACCGCAACGGCTGGCTGCAATACCTGCTGATCCCCACCGCCCGCCTCAGCGGCATCGAAAGCCCGGAACTGTTGATCGAGCGAGCGCCGGATTACTGGGGGGCGGCCTGGCGCGCGCGCGGCTTTTTGGAGCAGCGCTACGGCCGGCCGATTCCGCGCGAACTGCTGTCGCTGACGATCAACTCCCAGTACGGGCGTACGCAAAACCAGCTGCACATCCATATCTCCTGCACCAACGCCACCGTGCGTCAACAACTGGAAGACCTGAAAGACAGCTTGAACGAAGAGTGGCGGGAACTGCCGGTGGAGCTGCAAGGCCATGTCTACTGGGCGCGGGCTCTGGCGGCCAAGGCCGACGGCGGGCCCGAAGTGGATCCATTCAAGGCGCTGGCGGCCGGGCTGCCGGAAGCCGGCCTGGAAATGGGCCACTACGGCCTGGCCTTGGTGGCGACGCGGCTGACAGACGGACGCGACGGTTTCATACTGCTGAGCAGCCGCGCCAGCCTGATCGGCGCCAACCGCGCCTCGGTCGAGGAGTTGCAGGACCACGCGTGTCCGGCGCTGCGCGCCGGCGAGCGAGGCGCGTCCGTTAATGGTTCTTATGCGTTGCGTCTCCGCGACAACCATTCACACTCCGCTTCTCCACCGGCCTAGCGTGGTTTCGAAAAAACCTTTGCGCTGGCAAGGGCTTGCCGATTTAAGCGCCTAGGAGGCCGTGAATCGGGAATGGCGGGTAGTTATGCCAATCGCTTTTCAAGCGGAGGCAAAGCGGATAGCATCCGTCTGCTTTATTTGTAAATTGAATTTGTAAATTAAATGAGACTGATAACATGAAAAAATTCGCTCTGACAGTTCTGGCTGCTGCTTGCTTCTCCGCTCCGGCGCACGCTTTCGATCTGGGCTCCATGATCAGCGCCGGTTCCGACCTGGTGAAATCCGCCACGCTCAGCGACGCCGACGTCAAAGCCATGGCGGCCGAATCCAGTGTGGTGATGGACAAGAAGAACAAAGTGGCTCCGGCCTCCAACGCCTATTCCAAGCGCCTGGCCAAGATGGTCAAAGGCCTGGACAGCGAAGACGGCACCAAGCTGAACTTCAAGGTTTATCTGACCAAGGAAGTCAACGCCTTCGCCATGGCCGACGGCACCGTGCGCGTGTACAGCGGCCTGATGGACAAGATGAACGACGATGAAGTGCGCTTCGTCATCGGCCATGAAATCGGCCACGTGAAACTGGGCCACACCAAGAAAGCCATGCAACTGGCCTACGCCACTTCCGCTGCGCGCAAGGGCGCGGCCGGCAGCGGCAACAGCGTCGCCAGCAGCTTGTCCGAGTCCGAGCTCGGCGGCTTCGCCGAAGCTGTGGTGAACGCGCAGTTCTCCCAATCTCAGGAAAGCGACGCCGACGGCTACTCGGTGGGCTTCCTCAAGCGCCACAACTACAACGTTCAAGGCGGTCCGGCCGCCTTGCGCAAGCTGGCGGACCTGTACGGCAACGACAGCAGCCTGCTGTCCAGCCACCCGGCGCCGGGCGACCGCGCGGTGAAACTGGAAAAGCAGATCCAGAGCATGTAAGCGGCATTCGCTCGCAAGCAAAAAGCACCGCCGAGGCGGTAATGCCGTTCACTTAAGCAAGTGAACGGCATTTTTCATGGTGCGAATCCTGCTGATACTTCGCTCATGTTGACTCACTCATTTCCGTCCCTATGGTTGGCAAGGCTCACAAACACCCTGATTTCTCTGCTCTTTCTCAGAAAATTGATCCTCAATGGATCGTCCACGCCCTTGCAGTGACCGGCAAAGCCAGCGTGCGACGGCGTAAATTGCCGGCCGAGCAGGTCGTCTGGCTTCTGATCGCGCTGGCTATGTTCCGGCATCAATCCATCCCGGAAGTCGCTGCCCATCTCGATTTGGTGCTGCCCGACGAGGCTAACCCCGACATCGCCAAAAGCGCCTTGACCCAGGCACGACAGCGGCTCGGAGAAGAACCATTGGCTCAACTCTTCACTCTCTGCGCCGGGGCTTGGGATGAACGGCAGCGACGCGGACGCACTTGGCGTGGGTTAGCCCGTTATGCCATCGATGGCAGCACCCTCCGAACCTCCGACACGCCGGAAAATCGCCAGCACTTTGGTGCTCAGGTCTATGCCTCGGGCGTTGTGGCAAGCTACCCCCAGTTGCGGCTGCTGACGCTAACGGCATTGGC
>NZ_MUKU01000039.1 GCF_002081825.1 Chromobacterium haemolyticum | reverse complement strand
AGTTTATGTCTGGTGGCCATAGCGAGGTGGTCCCACGCCTTCCCATCCCGAACAGGACCGTGAAACGCCTTAGCGCCGATGATAGTGTGGCATTCGCCATGTGAAAGTAGGACACCGCCAGACGCCCCATTGCGAAGCCCAGCTCACACGAGCTGGGCTTTATGCATTTGCGCCGCCGTTCGGCCGGTACGATTCCTGTTCTTCATCTCTTTGGCTTTCTCCTTGATTATTAAGCCATTGTTCTTTTTCTTTCTGTATTTTCACTTATTTTTACTGAAAATTCGTCTAATTACTCAGCAAAACCTATTGGTAATGAATAGAATTCCAGCATCAAGATCGGGAATCGAGGCGGGAATTTTGAGAAATTTCAGGCGGGACGGCGTGCATTTATTTGTATTGGCCTGGGCCCTCTGCGCGTTGTTGGTGACGGTGCTGTGGGGGATGGGCGAGCTGCAGCGTTTGAGGGACGAGTTTGAGTCAGTGGCGCAGCGAGCGCACGCAATGGTGGCGCGCAAGCTGGATCAGAATGAGTCTGTGCTGTCCTCTGTCGACGCGTTGATGGCGGCTAGCCGGCCATTTGAGGCGTCCGAGTTGTCTACTTTTGCGCGCGAATTATTGCCTCACTATCCGCAGCTTCATTCCTTTATTTTTTTTCAAAGCGTGCCTTTGGCGGAGCGGTCGCTCTTTTTGCGTCAGATGAGCGGCAAATTCGGTGAAACTTTTTACATTCGCGATTTTGATGTGGCGGGAAGCCGTGCGTGGCGACCGGCCGTCGTGCGTTCGCAGTCATTAGTGATTTCCATGCTGGAGCCCGATCGGCCCGAGGCCGGCCCGATGTTTGGCTACGATATTTTGGGCGATGCCTATTTCCGACCGGCATTGAGCAGGGCCTTGGAGACAGGGCAGCGGGTGGCCAGCGGGGCTTTCGAATTGCACGAGGGGGGAGGGCGGGCTTATTTCTTATTCCAGCCCTTATTCGAGGATAGGGAGAAGACGCCGGGCAAATTGGTGGGCGTGGTGGGCTTGGTTGTATTTTGCGATCGCCTGTTGCAGGCGCAGGCTTTGGAGAGTCTGTTGCCGGGGCTGGATTTGACCTTGTACCAGGAGGGCGTCGTTGCGCCTGGGGCGCCGTTGTTTCAGCGTCCGCATACTTCATCCGAGCGTGATTGGTGGCCGGTGTTGCGTCGGCTGGAGGCTCGACTTCCGCTTTCAAGCGTGGCGCAGCCTTTTGTGCTGGGCGTGGCGAGGGATGTCAGGGTAACGGATTTGGCTCTGTTGCCGTGGTTGTGGCAGCAGTCGTTGTTGTTGGCATTTTTCGTGTTCGCCGGTTTGGTTCACTTGCAACGCATGGCTTTACGGCATGAGCGTCAGCAATCGGACGAGGCGATCTTCCTGCAAAGCGAACGGGCATCCGTTACGCTGAGCGCGATTCACGATGGGGTGATCATTCTGCGCCAGGACCATGCGATCGAACTGGCGAATCCGATGGCTTTGGAACTGATGGGGATGGCGGCGGACGAGGTGGTTGGCCGGGTTTGTCACGAGGTGTTCCATTTGCAGGCCGAATTGGCGGCGGAGTTGGCGGAGGATCCTATTCGGGAGTGTTTCCGGACGGCCCAGCCGGTGGTGTTGGCGGAGCGGATGCAGCTGACGTCGGCGAGAGGGCAGATTCGTTCGGTTGAAGGGGGAGTGTCGCCGCTGTTCTCTCGGGAGGGCGGCTTGATCGGTGTTGTGTGCGCCTTGCGTGATCTGGGACCCTTGCGGCAGCGAACGGTGGCGGCGTTGGAGGCCAGTGAGAGCAAGGTCAAAGAGCATCTGGAGAAACTATCCCATGTGGCTCGGCTGCATACGATGGGTGAAATGGCGTCTGGCATCGCGCACGAGTTGAACCAGCCGTTAACGGCGATCGCGAACTATTGCCAGGCTAGCATCCAGTTGCTGGAGGGGGTGGAGGAGGCGCCCGCCCAGGTGAACGCCGCGTTGCGGCTAGCAGTCGCGCAAGCGGAACGAGCCGGGGAGATCATCAAGCGCCTGCGCGCCCTGGTCAGCAAGCGAGCGATTGAGACGCGGCTGATCGACTTGAATCAGGTGGTAGGTAATTGCATGTTCCTGGCCGAGTACGATCTGAAGGAGCGAGGCATTGAGGTCGTACAGTTGTTGTCGGGTTATCCGGTCGCCGTGTTGGCAGACAGCATTCAGTTGGAGCAGGTGGTGCTGAACCTGCTATCGAACGCGATGGACGCGCTGCGGGACGAGCCGATGATGAAGCGCCATGTGATCGTGCATACCCGGCGGGAAGGCAAGAAGGCGATTCTTGAGGTACGCGATACCGGGCGTGGCATCACGCCAAATTCGTTGGAGGTGCTGTTCCATCCGTTCTTTTCGACCAAACCAAACGGCATGGGGCTTGGTCTGTCGATCTGCCAGACGATTGTGGAGCAGTATGGGGGCTTGATCTCGGCGGAGAATATTCCTGCCAGCGGCGCTTGCTTCCGGATCGAGTTGCCGCTGTCGCGGCAGGGGGAGCCGGAGCGTGCCTCGGTGCCATCGCCGGACGGCTGCGGGGCGGGCGTCTGAGCGTTCTAGTTCTTGGGGGCCGGGGCAGCGGTCTGTGTGTGTGTGCGGTGCGAGCGCTCCTCGCGTGGGGTGATGCCGAAATGATTGCGGTAGGTGCTGGAGAAATGAGGGCCGCTGGAGAAGCCGCAGGCAAGGCCGATCTGTACGATGGATTTACTGGTTTGCTGCAGCAGTTGGCGCGCTCGACTCAAACGTAGTTCCAGATAGTATTTGGATGGCACCGTGCTCAGGTATTGCTTGAACAGGCGCTCCAGTTGGCGGCGGGAGACGCCAACATAGTAAGCAATGTCGTCGGTGCTTAGCGGCTCTTCTATATTTGCCTCCATCAGGCTGACTGCCTCGGTCAGCTTTGGTTGGCTGCCGCCGATGCGAGTGGCCAGTGGAATGCGTTGGCGCTCATTGCCGGGGCGAATGCGTTCCATGCTGAACAGTTCCGACAGCTGAGCGATAAACTCGTGGCCGTGCTGATTGCCAACCAGGGTCAGCATGAAATCGAAGGTGGCCGCTCCGCCCGCGCAACTGAGGCGTTTGCCATCGATCTCAAACAGATTGGACGAGGTGATGACATCCGGAAACTCTTCCGTGAAACGGCTGATCTCCCGCCAGTGCGTGGTGGCGCGCAGGCCGTTGAAGTGGCCAGTGCGGGCCAGCCAGTAGCTGCCGCAGCCAATGCCGCCCAATTGGATTTTTTCCGGACCGCAGGCGTTAAGCCCTTTGCTTAAAACGTCCAGGCTGAAGTCGGGATTGATGTCGTCCGCCAGGATCAGCAGGCAGTCCAGCTTGGGGGCGCCGTCCAGCGGCAGGTCCACCGCTAGCCGCGTGCCGTTGGAGAGCGGCACGGCTTGTCCATCCAGGGAGAGCAGCAGGGTTTCGTAGAGCTTTTTCTCCGCCAGCCAATTCGCGTGCAGTAGAACCTCGGAGGCGATGGCGTAATCAGCCATCGAGGCATGGGGCAAGAGCAGGAAGCCGTAGCGCAGTGGCTTGGCGGGGTGGGACGGATGCTGACCCATTGGTTTTCGCGGCGAAGGATGGAGATTACAAAAACACACCATGCCGGGCATGAGGCCGGCATGGTGTGCGACATCTCCCTATTGTACGATTTATTTCAAGCTGCCGGAGAGGAATTGTACCAATCGTTCGCTCTGCGGGCGGACCAGCACTTCCTTGGGGTGGCCTTGCTCCTCTATCTTGCCTTGGTGCAGGAAAATGACGTGGTTGGATACTTCGCGGGCGAAGCCCATTTCGTGGGTGACGACCACCATGGTGCGGCCTTCGCCGGCCAGGTCCTTCATTACCCGCAGCACTTCGCCGACTAATTCCGGGTCCAGCGCCGAGGTGGGTTCGTCGAACAGCATCACTTCCGGCTCCATCGCCAGCGCGCGGGCGATGGCGACGCGCTGCTGCTGACCGCCGGACATATGGGCCGGATACTTGTCTTCGACGCCGCGCAAGCCCACCTTGTCCAAATATTTGCGGGCGCGGGCGCAGGCTTCGTCACGGCTGAGCCCCAGCACATGCATGGGCGCTTCGACGATGTTTTCCAGCACAGTCATGTGCGCCCATAGATTGAAGTGCTGGAACACCATGGCCAACTTGGTGCGAATGCGCGCCAATTGCTGGGCATCGGCGGCCTTGAGAGCGCCGGTTTTTCGGTCGGAGACCAGCTTTAGTTCTTCGCCGGCGGCGAGGATGCGGCCGCTGTTCGGCTGTTCCAGCATATTGATGCAACGCAGAAAGGTACTTTTGCCTGAGCCGGAGGAGCCGATGATGCTGATGACATCGCCGGCGTGAGCGGTTAGCGATACGCCTTTTAGCACCTCGTGAGAGCCGTAGCTCTTATGCAGGTCGCTGACTTGCAGCTTCAGATTCTTATCGGTGGGTGTGTGCATGATGATGTTCCTGTGTCGCTATCCGCATTAGTGCTTGCGTGGCGCCAGATAGGCCAGCCAGCGTTTTTCCGCCTGTTTCATCAACCAGACCAGCAGGAAGGTGAGCGCAAGGTAAATGGCGCCTGCGGTGAGGAAGGGCTCGAAGGCCATGTAACTATCCGCGTAGATGCGGCGGGCTACGCCGGTGATGTCCGCCAGCGTGACCAAGCCGGCGATCGCGGTGCTTTGCAGCATCATGATGACTTCGTTGCTGTAGGCGGGCAGCGCGCGGCGCAGCGCCGAGGGCAGCACGATGCGGCGCATCATCAGCCATTTGCTCATGCCCATGGCTTGAGCTGCTTCGATCTCGCCCCAGTGGGTGTTTCGGATCTGGCCGGCGATGATTTCCGTGGTGTAGGCCGCCGTGTTCAGGGTGAAGGCGAGGATGGCGCAGAAATAGGCTTCCTGCAGGTAGTTCCAGGCCCAGCTGTCGCGAACCCAGCCGAATTGGGCCAGACCGTAGTAGATGATGAACAGCTGCACCAAGAGCGGCGTGCCGCGGAAGACGTAGCCGTAGACGCGGACCGCGCCGGAGGCCAGCCGGTTTTTGGAGACCTGCATCAGCGCCATTGGCACCGCCATCGCCATGCCCAAGGCCAAGGAAATGAATAGTAGTTCCAGCGTCATCAGCAGGCCGTCGCGGGTGCTCATGACGGCGTTGCCGTCGCCGCCGCCGAAAAAGGCGGGCAGTTTATCCAGAATCAGTTGGAAATCGATCACAGTCCGCTCTCCTTGACGCCCAGCGAATAGCGTTTTTCCAGTCTGCCCAGCAATAGATTGGAAACGCCGGTGATCGCCAGGAACAAAAGGCCCACGATCAGATAGACGGTGAAGGGTTCCTGGGTAGTGGATTTGGCGGCGTCGGCGCGGTACATCACGTCGTTCAGGCCGATGACCGAAACCAGGGCGGTGGATTTGACCAGCACCAGCCAGTTATTGGAGAAGCTGGGCAGGGCGAAGCGGACCATCTGCGGCACGGTGATGCGGAAGAAGACGCGCAGCGGGGTCATGCCGTAGGCCATGCCGGCCTCCATTTGTCCTTTGGGCACCGCCATCATCGCGCCGCGAAAGGTTTCCGTCATATAGGCGCCGAAGATGAAGCCCAGAGTCAGCACGCCGGCGACGAAGGGGTCGATATTAGGACTTGCCCAGCCCATGCGGTCGCAGAGGTCATTGATCATCATCTGGACGCCGAAGAACAGCAGGAACATCCAGACAAGATCGGGCACGCCCCGGACCACGGTGGAATAGAGTTCCGCCAGCCAGACCAGTGGTTTGGAATGGGCGGACTTGAACAACGCGCCAATCAGGCCCAGCACGATGGATACGAGCAGTGCTGAGCCGGCCAGCTGCAATGTGAGCACTGCTCCTTGCAATATGCTGGGAAGGTAACCTTGCAAAAACATGGTGTTACTGCCTCATTCATCAGCCTTGCGCGCAAGGCCGGTCCTTGCTCGGCCTATCGGAGGCGGCCGAACAAAAAAGTCCCGGCTTGCGCGTGGAGCGGGCGGCAGTAAGCCGCCCGGCGCCATGGGGCGCTCGACCGGGACGGTGCGATAGTTGAGGGGATTAGCCGCCGTAGACGTCGAAGCTGAAGTACTTGTCTTGGACTTTCTTGTAGCTGCCGTCCTTGCGTACTTGGTCTATCGCCTTGTTCAGGCGATCGGCCAGCGCTTTGTTGCCTTTTTTGACGGCGATGCCCGCGCCCAGGCCGAAGTATTTGACGTCGGCGTAGTTCGGGCCGACAAAGGCGTAGCCCTTGCCGTTGGCGGTCTTCAGGAACTCTTGGTCGCCAACGGCGCCGTCGACGAAGACGGCGTCAACGCGGCCGGACTTCAGGTCCAGGAAAGATTCGGGCGATTTGGCGTACGGTACGACGGTGGCGCCCGATTTACCCCAGTAGTCCTTGGCGAACTTCTCCTGGGTGGACGCGCGCAGCACGCCGATCTTCTTGCCCTTGAAGCTGTTCTGGTCAACGGCGGTGCCGGATTTGGCCACGATGCGGCTGGCGATGTTGTAGTACTTGCGGCTGAAGTCGACGGCTTTCTTGCGCTCCTCGGTGATCTGCATCGAGGACAGGATGGCGTCGAATTTGTTGGCGTTGAGGGCGGGAATCAGGCCGTCCCAGTCTTGCGGAACGATTTGACAGCTGACTTTCATGGCGGCGCAAAGGGCATTGGCCATATCGATGTCGAAACCTTGCGGCTTGCCATCGGCGCCTTGTTTGGAGAACGGCGGGTAGTTGAGGTCAACCCCAAAACGCAGTGTCTCTGCTTGGACGGAAAAACCGGACAGCAGGGCTGCCGCTGCGGAGGCGATCAGGACTTTTTTCATGGCGTGGTTTTCTACTTCTCTATCGGGTGTTCGCGTCGTTTGGTCGGACGCAAACCCAAGCTTGTAAACCCGGCGCTTGGAACGAGGCTGCTCACGGTGTCTCGCCCAAGCCGGAACCATTGTAGTTATTTCTACTTTTGCCAGTAGTTGGCCGCAGCTTGCAACGGTTATCCGCCGTGCGCAAGATGGGGCCATTGTCTGGCAATCGGTGTGAGCAAGTGTTCGTATTTTAACCGATATTCTTGCTTGATGTGAAATTCCTAAAAAATCAATGAGTTATATTTCGTTTTTGGACTTGTGTACAATGTGGGCCTGGGAGAGAAACTTGTAAGCCGCCGTCGCATTGCTATAAGGCTAAAAGTGGCGTCCGCCACGATTTATTCTTGCGGCATTAGGAGGGGACGAGCGGGCTTTCCCATGAAAATGTACGTCCACGTCGCATTAAGGAAATCCCGGCATGATGGGGGTATCTACAATGCCTCGACACACTCCGTGCACACAACAAGAGAAGCAACATGTCGCTTACCAATAAGACCGAACTCGCGAGCCTGATCGCCGATATTCAGGCCGTAGCAGAGACCAAGCTTTCCGAAAAGGAGAAACACCAGCTCGAGCCTTTCTTCCCGATTTACTTTGAGGAAGCCGAGCACGCCGACCTTAGACAGTTTTCGTCGCTGGACTTGTTCGGTGCCGCGTCGGCGCATTACGCGTTCGGCGCCAAGCGTCTGGGCGGTCAGAACAAGGCGCGCATTTACAACCCCGATTTCGAGCGCGACGGTTGGCAAAGCACCCATACCGTGATTGAAGTGGTCAACGACGATATGCCGTTCCTGATCGACTCCATCACCATGCTGCTGTCGCGCCATAGCCTGAACCTGCACCTGCTGGTGCACCCGGTGCTGTCGGTGGGCCGAGACAAGAACGGCGTGATCCAAGAGGTCAAACGCACCGAGGACCGCAGCCTCCCGCTGGAATCCTTCATCCATGTGCAGATTGATCGCGTGACCGACGCGGCCATCCTCAAACAGCTGGAATCCGAGCTGAATCGCGTGCTTTCGGATATTCGCCTGGTGGTAAGCGACGAACCGACGATGCGCGAAGTGTTGGCCGACATCAGCAAAGACCTGTCCCTGGTCAAAGGTAAGCGCGCGGCGGAAGCCAAGGAAGCGGTGGACTTCCTGGCCTGGATGTCCAAGCGCAACTTCCTGTTCATGGGATATTGCGATTACGATCTGGTGCGCCGCAACGGCAAAGACAGCCTGAAGATCGTTAAAACTTCCGGCCTGGGCATTTTGAAAGACCAGGGCGACAAAGAATATTCCGCCAGCTTTGAACAGCTGCCGCAGGAACTGCGCGAGCTGGCCCATCTGCCGCAACTGATCATTCTGAACAAGTCTCAGACCCGCTCCATCATCCACCGCCCGGCTTATATCGATTTTGTCGGCATCAAGCGTTTCAACGACAAGGGCGAAGTGATCGGCGAGCGCCGTTTCCTGGGCTTGTACACCGCCAGCGCCTACCAGGACTCGCCCAAGGACGTGCCCATCCTGCGCCAGAAAGTGGCGACCGTGGTCAGCAACTGCGACTATGTGGACGACAGCTACAAGTCCAAAACCTTGAGCTTTGTGCTGGAGGCTTATCCGCGCGATGAGCTGTTCGAAATTCCGGCCGAGGTGCTGGGGCCGATCTCCGAGGGCATCGTCAGCCTGCAGGAGCGTCCGCGCGTGCGCCTGTTCGTGCGCAAGGATCGCTACCATCGCTATGTCAGCTGCCTGGTGTACGTGCCGCGCGACAGCTTCAACACTGAAGTGCGCCTGAAGATCGAAAAAGTGTTGATGAACGCTTTCAACGGCACCAGCGCCGAGTTCAGCGTACAGATCAGCGACGGCTCGTTGGCCCGCGTCCATTACATCATCCGCACCAACGCCGCCAAGTTGCCGGAATTCCACGAAGCCGACATCGAGGCCGAAATCGCCCGTCTGGTGCGCGGCTGGGTGGAGGAACTGCATCAACTGCTGGTGGAAACCCACGGAGAGGAACTGGGCAACGCCTTGTTCAACCGCTACAAGGGCGCTTTCCCGGTGGCTTATCGCGAAGAGTTCGCGGTGCGCAACGCGGTGCTGGATATCCAGCATATCGAATCGGTCAACGCCGATTCCCCGTTGGCGATGAAGCTGTACCGGCCCTTCCATCGCGGCGCTTCGGCGTTCAATCTGAAACTGTTCCGCGAAGGCGAGGCGCTGGGCCTGTCGGCCAGTCTGCCGATTTTGGAGAATATGGGCGTTAAGGTCCGCGACGAGCACCCGTACTGCGTGCAGCGCGCCGACGGCCGTCAGGTGTGGATCAGCGATTTCGGCCTGGATGTGGGTTCTGCGGAAGAGCAGATCGCCAGTGAAGAAGTGCAGCTGGATTTCCAGGAACTACTGACCCAGGTATTCGCCAAACGTTGCGAGAACGACGGCTTCAACCGCCTGGCGCTGGTGGCCGGATTGGACTGGCGTGAAATTTCGCTGGTGAGGGCCTTGGCCAAGTACCTGCGCCAGGGCGGTCTGACCTTCAGCCAGGCTTACATCGAGCAGTGCGTGGCCAATTATCCGGCCATCACCCGAGTGCTGGTCGAGCTGTTCTCCGTGCGTCTGGATCCGACGCATGCCGACGACGCGCGCGCCGACGCCTTGCTGGCCAAGCTGCGCGAGCAGCTGGACGGCGTGGCCAATCTGGACGAAGACCGCATCCTGAACGGTTTCCTGTCGGTGATCCTAGCCACCCGCCGCACCAACTTCTGGCAGAAGGGCGCAGACGGCGAGTTCAAGTCTTATATCTCGTTCAAGCTGGAGTCCAATCGGATTCCCTTCCTGCCGCAACCGCGCCCGATGTTCGAAATCTGGGTGTACAGCCCGCGCGTGGAGGGCGTGCATCTACGCGGCTCCAAAGTGGCGCGCGGCGGTTTGCGCTGGTCCGATCGCATGGAAGACTTCCGCACCGAAGTGCTGGGCCTGGTGAAGGCGCAGATGGTGAAGAACTCGGTGATCGTGCCCATGGGCTCCAAGGGCGGTTTCGTCGGCAAGCAACTGCCGGCGCCTAGCGACCGCGAGGCCTTCCTGGCCGAAGGCGTTGCCTGCTACAAGATCTTCATCTCCGCGCTGCTGGACGTCACCGACAATCTGGTGAACGGCCAGATCGTGCCCCCGGCGGACGTGCGTCGTCTGGATCCGGACGATCCGTACCTAGTGGTGGCGGCCGACAAGGGCACGGCCACGTTCTCCGACATCGCCAACGGCATTTCCGCCGATTATGGTTTCTGGTTGGGCGACGCCTTCGCTTCCGGCGGTTCCGCGGGCTACGACCACAAGGGCATGGGCATTACCGCTCGCGGCGCCTGGGAATCGGTCAAGCGTCATTTCCGCCACCTGGGCGTCAACACCCAGGAGCAGGACTTTAGCGTGATCGGCATCGGCGACATGGCCGGCGACGTGTTCGGCAACGGCATGCTGCTGTCCGAGCACATCTGCCTGAAAGCGGCGTTCAACCACCTGCATATCTTCCTGGACCCGACGCCCGATGCGGCCAAGAGCTACGCCGAGCGCGCGCGCTTGTTCAAATTGCCGCGTTCCAGCTGGACCGATTACAACCGTGAGCTGATCTCCAAGGGCGGGGGCATCTTCGAGCGCTCCGCCAAGTCCATCCCCTTGTCGCCGGAAGTGAAGGCCTGGCTGGAAACGGACAAGGACAGCATGGCGCCGAACGAGCTGATCCACGAGATCCTCAAGGCCAAGATCGACCTGCTGTACAACGGCGGCATCGGCACCTATGTCAAGGCGTCCAGTCAAAGCCACGCCGACGCGCGCGATCGCGCCAATGATCCGGTGCGCGTGGACGGCCGCGATTTGCAAGCCCGGGTGGTGGCCGAAGGCGGCAACCTGACGTGCACTCAGCTGGGACGCGTCGAATTCGCGCTGAATGGCGGCCGCATCGCCACCGACGCCATCGACAACTCCGCCGGCGTGGATTGCTCCGACCACGAGGTCAACATCAAGATTCTGCTGGGCGGCGTAATGCAGGCCGGCGATATGACCTTGAAGCAGCGCAACCAACTGCTGGCGGAAATGACCGATGAGGTGGCGCAGCTGGTGTTGCGCAACAATGTCCTGCAGACTCAGATTCTGGCGATCAAGCGTCAGGAGGCCGCCGCGATGCTGACCACCCATGCGCGCATGATCGCGCACATGGAAAAAACCGGCGAGCTGAACCGCGAGATCGAGTACCTGCCGTCTGAAACCCAGATCAATGAGCGCCGTTTGGCCCGCCAGGGTCTGACTGTGCCGGAAATCGCGGTGCTGTTGTCATACAGCAAGATTTCGCTGGATCAGGCGATCTTGGCCACCGATGTGCCGGACGACGCGGACTTCCTGTCCATCCTGACCCATTACTTCCCGAAACCGCTGCAGCAGCGTTTTGGCGCGCAGATGCAACAGCATCAGCTGAAGCGCGAGATCATCGCCAACCAGTTGGCCAACCAGATCATCAACCGCATGGGCACCACTTTCGTGTTCCGCATGCAGGAAGAGTCTCCGTTCTCCGCCGGCGACATCGCCCGCGCCTGGTGGATCGCCAGCCGCGTGTTCGACGCCGAGCGCCTGTGGAGCGAGATCGAAGCTTTGGACAACAAGGTGCCGGCGGATCATCAGGTGGAAATGATGGTGCTGGTCCGCACGCTGGTGGAACGCGTGACGCGCTGGGTGCTGCGCAACAAGCGTCCGTTCACCTCGGTGAACGCCGTGATCGAGCAGTACGCGGCCAAGGTGCAGGCCCTGTTGGCGCAGTTGCCCCAGTTGATCGCTTCCGGCGGCTACCCGGCGGTGGCGGCGCTGGAAGAGCGTCTAAGCCAGCCGGGCATGCCGCAGCCGCTGGCGCAAGTATTGGCGCGACTGGAGTTTGCCGTGCCGCTGATGGACATCATCGAAATCAGCGAAGGCAGCAAACTGCCGCTGGAGCTTTTGGCCAAGAACTACTACCAGTTGGGCCACGCGATGCAGTTGGATTGGCTGCGCGATGCGATCACCAGCCTGCCGCGCGACAACCGCTGGCAGTCGCTGGCGCGCTCCGCGTTGCGCGACGATCTGTACCGCGTGCATCGCAATCTGGTGGGGCAGGCGTTGCAGGACGCCGCCGGCGTGGAGGCCTTTGCGCAACAGTGGATGGAGAAGCGCCACCAGCAGGTGGAGGTTTGCGCGCAGATGTTCGCGGAACTGCAGTCGTTCAGCGTGCTGGATTTGGCCATGTTGTCGGCCGGCATGCGCGAGCTGAGCAACCATCTGCTGTCGTAAGCGACCTGCGGATCGCGTCAATTGAAAACCGGCTCCTTGGAGCCGGTTTTTTTACGCCAGGAAGATAGGGGTTGGAAGCGGAGCCGCTTGGTTTAGAACAGGTCGATTTCGCCGAAACGTTGCGCACTGTCGAGCTGGCCGCCTGCGACCAGTTCTTCGTAACCGCACACCAGATTGCGGCCATGGGTCTTGGCGTAATACAAGGCGCGGTCCGCCTGCTCCACCAGTTGTCCCGGCAACAGCTGCGGCAGGATTCGGGTGAAGCCCAGGCTGACGGTCAGGCGGCCCACCTGGGGGAAGGAGTATTGCTCGACGCGCTGGCGGAAGCGTTCCAGCGCCACCGCCGCTTCGGCCGGAGGCAGTCCTTGAAAGATGACAGCGAACTCCTCGCCGCCGTAGCGGAACAGGCTGTCGTCTTCGCGAAACGACTGCTGCATCAGCTGCGCCAGCAAGAGCAGCACCTCGTCGCCCACCATGTGGCCGAACTGGTCGTTGACCCTCTTGAAATGGTCTACGTCCAGCAGCGCCAAGGTGCAGGCGTGGTTTTCGCTTGGAGATTGCAACTGCGTGGCCATCAGGTTGAACAGGCGCAAATCGAATTTGCGGCGATTGTTCAGCGCGGTGAGCATGTCCCGGTCCGCCTCGAACAGCAGGCGCAGGAAGTTCTCGTGAATCCTGGCCATGGCCTTCAGCATGGCCTTGTTGACTTTCTGTTCGGAGGTCACGTGAATGACTAGCAGGGATACGATGCTGCCCATGCAGCGCAAGGGCAGGCACAGGCCGTGGGGAATACGGAAAATGCCGTCGTCCCTGTCCAGCGCGTTAAGCAGGTCGTAGAGGAAGATCGGCGGAGGCAGCCAGCTGTCGCTGGAGGTTTCCGTAATCTGTGTTTTGCCGTCGATGGAGGCGGCGCTCAGTCTTCGGCGGGTGTAGGGGACGCCGTTGACCCAACGACAGGCGAACAACTCCACCTTGTCCACGCGCATCACCTCGACCAGAGTGGAGGCCAGGCTGCTTTCCAGCATGTCCTGTTCGCGTTGGGAGGTCAGCTCGACGAGATTGTCGAGAATCCGCTTGCTGTCGTCCTCTTGGGGGCTTTGCTTCATGCCGGCGCATCCTTCTTTGCGAGGGTTGGGGACAGCGTGGCGTACCCGGCAAGCTCCGGGCCCGACGGGAGCCGCGTGTGCGGCCACCGCGGCCGCGCGGGATCGCTCCCGTTCAGTGTGAGTATAGGCAATCGCGAGGCGGCCGGCCTCAGTTGCGTCCGGTGCTGCCGAAGCCGCCGTCGCCGCGCTCCGAGCTTTCGAAGTCGTCGACGATATTGAAACCTACCTGAACGATGGGCACGATGATCATCTGCGCGATGCGCTCCAGAGGAGTCAGCCGGAACGGCTCATGGCCGCGGTTCCATACCGACACGAACAATTGTCCCTGGTAATCGGAATCGATCAGGCCCACCAGATTGCCCAACACGATGCCGTGCTTGTGGCCAAGGCCGGAGCGCGGCAGCAGCATGGCGGCCAGGTTGGGGTTGGCGATATGGATGGCCATGCCAGTGGGGATCAACTGGGTTTCGCCCGGGGCGATGGTGATGTCCTGCTCGATGGCTGCGCGCAAGTCGAGTCCGGCGGAACCCGGGGTCGCGTAGTTGGGCAGGTTTTGTTTCAGACGCGGGTCCAAAATCTTGACGTCGATGATGGGTTTTTTCATGAGAGTCCTTTCGTGTCGGCTGCGCGAGGCAGCCGCGGTGTCGATTGCTTATCGGTTTTGCGGCAACAGCTTGGCCAGATGTTGGACAATGGCCTTGGCCACGTCCGGCTTGGGCATGCTGGGCAGGGGGTGGGAGCCGTCGCGGTCCAGCAGCACCACCTGATTGTCGTCGGCGCCCATGGCCTGCTGCGCCAGGTTGGCTACCAGTAGCGGCAATTTCTTGCGCTGGCGCTTGGCTTCGGCGAACTCCAGCAGGTTTTGGCTTTCCGCCGCGAAACCAACACAGAACGGGGCGGCGGGAAGGGAGGCGACAGCGGCGAGAATGTCCGGATTTTCCTCCAGTTCCAGATTAGGCGGCGTGGCGCCTTTCTTGATCTTGTGGGCGGACGGGGTCTTGACCCGGTAATCGGCCACTGCTGCGACGGAAATGAAAATATCGCTTTGGCCCACTTCGGTCATGACCGCATCGTGCATTTGCCGGGCGCTGGCCGCGTCCACGCGACGCATGCCCAGCGGGGCCTCCATGCCGGTGGGGCCGGAGATCAGGGTGACTTCGGCGCCGGCGTCGCGGCAGGCGCGCGCCAGCGCGTAGCCCATCTTGCCTGAGCTGATGTTGGTGATGCCGCGCACCGTGTCTATGGCCTCGTAGCTGGGGCCGGCGGTGAGCAGCACCTTCTTCCCGGCCAGCACCTTGGCGCAGAAAAACCCTTCCAGCAATTCCGCGATCTCCTCCGGTTCCAGCATGCGGCCTTCGCCGGTTTCGCCGCAGGCCTGGGCGCCATTGGCCGGCCCGAAAACGGCGACGCCGTCGGCGCGCAGCTGCGCCATATTGCGCTGATTGGGCGGATTGTCCCACATTTGCCGGTTCATCGCCGGCGCCACGATCAGCGGACAGGCGCGGGCGGCGGCCAGCGTGGAGAGCAGGTCGTCGCAGGCGCCGTGGGCCAGCTTGAACAGGGTATTGGCGGTGGCCGGCGCAATCAGGAAAACATCAGCGCGGCGCGATAGATCGATATGAGCCATCGCGTTGCTGGGGCGCTCGTCCCAGAGGTCGGTGTACACCGCGTGGCCGGACAAGGCCTGGAATGTGGCCGGGGTCACGAAGCGCGTGGCCGACTCCGTCATCACCACTTCCACGCTGTGGCCGGCTTTGACGAGAAGGCGGGTCAACTCCGCCGCTTTGTAGGCGGCGACGCCGCCGGTAATGCCTAGCAGAATTTTCTTGCTTGTCATGGGCTTGTCGCAACAGGCGGTAAATGTCCAATTTTAGCGGATTTCCACGGACTGGGCGCGCTGGCCGGCATGCGGCTTCGATGATATGGTAGGTCATGCTTCATCGCGTTTGGTCTGACCCTGAAAACAGTGCTATAGCCAGAGGAGGAGCGTGCAGATGTCTATCGCCCAGTGGCCGGAGGCCGAGCGTCCCCGTGAAAAGCTGTTGGCCCAGGGAGCCGCCGCGTTGTCGGACTCCGAATTGCTCGCCATTTTTCTGCGCACCGGCATGCGAGGGCTGAGCGCGGTGGAGATGGCCAGACAGTTGATGCTGGACTTTGGCTCGCTGTCCGGTTTGCTCAACGCCAGTTTTGACGAGTTTCGGGCGCGTCGAGGTCTGGGCGCCGCCAAGTACGCGCAGTTGATGGCTTGCAAGGAGTTGGCGCAGCGGGCTTTGGCGGAGGATATGAGCCTGACGGACGCCTTGTGCAATCCGCGGCAGGTGCGCGACTTCTTGAGACTGGCGATTGCGGGCAAGGATGTGGAAGTGTTCGTCGCCGTATTCTTGACTGTGCAGAATCGCGTGATAGCGGTAGAAGAGTTGTTTCGAGGCACCCTGACCGAAACCCGGGTCTATCCCCGCGAACTGGTGCGGCGGGCCCTGGCCAATAACGCGGCGGGGGTGATCATTGCCCATAACCATCCATCCGGCGTATGCGAACCATCCGCCGCCGATCATTCTCTAACCAATACATTAAAAGCTGCGCTGCAGTTGGTCGATATAAGGTTGCTGGATCACTTCGTCGTGACCGGCGCGCGGGCGGAATCCTTTGCCGAGCGCGGCTGGCTGTAGGCGTTGAGACGTTGTGGGGAGCGCTCGCGACGCCTGGAACCAGTACGCGATTGCTGTCTTGTTGGACCTTGTCTCTCACCGCATCATTAGGAGGTCGCCATGAACATCCTGCGTCTGCTGAATGAGTCCGACTATATTCAGGTTAACAATCAGTTCGTGAAGCCGGATTTCCATACGGCTTCCGAAGAGTTTTCCGATGACGATGATGTGGTGCTGGAAGCCAATCTGGATGGCCAGGAGCTTGTGTTGACCGTGGCGGATCTAGAAGAGGCAACGCCGTTGGCCGATGGCGGGTTTTGGTTGGAAGGCGTTGGTTATTTACGTTTTCTGTCGCAGCAGAATCTGCATTGAGTTCATCCGAAGCGTCATGTTCACAGGCCCGGCGATGTCCGGGCCTGTTGCATTGTGGGGCTTCCCCGCGGCTCCGCTTGATTTGGCTCAAATAGCGACCAGGGTTAAAGCTGTTACAGTGCAGTGTTTATTTGATAGTCATATTTGGGTGGCCGCATGGAGCAGATCAAAGTAGGCATGATAGGCGCGGGTGAAACCGGAACGCCGCTGTTGCGGCAGCTGTTGGACGCGCCGTTTGTCGGAATGGTGGGCGTGGCGGACTTGAACCTGGATTCGCCAGGCATTCTGCTGGCCCAGCAGCGTGGTATTTCCGTCACGGATAATTTCATCGAGTTGGCCGAGCAGGGCAGCAGTATCGACATCATCATCGACGTGACCGGCTCGCGCAAAGTGCGGGAGGACTTGCGCCGTTACATGCAGTTTTCCGGCAATACTCATACGGTGATCGTCCACGAGCGCGTCGCCTTGCTGATGCTGTCCTTGGGAGCGGGCAAGCTGGTGGCGACCCGGCATGACGATTCGCTGGCGTATTGATTGAGAAATCCAGGATTTGACTGGCGGGCAGCTGGTTGAATTTTGAGGACGCTGGGGGGCTTTCGCCCCCCTTTTTTATTCTTGACGATTCCTCTCCTCGGCTTGATCGGGCTGCTCTTTCATGCTTAGGTGCTATATTTTGATGGCGGCGTTGGCGCCGCGCCTATTCTGAAGTCCCGGACAAAGCATCCAGGGGCGGCTGTAGTTTCCATTTGATGGGGGGTATTCATGCAGACGTCTTTCATGGCGGGGCGCGCCTTGTTGCTTGGCCTCAGCCTGTTCTCCGGCCCTGCCTTGGCCACCTTGGGGCAGCCCTTGCCGGCGGGGCGCGCGGTTGTCGCTCCGCAAGCTCTGGCCTTGAAGGCTGCGTCGTCGGCGCTCTATTCCGTGGCGCAGAGCCGGGACGAGGCCGGCCGCCTTATTCGCGAGTTCGCCCGGCAGGCGGACGGCGTGGTGTTCGCGGTGGCGTGGCAGGGTGCGTCGCTGCCGGATATGAGGCAGCTGCTTGGCGACTACTTTTCCAGCTATGTTTCCTCTCAACAGTCCAATCAGGTGGGGCTTAATCGCTTGGAGGGACGCAAGCCGGGGCTGACGGTGATCTCCGCCGGGCGCGCTCGCGCTTTTTTCGGTCTGGCCTATGTGCCCGCGCTGGTGCCGGCGGGGCTCGACATCGATCAACTCAAATAATTCGGGCGGGGACGAGATGAAACAGGCTATCTTGTGGCTGGGGCTGACGTGCGCGCTGCTATTGACGGCGTGCGGAGGAGGCGGAGGAGGCGGTGTCGGTAGCGTTGTGCCGCCGGATAACGGCGGGTCGACGGCCAATTCGGTGACGATGACGATAGATGGAGGCCCGGTAGCCAATGTCTATCAGATCAATATGCCCTATGTCTCGGTGACGGTGTGCGCGCCGGGCGGCAGCCAATGCCAGACGATCAGCCGGGTGCTGGTGGATACCGGCTCCAGCGGTTTGCGTTTGTTGGCCAGCGCAGTGGGTGGATCGACGTTGGGCAGTCTGCCCGGAGTGACGACGAATAGCCGGCAATTGGCGGAGTGCATGCAATTCGCCAGCGGCTTCACCTGGGGCAGCGTCCGCTACGCCGACGTTAAAATGGCGGGCAAGACGGCCTCTTCCTTGCCCGTCCAGATCATCAGCGATCCGGCCTACAGTTTTATCCCGGCCGCCTGCAGCGGGGTGGGGAACAATTTGGGCAGCCTGTCGGCTTTGAAAGCCAACGGTATTCTGGGCGTCGGCCTGAGGCAGCAGGATTGCGGGAGCAACTGCGTCAACTTTAGCAATAACGGTTATTACTACGCCTGCCCGACCGCCCTGACCTGTCAGCAGGCCCAGGCGGCTGCGTCCTTGCAGGTGTCCCATCCTCTGGTGGGTTTCGCCGGCGACAATAACGGCGTGATGCTGCAATTGCCCGCAGTGGCGATCAGCGGCGCGCCCAGCGCCGCCGGGACGTTGTATTTCGGCGTGGGCACGCAGAGCAACAACGCTTTGGGTTCGGCCAAGGCCTTCCCCACCACGCTGGACGGCAATGGCGTGGACGCGATCACGACCAGCTATAAATCGCTCAGCTATAGCAGCTTTCTGGATAGCGGTTCCAATGGGCTGTTTTTCCCCGATGCCACGATCGCCACCTGCGTGGTGGGCAGCAGCACTTGGTTCTGCCCCGGCGGCACAGTCAACCTCAACGCCAGCTTGAGCGGCGGCGGCAACAGCAGCGCGGTGGCCTTCAATCTGGGCAATGCCGGGACACTGTTGTCGCAAGGTTATTCCGCTCTTCCGGCGGTGGGCGCGCCGGCCAGCGGCTTTCTTAGCAGCTACTTTGACTGGGGCTTGCCCTTCTTTTATGGCCGCAACGTGTATATCGGCCTGGAAGGAAAGAGCAATCCGCTAGGCAGCGGGCCGATGTTCCTGTTTTGAGAAGGCTTTGCGGGATTCTTGCAACGCAATATAAAGCGTCCTATATCTGGATAGTCATCTCGATGACTTCTCCTTTGTTGACATTAGCAATCTGTACGCCCGGCGAGCGCCGGGCTTTTTTTTATCCGCGTCGGATAGCTATTGGTATCTCCGGCTAGAATAGCCGCTTCGTGTTTTCTCGAGTGTGCCCATGTCCCGTTTGCTCGCAGTCGATCTGGCAAAATCCTATCGTTTATTGAACCATGGTCCTACGGTGTTGGTGTCCAGCGCGGCGGGGGAGCGCAGCAATGTGATGGCGGCGGCCTGGGCGATGCCGCTGGATTTCGATCCGCCCAAGGTGGCGGTCGTCATCGACAAGGCGACCCACACCCGGGAGCTGATTGAGGCGTCTGGCGAGTTTGTGCTCAACGTGCCTTGCCGCGCTCAGGCTGCGGAGGTGCTGCGCGCCGGCGGCGCTGACGGCAGGCAAGTGGACAAGTTTACGCACAGCGGCCTGAGCCGGCTTCCGTCGCAGCGGGTGGGCGCGCCGCGAGTGGACGGCTGTATCGCCTATCTGGAGTGCAAGGTGATCAGCGAGCCGCTGAATCAGCAGCGCTATGATCTGTTTATCGGGGAAGTGGTGGCGGCGGAGGCGGACGCGGAGGTGTTCGCCGATGGCCATTGGCGTTTCGACGACGACGCCAAGCGCAGCTTGCACTATATTGCCGGCGGCGCTTTTTTCGCGACAGGGGAGGCTTTCGAGGTGAAAAAATAAGGTTCCGACGATAAAAAAAGCGGCCGTGACGGCCGCTTGGTCTTATGCGCGCCTTGCGCTCAGCGCCATTCCACCAGCGCGTAATTCTTCTTGCCGCGCTTGAGCAGGGTGTAGCGGCCAAACAGGCGTTCCGCGTCGCTGAAGCGCTGCTCCAGGCTGTCGGCTTTGTCGCCGTTGACGCTGACCGCGCCGCTCTGGATGAAGGTGCGTGCCTCGCTCTTGGATTTGGCCAGGCCGCCGGCGGCCAGCGCGTCGATCAGGCTGTCGGCGTCGCGTTCAAGCTGGATGCTGGGCAGGCCGTCCTGAGCCAGTTGAGCGAAATCGTCGGCGGTGAGGCTGCTCAGGTCATTGTTGAACAGGCTTTGAGTGATGCGCTGCGCCGCTTCCAGCGCTGCGGCGCCGTGCACCATGGCCGTCATCTGTTCGCCCAGGATGCGCTGCGCTTCCGGCTTGCCGTCGCGCGCCTGGTCGGCGGCTTCGATCGCGGCGATTTCTTCCAGCGACAGGAAGGTGAAGTAGCGCAGGAATTTGTACACGTCGGCGTCGGCGGTGCCCAGCCAGAACTGATAGAAGGCGTACGGCGATGTCTTTTTGGCGTCCAGCCAGATGGCGCCGGATTCGGTCTTGCCGAACTTGGTGCCGTCGGATTTCGTCACCAGCGGCACAGTCAGGCCGAATACCTGCTGCTGTTGCAGGCGGCGGGTGAGGTCGATGCCGGCGGTGATATTGCCCCATTGGTCGGAGCCGCCGATCTGCAGCTTGCAGCCGAAGCGGCGGTTCAACTCGGCGAAGTCATAGCCTTGCAGCAGGCTGTACGAGAACTCGGTGAAGGAGATGCCCTGGTCTTCGCGGTTGATGCGTTGCTGCACCGATTCTTTCTTGATCATTGCGTTGACCGAGAAATGTTTGCCGATGTCGCGCAGGAAATCCAGCGTGTTCATTTGGCCGAACCAGTCGTAGTTATTGGCCATCAAGGCGGCGTTGTCGCCTTCGAAACTGAGGAAGGGCTCGACTTGGCCGCGGATCTTCTCCACCCAGCCCTGGATCACGTCCGGCGTGTTCAGTTTGCGCTCGGCGGCTTTGAAGCTGGGGTCGCCTATCATGCCGGTTGCGCCGCCCACCAGCGCTACCGGGCGATGGCCGGCCTGCTGGAAGCGACGCAGCATGAGCACCGGCACCAGATGGCCCAAGTGCAAGCTGTCGGCGGTAGGGTCGAAGCCGCAATAAAGGGTTACCTGCTCCTTGCTCAGAAGTTCTTCCAGCGCAACGGCGTCCGTGGTTTGCGCAATCAGGCCGCGGGCCTGCAGATCCTGAATCAGGGGGGCATGGTTCATTTATCGGGTCTCCAACAAGGTGATGCGCGGCAATGGCGGGATGAGGGCGCCGCCGCAAAAAGTTAGGCCGCCCGTTGGCGGGCGGCGTAGCCGGACTCGCCAAGCGAGCCCAATCAAGGATATTAACCGAAAACCAGTGGTTTTTGCCCCCTTTTTGTCGGTAGAATTGGGTAAAACCCCATTTGGGTTAGGGTTTGTCAGTCCTGCACGGTAATATCATGTTGCAATGCACTAACTCAGGTAATGCTTGGGCGGGCGGATTTTGGATACACGGAGTGAAAGCGCGATGACGCAATTGGTAAAAGTGTGGGATGTTCCCACTCGCTTGTTTCACTGGGCGCTGGTGATTCTGTTCTGCGGCATGTGGTATAGCGGCGAGCAGGGCGGAGATTGGCTGCAATACCATATCTGGTGCGGTTCCGCCCTCGCCAGTCTGCTGCTGTTTCGTTTGATATGGGGCGTGATAGGGAGCCAGACCGCGCGTTTCGGCAATTTCATCAAGGGGCCGCGCAGCATTGTCCGCTATTTGCGCGGCGAGCTGACCGAGAACGAGCAGCCGGGCCACAACCCTTTGGGCGGCCTGATGGTGTTGGCGATGTTGTTGGCCTTGCTGGCCCAGGTGGGCACCGGACTGTTCGCCGCCGATGTCGACAGCTATTTGTACGACGGCCCGTTGGCCAAGCTGCTGAGCGGCGATGCGGCCGAAGCCGCCACCTCGTTCCACAAGGGCTTCTTCAATGTGATCCTGGGGCTGGTCGGCCTGCACTTGCTGGCCATCATCGCTTACCGTTTGTTCAAGAAGAACAATCTGGTGAAGGCGATGATCACCGGCAACAAAGCCATCGCCGGCGATGTGCCGCGTCTGGAGTTCGCGCCGGCCATCATCGCGCTGGTGGCCTTGCTGGTGTCCAGCGGCGGCATTTATGTGCTGTTGACGCGTTTGTGAGCGCAAGTCGCGGAGCGCTGTCCGCGTCACGTAGGCAGGCAAGAAAAAGGGCGGTCAACACCGCCCTTTTTTCATGGTCGCGATTTATTTTTCCGGGCCGCGGAAGGCGTCGTGACAGGACTTGCAGCTTTGCGCCACCGCGCCGTAGTTTTTCTTGATGGCGGCGAGGTCGCCGCCTCGGGCGGCCTGTCTCAGGTCGGCCACGGCTTTGAGGAAGGCGTCCTTGTCGGCCTGGAACTTGGCGGGCTGGCTCCAGATTTCCGGCTTGGCTCGGCTTTTGCCGCTGATGCTGTTGGCGGGGAAGTGATTGAAGGGCTCGGCCGCGATCAGACTCAAGGCGTCCGCCTGACGGATGAAGGCGTCTTTCTGGTACGGATCACGCCCACGCACCACCGTGCCCATGGGTTCGAAGGCCAGCAATACTTTCTTGAAGGATTTGGTGCGTGTTTCGGCCGGCGTGTCGGCCAGTGCCAGCGGCGCCGCGATGGCGCCCAACAGCAATACGGTCAGCAGTTTTTTCATTCCGGGGTCTTCGAGGTGGTGTCTGACTGCGGATAGGCAAGCAAACAGCCCGCTGGCGAGCGGGCTGCGGGGGCCGACGCGAAGGACTTAGTCCTTGCGGAATGCGTCGTGACAGGCTTTACAGGTCTTCTGGGTGGCGCCGAACTGTACCTTGATTGCGCCCAGATCGCCGCCGGCGGCTACTTGCTTCAGTTTGGCGGTGGCGGCTTTGTGGTTGTCGATGGCTTTTTGCCATTCGGCGGGCTTGCTCCAGATTTCCGGCTTGGCGTCGGTCTTGCCGGTCCCGCTGCCGGCCGGGAAATGCTGCCACGGTTTTTGGGACAGAGCTTCCAGCTCGCCGGCCAGCTTGGCGAACTCATCCTTGTTATAGGGCGTTTCGCCCTTCACCATCTTGCCCATGCCGCCAACCACCGGCTTGTATTGCTTGAAGACGTCTTTGCGCTGAGCAATCGGATCGGCGGCAAAGGCCTGGCCGGCGAGAGTGGTGGCAAGGGCGAGCATCAACAGCTTTTTCATGTCATTTCCTTATTATGAGCAATGGGTGGTAAGCCATAAGCCTATCATGGGCATTCTGGGGCACAAAGCTATCATGACTGGCGGGCCTGATAAACCGATGAATGATTAATCCTTGTGAATTTGAGATGTTATACAGTAACATTGCATCCTGATTAAACAAGCGGGTGTCCGAAATGGACCATCAAGCCTATCTGGCCGCTGCGGAGCGGCATTGTGAACGGCGCGGCAGCAAGCTGACCGCCTTGCGCCGCCAGGTGCTGGAACTGGTGCTGCGTTACAGCGGGGTGGTCAAGGCTTATCAGGTTCTGGCGGATCTGCAGCAGGAGCGCGGCGCCGCCGCGCCGCCCACCGTGTATCGCGCGCTGGATTTCCTGGTGGAACACGGCCTGCTGCACAAGGTGGACGCCTTGAACGGCTTCATCGTCTGCGATCACTTCGAATGTCAGCATGAAGGGCTGATCCTGGTTTGCGGCGACTGCGGCCAGGTACAGGAGATCGATGCCGCGCCGGCCTTGAGCGCGTTGCGTCTGGCCGCGCAGGCGGTGGCTTTTTCTCTGTGCCCGCAAAACCTAGTGTTGACGGGGCGTTGCCAGTCCTGCAGCGCCTGAATCCACGAATTCCCTGATACATGAAAAAAACCATAGTCAACTTGTTCACCGGTTTTCTCGGGGTGGGCAAGACCACGGCGTTGCGCCATTTGATTGAGCATCGTCCCGCGCATGAGAAGTGGGCGATCATCGTCAACGAGTTCGGCGAAGTCGGCATAGACGGCGCGGCCCTGAGTCAGGACGACCTGGCGGTGGCGGAAATCGCCGGCGGCTGCCTGTGCTGCGTGGCCGGTCCGCAGATGACCGCCACGGTGGCGACCCTGTTGCGCCGCGAACGGCCGGATCGTCTGCTGATTGAGGCCAGCGGCCTGGCGCACGCGGCCGGCGTCATCGACGAATTGCGCGACAAGCCCTTGGGCGAGGCGCTGGAGGTAGGCGCGGTGCTCACTCTAGTGGACCCCCGCCAGTTCATTCAGCCGGATTATCATCGCCAGCCGCTGTACCGCGACCAGATTTCCATCGCCGACGTGCTGGTGGCCAACAAGATAGACACGGCCGACGTGCCGACGATGGAAACTTTCCGTCAACAGGCGGGGGCTTTGTTTCCGCCCAAGTCGCTGGTGGTCGAAGTGCGCAACGGCGAACTGGATCCGGCCTGGCTGGACGCCGCCGTCGCGCCCAAGCCGCGTTACCGGCCGGCGGTGCCGGACGACGCCGCTGCTCAATGGCGCTCTATGGGCTGGACTTTCGAGCCGGAGCAGGCTTTCGACGGGGAGAAGCTGACCCGCTTCTTTGATGAGCTACCGGCCTTGGTGCCGGGCCTGGTGCGCGCCAAGGGCGTGTTCAAGGTGCTGGACAGCTGGGTGTGGTTGAACTGGGCGGCGGGGCAGTGGGGAGCGGCCCAGGTGTCCTGGCGGCGCGACAGCCGCTTTGAACTGATTGCCGAGGATTTCGACGCCGCCGTGGTCGAGGATAAGTTGCGGAGGTGCTTCGAATGACGCCCAAACATCAGCATGACCATGCGCATCGGCATCTGACGCCGGCCAACTTCAAGGCGCCGTTCAGTCTTCTGGCGATGTCGGCCTGGCAACGGCTGGGGCTGGCCAGCGCCGCGCTGGCAGTCTTGTGGGTCCTGGTGATCTGGGCTTTGAGGGAGGCGGCATGAGCGTCAGTCTGCGGAACCTGACCGTCTCTTATCAGCGCCATCCGGCGGTGCACCATGTCAGCGGCAGTTTCGTCGCTGGGGACGCTACCGCGATTTTCGGTCCCAACGGCGCCGGCAAGAGCACCTTGCTCAAGGCCATGATAGGCGCTTTGAAGCCGGACTCCGGCTCGGTGCAGCTGGGCGGCTTCCGGCGCCGGGACATCGCCTATCTGCCTCAGCAGTCCGAGATCGACCGCTCCTTGCCGGTCAGCGTGCTGGACCTGGTGTGCACCGGCTTGTGGCACGACACCGGCGTGTTCGGTGGCGTTAGCCGTCGCGGCCGCGATCAGGCCTTGCTGGCCTTGGAGCAGGTGGGCCTGGCCGACTTCGCGCTGCGGCCGATCTCGGCGCTGTCCAGCGGCCAGTTTCAGCGCGTGTTGTTCGCCCGCATCCTGGTGCAGGACGCCCGCCTGATCTTGCTGGACGAACCGTTTAACGCGGTGGACGCCAAGACCACCTACGATCTGCTGGAGCTGGTGCGCCATTGGCGGGAAGAGGGCCGTACCGTGGTGGCGGTGCTGCACGATTACGAGCAGGTGCGGGCCTATTTTCCGCACACCTTGTTGCTGGCGCGCGAAGTGGTGGCCTGGGGCGATACCGCCGAGGTGCTGTGCGACGCCAATCTGAAACGCGCGGTGGACACCGCCGCGCATTGGCAATCCCAGGCTGCGGTCTGCGAAGTGGATGGAGCGCAAGCCTGATGTTGCACTTATACGATTTACTGGTGGCGCCGTTCGCCGAGTTCGCCTTCATGCGCCGGGCGCTGATCGGTTGCCTGGCCCTGGCCTTGGGCAGCGGCCCTATCGGCCTGTTTCTGGTGATGCGGCGCATGAGCCTGATGGGCGACGCGATGAGCCACGCCGTGCTGCCCGGCGCCGCGGTGGGCTTCATGATGGCGGGCCTCAGCCTGCCGGCGATGAGCGTGGGCGGTTTCTTCGCCGGCGTGCTGGTGGCGCTGCTGGCCGGTCTGGCCACGCGTTTTACCAGCATCAAGGAAGACGCCAGCTTCGCCGCCTTCTACCTGCTGTCCTTATCCATCGGCGTATTGCTGGTGTCGCGCGGCGGCAGCAATGTGGACTTGATGCACATCTTGTTCGGCTCTGTGCTGGCGGTGGACGACGCGGCCCTGTTCCTGGTGGCCGGCGTTGCATCCTTCACCTTGTTGGCGCTGGCCTTGATCTACCGCCCTCTGCTGCTGGAAAGCCTGGATCCGGTCTATTTGCGCGCCGTGGGCGCGCGTGGTGGCTTGTGGCACATGTTGTTCCTGATGCTGGTGGTGCTGAACCTGGTGGCCGGTTTCCAGGCGCTGGGCACCTTGATGGCGGTGGGCCTGATGATGCTGCCGGCGATCACCGCCCGCTTGTGGACCGAGCGCATCGAAGCCTTGCTTGGCTTGTCGGTGGCCATCGCTTTCCTGGCGGGCTTGGGCGGCCTCTTGCTGTCCTACCATTTCGAACTGCCCTCCGGGCCGGCCATCATTCTGCTGGCGGGCCTGGTCTATCTGCTGTCGTTGCTGTTGGCGCCGGTGGGCGGGGCTTTGCCGCGCTACATCCGCGCCCGGCATCTGGAATCCTGAACCCTTATAAGGAAGTCGCCGATGAAGAAATCAATCATGGCCCTGTTGTTGCTGGGCTTGCCCTTGACCGTCTGGGCCAAGCTGCCGGTGGTCGCCAGCTTCAGCATCATGGCCGATATGACGCGGGAGATCGGCGGAGATCGCGTCGACGTATCCTCGCTGGTGGGACCGGACCAGGACGCCCACGTGTTCCAGCCGTCGCCGGCCGACGTCAAGAAAGTGGCCGGCGCCAAGCTGTTGGTCACCAACGGTCTGGGCATGGAGGGCTGGATGGTGCGGCTGAGCAAGGCCGCTCATTTCAAAGGCGTACAAGTGGAGGCGGGCAAGGGCATCAAGACCCGCGAAGCGGAGGACGAGGATCACCATGGACATGATCACAGCCATGCCGGGCATGACCATGGAGCCATCGATCCGCACGCTTGGCACGATCCCAAGCGCGTGCTGACTTACATCCGCAATATCGAAGCCGGCTTGAGCCAGGCGGATCCGGCCGGCAAGCAGGAATACGCTCGCCGTGCCGCCGACTACGCGGCCAAGGTGAAGGAGATGGACGCCTGGGCGGCCAAGGCCTTCGCCGCCGTGCCGGCAGCCAAGCGCAAGATGCTGACTTCGCACGACGCCTTTGCTTATCTGGGCGAGCGTTACCAACTGCAAGTGCTGGCCATTCAGGGAGTGAGCACCGAGTCCGAGGCGTCGGCCAAGGCGGTGGCGCGTCTGGTACGCCAGGTGCGGCAGGAGAAAGTGTCGGCGGTGTTCATGGAGAACATGACCGATAAGCGTCTGTTGGAGCAGTTGTCGCGCGAGGCCAAGGTGACGATAGGCGGCAAGCTGTATGCCGACGCGCTGTCAGGTCCGTCCGGCCCCGCGCCCAGCTATCTGGCGATGTTCCGCTACAACGTGGATACCATTCTAAAGTCGTTTAAATAAGCGCTCGCAGCAATTGCCAGGCGCCGATGCCAGCAACGACCAGTCCCGCCGTTAGGCGGACTGGTCGTTGTTGCATCCAGCGGCGCAGGCTGTCGGCGAAGGCGCCCATCAGCAAGAGATTAGGCAAGGTGCCGAGGCCGAAGGCCAGCATGGCCAGCGCGCCGCCGGACGTGCTGCCGGTGGCCAGCGCTGACAGCGAAGCGCTGTAGACCAATCCACAGGGCAGCCAGCCCCAGACCATGCCGGCCAGCAAGGCGGATTGCGGCGAGCGGACCGGCAGCAGGCGCCCCAGCAGCGGCTGCAAGCGTCGCCATATCGGCACGCCCAAGCGCTCGATCAGATTGACCGCTCCAGACAAGCCGGCCAGGTAGAGGCCCATGGCCACCAGCATCAGGTTGGCCAACAGCGCCAACGCCAGTTGAAGGCCGCGGATGTTAAGCAGGGCGAGGCTGGTGGCGGCCAGGCCGCCCAGCAGCGCGCCGATCAGCGCGTAGCTGCCGATGCGCCCCAGATTGTAGGCCAGCATGATGCGCCAGCGGCCGGTTTCGGGGGGCAGATTCAGCGTCAGCGCGGCGACGATGCCGCCGCACATGCCCATGCAGTGGCCGCCGCCCAGCAAGCCCGCCAGAAACAATATCCACCCGCTCGTTTCAATCATGCCGCAACCTGTCTCAGAAAGCTCTATGGTAACAGAGTGGCGTCCCTGGCTTGCGCGCGCGGTAGTCATATTTGCTTTTGGCATTTATTGCCTTTATCAAAATTTTACTTGGCATCTCCTTAAAGAAAGTTATAAAAAAAATGATGGTCTTGCTGGTCGACTACTGGTCAAAAGGTCAGTTTGCAATGAGAATGCTGCTTTGGCTTCGGACCTATGCGCAATGGGTCCCCCGCTGAGGATCCAGGCGCTCGACCTGGTCAAAACATATGCATAAGCGATGTAATCCATGGGGATAGAGTGAGGAAAATATGGCCAAGTATCTGACACTTGAGCGGCTGGGCCAGTCAGCGATCGTGACTCTCAAAAACGCGCCGGCAAATCTGCTGACCACGGAGAGCCTGAATGAGCTGGCTACGACGATGCGGTCGCTGGATGCGGATCCGGCTGTGCGTTCGGTGGTGCTGACCGGGGCGGGCGACGCGTTTTTTTCCGCCGGCGCCGATTTGAAGCAGTTCGCGTCCGGCGACGCGGCCGAGGCCGACAAGGTATTCGACGCCTTCGCCGGCGCTTTGCGCAGTTTGCAGCAATACCACGGCGTCACCGTGGCCGCGATCAACGGCTACGCTTTGGGCGGCGGTTTGGAACTGGCGTTGGGCTGTGATTACATGGTGGCCGAGCGCGGAGCCAAGCTCGGGTTGCCGGAGGCCAAAGTGGGTATCATTCCGGCGGCGGGCGGCACCAAGACGCTGGCGGACAAGGTGGGTGTCTCCTGGGCCAAGCGCATCATTCTAGGCGGCGAAGTGGTGACGGCGGAGAAGGCCCTGACCATAGGGCTGATCGAGGAGGTGGTGGATCAGGGCTTCGCCAAGATCGTGGCGATCAGCCTGGCCAACAAGGTGGCGAACCAAGCGCCGGGCGCGGTGGCCGCGGCGCGTCGTCTGATCGAGGAGAGCGGCAACCTGACGCTGGCCCAGCATCTGGAGCGCGAGCGCGCCGCGGTGCGTCAGCTGATAGGTGGCGCGGAGCAGATCGAGGGCGTCAACGCCTTCATCGCCAAGCGCAGCCCCAGTTGGGTCGAGTCCAGCGATGATTGAACATCGCGCATCCCATGCAAAACCGCCTGTCGCCGTTTCGGCCGCAGGCGGTTTGTTTTGATGCCCTGCTCGCGTGGCATCAGTTGTCGCCTGCGAGATAGCTGATCTTGCCGTTGTAGAAGCGAAACTCCGAGCGTCCGCTCAATTCCAGCGTGTCCCCGCCTTGCCGCCGGTAGGCAGAACCTGAGCCAAAAGGGTCTGGCAATAGATGCGGGCGCCGGCGAGGCCGAACGGCAAGGCTTCCGCCGTTTGCCGTCGTTGGCTGAACCATGCCCGTTCCGCCAGATGGCCGCTGTGAGTCGGCGGACGTTCGCCGTTGGTGTCATTCTCGAACACCGCATCCGGGCTGAGTTGAGCCAGCATGCCGGCGATGTCGAATTGCCAGTAGGCGGCGATATAACGGCCAACCAGGGGTTGCATCTGTTGCCGTTGCTTGGCTCTTCTTTCTGCCGGATGGGGCGCGTCAGCGCAGTTGGCGCAACAGGAAGACGTATTCCATCGCCGCGATATCGGCCTCTTGTTGGTGGTTGGCGGCGGCGCCGTGCCCGCCTTCGGTGCGTTCGAAATACTGCACCGGGGCGCCCATCGCCTGCATGGCCGCGAACATCTTGCGGGCATGGCCGGGGTGGACCCGGTCATCCAGCGTCGAGGTCATGAATAGGGTGGCCGGGTAGCGCGCGTCCGGCTTCAGGTTCTGATAGGGCGAATAACGGCGGATATAGGCCCAGTCTTCCGGCAGGTCCGGGTTGCCGTACTCGTCCATCCAGCTGGCCCCGGCCAGCAAGCGGTTGAAGCGGCGCATGTCCAGCAGCGGCACCTGGCAGACCACGGCGTTGAACAGCTCCGGGCGCTGGGTGAGCATCACCCCCATTAGCAGGCCGCCGTTGCTGCCCCCTTTGATGCCCAGATGGCGGGCATCGGCCACGCCTCGCTTGGCCAGGTCCTCGGCGATGGCGGCGAAGTCGTCGTAGGCGTTCTGGCGCAGGTGTTTGCGCGCAGCCTCGTGCCAGGCCGGGCCGTATTCGCCGCCTCCGCGGATATTGGCCAGCGCGTAGACGCCGCCGCGATCCAGCCAGGCTTTGCCCAGCGCGCCGTTGTAGCGCGGGGTCAGCGACACTTCGAAACCGCCGTAGCCGTACAGGAGAGTGGGGTTGGTGCCGTCCAGCTTGATGTCTTTGCGGCTGACCAGGAAGTAGGGCACCCGAGTACCGTCGCGAGAGGCGGCGAACCACTGTTGGATGCGGTAGGGGCTGGCGTCGAAAAAGCCGGGTTGCTGTTTCAGCATCTGGCGTTGATCGCTGCCGGCCTCGGCTAGCGCCAGCGTCGGCGGCGTTAGAAAGTCGGTGAAGCTGTAGAAGTAGCGATTGTCCCGATCAGGGTCGACCGCGCGCACGCTGATGCTGCCGAAGTTCGGGGTATCTACGGTGCGGGATTGCCATTGACCGGCCACGACCTTCCACTCCCGCAAGCGGCTGCCGACATTGTCCAGCGTGGTCAGCAGCAGGCTGTCGCGGGTGGATGTCTGTTCCGCCAGCGAGACGGTGGCGCTGGGCTCGAACAAAGGGGTGAAGTCACGCGTCCCGGCCAGGTAGGCTTCGACATCGATGGCCAGCAGGGAGCCGCCTCGCCAGGTTTTTGCGCCGATTTTCCAGTCCTGCTTGGGCGTCAGTAACAGCCAGTTGTCGAAAAAGTCGACGCCGACATGATCGGGCTTGTCCAGCCGCCGCCATTCTCCGGCGACCAGCAGGCGGGTTTCCGTGGTGAAGAAGGTGGGCGCGCGCGTGATCACGTCGTAGCGGCGGCCTTGGGCGTCAATCCTGGCCGCGTGCACGGCGACGTCGGCTTGCCGGCCTTCGAACACGGTTTGCGCTTGGGCCAGCGGCTGGCCACGGCGCCAGGTTTTGACGACGCGGGGGTAGCCGGAGTCAGTCAGCGATCCAGGGCCGAAGTCGCTCATTACATAAAGGGAGTCATGGTCCTGCCAGCTGACTTCGCTCTTGGCTTCCGGCAACTGGAAGCCATCCTTGACGAAGGCTTTGGCGGCCGGATCGAATTCGCGCACCACCGCGGCGTCGCCGCCGCCGCGGCTCAGGCGCAGTAGGCAGCGCTCTTGATTGGGGCGCAGGCAGTCGGCTCCTTGCCAGACCCAGTTTTCCCCTTCGTCTTTGGCCAGACCATCCAGATCCAGCACCGTTTCCCATTGCGGCGCGGCCTTGCGGTATTCGTCCAAAGTGGCGCGCCGCCACAATCCGCGCGGGTGATCCTTGTCGCGCCAGAAGTTGTAGTACAGCCCGCCTATCTTCTCCACGGAGGGGATGCGGTCGTTGGAGTCCAGGATGGTCAGCAGTTCGCGGCGCAGCGTCGGATAGTCGGCTTGCTGACTGAGGTCCTGGCGCGTGCTCGCGTTTTGCTGGCCAACCCAGGCCAGCGCTTCTTTGCCTTGAATCTCCTCCAGCCATAGATACGGGTCTTGAGCGGCGCTTGCCGCGGCACTGAGCGCGAGCAGGGCGAAGGATAGTGGGGGGCCTAAGGTTTTCATCCGGACGGGTTTCCCTTATTTCAGCCAAAGGCTGTAGACAGTGAATTTGTTTTGATGTGTCCGAATACTGTAGCGCCCGTGAATTTGTTTGTCATCAACTGCCGCGCGGGCGGAGAAGGCGAACGGCGGCCATGTCCAGACGTGGCCGCCGTTGGCGGGGAGGGCGGGGGCGGGGCCTTGGAAGTCGCTCACGGTAGGCTGCGCGGCCTAGAGCGCGACTCGGTGCGTGCCGCATTCGGAATGCTCATGCGTCCCATGAGCAAGGCCGCTTTTTCAGTGCTTGCTTTCACCAGGTCGCGCCCCTGCGCGCGGTTTTGAACAGGTGCTTAGCAGCCGTCCAGTCCGCACATCGGCGGCAGCTCGGCCGAGCCTGAGAGGGTGGCGGCACCGAGTTGCGCCAGGTGCTGGCTAAACATGTCCGGCTTGCCCAGATAGGAGCCCAGATCCAGGGCTTGGAAGCGGCCGTCCACTTCCAGCGCCGCGGACGGGAAGCCGCGCAAGCCCAGGCGGGTCATCAGCCGGCGGCTGTGGTCTATATGCTCGACACTGCGCGCCAGACCGCCGGCGTAGGCGTCGGCGAAGCGGTCGGCGGACACGCCCAATTCGGCCGCTAGCCGGGTGAGCACGGCGACATTGGCAATCTCCAGGCCGTGCAGATAATGAGCGGCTTGCACGCGGGACAGCATGGTTTGTGGCGAGATGCCCAGTTCCGGGGCGGCCAGAACGGCGGCGATGGGCGGCGTCGAGTCCAAGCGCGCGTCGCTGCGCAGCAAGCCGTCGAAGTAGGCGTCGCCGAAGGGCTGGCCGCTAAGGGCGGCGATGCGGTGATCGTGCGGCATTACATAGCCGCGCCATTCCAGGTTCACGCGGCGGTTGTGCGGCGCGCTCAGCATGCCGCCGCCGTGCAGCGCCAGTTCGACTTCCGGCCGCGCCGCGGCCGCCAGCAGCAGCGGCGAGGCGCCGTAGCACCAGCCGCACAGCGGATCGTAAAAGTAGTGCAGCCGGATCGTGGAGGCGCTTACCATTTCATTTCGCCTTTGTTGACCTTGGCGCCGATCTCCAGCGACATGTCTTCGCCCGCTTGCGGGAAGGCTTGCTTCATCGCCTGGATCAACTGGGCGCTATCGGCCGACTTGGCCAGATTCAATTCGAAGCGCTGCAAGTATTGGCGAGTGAAGCGCACTGCGCTCAGATCGGTTTTGTCGCCCGCTTGCATGTGGCCCGGCACCACGATCGCCGGTTGCAGGGCTTCCATTTCATCCAGCTGCTTGATCCAGGCCTGGCGTTCGGCCGGGCTCTGGGTGTCCGCGGTCCAGACGTGCATGCTGGGAGCGGTGACGCCGACATTGCCGACAATCGCGCGGATGGATGGAATCCACACATAGCCGCGGTGGGCCAGTACGCCGCGAGTGCCCTTGATTTCCAGCGTCTTGCCTTCCAGTTCCAGGCGTTCGCCTTTCAGTTCATCGGGCAGCAGCGGCGCGCTGGGCGCGTTCGCGCCCATTTTCGGGCCCCAATAGGCGAGCTTGCCCTGGATATTGGCCTTTATCTTGGCCAGGGTCGGACCGTTGCTGAGTACTTCGGCCTGCGGGAAGGTCTTCTTCAGTTCGGCGGTACCGAAGTAGTAGTCGGGATCGGCCTGGCTGATATAGATGGCTTTTAGTTGCTTGCCGCTGTCCAGCACCTTGGCGGCGATGCGATGGGCGTCAGCGCGGGTGAAGCCGGTGTCGATCAGGATGGCGTCTTTTTCGCCGCTGACCAGCACCGAGCTGACGTTGAAGCTATTGCCGTCGGCGTTGTAGATGGACAGTTTCAGCGGTTCGGCGGCGAAGGCGGCCGTTGCCGCCAGGGTCAGGGCGCCGGCGATCAGGGTTTGACGGGGCATCGATTCATTCTCCATATGGCCCGATATCTATCGCGGGCAGTGGGTGGTGGATAGCGACGCTCACTATAAAACGCGCGATTAATGGGAATAAACAATCTAAATCGTACTAAATTGTTGCTTATTTCGATCTAATTGGCACTGAGACCGGAGCGTTCGCCATACCGTCCACGCAGTCTGCCGCAATCTCCGATGCGATGACGCGGCCGCATGGAAGTCGGTTGCGTATCGAAGGCGCGCCGCCGCACCGGGGCGTGTGTTGGCGGTTCTATAAGACAAGTTGCAGCCAAGATGGGTCGGATGGGCTATGTTTTAGCCATAAATGTGTTCAGCGAGGAATGTCGGATGGGCGCTGAATGCGATGGTCTCGTTTTTGCTTGATGTACGATGCGTCGCGCTGTGTAATTTTTGTCTGCGTCGGGTGTCTTTTTGGGAGATTGTATCCATTCGAATCACGAAAGCGATCGAATGTTGTAATGCGAATTCTTTGATGGGTGTCTTTTCGAAAGCGAACATATTTTGCGCAGAAGCATGATCAAAATCTGAAAAACAACCTGCTGGCTTAGGGTTTGTCTTTATCCAGAGAAATTCAAAATTTCTTTGGCCGGTTTCGTCTTGTTTTTCAAAAAAATATATGAAAAACAATGTATTATATTGTTTTTAAATGAGCTTGATTTGGTGCCATTTTAACCAATCTTTAAGATTGACAGTCGCTCGAATCCACCTACATAATCCGTTCGCCTGTCTGACAGAATCCAAATAATCAAGGCTCGTCCGGGCACTCAAGAACAGGCAGCAGCCAATAAGAGGGAAAGCCCCGCAAGCTGCCGGTCGTCAATACAAAGGAGATCTCCCAACGTGGACATTTTTCTGCAACAAATCCTGAACGGTCTCGTTCTGGGTAGCATTTATGCGTTGATCGCATTGGGCTACACCATGGTGTACGGGATCATGGGGCTCATCAACTTCGCTCACGGCGAAGTGGTGATGTTCGGCGCCATGGTCACCATCTCCGTCGTCAACGCCTTGTCCGGTTCCGGCCTGCCCGGTCCCGCCCTGGTGCTGATCGGTCTGCTGGTGGCGATTGCTGCCTGCATGCTGCTGGGCTTCACCGTAGAGCGCATCGCTTACCGCCCGCTGCGCGGCAAGCAAAGACTGGCGCCGCTAATCACCGCGATCGGCCTGTCCATCGTGCTGCAGCAGGTGGCCATCCTGATCTGGGGCCGCAACTACATTCCGTTTCCGCAAATCCTCGACCATGACGTGGTGTCCTTTTTCGGCGCCAGCATCACCAAGCTGCAGATCACCATCATCGTGCTGTGCCTGGTGATCATGGCCGGCCTGCTGTTGATGGTGGAACGCACCAAGCTAGGCCGCGCCATGCGCGCCACCAGCCAGAACCCGGCGGTGGCCGGCCTGATGGGCGTCAACGTCAACACCATCATCTCCGCCACCTTCGTCATCGGCTCCGGGCTGGGCGCAGTGGCCGGCGTGATGGTCGCCACCAACTACGAGCAGGCTCATTACTATATGGGCTTCATGATTGGTCTGAAGGCCTTCACCGCCGCGGTGCTGGGCGGCATCGGCAATCTGGGTGGCGCGGTGGCTGGCGGCTTGCTGCTGGGCATCATTGAAAGCCTGGGCGCCGGTTATATCGGCACGCTGACCGGCGGTTTCCTCGGGTCCAACTATCAGGACATCATCGCCTTCATGGTGCTGATCCTGGTGCTGATTTTCCGTCCGTCCGGCTTGCTGGGCGAAAAGATGGCCGATCGCGCCTGATCACGGAGCAGACATATCATGACCATGGCACTCAATATCAATAAGATGGACACCGGCAAGAAGGTCGGCCTGTTCATGCTGTCCGCGGTTGCGCTGGCGGTGCTGCCTTTTCTGGTGGGCGGCTTGCTGGGCAATTCCTGGGTCCGCATCGTCGATTTCGCCTTGCTTTATGTGATGCTGGCGCTGGGCCTGAACATCGTAGTGGGCTTTGCCGGCTTGCTTGACCTGGGCTTCATCGCCTTCTACGCAGTGGGCGCCTATACCTTCGCCTTGTTGGGCTCGCCGCATTTCGGCCTGCATCTGCCGTTCTACATCAGCATTCCGCTGGGCGCGGTGGTGGCGGCGTTCTGCGGCATCTTGCTGGGCACGCCGGTATTGCGGCTCAAGGGCGACTATCTGGCTATCGTGACGCTGGGTTTCGGGGAGATCGTGCGCATCTTCATGAACAACCTGAACACCCCGGTTAACATCACTAATGGCCCGCAGGGCATCAACCTGATCGATCCGATCAAGGTGGGCGGCGTGTCGCTGGGCGATACCATGGAGTTGTTCGGACTCAGCTTCCACAGCGTCTATCTGTACTACTACCTGTTCCTGGTGTTGACCGTGGGCGTGGTGATCATGGCCTGGCGCTTGCAGCATTCGCGAATCGGCCGCGCCTGGGTGGCTTTGCGCGAAGACGACATCGCCGCCGCGGCGATGGGCATCAACATCCGCAATATCAAACTCCTGGCCTTCGCCTTGGGCGCTTTGTCCGGCGGTGTGGCCGGCGGCCTGTTCGCGTCTTTCCAGGGTTTCGTGTCTCCGGAATCGTTCAGCCTGCTGGAATCCATCATGATTCTGGCGATGATCGTGTTGGGCGGCATGGGTCATATCCCTGGCGTGATTCTCGGCGCCGTGGTGTTGACCATCGCGCCGGAAATCCTGCGCGATGTGATTGGCCCGCTGCAGATGAAAACCTTCGGCAAAATGCTGATCGATCCGGAAAACGCCCGCATGCTGTTGTTCGGCTTGGCGATGGTGGTGATGATGCTAGTGCGGCCGGAGGGCATGTGGCCGTCCAAGCGCCGTAAAGCCGAATTCCGTGACGATAGAGAAGCCGCAGGGCAGAAAGGTTGAGCATGGCTGAAGTTTTGCTGAAGATAGAAGGCATCCATAAACGCTTTGGCGGCCTGCACGCGCTCAACAATGTGGCGCTGACCATCAACAAGGGCGAGATTTACGGCCTGATCGGCCCCAACGGCGCGGGCAAGACCACGCTGTTCAACGTGCTGACCGGCTTGTACGTGCCGGACGAGGGCGTGTTCGAGTTTGACGGACACAATCTGTTCCAGCAAAAGCCCCATGTGGTCGTGGCCGCCGGCATCGCGCGCACCTTTCAGAACATCCGCCTGTTCGCCGAAATGACGGCACTGGAAAACGTGATGGTGGGACGCCACATTCGCTCCAAGGCTGGAGCGCTGGGCGCAGTGCTGCGCGACAGGCGCACCATGGCCGAAGAAAAGGCGATTACCGACAAGGCATGGGAACTGCTGGAATACGTGGGCATCGCCGACGTTGCGCATGAGCGCGCCCGCAATCTGTCCTACGGCCACCAGCGCCGGTTGGAAATCGCGCGCGCGTTGGCCACCGAGCCCAAGCTCTTGGCCTTGGACGAACCGGCCGCCGGCATGAACCCGCGCGAAACCGAGGAGTTGAAGAGCCTGATGTCTAAAATCCGAGCCGGAGGCGTGACCGTGCTGCTGATCGAGCACGACGTCAAATTGATGATGGGCCTGTGCGACCGCATCGCGGTGCTGGACTACGGCAAGAAGATTGCCGAAGGCGTTCCCGAAGAGGTGCGCAAGAACCCGAAAGTGATTGAGGCTTACCTGGGAGCGGCACACGCATGAGCATTTTGGAAGTCAAAGACCTGCAAGTGGCCTATGGCGGCATTCAGGCGGTCAAGGGTATCGATTTTCACATCAAGCAGGGCGAGTTGGTGACCCTGATCGGCGCCAACGGCGCCGGCAAGACCACCACGCTGAAAACCCTGGTGGGCATGGTGAAGAAATCCGGCGGCAGCATTCACTACGACGGCAAAGATATCTCCACTATCGCGCCGCACAACTTCGTGCGCCACGGCCTGGCCATGGTGCCGGAGGGCCGCGGGGTGTTCGCCAAGCTGACGGTGGAAGAGAACCTGCTGATGGGCGCTTACTATCGCGACGACAAGGCCGCGATCCTGAGCGAGGCCGAGCGGGTGTACGAGCTGTTCCCGCGCTTGAAGGAGCGGCAGAAACAGCTTGCCGGCACTTTGTCCGGTGGTGAGCAGCAGATGGTGGCCATGGGCCGCGCGATGCTGTCCAAGCCCAAGCTGCTGCTGCTGGACGAACCGTCCATGGGCCTGGCTCCCATCATCGTGGAGAAGATCTTCGAGATCATTCAGATGGTGGCTAAGGAGGGCGTGACCATGCTGTTGGTGGAGCAAAACGCCAAGCTGGCGCTGGAAGTGTCGCAGCGCGGCTACGTGATGGAAAGCGGCCGCATCACCATGAGCGGCCCGGCCAAGGACCTGCTCAACGACGAACGCGTGCGCAACGCCTATCTGGGCGAGTGAGTTCGCCGCGCGTCGCCAAACCCCGGACTTGTCCGGGGTTTTTTGTTTTCAGAGCGCGGCGTCAATGGCGGCTTGCAACATGGCCTGGACGCCCGGATGTTGCAGCCGGCGACGGTTGGCGATGGCGTAATAATGTTCCCAGACGCCGTCGACCTCGCCCAGCGCCTGCGGCGCGTTCGCGTCCCCGCCGCTGGGTGCCGTGGTGGGGAACAGACCGAAGCCCTGGCGGCCGAAGGCGTCCAGCAAGGCGCCGTCGTCGAACTCCGCCACGATGTCCGGCTTGATCCTGCGTTCTTCAAACCACTGGTCCAACTGGCTGCGCAGCACATGGTGGCGGCTGGGCAGCAACATCGGCGCTTGGTTCAGGCTGGCGGGGAATCCCTCGGCGTAGCGCCGCCATAATTCCGCCGCGCCGGCGATCTTTACCGGGCAGCGCATCAGCAGCCAGGATTGAAAGGGCTGCGATCCGCCGGCCGCCATCGGCCGGTCCGCCAATACCACGTCCAGCCGGTGGCGGGTCAAGTCGGCCAGCAATTCGTCGAAATCGCCTTCGCCGCATTGCAGCCTGACCTTGGCGTCCAGCCGCAGCGCCGGTTCCAACAGCTTGAGCGCGATGGCCTTGGGCAGCACATCCGAAATGCCAGCCGCCAGGCGGATGGTCTTGTCCAGCTGGGCGTCTTCCAGCGTTTCCTGCAATTCCTCGCCCAGCATGAAGATCTGGTCGGCGTAGCGCAGCGCCACATGGCCGGCTTCGGTCAGAACCAGCTGGCGTCCCTGTTGTCGGAACAAGGTTCGCTCCAGGCTCTGCTCCAGTCGCGAAATCTGGCCGCTGACGGTTTGAGCGCTGACGCCCAGTTGTTCCGCCGCGCGGGTGACGCCGCCGGTGTGGGCGACCGCCCAAAAGTAATGCAGATGCTTGAAGTTGATCCGTTCGGACATAATGGTTCGAAAAAACTTGATGTATTTTCTGATTATATTTGATTTTTTCCGAGGAACGCAGCGTCTAGAATGCACTTTGTCGAGCGTTCCGCGGAATGCCGTCGAATTCAACGCAAAGGCCAACACCATGAAACGAGTCATCCTATTAATCGCCACCAACATCGCCGTGATGGTGGTGCTGAGCATTGTGGCCAGCTTGTTGGGGCTGAACCGCTACATGACGGGCAACGGCCTGAACCTGGGCACGCTGCTGGGCTTCGCCGCGGTGATGGGCTTTGGCGGCGCCTTCATCTCGCTGATGCTGTCCAAGACCATGGCCAAATGGAGCACCGGCGCGCGCGTGGTTGAAACGCCCAGCAACGATACCGAGCGCTGGCTGGTGTATACCGTGCAGAAGCTGGCCAGCCGCGCCAATCTGCCGATGCCCGAGGTGGCGGTGTACGAGGGCGAGCCCAATGCCTTCGCCACCGGCCCGAGCAAGTCCAACTCGCTGGTGGCGGTGTCCACCGGACTGCTGGCCTCGATGACGGAAGAAGAAGTGGAAGCGGTGCTGGCGCACGAAGTCGCCCATATTCAGAACGGCGACATGGTGACGCTGACGCTGATCCAGGGCGTGGTCAACACCTTTGTGTTCTTCCTGGCGCGCGTGGTCGGCTATCTGGTGGACAACTTTTTGCGCCGCAACGACGAAGAATCCCGCGGGCCGGGCATTGGCTATATGGTGACCGTGATCGTCTGTGAGATCGTGTTCGGCATCCTGGCCTCCGCCATCGTGATGTATTTCTCGCGTCAGCGCGAATTCCGCGCCGACGCCGGCGCCGCCACGCTGCTGGGCGGTCCGCGTCCGATGGTCAACGCCTTGCGCCGCTTGGGCGGCGTCGCCGCCGGCGATCTACCGCAGAACATGGCGGCCTCCGGCATCTCCGGCGGGCGCGGCGGCCTGATGGCGCTGTTCTCCAGCCATCCCAGCATCGAGGAGCGCATCGGCGCGCTGGAACACGGTCGTTAAGCTTTGATCCGCCTCCGCGTTAGCGGGGGCGGCGTTTGTGAGTTCAGGCCCCGGGGCGGTTCGCTCGGCCCGGGGCCTTTCTATTGCCGAAAGGAATGCTTATGGAATGGTTGAGCGCCGGCTTTGCCGGCTATCCCTTGTGGGTTTGGCTGATGTTCATGGCCATCGTGCTGGCCCTGCTGGCTTTTGATTTGGGCGTGCTGCACAAGGAAGAAAAAGAGATCGGGGTCAAGGAAAGCCTGATGCTGTCTGCTTTCTACATCGGCGTCGGTCTGGCCTTCGGCGGCTGGATCTGGTGGTATCAGGGCGCGGACGCCGGCATGCAGTATCTGACCGGCTATGTGGTGGAGAAGTCGCTGTCCATGGACAACGTCTTCGTGATGTCGCTGATCTTCTCCAGCCTGGCGGTGCCGCGCTTGTACCAGCACCGGGTGCTGTTCTGGGGCATTCTCGGCGTGATCGTGATGCGGGCCTTGATGATAGGCCTGGGCGCGGCGCTGGTGGCGCAGTTCCAGTGGGTGTTGGTCTTGTTCGGCCTGTTCCTGATCGCCACCGGGATCAAGATGCTGTTTTCCGACGACGAACACGCGCCCATCCAGGAAAACCGCATGTACCAGTGGTTGCGCGGCCATTTGCGTTTGACGCCGGACTTGCACGGCAAGCATTTCCTGATACGCGGTGAGAAGCATGGCTTGGCGCGCGGCTGGTGGGCGACGCCGCTGCTGTTGGCGCTGATCATGGTGGAGAGCGCCGATCTGGTGTTCGCGGTAGACAGCATTCCGGCCATTTTCGCCATCACTCAGGATCCGTTCCTGGTTTACACCTCCAACATCTTTGCGATTCTGGGCCTGCGCGCGCTGTACTTTGCGCTGGCGGCGATGGTGCATCGTTTCCACTACCTGAAGTACGCCTTATCGCTGGTGTTGGTGATGATAGGCGTCAAGGTGGGCCTGGTGTTCTTCAACGATGTGGGTTGGGTGACTTTCAAGATCCCCACCGCTTGGTCCTTGGCGGCGACGCTGGGCTTGCTGCTGGCGGGCGTGCTGTATTCGCTGCACAAGACGCGCGACCAGAATCCCAACGATTGAGGCGGGCGCATAGTCAGCGCCGGAGCATGGCTCCGGCCGAGAAAGAGAGGCCGGCCACGCGAGATGCGCGTGGCCGGTTTTTTGTAAACCTTGTGTAAACCTTTCTCATTTCCCCACGATTTCTCCCTCAGCCCTGCGGGCGGGCGCGGTATCCTAATAACAAAGCCGCAATGGAGATGAGCTGTTATGACTGTCGATTTGCCAAGACTGCTGGTAGTGGATGACGACCCCGATCTGCGCGATCTGCTGCGCGACTACCTGGGCAAGCAGGGCTTCGCCGTCGACGCCGTCGGCGACGGCCAGGCCATGCATCAGGCGATTGCCGCGCAGAACTACAATATGTTGATTCTGGACCTGATGTTGCCGGGCGAGGATGGGCTGACCCTGTGCCGCAATCTGCGCGAGCGCTCCTGCATGCCCATCCTGATGCTGACCGCGCGCGGCGACGAACTGGACCGCATTATCGGTCTGGAAATGGGGGCGGACGACTACCTGACCAAGCCATTCAGCCCGCGCGAGTTGCTGGCGCGGATCAAGAGCATTCTGCGCCGGGTGTCGGATCAGCCCGCGAATGCGGCTAGCGTGCGCCGGCTGCGCTTCGCCGGCTGGATGTTGGACCTGAACGCCCAGCATCTGCTGGACGAGGCCGGGGTGGTCACTCCGCTGTCCGGCGGCGAATTCAAGCTGTTGCAGGCTTTGGCGGAAAACGCCAACGCCGTGATGTCGCGCGATCAACTGATGGAGGCGATGAACGGCAAAGAAGCCGGACCCTTCGACCGCACCGTAGATGTGATGATAGGACGGGTGCGCCGCCGGCTGGGAGAAGACGCGCGCGAGCCCGTGCTGCTCAAGACCATACGCAGCGGCGGCTATATGCTGGCCTGCGAGGTGGAAGCGCTGAGATGAAGTGGTTGCCGCGCACATTGTATGGCCAGATTTTGCTGACCTTGGTGGGGGGCTTGCTGTTGGCCAACGCCTTGGGCATCTATTTCATTCTCAGCGACCGTGATCGCTTGAGCAACTCCTTGCGCGTGCAATACACCGCGCAACACATCGCCGACATCGTCAATCTGTTGGACGAGTGCCCAAGCAAATATCGGGAACAGGTGATTTCCGCCCTGAACCAGCCCACGCTGCTGGTGCGCATGGACCGGTTTTGGGAGCAGCCAGAAAATACGCTGAGCCGGCATGGCCGCTCGTTTCAGCAATTGATCAAGCGCGACCTTATCAAGCCTTATCAGCTGCAGGTGTTGTCCAAGCAGCAGGACTCGTCGGCGGGCGGCCGCGCGGCCTTGATCGATAGGGTGGGCGGGCTAGGGATGAAAAACTTCACGCCCACGCGGGACGCCGGCCTCGCCGGCTCCATTGTCAGTGAGGAGTTGACCGCGCTGGGCCCGCTGGCCGAGTTCAAGACCCACCTGGCCACGGTGCAGGCCAGGCTGAGCGACGGCACGGTGCTGACCTTCAACGCCTCGCGGCCCATTTCTCTGGCCGATCAGCCCATCCGCATCCTGGCCTGGCTGCTGCTGGTGGCCTTGACCGCCGCTATTCTGGGCGCCTGGGCGGTGCGGCAGCTGATCCGGCCGCTGGGTCTGTTCGCGCAGGCGGCCCGGGGTCTGGCCAGCAATCTTAATCAGGCGCCCTTGCCGGAAACCGGTTCCGAAGAGGTGGCTGAAGCCGCCAGAACCTTCAACCGGATGCAGACCGAGTTGCAGCGCTTGCTGAAAACCCGCAATCAGATGCTGGCCGGCGTGTCGCACGATCTGCGCTTGCCCATCACCCGCATCCGCCTGCGTCTGGAAGGTTTGGCCGAATCGTCGGAAAAACAGGCGATCGAGCGCGACCTGCTGGAAATGGACCAACTGATCAATGATTCGCTGACCTATTTGCGTGGCGGTTGCGGCAGCGAGCAGGTGGTGAAGTTTAATCTCAACGCCTTGCTGGAAAGCGTGGTGGAGGATATGGAGGCCTTTGGCGCCGACATCCAGCTGCACAGCGAGCCGGTGGCGCCGGTGACCGGCAAGGTCGGCGCCTTGCGCCGCTGTCTGGGTAATCTGCTGGAGAACGCTCGCCGCTATGGCGGCGCGGCGATTGAAGTCAGCCTGCGGCAGCGGGAGGACTGGGTGGAGGTGCGTATTCAGGATCAGGGGCCGGGTATCGCTGAAGCCGACCTGGAACGGGTCATGGAGCCTTATGTGCGTTTGGAGGACTCCAGGGCGCGCCATACCGGAGGCAGCGGCCTAGGCCTGGCTATCGCGCGGGCGATTGCGCGCGACCACGGCGGCGACCTCAAGCTGAACAACCGGCCGCAAGGCGGCTTGTGTGTGCAATTGAGTTTGCCTGCTGGACATTAAACGCGTTGATCTTATGGCAAGCCGCGCTAGCGCGGCTTTTTTCTTGGCCTTTCGCCTGGAGATGATGGGGGAAAGTGCCGGGAGGTGGCTTTGTATCCGCCGAATTCTCAAAATTTACGATGTGTTCACACTCTATTTACATTAAAGCCGTATTGTAAATGGACATTTACAAAGTGATTGATTACAATCAGTGTCAGAATTCACTGATACAGATTCTTTTTCGCTTCTTTGAATTCGAGTCAAGTCTATCCAATCTTCAGCCCGCCGCGTGCGGGCATTTTTTTGCTCAAATGCTTGTGGTTAATGAATTTTAACAAGTTGAGGGTGAAACTTCGTCTGAGTGTTCCAGTCTGATTGCCTGAAGTCTGATGTTGTTTTTTTGACACTACTGTTGTTTAATGACCACAAGTTTGCATGGCTAGTTGCAAATGTGAAACACAGCAACTAGTATTCGCTCACTTCCTAAGTAAACAAGAAGGATAGCCACATCATGAAAAAAAGTCTGATCGCTCTGATGGTTGCCACTCTGCCGGCAGCCGCTTTCGCCGACGTTACCGTGTTCGGTACCATCAAAGGCGGCGTTGAATACGTCGACAGCAGCAAGGGCACCAAGCAAACCAATATCGACGACCTGGGTTCCCGTATCGGTTTCAAGGGCAATGAAGATCTGGGCAATGGCCTGAAAGCCATCTGGCAAGTTGAAACCGGCTTCGGCATCGACGGCCAGAGCCGCACCGGCGATAGCAGCGGCACTTTCGCCAGCCGCGAATCTTTCGTTGGTCTGTCCTCCAACTTCGGTACCTTCCGCCTGGGCCACCTGGCCAACTACGGCGAGTCCGATATGGCTCAAGTTAACCCGTGGGAAAGCAGCAGCAACGCGCTGCAACTGAACGCCTTCACCCGCGGCGACGGCTATGTTAAGAACGCCGTGCGTTTCGACACTCCGGAATTCGCCGGCTTCAAGGCTGCCTTCCTGTACGGCACTAAAGAAGACAAGCGTGGCTTTGATGCCTCTGGTAACCCGAACGTTGTTCAGAACACCGATCGTGAAACCTACAACCTGGGCTTGTCCTACGAGAACAGCGGCTTCTTCGGCAAGTACCAGTTCATCCACGAAAGCCCGATCGTTGCCGGTCTGAACCTGAGCAGCAAGGCTAATAACAAGCACCGCATCGAAGCTGGCTACAACGCCAACAACATCTTCGTGGCGCTGGGCTATCGCAATGACAAAGGCGACTTCTCCGTTACCCCGTTCAGCTTCTTGAGTGACAGCAGCGCTGTTAACAACAGCAAGTACGAGTCGCAAGAATACGCGCTGACCGCCGGCTACCAGATTGGCGCCTTCATGCCCAAGTTCACCTACGCTCAGTCCAAAGACTACAAAGTTGATGGCGTGAAGAAAGACGACAGTGGCTACAAACAGTACCTGCTGGGCGTTGATTACAGCCTGTCCAAGCGCACCGTTATCGGCGCTCAGTACGGCGAAATCAAGGCTGATAGCGCTTTCCTGAAGAGCAATAGCAACAACACCGACAAGATCAAGGCCTTCGGTCTGAACGTCGTACACAAGTTCTAAGCGTTACGGGCTAGACGTAAAGCTGCGAACAGTTTGGAATGCCGCCCCTGGCAACAGGGGCGGCATTTTTCATGTTCGTCGCGCGTTAGCCGTACGGGAGCGAAAGCTTGTCGCGTCGGATCGGGGACGGCGAGTTTGGGGCGCAACCGGGCATCCCTCTTCTTGGCCGGGGCTCCTGTTGTGGAGGCGCGGATGAATGGCGTGATTCAGGCGCGGTTCAGGGCTTCAAGCGGTCCGCCGCTCGCGGCCGGTCACTCAGGCCAGCAGCTTGGCCACCGCGCTTATTGCCTTGGCGGTCAGCTTGATGGCGTCGCCCACGCGTTGCAGCTGCCGCCCAGCGTGGTCGGCCGCCTCGGTCGCCGCTTGCAGCGCGGCGATAGCGTGTTGGAAGTCTTCTGTGTCGGCGTTCAAGTCCCGCGCGATCAGCGCCAGGGTCTGGTTGGCCAGTTCATCCTGCTGCGCCAGCAAGGTTCGGCTGTCCGCGCCCAGGCTGGCGACCGCCAGGTTGTTGATGCGGGATGCCAGGCCGCTGGCAAGCTCGGTGACTTGGTGGTTGTCCATATGCTGCCTCCTTTATTTAGCGGGCAGATCGCGATAAAAATTGCGCAGCCGCCTGGCCTCGGCGGCGAAGTCGCGCAGCGCTTGCAGTTTGGGTTGGGGCGTGTCCAGGCTTTGCAGCAACTGGCGGTTGGTATCGGGAAAGCCTTGAATCGCTTTGTCGCTAGCCTGCAGCGCGGCTTCGATCTGCTCGAATTCACGCAGCCGGTCGGAGATGGAGAGGTCAAACTGGTAGCGCTCCCAGCTGCCGTAGGGCGGTCGGCTGAAATTGGCGTGACGCAGCAGGCTGTCCCTGAGCACGCTCAGGTAGCCGGGTAGCGCGCTCAAGACGCGGTGGCTGTTGAGGGCCAAGAGGTCTAGTCCGGGCTGGGCGGTGGCCATGGTGTTGCGCAGCGCGTTCTTGCGCTGCGCGGTGGTGAGCTGGCGACCCAGCGCGTCGGCCGCGGTGGCCAGAATCTTGGCGGCGGTCTCGTCGCCGCCGCGCAGTTTGAGATCCTGAACGCTGTCGGCCAAGTCCTGGGCTGCGGCGTCGACCCGGGCCTCGGCCTCCCGGTCTCCAGCCAGGCTGCGCAGGGTTCGGGCGTATTTTTCCAGCGCGTCCAGCGTCGCCTGAAGCTGGGCCAGGGCGGGGCTGAGGTCGTAACTGGCGCCGTTGCCGGCTTGAGGGCGGAAGGTGTCCGCGCGCAGCGGGGCGTTGGGTGCAGTGAGCACCGCGTTGAGTCGCGCATTCTGCTGGATGCGCGCAAAGGTGCCGGTGGAGCTTTGAGTGACGCTGCGGGCGGCGTTGTCGAAATCGGCGAATGGCGTGTCCGGAGCATTGGCGCAGGCGGCCAGCAGCGGCAGCAAAGGCAGCAAGCGAAGAAGGGGGCTGGCGGGCATGGCGCTGCTCCATCGGCAGGCGGGCGCTGACGCGACCGGGCGGTTTGCGGGATGAAACGTGCGCGGACGCTATGGCGGGCGCATGTCGTGGTATAGACGATCCGTTATCGTCGCGAGCCTGTACCAATGATACGGCAATGAAAAGGGCGCTCCGGTACTCCCTTGGGTTTGGCCGCTTTCATCGTTCTATCGAGGTTGGCTAGGGTGGTTCCCTCACACGTGAGCGCATCTAAGCGGGTTTCGAGCTTTATCATCAGCACCGCGGTGGCGAATGGCGAGCATATCGACATCTGAGCGCAGGGTGGTGGGCCAGTCGTTTGCCTGCGGCCCGCCAGAACTTCGGCGATGGCGAGTTCGGTCGCCCGGTGCGTTGCGGAAATGTCACCGGCGGCTATGCCGCAACTGGCTTGGCCGGAGGCGGTTTTGGGCGACGGAGGCGCGACTTGATAGCGGGTAAAATACTGGTCTTACTGGTAATACCAGTTAGACCAGTGTAGTTTGCCGTTTATGACTAATCATGTTTTTGATCGCCTGACCGCCATGTTCACTTCTTCCAAACTGGGCGATGTCGCCGCCCGCAATATTCTTGATGCCATCAAGCGCGGCATTTGGCTGCCTGGAGAGATGCTGCCGTCGCAGCGCGATCTGGCAGAGCAGTTTGGCATCAGCCGCCCACCGCTGCGCGAGGCGATTTCGGTGCTTGAGGCCTTGGGTTTTGTCCGCTCCCATCCCGGCAAGGGGGTGTTTGTGCTTAGCACCGATCCCCAGGGCGAGCCGTTGGCGCCGCCGACGGTGCGTCCGGAGGACGTGTTTCAACTGCGTCTGGCGCTGGAGCCATTCGTGGTGGGCTTGGTCGCGCAGTCGATAACTTCCGAAGAACTGATGCAGTTGCGGCTAACGCTGCTGGATATGCGCGAGGCGCTGGCTGCGGGCGAAATGGCTGCGGCGGTGGAGGCGGATATTTTGTTCCACCGGCAGTTGGTGGGATTTAGCCGCAACCCAGTGTTCAAGCAGTCGATGGAGCAGGCCAGCGAAGCCATCGGTCACGCCCGGGCCATCATGCTGGCGCGGCCGCAAGAGTTGCAGGCGGCGCTGATCGAGAAAGAGGCCATTTTGCGGGCTATCAAGGCGCATGACAGCGCGGCGGCCAGCGCCGCCATGCAGCGGCACATCATCCATGCTTGCGAACGCTTGGCGATTCCTGTTCGCGGCGCATCTGTCGTCTGGTCACAACAAGGGGGGGATGGTGCCTGAGCCAGTTGGGTGTTAGAAGCCGTCCCCGAAGGGTCGCCGCGTCATCCGTTTCGGCCCGGATGATCCATCTGGGGCGGCTTCTCGCCATGCCTCCTCGTCAGGAGAAAGGGAAGCCATGCTGCGTTTGACTAAGAAGTCGTTGTTTATGCGGGTCATGATCGGACTTGTCCTTGGCATCTGCGCCGGTTTGTTGTGGCCGGAGCAGGCGCTGCATTTGAAACCGCTGGGCGACGGCTTTATCAAGCTGATCAAGATGTTGATCGCGCCGATTGTATTCTGTGTGGTGGTGAGCGGGATTACAGGCGCCGGTGACTTGAAAAAAGTGGGCCGGGTGGGTTTGAAGGCCATTGTGTATTTTGAGCTGGTCACGACTCTGGCTCTGGCTTTGGGCTTGCTGTTGGCCCTGCATAGCAGCATCGGTCTGGGGATGAACGTGGATGTCGGCTCGTTGAATACCCAAGCGATGGCCGCCTACACCGATAGAGCCCAGGCTTTGCAGCATGGCAGCGCCTGGTCGTTTTTCATGAACTTGATTCCTGGTACGGTGTTTGGCGCGTTGGCCTCGGGCGATATCTTGCAGGTGCTGGTGTTTGCGCTATTGTTCGGCTGCGCCTTGAATTTGGTGCGCGATTCCGCTGGAGGGGTGATTCGGCTGGTGCATGAGGCTGGCCATGTGTTTTTCAAGCTGATCGGTCTGGTGGTGCAATTGGCGCCGCTGGGAGTGTTCGGCTCCATTGCCTTTACCACCGCCAGTTACGGGGTATCGTCCTTGCAGCAGTTGGGTGGTCTGGTGCTGATGTTTTATCTCACTTGCGCTTTGTTTGTGCTGGTGGTGCTGGGGACGATTTTGCAATTGGCGGGTCTTAACATCGTAGCGTTTTTACGCTATCTGAAAGACGAGTTATCTATCGTGGTGGGGACGGCTTCGTCCGACGCGGTGTTGCCGCAAGTCATGCGCAAGCTTGAACATCTGGGCATCGGCAATGCCACCGTGGGCCTGGTGATTCCCACCGGTTATTCGTTCAATCTCGATGGTTTTTCCATTTATCTGACTCTGGCGGCGGTGTTTATCGCCCATGCCACCAATACGCCGCTGTCCAATTACGATTTGTTGACCATTCTCGCGGTGTCGTTGGTGACTTCCAAGGGCGCGCATGGAATTCCTGGCTCTGCCTTAGTGATTCTGTCGGCGACTCTGTCGGCGATACCCGCCATTCCGGTGATCGGGCTGGTGTTGGTGTTGTCGGTGGACTGGTTCATGGGCATTGCTCGGGCGTTGACCAATTTAATCGGCAATTGCGTGGCCGCGGTGGTAGTGGCGCGCTGGGAGCGGGATATGGACTTGGAGCGGGCGCGCAATGTGTTGAGACGCAAGCAGGGTTATGAATATGTGGCAGAGCCCGCTGTCAGCGTCGGTTCCTTGGCGGATCGTTGAATCAGGTTTTAGCGGCGGAGGCTTTAGAGCCTGTTCAAAGTCTCGCGAGCTAAGGCGAGACAAGGCGAAAACGGCTGAGAAAGCGGAATGTACGCGTGGTACATGAGCATTTCGAAGGTGTTTTCAACGCCGTATCGCCGACGCGCAGCAGACTATGAACAGGTTCTTAGAGCCTGTTCACGATCTTTTCGTCCTGAGATAATTGCCGCATGCGAAGAAGCCATTATCCAAGCGACGTAAGTCGTGAACAGTTCGAACAGATCAGACCGCTATTGGAAAGCGTACGCAAGAAAAC
>NZ_MUKU01000038.1 GCF_002081825.1 Chromobacterium haemolyticum | reverse complement strand
CTCTTCAGTTCAATTCCAAGCAAATTTTCTGGCACGCAAGATCAAAGAAACATCAAGATATCTCTCGTCTTGCAGTGCAAGTGTTTGGCCATCGACCGAGCACTTACACCTATCGGTTATTCGTTTTGTTAAAGATCGGTGCAGATCGCTGCGTTTCGTTTCCGCCGCTGCGTTGTCTGCTGAGGAGGCGAACTATACGTCACGCCCCTAAACCCGTCAACACCTTTTGCGAGAAAAACCGCCATTTCCGCAAACAAAACCTACAAACCTTTGATTTGTAAAGAACCGGTCATTATTAGGCAGGAGCGATTTCTTCCGTACCCCCTGCCTAACCTTGCTCCAAGGGGGCGAACTAAATGCGAAAAAGCCCCGTAAACCGGGGCTTTTACTGAAATGGGCGCCGGCTTTCAGGTAGGCGCCCACGCCAAGATGGCTCAAAAGCCTTGTTCAGCTGCGGTAGTCCGCATTGATTTTCACATAATCATAAGAGAAGTCGCAGGTCCAGACCGTAGCCCCCGCCGCGCCGCGCCCCAAGTTCACCCGCACAAGGATTTCCGGCTGGGCCATCACGCGCTGGCCGTCTTCTTCTTTATATAGAGGATTGCGTCCGCCGTTGACGGCGACCAGCACATCGTCCAGATACAGCTCCAGCCGATCAACATCCAGGTCCTGCACCCCAGCGTAGCCGATGGCGCACAAGAGGCGCCCTAGATTGGGATCGGAGGCGAAGAAAGCGGTTTTCACTAGCGGGGAACGCGCGATGGCGTAAGCGACGTCCTTGCATTCTTCGAACGAGCGACCGCCCTCGACCTTGACGGTGATGAACTTGGTGGCGCCCTCTCCGTCGCGGACGATGGCCTGGGCCAACGCCGTGGCGACTTGAACCAGTTCCACCTTTAACGCTTGGTAGGCTGCCTGCTGCGGAGAATCGATCAACGGACCGCCGCTCTGACCGGTGGAGATCAGGATGAAGCTGTCGTTGGTGGAGGTGTCGCCGTCCACTGAGATGCAGTTAAAGGAAACATCGGCCACTTCCTTCACCAATTGACGCAGCACCGGACGGGTTACCGCGGCGTCGGTGGCGATGAAGCCCAGCATGGTGGCCATATTGGGATGGATCATGCCAGCGCCTTTGGAGATGCCGGTGATGTTGACCGGGTGGCCCTCCAGCGTCAGGCGGGCGCTGACCGCTTTGGGCGCGGTGTCCGTTGTCATGATGGCGCGGGCGGCGTCGGCCCAGTCCGCGCCTTGTCGGCCCGGCAGCGCCACGGTGATCTTGTCTACCGGCAACGGCTCCAGAATCACGCCGGTGGAGAAGGGCAGAATCTGTTCAGGTTGGCAGCCCAGCTCATCGGCCAGCGTCCGGCAGACTTGCAGCGCGTCGCTACGGCCTTGTTCGCCGGTGCCGGCGTTGGCGTTGCCGGTGTTGACGACCAGCGCGCGGATTTGCACGCCGGCGTCCAGATGCTTTTTACAGATTTGCACCGGCGCGGCGCAAAAGCGGTTTTGGGTGAACACGCCGGCAACGGTGTTGCCCTTGTCCAGACGGATGACCAGCACGTCGTTGCGGTCGGCTTTCTTGATGCCGGCGGCGGCGACGCTCAGTTCCACGCCGGGAATGGGGAAGAGATGTTCGCCGCTGACAGGCTTGAGGTTTACTGCCATCTATCGCTCCAGATCAATCAATATTATTCGCATCGATTGTAGCGGATTTGTTCCGCCGGACTGGAAACTAAAACGGCTGGCGAATCAGCCCGCCTCGGCCGCCGCCGCGCTCAATAATTCGAGCAGCGCCTCGCCGTAGCGCGCCAGCTTGAGTTCCCCCAAGCCATAGACCTTGGCCAGGCCGGCACGGGAAGTCGGATGCTTTTCCACCAGGTCTCGCAAGGTGCGGTCGGAGAACACCGCGTAGGCCGGCACATTGTGTTCGTCCGCCATTTGTCGGCGCCAGCCGCGCAGCGCCTGCCACAGCCGCTCTTCGCGTTCGGTGCGCAGCCAACGGTCGGCGCTGGCTGTGCTGCGCGACGCTTTGTCGTCGGCCACCGGCCGCAGATAGACTTTTTCCTGACCTTTAAGCACGCCGCGGCATTCATCGCTCAACACCAGCGATTGGCCGCGGGCGATGTCGACATGCAGCAGCTTGCGCGCTACCAGTTGGCGAACGATGGAGCGCCAGACGCGTTGGTTGTAATCGCGGCCGATGCCGAAGGTGGACAGCTTATCGTGGCCGTAATGGCCAACGCTTTGATTGGCGCGGCCCAGCAGCACGTCGATCACATGGCCGGCGGAAAAGCGCTGCTCCACCCGGTAAATGCAGGACAGCAGCTTTTGCACCGCCACGGTGGCGTCGAAGGTGATGGGCGGATGCAGACAGTTGTCGCAATGGCCGCAAGGGCGACTCTGTTCGCCGAAATGCGCCAGGATGTGCTGGCGGCGACAGGACGCGGCTTCGCAGAAGGCCAGCATGGCGTCAAGCTTGCCTAATTCCACCTGCTTTTGCAGTTCGGCCATTTCCCCGCCCTCTATCATTTGCCGCAGTTGCACCACGTCGTTGAGTCCGTAGCACAGCCAACTGGCGGCGGGCAGGCCGTCGCGGCCGGCGCGGCCGGATTCCTGATAGAAGTTCTCCGGGCTCTTGGGCATGTCGATATGGGCGACGAAGCGCACGTCCGGCTTGTCTATGCCCATGCCGAAGGCGACGGTGGCCACCATGACCACGCCTTCGTCGCGCAGGAATTCGCGCTGATTCGTCTCGCGCTGCTGATGGCTGAGACCGGCGTGGTAGGGCAGCGCGTGAATGCCGTTGTCGCACAACCATTGCGCGGTGTCTTCCACGCGCTTGCGCGACAGGCAGTAGACGATGCCGGCGCTGCCCGGGTATTCGTTGCGGATGAAGTCGAGCAGCTGCTTCTTGGCGTTGTGCTTTTCCACCACTTGGTAGAACAGATTGGGCCGGTCGAAGCTGGATAGAAAGACGCGCGCGTCCTGCAGCTTCAAATAATCAATGATGTCGGCGCGGGTTTGTTCGTCGGCGGTGGCGGTCAGGGCGATGCGCGGCACTTGCGGGAAACGTTCAGCGAGGAAACCCAATTGCTGGTATTCCGGACGGAAGTCATGGCCCCAGTGGCTGACGCAATGCGCTTCGTCGATGGCGAACAGGCTGATGTTCAACTGCGATACGAACTCTTGGAAGCGCGGCGTCAGCAAGCGTTCCGGCGCCACGTACAAGAGGTCCAGCGAGCCGGCGCGCGCCTGGCGCGCAATGTCGCGCGCTTCGTCCAGCGGGGTGGCGGAATTGAGACAGGCGGCGGCCACGCCCTGTTCCACCAGGGTAGCCACTTGGTCCTGCATCAGCGCGATCAGCGGCGACACCACGATGGCGACGCCCGGACGCATCAGCGCGGGGATCTGGAAACAGAGGCTTTTGCCGCCGCCGGTGGGCATCAGCACCAGCGCGTGGCCGCCCTGGGCGACGTGATCGACAATCTCCCCTTGCTGCCCGCGGAATTCGGGATAGCCGAAGATATTATTGAGTAGGGAGAGCGCGTCCTGCATAAGCCGTCTTCTTGCGAGAAGGGGACTATTGTACGGCAAGTGGCCGGCAGCGTCCCGTCTCGGGCGCAATGGGCAAAAAAAGGGCCGCTGGAGTGCAGCGGCCATAAAGTTGGATGGAGACAATGTGAAACGAAGAGGAAAAATGCTCTCGCACTACCATGGACCTGTGGGACACTCGCGAAGTTCCGTTTTTTACATTTATTTTTGGCGTTCTTTTGTAAAAAAATACTTACATGGCATTGAGGATTTTTTGCGGTGCAATGCTGTCGAAGGCTTCCAATCGACAGCCTCCGTCCGGCGCCGCCCAAACCGCTCCGCGCGCCAGGCTTGGAGCCTTTCTTCCGCTGTGCGACACTGACCGACGATTTCGTGGAGGCATCAATGCGTAATATTTGGCCCGTCCTGTTGGCGGCCGCAGTGATCAGCGGCTGCGCCAGCGCCCCCAGCAAAGCACCCAGCCCGTCGACCGTCGGCAAGCCTGTTCAATCCGGCGCCAGCCCGGCCAACGCCGAATGGCAAAATCTGGGGGTTTCCCCCAACGGCAACATTCTGAACGAGCTGGACAAGTTGTCGGTCCGCAAACAGGGCCAAGTGGTCAGTTTCCGAGACCGCAAGACCATCTTCAATCTGAAGAAGGAAAACTTCCTGTCCACGCCGCGCCACAAGGTGTCGATCAATACTTGGCAGATAGACTGCTCGCAACGCACTTTCCGCCTGCTGGACATGGTGTTGTTCGATGAGAACGGCCGCCAGATCGCCAGCTTCACCTATAATGACGCTCAGATAAAACCTATGCCGGTGGTGCAGAATTCGGCCAGCTATCAACAAATGTTGCTGGTATGCAAGGGCGACCCGGGGTTCTGAACCCGCTTTACCCTGCCCGCTCGCGGCCCGGCCCCGCGGCGCGCCAAACGCGAGCGGACGTCTTCTGCGTAGCGGCCCCGCCGCCCAACCGGCCCCATGCCTGGAGCACCCATGCAAGCGATCCGACGAGTGGTCTTCAATCAAAAAGGGGGGGTGGGTAAATCCACCATTACCGTCAACCTGGCCGCCGTCGCCGCCAAGCAGGGCAAACGGGTGCTGTTGGTGGACCTGGACCCGCAAGGCAACGCCAGCCATTACCTGATGGGATCCGCCGCTAGGGACGAAGCGCCGTCGCTGGCCGGCCTGTTCGAGCAAATGCTGAGCATTTCCATGTTCAGCAAGGAGCCGTCTGACTTCGTCCGCGCCACGCCGCTGCCCGGGCTCAGCCTGCTGGCCTCGCACCCGGACCTTGCCGAACTGATGGGCAAGCTGGAAGCGCGCTACAAAATGTTCAAGCTCAAGGAGGCGCTGGACAGTTTGAGCGGCCAGTTCGACGAAATCTGGATCGACACCCCGCCGGCTTTGAACTTCTTCACCCGCTCGGCCTTGATCGCCGCTGACCGTTGCCTGATTCCCTTCGACTGCGATGCCTTTTCCCGCCAGGCCCTCTATAACCTGAGAGTGAACACCGAGGAAATTCGCGCCGATCACAACCCCGAGCTGTTCATTGAAGGCATCGTGGTCAACCAGTTTCAGGCCCGGGCCAGCTTGCCGGTTCGCCTGGTGGAGGAACTTAAGCAAGAAGGCCTGCCGGTGCTGTCCTCTCCGCTGTCTTCATCCGTGAAAATCCGGGAGTCACACGATGCGGCGCTTCCCATGGTGTACCTGGACCCTCGCCACAAACTGTCGCGCGAGTTCGAGGCCCTTTATCAGGAGCTGGCGCGGGATGGGCGGCAAGCCTAAGCGCCCCGGATCGCCGTCTGTCGGCTCGCGCGGGGGCGGCTCTCCTTGAATCGCCTGAGCTCGCTGCTGGTCAGCGGCCTGCTGAGCGTCGGCCTGCTGTCCGCCGAATACTGGCTGATGATCAACGATGAACGCGCCGAGCTCATCGACCGTCAGCATTACTGGGGTGAACTGAGCGCCGAACTGCTGCGCGTGCGAGTGCAGGCGATGCTGGACCACTCCGCCGTGCTGGCGCAAAGCCTGGCCAACAGCCCTCAGCCACGCTCTCTGGCCGTGTTAGCGCGCAGCACCATACGCGACGATACGCCCTTCGGCGGGCTGGGCATCATCGAATATGTGCGCCCGGAGCTGCGCGAGGCGTTCGAGAGCCGCATCGCCAACAGTATTCGCGTGCTCCAGGACCGGCATCTGGCGCCCAGCCCCCGCCGCCCGCTGTACTATCCAATTTCCAGTTATCTGCCTGACGACAGCAACGCCCTGCCCCAAGGCCTGGACCTGGGCGGCGTCGGCAACGCCCGTCGCAAAATGGACCTGGCGCGCCACAGCACCCAGCCGGTGCTGATGCCGACCACGCTGCCCGGCAGCAACGGCAGCCGTCTGGACATCGTGGTGCGGCTAAACGACGACAACACGCTGCTGCTGTTGAATCTGCGCAAGGACAAGTTAATTCAGGACAGCCAGCGCGAACCCGGCACCGCCAGCCCCTTGCGCCATGTGCGCATTGTCGCCTGGACCCAAGAGCAGCCCGACGCGCCCTTGCTGGACTCTCAGCCCACCCGGCCGCTGCCGTCGACGCCGCCCCTGTACACCATCCGCCACAATCTGGGCGGCAACGAGATTTTATTCGGCGCTTACCCGCAGGGCGTGGCCGATCCCGGCATGCGTCTGACCCACTGGGCCATCCTGGCCACTACCGCCGGCTTTTTGCTGGCGATGTTCTGGTTCCAGCAACAACAGGCCCAATCCCGCCGCCGGATGCAGGATCAGCTCAAGCGCAGCCAGCAGCAGCTGGAGATGAATACGCGCACGCTGCGCGAGCAAATCAACGACAGGGTGATGTCCGAGCAAGCGCTGGCGCAAAGCGAGGCGCGCCAACGCGCCATCCTGCAGGCCAGTTCCGACGCCATCATCCTGATAGACCACCAAGGCCTGGTCTTGCAGATCAACCCGGCGGCGGTACGCTTGATCGGCCAATCGGCGGACATGGTGCGTCAACTGCCGATAGGCAAACTGCTGGACGAGTTGTACGACCGCAATCCGGCGCGCAGCTTCGAACACATCGCCCAAGAGCATGAAGGCCGGCCCTTCGAAGCCAGCTTGCGCCGCAGCGACGAGCATCTGCTGCCGGTAGAGTTGTCTCTCAGCCGGGTCACTTTGCCGGACGATTGGTTCTACGTGGTGGTTTGCCGCGACATTTCCATCCGCAAGGAACAGGAAGCCGCGCTGATCGAGCTGAAAAACAGCCTGGCCGAGCAGGTGGAAGTGCAAAGCCGCCAGCTGTCCGCGCTGCTGGACGCCAGCCCAATGGCGATGGCCTACATCGTGGATCGCAATCTGCTCCAGGTGAACCGCGCCTTTCTCGACCTGTTCGAGCAGCGCGAGGAAGCCATCCTGGGCCACAGCACGATGCCCTTCTTCGAATCGCCGGAACAATGGGAGCGCACCGGCAAAGCGCTGTACAGCCTGCTCAACGATGGCAAGGTGGTGCAGACCGAACAAAGGCTGCGCACCGGCACCGGCAAGCTGTTCTGGTGCCGGCTGTACGGCAAGGCCATCAACCCATCGGTGCCTAAGCTTGGCACCATCTGGCTGTACCAGGACTTTTCCGCTCAGCGCGCGCTGGAGGAAACCCTGCGCCACGCCAAAGTGCTGGCCGAGGAAAACAGCCGCGCCAAAACCGAATTCCTGGCCAATATGTCCCATGAGCTGCGCACGCCGCTGCACGCCATCCTCGGCTTTACCGAGATGGGTCAGGCCCGCTCTCGCGGGCAGAACGACGACAAGATGGCGCAATACTTCAGCCGCATCCAGAGCAGCGGCAACCGGCTGCTGACGCTGCTCAACGATTTGCTCGACCTGGCCAAGATGGAAGTGGGCCGCATGGAATACACCATAAGCCGCAACAATCTGTGCCAATGCCTGCGCGATATCTGCGACGAAATGACGCCGCTGGCCGCGCTCAACGAAATCCGCATCGATCTGAACTGCTCGTCGGAACAGCTGAGCGCCGACATCGATCCCTTCCGCATCGGCCAAGTGATGCGCAACCTGTTGTCCAACGCCATCAAGTTCAGCCCCCGCGGCGGTGAAATCGGCGTCAACGCCTGTTTGCGCCAGGACGACGACGGCGAGAACATCCTCGTCACCGTGGAGGACGCCGGCCCCGGCGTGCCGGAGTCCGAGCTGGAAAGCATTTTCGACAAATTCATCCAGAGCAGCAGCACCAAGACCGGCGCCGGCGGCACCGGCCTGGGGCTCGCCATTTGCCGCGAAATCATCACTGCCCACCATGGGCGCATCTTCGCCAGCAATTTGCCGACACACGGCGCGCTGTTCACCTTCATCATTCCGCGCACCCGGCCGGCCGGCGCCACGGAGGACACCAACCATGCCCCACAAACTACTACTCGTTGACGACGAACCCTTCAATCTGGAGCTGATGGCCGAGCTGCTGCAGGACGCCGGCCACGAAGTGGTCCAGGCGGAGGACGGCGAAACCGCACTGGCCATCTTGCAACGCGAAGGCGAAACCTTCTCCACCGTTTTGCTGGACAAGATGATGCCCGGCATCAGCGGTTTCGACGTGCTCAAGCGGATCAAAAGCGAACCGCGGCTTGAGTTTTTGCCGGTCATCATGCAAACCGCCATGGGCGCGGCCTCCAGCGTGCAGGAAGGGCTGGCCGCCGGGGCCTTCTACTACCTGACCAAACCGTTTTCCCGCGACATGCTGCTCGCCATTGTCGAAGCGGCGATAGGCCACTGGGACCGCTACGCCCATTTCCGGGAGCTGGCCAATCTGCACGTCGACGCCTTGCGTCATCTGAACAAAGCCACCTTCACCTGCCGCAGCCACAAGGAAGCCCAAACCGTCACCGCCCTGTTGGCCAAAACCTGCGCCCATCCGGAGCGTGTGGCCACCGGTCTGTTCGAACTACTGGTCAACGCCATCGAGCACGGCAATCTGGACATCAGCTTCGACGAAAAAAGCCACTACATGGCCGAAGGGCAATGGGAGGCCGAGCTGGCTCTCCGCATGCAGGATCCAGTGCTGGGACTGCGCCAAGTCTGCGTGGATTTCAGCCGCGAACCGGAACAGATGCGTTTCACTATCAGCGACATGGGCGCGGGCTTCGATTGGGAGCGTTACCAGAACGCCGAGCCCGCCTCGCTGATGTCCAGCCACGGTCGCGGCATCCTGATCGCGCGCAAGCTGTCCTTCGACGGCCTGCACTACCAGGGGCGGGGCAATATCGTGGTAGCCCACGTCAATAGCGGGGACTGAGAGTCTGTGCAATGCCTGCCGCTGTTGGGCGGGAACGACGCATGCGCGGCGTTCCCGAGTGAGTCCGCCAGGCGCCAGGCTCAAGGCGGCTCGCCGCAATCGCCGCGCTCACGCCAGTAACGGCGCTGACTGTCGCGCCAACAGCTCCACTCCACCCCGTCGCCGAACGCCAAGGTCAGCGCGCCGTCCAGATCGGTGCGCAGCACGGCGACGCCGGCCTCCTCCACCCGCCTCAGCACAGACGGATGCGGATGGCGGTAGCGGTTCAAATAGCCGGCGCTGATCAGGACCACTTCCGGCCGCGCCGCCGCCAACCAGGCGGCCCCGGTGGAAGTGCGGCTGCCATGGTGGCCGGCAGCCAACACCGTGCTGCGCAGGCGCAGGCCAGGTTGATCGGCCAGCATGCGTTCCACCGCCTCCGGCGCATCGCCGCTGAGCAAGAGCGCGTGCCTCATGCCGGCCACTCGCAAGATACAGCTCTGCGCGTTCTCGTCATTGGCCGGCGCCGTGTCCGGCGGGCCCAGCACATCGAAACGCACCCCGTCCCATGCCCAGCTCTGTCCGGGACGGCAGCCGTCGCCGCTCAATCCCAGCCCCGGCAAGGACTCCGGCTGGCCGGCCAGCACCCGCCCCACCGGCAAAGCCGTAGCCAGCTCGGCGGCGGCGCCGTCGTGATCGCTATGGTGATGCGACAGCACCAAGCCATCCAGTTCCTTCACCCCCAAGCCGCGCAACTGCGGCAACAGGACTCTCTCTGCCCCGCCAAGACCGGTATCGAACAACAAGGAACGGCTCCGGGTTTGCACCAGCACCGCCAGGCCCTGGCCCACATCCAGCATGGTGGCGCGGAATTCGCCCTGTGCCGGCGGCGGGGGCTGGTAAGCCAACATCGGCAGCAACATCAAAGCCGCCAGCCCTCGTCCCGGCACGCCTCGCGGGGCGATCAGCCACGCCGACCCCAGCAAGGCCAGCAAGAACAGCGGCAGAGGCGTTCCGGCCAAAGACAAGGCCGGCGCTTGCGCCAACCACTCCACCCCCCAGTAAAAGCCGCGCACCAGCCAGGCGGCCAAATGCAGCGGCCACTCCAGCGGCAACAAGGCGGCGGCCAAAGCCAGCGGCGTCAGCAACAGCGACACATAGGGGATGCCCAGCGCGTTGGCCAGCGGCGACACCAGCGGAATGCCGCCGAACCACCAAGCCAGCGGCGCCAGCGTGCATACGCCCGCCGCCCACTGTCCCGCCAACGCCGCCTGCCATTTGCCCGGCGCGCGGCGTCTGGCGATGGAGCTGGCTATCAAGGCGGCCACCAGGCCGAAGGACAGCCAAACGCCAGGCGCCAGCACGCAGAAAGGATCGATCAGCAAGACCACCGCCAAGGCCAGCCACCAGATGCGAAACGGCGACAAGCCGCGCCGCAGGCACAGCGAGGCCAGCCCGACGCCCAGCATAAATAGCGTGCGCTGGGTCGGTACCGAAAAACCGGCCAGCAAGGCATAGGCCCCCGCCGTCAGAAAAGCCCCGCCGGCAATCAGCAAGCGCGGCGGAAAGCCCAAGACCGGCAGTCTTCGCGACAGCCAGGCCAACGCCGCCGCCGCCAAACCCGCCAACATGGTGATGTGCAGGCCGGAGATCGAAACCAGATGCGTCAGCCCGGTAGCGGCGAACAAGCCCCAATCCTCTCGCGCCACGCGTTGTTGCGCGCCCACCGTCAACGCGGCGATCAAGGCCGCTTCGCGCGATTCGCCCAACACCCGCTCTATGCGCGCCACCAAGGCGGCGCGCGCGCGATCCACCCAGGCCAGCGGCGCGCGGCTGTCCTCCAACCGGCGCTCGCCCGGTCTCAACGAACCGCTGGCCAACACGCCTTCCGACCACTGCCATTGTTCCACGTCGAAACCGAATGGATTGGCCGTGCCGCGGCTGCGCTTGAAACGCGCCTCCGCCCGCCAGCGGCTGCCCGTCGGCCAATCCCGTTGAAGAAAATCCGTCAGCCGCACGGTTTGCGGCAAGTTGACGCCCGGCGTCAGCGTGCGCTCCACCTCCATGATCAGCCGCGTCCCATACTCGCCGGCCTGCGGCAGGCCACGCACTTCGCCTATGAAGACGATGGAACGCTGCTGCCAGTCGGGCGGCAGTTGCTGCGCCATACGGTAGTCGGCGCGCCAGGCGGCGTAGCCCAGCCCCAGCAGAAAGGCGGGAATCAGGGCGGCCCAAGGCCCTGCCCGCGACGGCAGGCAGGCCGCCAGCGCCGCGGCGCCCACCGCCAGGCCCAAGCACCCCGTCGCGGTGGGCAAGGCCGGCAAGGCAGCGCAAATGGCGATGCCGCATAGCAGTGCGATCAAGACAGGCATGCCGGCATCTTAGACAGCGATGCCGCGCCATCGCAATCTATTAAACACATTCACTAAACTACCGGCCACTCATCATGCTATATGTATTTTTCGCGCGCAAAAATCGCACTCATAGCAGATAAATATCAAAAAAATAACAAGTACAAATGCGTATTGCATTAGCAGACCGCTGGGCTACACCTAGGACAAGCGCTTTCAAAAACGCCCGGTCGCCACGACGCCCCGCTTGGCCCCGAGCAGTCTGAAGCGCGGCAGCCGGCCTCACTTTAAACACCGTTTTCCCATCTGGCAGCTGCCAGGCGGATCACTCTCAGGAGGAACACATGGACGCATACATGGGCACCATTACGGTCTACGGCTTCAATTACGCGCCGCAGGACTGGGCGCTGTGCCAGGGCCAGACCTATCAGGTATCGCAGTACGAAGCCTTGTACTCGCTACTGGGCACGCTCTATGGCGGCACCGCGTCGCAAAACTTCAAGTTGCCCAATCTGACCGGCCGCATGGCCATTGGCACCGGTCCCGCCCAACCCGCCTATAATCTGCCTGCCTACAACCCCGGTCAGTTCGGCGGCACCCAAAACGTGGCGCTCAGCGTGGCCAACTTGCCGGCTCACTCCCATACCGCCACCTCCATGGCGGTGACCTTCCACGCCGCTGGCACGCCAACGCCTGCCACCCCGGCTAGCGCGCCCAGCGCCAGCAATCCCTACTTGGGCGCTTCCGGCGCCGGCACCGGCTTGGCCACCATCTGGTCCACGGCGCTGAACAACCCGGTGTCGGTGCAAGGCTTGTCCGCCACCGGCAATACCGACCTGACCGGCGGCAACGCTCCGGTCAGTGTGCTCAACCCCTTCCTGGCGCTGAATTTCTGTATCGCCATCAACGGTCTGTATCCGGTTCGTCCATAATCACAATATGCGGCCCTCGCCGCTTCCGGCCGCCTCTCCGCCGCAGGGGCGGCGGCCTTTGCCTTCAGGGGACTTCGCCATGCTCGCCACCGTCCAAGCCGAAGATTTCATGCATCTGCTCGGCAAGCACTGCATCTTCCGCAACCCGCAACATCCCGATATTTCGCTGCAAGTACAGGCCGTCAAGTTGCGGCCGCAGGCTCAATCACCGCACCAGACCGCGCGGCGCACTCCTTTTGTGGTGGAGCTGGCCGCCGAAGGCGCCACCAATCTGGAAGACGCGGTGGGCCAACTGGAGCTGCCGGCCACCGAGCACAGCGACGCCATCCGCCTGGATCTGGTGTGGATAGGCCGGGTGATTCCCGCCGGACGCGACCCGGCTCTGGCCTACTTCCAGCTGCCTTTCAACTGAGCGCCTGTGCAAGTCCCGCGATCTCGCGAGCTAAGGCGAGACAAGGCGAAAACCGCTGAGAAAGCGGAGTGTACATACGGTACATGAGCATTTCGAAGCCGTTTTCAACGCCCTTGTCTAACTATTCCGTCAACGCGCAGCAGATCGTGAACAGGTTCTAAGCCGGCCCGCCGGGAGCGGAAGCTCCCGTCAGGCCGCCGACGCTACAACCCGACTCGAGCCTCGCCCTGCGGCGAGTGGCGCTCGGGCCGCCATACCAGCTTGTCCGCCATGTCGCCGGCTTCTTCCAGTACAAAACCCAATTGGTGATAGAGCCGGCGCGCTTGCACATTGCTGTGCCACACCACCACCGCCAACGGCGCGCGCACTTGCCAAGCCGCCTGCTGCAAGCCCATCAGCACCTCCTTGCCGTAACCCAGGCCGCGCGCTTCCGGCACCATGGCCAGGAAGATGATGCGCACTTCGTTATGGCCGAAATCCACCATCACCACGCCGACGCTGGCTCCGGTTTTTTCAATGACGAAGTGCATCGCATCCGGATAGTTGTCGCCTGCGCCGCGTTGCAGCACCTGGTATTGCTGTTCCTGCACAGTGCGGATCAGTTCCTCCTCTCCGTCTATCAGTTGCAAATCCGGACGGGCGCTGCGGTAGAGGCCGGCAATGAAGGCCTCGTCGAGATGTCGCGCCGGGCGCAAATGCAGGCCTTCGGCCAGCGAGGAAGTGTTCAAGAATGAGGACATGATGAACGGCTCCTTTCCAAAACCTGTTGCGGGACGCGCCGACGGCGCGCCCGTTTCGTTCTACGCGCCAACGCGCGCAAGGTCTTGCAAATCAGGCGAAACCCGCCCTTACAACCCCGCCTCCCGGCGGAACACCGCCAGCAACTGACGCAACCCGCGCTCCAGCAAGCTGTAACGCTCGCCTTGCAGCCTCGCTACGCCGGCCAGTTCCCGCAGCGGCGCGCCGCTGCGGTCGCAGCGCTCCAGCCGTACGCGGAAGGTGGCCACCAGCGGCACCAGGCCGCGGTCCCGTTGCTCGGTGGGAACCGGCCCGCCATAGGTGGAGGCTAGCAAGGGCTGGTCCAGCAATGGCAGATTCAGCCTGTCGATCTGGCCCAGCCTGCATTCCACGCTCCAAAACTCCCCGCCGTCGGCGACGAAGCGGGCGACATGCCCCGGCTTGAGTCCGTTCAGCGCCGCCTCCTCGACAAAGGCCTCACCCTTGACCCCGTCGGGCCCCACCACGTCCAGCAGATGTTCGCCCTCGGCCAGCGCGGTGCCGGCGCGCAGCGCATCGCTGACGTCCACGACTCGACCGGCGAAAGGCGCCGCCAGAGTCAGCCTGGCCATCTGCTGGCGCAAAGCGGTCACTTGCTCCTCCGCCACCTGCCATTGCTTGCGCAAGGCGGGACCACGCTGTTGCAGCTCCAGGTCGAACGGTTGCTGCGCGGTCTGCCAGGCCAGATCTCGCTCACGGGCGCCGGCCAGCGCCAGTTGCGCCTCCAGCATCGGCGAGCTGAGTCTGGCCATGATCTGCCCCGCCTTGACCAGTTGACCGTCGCGCACCAAAACTTCGGCCACTTCGCCTGCCGCCGGCGCGTACAGCCCCTGCGACTGCAAGGCGCCCAGCACGGCCGGGCTGGCCACCTCGCGCTGCCACGGCAGAATCAACGCCAGCGTCAGGACCAGCAAGGCCGCGGCGCTGCGGCGGGTTGCGCGGCCCCAGCGCAGATCGGCTCGGCGCTGCCACCACACCATCAGTTCGCCCACCACCGGGCGGGCGATGAACCATCCCAGCTCCACCGCCAGCAACAGCATGCCCAAGGCCTTGAAGAACAAGTGGTAGACCAGGAAGGCGATGGAAAGAAACAACACCAGCCGGTACAGCCAGGTGGCCCAAGCGAACAGGATCAGCCCGCGTCGGCGCGCGGCCGGGAAGTGCTCCGGCACCGGGTCGTCCAGACCCAACAAGGTTTTGCGCAGCTGCCAGCGCGCCAGCGCGAAAGCGCGATTATGCAAGTTGGGCAGACCAAGATAATCCGCCAGCAGGAAATAACCGTCAAAGCGCATGAAGGGGCTGGCGTTGATCGCCAACGTCGCCAACCAAGTGGTGGTGGCCAGCAGGAAAACCCCCGCCCGCAATGGACCGTCCGGCAAGAAGCTCCACAACAAGGTGGCCCAGGCGGCCAGAACCAGCTCCGCCAGCATGCCGGCGCCGCCGATCAGCAGCCGCTGACGGCGCGCGTTCAGCTTCCACGCATCGTTGGTGTCGGTGTAGAGCACCGGCATCATCACCAAAAACGCCACGCCCATGGCCGGCACCCGGCAACCGAAGTGGCGCGCGGTCAGCGCGTGCCCCATTTCGTGCAGGATTTTGGCCAGGCTCAGCGACAGACCGATGCCTATGGCGGCGCTGACCCCGCCATAGGCGGAAAAAGTGTGGGTGAACTCGTCCCAGCGCCGGGACACCAAGGCCAACGCCAGCAGCAGCACCGCACCCATCGCCATCCAGAAACGCGGATGGAACAGCCAGCCGGTCCACGGCAGCAGACGATTAAGCAGGGCCTCCGGCCTCAACAGCGGCACCCGGAAGAACAGGTAGTTCTTCAACAGCCACATCGCGCGGCTGGGTCGGTTGGCCTCGCGCAACTGCCACAGCCAGCCGTTCTGCTCGACGCTGACGGCCTGCAGCAGTTGGTGGCGGGACAAGAACAACAGTACGGCTTCGATGTCTTCCGCGCCAAGTTGCAGCGTGGTTTCGGCATTGACGGCTTGCAGCACCGCCTCGGCGGTGCCCAGCCGCCAACGCGACAGGATTTCGAAACTGGCCCAGCCCAATTGATAGAAGCGGTGGGCGCAGGGATCGTGCAAGGTCCAGCTAGGCGCGCCGTCGGCCAGCACCGGGCCAGGATGCAGCGTCAGTTCCTGACGCAGCGCGGGTAAGGCGGGAGATGGCATGCTCACCACCCCAGCCATTGCCGCGCGGCGGTCAGCGGCCGGCGCAAAGCGTAATAAATCAGCGGCACCCAGTCGCCGTAGACGCGGGCGGTGCCCATCTGCCCCAAGCGCGGCTTGTCGCCGTCAACGAAGCGGGCTTGCAGCCGGTAGGCGAGCAGGCCACCCTCCACCGCCTCGGCCTTATAAGCGACGCGGAGGATTTCGGCGTCGTAGGACTCGGTGGGCGAGGCATTGGGATAGAGGGTGATCTTGCCGCCGGGGGCCACATCTATGGCTTCCGCCGCCGGCAGCCAAGCGGCCAGTTCCACGTGGGCGGGGTCCGCCAGGGTCATCACTTTTTCACCCACCGTCACCGCCTTGCCCTGCCAGTCGTTTCGATCGGAAAACACCACTACGCCGGCGCTGGGCGCGGTGACGTGCAATCGTTGCAGTTCCAGGCCGGTGTATTCGGCGGCTATGCTTTTTTCTTCCAGCTTGGCGCGGTCCTGCGCCATGGCCAGCTTGCCCTTGTCGTCGGTGACCGCCAGCTGGGCGCTGGCCCGAAAGCTTTCTTGCGCGGCGTCTCGCTCGCGCGCGGCCATGGCGAACTGACCAGCCAGCGAGGTGGCGTCCAGATCAAACAAGGGGTCGCCGGCTTTGACGCGCTGATTGGGTTGCACCTGGATGCGGTCTATCACCCCGCTGAGCGGCGCGCGCAGCAGCACCGGGTTTTGCGGCGTCACTTCTCCGCGCGCCAGCACGCTGAGGCGTATCGGCATGCAGGCCAGCAACAGCGCCGCGATGAACAACCTCCTCTGCTTGCGACCGGGCCTCAGCCATTGCTGCGCCAGCTCCCGCCAGTTGCGTCTGGGCGCGAAACGCAGCAACGCATGGCCGTAGCCGTGAGCCAACTCTTCCGCCAACTTGCGCTCGTAATCGCTCCACGGCATTTCCCGCGCCAGCAGCCAGGCGCCCTGCTCGCCCAGAGGCAGCCACAGCGCGTGGGCCGGCAGCCAAGAGGACCAATCCTCGGCCAGCTCCGTCGGCAGATCGCCGGCTTCGAGCAAGCGGCTGTCCTGTCCGACTTCTGGCCCGCCAGCCTCCGCCAAATGGCGGAAGACGCGGGACAGCCATTGCATGTAAGGCGCGGTGGGATCCAGCTCCGCCAGGCCGGACAACGCCGTCACATGGCGATGCAGACCCTCGCGCCAGACCGCCGCCTGGCGGTATGGCAGTAGTTGCTGGCTTTCGTTGACGATGATGAAACCCAGCTGCTCTGCGCTGACCGCGTCGCGCGCGCGGTGCAGTAGCTGCAGCAGGCCGGCTAGTTCCCGGCTTCTATCGGCGTGCCCCATGCACCGCCTACTTGAAGCTGGCCCAGCCGCTCATCCCCGGCAGCAGGCTGGCGCCGTTGCCTTCGATGACGCCCACCGCGAGGATGGACTGGCTGACCGGATCTATCTGCGCGCCCAGGCGTTCTATCCTGGCCGGGAAGCTGGCGCCCAGCTCGTCCACCGCCACGGTGAACTTGCTGCCGGACTTGAGCTTGGCCAGCCATTTGGACGGCACCAGCATGCGCAGCTCCAGCGAGCCGGAGTCGACGATGTCCAATACCGGATTGCCCGGGCTGACATATTGGTGCACCGCGGCGATGCGGCGCGCCACGCGGCCGTTGAAGGGCGCGCTGATCACGCATTTGCCGACGATGGTCTGCATATAGCTGGCGTCGGCGGCCGCTTCCTTGGCTTTGCCCTGGGCCTGGGCCACGTCCAGCGCGCCGGCGGAATTGAGCTTGGCCAGTTGGTTGTTCACCTTGAGCAACTGGCTGGCAGCCTCCAGCGAGGCCTGGGATTTGCGCAACTGGGCGCGGTAGCTGCCGCAGTCGAACTGCACCAGAGCCTGGCCCTTGCTGAAGCTGGCGCCCTCAGGCACCGGCAAGGCCGCGATCTTGGCCGCCACCTCGCCGGACAGGGTCACGGCGTTGCGCGCCATCAACTGCACGCGGATACGGCCGTCGCTGGCGTTGGTCACCGGCGCTGGCAACGGTTTGGCCGGCGGCGTCGCTGCCTGGGCCCAACCCGCCGCCAGCAGGCAGACCGTAGTCCGAAATACCGTCAACTTCATGGCTTGCTCCCCGCCACCTGACCCTGCCAACGCATTTCCGCGCCCTTGAAGGCGGCGGACAAGGCCGGCAGATCATAGCTGGCGGTGCTTTCCGGCAGCGGGTCCATCCCCAGGCTGGAGCCCATCTGGCCGTAGGCGTTTTGCAGATCGCCGTAGCTTTGGTACAGCCGCAGCGTGGAGAATACCGCGTTGGCGTCGGCCAGGATCGCCGGCAGGCGGCCCTGCACGCCGCTGTCTGTGGCGTTGCGGTTCTGCACGTAGATGCGTTGCTCCACGTCGTTGAGTTCTTGTTCCAGCCCGAACTGGCGCGAGCGGCCTTTGAGATCGAGGTAGGCCACGTGCACCTGGGTCAACACCGCCATGTTCAGCGCCATGCGCTGGGTCTTGGCCACTTGCAGCTGGGCGTCGGCGGCCTTGGTGATCGGCCCGGCGCTGAACAGATTGAGCAGGTTCCAGCTGATGCGCAGGCCGGCGTCGCTCCAGGAGTTGTTGACCAGGAATTTATTGCTGTCGTAGTTCTGTCCGATGCTGAATTCCAGGCCCGGCAGCAGCTTGGCGATGGCCTTGCGGGTTTCGGTGACGCCGATGCGCTCGTTGTAACGCGCCTCGTTCAATTCCGGCCGATTCAGCAGGGCCATTTCCTCCATCTGCTCCAGCTTCAGGCCCAAGGCCGGAGTGGGCAGCCCTGCCGGCACCGCCACCTTGAAATCGGTGCCCGGCGGCACGTTCATGATGGCGGCCAGCTTGGGTTTGGCCTGGGCCAGCGCGTTGCGGATCATGCCCATCTGGCGGATCACGTCCAGCAGTTGACGGCGGTAGTTCAGCGCTTCCAGCGGCGCGCGCAGCTTCTGCTTCTCCACCTGTCTCGCGTCTTCCAGCGCGCGGTTGGTTTCGGCCAGCAGCGAATCGATGCGGCCCTCCAGCTGCTGCGCGCCCACCGCCTGCCACCAGGCTTCACGCACTTGCTGCATCAGTTGCTGCGCCACTTTGCGCTTGCGCTGCTGCAAGATCAGCATGCGGTCGGACTGCTGCTGCGCGGTGTAGTAGCTGACGCCGAAGTCCAGCACGTTCCAGCTCAAGTTGAGGTCCGCGGTATGGCTGCGCTTCTCCGAGGAGATGGACGGCACCAGCGATTGTTCTCCGGTGGCGACGTTCTGCGACGAGGAGGCGTTGTCCTTGTTGCGCGCGGTGTAGCCGGCGGCCAGCGCCAGCTTGGGCAACATGTCCAGGCTGGACAGGTCCAGCTGACGCTGCGCCATCGCTTCTTCCATCAATTTGACCCGGTAATCCAGGTTGTACTTCAACGCGCGCGCCATCGCCTCTTGCAAGGTCACCGGCCCGGCCAGCGGTTCCTGGCTGCCGAACATGGCCTGGCGATCCGCCGCCAGCGTGGCTTGGCGATCTCCCAGGCTCATCGGCGTAGGCGTCACCGCGCAACCGGTCAAAGCCAGCGCGGTCAGCGCGGCCAGCGTTCGAAGAACGCCGAGGCCGGCCCCTCCCCCCTGTGTTTGTTGCGTCATATCGTCCCCTGTGCGTTTGTTTGTTTAGTGAAGTTATGGATGAAACCCGCGGTCAAACCACGTCCTCCGCCTGCAGCCATTCGGCAATCTGCTGGTCGAAAGCGGGTCTGCCATGCTGGCGGAATTGCTCGTGCAAAGCAGGTTTGCCGGCCGCCGCAACCTTCTCCGTTGCCGCGGCCGCCTGCCCGCCCGCGCCGGTTTTCAACTGCATATGCGTGACGCCGCGATGGCCGTTTTGGTCGCTGACCGTCACTTCCAAAGACAGGGATCGGCTCCAGCCTGCCGGCGGCGTGCCGCTGAAACGACCGGTCTGAGGATCGAACTTCAGCCAGGTCGGCAACGGCTGACCATTGCTCTGACGCACCTGAATGTTCAGCACCGCGTCCGGGTTGCGGGTAATCACGGTGCCGGGCGGCAGGCTGAAGTTGAAGCCCTGCCCGGCCACCAACGGCCGCACGCCCAGATCCGGCATCACTTGCAGCGGCGCGCCCGAGGTGCCGCCCAGATTGGAAACAAAGGGCAGGCCGGCGTTGCCTCGTCCAAACGGTTCGCTCGGCGTCGGCGCGAAACGGTCCTGGCCAAAGGAAAGCTGGACGGGATTGCTCGTCAGAGGCCCTACCGGACCTTGCGGCGTCTGCGCGGGGCCGTTGCTCACCCCGCTCACCGCGGCCAGCACGATATTGGGCGTAATGGGCGCGATGTTGATGACCGGCGCCGTGTTGGGCTGCGGCGGCGCTTCCGCCGGCGGCAACGGCGGCAGCACCACCGTGGTGGCGGAGCTTAGTTGATAGGCCGGAGCCACCGTCTGCTGCTGGGTCACGTTGCCGGCCAAATCAGCCGCCACGCCGGACTTGAGCGCCAGCGCCACTGAGCCCGCGCCGCCCACCCCGGTCAACTGCACCACGTAGTGGCTATCGCTGATGCGGACGATATTGCCGATGCTGGCGCGGGCGCCGCCGCTGGTGATCACGCTCAGATCGCTGGCGTTCAGGCCCACGATGGGTTTGTTCAGCACCAGGTCGTAACGCAGGCTGCTGGCGGAGCTGGAAACCGGGTCCAAGCGGGTGAAGGACTGCGGCGCCGGCGCGGCGGTGTCCACGGTAAACGTGAACGACGCCGACTGCGCGCTGATGTTGCCCGCCACGTCGGTGGCCGTGGCGCGCACGCTGTGGTTGCCGTCCGCCAACGCCTGACTCAGATTGAACAACCAGACGCCGCTGCCGTCGGCGGTGGCGGTGCCGACCTGCACGCCGTCGATAAACACAGCCACCTTGCTGCCGGCCTCGGCCAGGCCAGTCACGCTGGGACGGTTGACGTTGGTGATGCCGTCCCGGTTACTGGAGCCGGAGTCGGTGGCCTGAGTCAGGCCGGTATTCGCCGGGCCGTCCGGCGCAATGGTATCCACCGTGATGACGTAGGCCGTCGACTGCCCGCTGGCGTTGCCCGCCAGATCGGTGGCGGTGGTGCGGATGCTGTGATTGCCGTCCGCCAGAGAGCTGCCAAGGTTGTAGCTCCAAGCCCCGCTACCGTCCGCCGTCGCCGTGCCCACCGCCGTGCCGTCCACGTACACCGTCACCGTGCTATTAGCTTCCGCCGTGCCGGTAATCGTCGGCTGGTTGTTGCCGGTGACGCCGTCGCTGTGGCTGGACCCGGTATCGGTGGCGCTGCTCAAGCCAACCCCGCTAGGCGCGGCAGGCGCGGCGGTGTCCACGGTAATGCTGTAAGCCGTCGACTGGCCGCTGGCGTTGCCCGCCAGATCGGTGGCGGTGGTGCGGATGCTGTGATTGCCGTCCGCCAGAGAGCTGCCAAGGTTGTAGCTCCAAGCCCCGCTACCGTCCGCCGTCGCCGTGCCCACCGCCGTGCCGTCCACGTACACCGTCACCGTGCTATTGGCTTCCGCCGTGCCGGTAATCGTCGGCTGGTTGTTGCCGGTGATGCCATCGCTGTGGCTGGACCCGGTATCGGTGGCGCTGCTCAAGCCAACGCCGCTAGGCACGGCAGGCGCACTGGTGTCCACAGTGATGCTGCGCGAGGTGGACTGGCCGCTGGCATTGCCGGCCAGATCGGTCGCAGTGGCGCGGATGCTGTGATTGCCGTCGCTCAAGGGCGTGGAGATGCTATAGCTCCAGGCTCCGCTCCCATCCGCCGTCGCCGTGCCCACCGCCGTGCCGTCCACGTACACCGTCACCGTGCTATTGGCTTCCGCCGTGCCGGTGACCGTGGGATGATTGTTGCCGGTGATGCCGTCGCCATGGTTGCTGCCGGTATCCGTCGCCGTACTCAAAACCACGCCGGACGGCGTCGCGGGCGCGCTGCTGTCTATCACCACGTTGTAGGCGCTGGATTGGCCGCTGCTGACGCCGCCGCTGCTGACCACGGCGGTGATCGCGTGCGCGCCGGAACTCAGGCTGGAGACAAAGCTGTAACTCCAGGCCCCGCTGCCGTCAGCGACCGTGCTATCGATGGGCACCCCATCCACATAGATGATGACAAGGCTGTTGGCGATCCCGGTGCCGGTCACCGTGGGCGTAGTGTTGCTGGTGACGCCGTCGCTTTGGCTGCTGCCGGTGTCGGTGCCGCTGGTCAGGCCGGAGACGCTGGGCGGCATCAGTTGCAAGGCAATATTGCGAGTAGCTGCGGCGCTGTTCTTGGTCCCGTCGTTGACGGTGAAACTGACGGTGCGAACGCTGGTGTTGGGCGAACCGGCGGTGTCGTTGTAAGTGACCGCGCGCAAGGCCGCCTGCCATTGCGCCAGCGTGGCCGTCGCGCCGCTGGACGTCAGCGTCAGCACCCCGGTGCCGGCGTTGTAACTGGCCGTGATATTGCCGAAGGTGCTGCCGCTGGTGTTGCTGAAGGCCAGCACATCCTCGCCGCTGTGGAAGTTGCCGGTAATGGCCACCGTGGCGCTGGCCAAAGTGGTGTTGTCCAGATCGGACACGGTCAAACCGCCGTCCACCGGCGTGGCCGCGCCGCCCACCACATAGGCGCCGGCGCTGCCGGTAGTGGTGGCGATAGGCGTTTGATCCGTAGCCGCCACAGTGACGCTCCGGGTCACGGCGGCGCTGTCCTTGCTACCGTCGTTGACGCTGAAGCTGATGGTGCGGGTGGCGGTATTGGGCGTCACCGCAGTGTCGGTATAAGTGACCGCGCGCAGCGCGGCCTGCCATTGGGCCAAGGTGGCTGTAGCGCCGCTAGAGGTCAGCGTCAGCACTCCGGTACCGCTGTTGTAGCTGGCGCTGATGTTGCCCATGGTGCTGCCGTTGTTGACGAAGGCCAACACGTCCTGACCGCTCTGGAAGTTGCCGGTAATCGCCACCGTGGCGCTGGCCAAAGTGGTGTTGTCCAGATCGCTGACCGTAATACCCGTGTCCACCGCCACCGGCGTGGACGTCGTATTGTCCCCGGCGGTGAAGGCCGCACTGCCGCCGCTGGTGTTGGCGATCGGGGTTTGATCGGTTGCTGCCACCGTCACACTGCGGGTCACCGCCGTGCTGTTCTTGCTGCCGTCGTTGACCTGGAAGCTGACGGTGCGGGTGGCGGTGTTGGGCGTCACCGCCGTGTCGGTGTAGGTCACCGCCCGCAAAGCCGCCTGCCATTGCCCCAGCGTGGCCGTGGCGCCGCTGGACGTCAGCGTCAACACTCCGGTGCCGCTGTTGTAACTGGCGGTGATGTTGCCGAAGGTGATGGCGCTGGTATTGCTGAAGGCCAACACGTCCTGGCCGCTCTGGAAGTTGCCGGTAATCGACACCGTGGCGCTGGCCAAAGTGGTGTTGTCCAGATCGCTGACCGTAATGCCCGTATCCACCGCCACCGGCGTGGACGTCGTATTGTCCCCGGCGGTGAAGACCGCGCTACCGCCACTGGCGGTGGCGATCGGGGTCTGGTCGGTGGCGGTCACCGTCACCGCGCGGGTGACGACGCTGCTGCTGGCGCTGCCGTCATTGACCTGGAAGCTGACGGTGCGAGTCGCAGTGTTGGGGCTTACCGCGCTGTCGGTGTAGGTCACCGCCCGCAAAGCCGCCTGCCACTGCGCCAACGTGGCGCTGCCGCCGCTGGAAGTCAGCGTCAGCACCCCGGTGCCGGCGTTGTAGCTGGCGGTGACGTTGCCCATGGTGCTGCCGTCGTTGGTGAAGGCCAGAACGTCCTCGCCGCTCTGGAAGTTGCCGGTGATGGACACGGTGGCGCTGACCAGGGTGGGACTGGCGCTGTCGGTGACGGTGAGGCCGCCATCCACCGCCACTGGGGTGGAGGCGGTATTGTCGCCGGAAGTGAAGGCGGCGCTGCCGCCGCTGGGAGTCACCACCGGCACCACCGCCACATTGACGGTGGAAGCCAAGGCCAGCGTGGTGGTGTCCACCCCGCCGTTGCTGGTGCCGCCGTTGTCCTTGACGCTGGTCAGCGTCACCACGCGGTTGCCGGCGGTGGGGCTGCCGTTGCTGTCTCGATAGGTGATGCCGTTGACCACGCTGGCCGCGGTGCTGCCGGATATGCCGCTGCTGCTGATGGATACGGTAGCGGTGCCGCCGGAGAGGGAGACGGTGACACTCAGGCCGTTGCCGCTGGTGGTGACCGAGTTGCCATTGCTCAGCGCCACATTGCTGCCGTCTATGGACAGGATTTCGCTGCTGCCGTCATGCAAACCGGACACGGTCAGGGTCAGCAGGATGATGCTCTGGCTGGATTCAATTGCGCTAACGCTGGCGCCGCTGAACACCGCCACAGCAGAGCCGCCCATGGCGAAGGTGGGATTGCTGGCGGTGGCGCTGGTGGTGGGCGCGTCGTTGACCGCCGCCACCGCCACCGTCACATTGCTGGAGCCCGTGCCGCCGCGGCCGTCGTTGACGCTGACGTTGACTGTGCGGGTAGCGGTGTTGGGATCGTTGCTGGTGTTGTTGTAAGTCAGCGCCGCCACCAGCGTGGCCACCCGCGACGGGGTGGCGTTGCTGTTGAAGGTGACGATCAGATCATGACCGCCGACACCATCTCCGCTGGCGGCGATTACCCCTATGCTCACCCCGCCCACCGTCACCACGCTGCCCACGCTGGTGCCGCTGGACAAGGTCACCGTGCCGCTGGTGTCGATGCCCAGCACATCCAGGCCGCTTTGGCCGTTGGCGGAAATGTGCACGGTCAGATTGCCGCTGTTGAAGTTGGGGGTATCGCTATCCGTCACCGTGACCGCGGTGCCGGTATCCAGTTTCACCGCGCCGCCTTTCTCGGCGAAGGTGGGATTGTCGCCGTTGAGGTTGCCTATCACCGGCGCGGCGTCCGCCGCCACCGTCACCGTCTTGGTCACCGCGCTGCTGTTGATCGCGCCGTCGTTGATGGCGAAGCTGATGGTGCGGGAACTGGTGTTGGGCGACAGCGAGCTGTCGGAATAGGTCACCGCGCGCAAGGCGGCCTGCCACTGGGCCAGGGTGGCCGTGGCGCCGCTGGAGGTCAGCGTCAGCACCCCGGTGCCGCTGTTGTAGCTGGCTGTGATATTGCCCATGGTGCTGCCGTTGTTGGTGAAGGCCAGCACGTCCTCGCCGCTGTGGAAGTTGCTAGTGATCGACACCGTGGCGCTGGCTTGAGTGCTGCTGTCGGAATCGGACAACGTGATGCCGCTGTCCACCGTCACCGCAGTGCCGGTGCCGCTGCTATAGGCGCTTGAACCGCCGCTGGCGGTCAGCGCCGGCGCAAAACCGAAATTGATGGCGTTGATGGCGCCTATGCCTATCATGCCGGTCACATTGTGACCGTTGGCCGCCAACACCCGGAAGGAATCAATGCCCTGGAAAGCGCTGTTGCCGGAGACATTGAAAGTCACCAGCCCGCCGCTGCCTTGCAACACGTCGCCCACGTTCAGCGTCAACGTCGCGCCGCTGACCGCGGAACCGTTGATATAGCCAACCAGTTGCAGATTGCCGCCGGCGGTGCCGGAGTCGAAGCCATTCAGCACGACGCCGATGGAATTCAAGGTGAAGCGGCTGCTATCGTTGGACTTGACGCTGAAATAGGAGATGGGAATGGTGCCGTCGCTATAGCCGTCCACCGTTTCCGTGGTCACCGAGCCGGCTTTTTCGACAATAATCGTCTGGCCGCCGTTATTGGTGGAACCCAGTTGCAACGAGAAATCCCAGCCCTGGAGGTTACCAGCGTTCACCACGCTGCCGGATGGGTTATAGGTGTTGCCATCCGATGTGGTGAAATCGGTGGTGCCGGTTACCGGCCGCGCCAGCAAGGCGTCGTAGCTAAAATGCAAGGCATCCACGTCGATATGGCCGCTGTTGCGTTCCAGCGTCCAGTCGCCGCCCAGCCTTGCCGCGCCGGTGGCGTCGGTGGACGCGGCCACGTCGGCCTGGGTATAGCGGGACAAGGCGCTGACGAAGGCGGCCCCGCTGCTGCCGGCGGCGATGTCGCAACCGTAGAGCAGAATATCGCCGTCGGCGCGCAAGGCTTGGCCTATGGTTTTCAGGTCCGCCTGACGGCTATCCAGCTTGGCGGTGGTCAGCTCCACGCTGCCCAACATCAGATCCCCGCTCTGTCCATGGGAAATCACATGGATGGCGGCGTAGCCGTGATGGGTTTTCGCCCATTCCGCCATCTGGCTCAGGCCGTCCTGGCCGGCATTGAGCACCACTACTTCCATGCCGGCCGGCATTTGCGACAGCAGGCTCTGGTAATTGACGACATTGGACTCGACAAACACCACCTGTTTGGCCGGCGCGGCAGGCGCCAAGGCCGCGGCGAACTTCTCCGCCAGCCTCTCCACCGCGGCGGACCGCGGCGCGGCCGGCGTCTCCGCCGGAGCCGGTCGCTCCATGGGGTGCGGCGCGTCCGCATGCGCCGAGGCGGCGGCGGCCGTAGCGGCCGCCGCGCCGTCGAACATCAACCTGGGCTCCAAGGCCTGCAACAGCAGGCGGGAGCGTTTGAGAACCGGTGTCTTCTTATTACTGCCTTGCGATTGCCCCGCTGATTTCCACCACCCCATCACGCTCTCCCCGATCATTTCGGCTTAAAGCACCGGTCGAACCACGCCTATGACTGCATCCAAAAAGCTGCTCAGCGGATTAGAACCTGTATCAAAGCAAAAATAAATGACAATTAAATAAATTCAAATCAGAACAACTGCGACAACGTAACAAACCAGGCCGCCTGTAAGCTGACAAAAGCTGTCAGCCGCAAGGAAGAAGGCCCCTCTTTAAAAAATAGTTGTTCCTCACGCGAAGTAAGCTAAGTGCAAATACGTAGCGCGCACAATATTTATTCAACATATGAAATATGCCGTGGCTTGCCCTCGTCCGCGCCATCCCGTATCGTTCGTCCGCTGTCCGCCCATCCAAGGATTTCTCCATGCCCGCCACCCCGCTGTATTGCGCCGCCGACGCGCGCCAGGACGCCGCCCGCGCGCTGGCCGAACGCTTTGCCCTGCCTCTGCTGACGCAGAGGCCCGAGCAAGGCTATTGGCTGGAACTGGGCGAAGAACGGCTGGAACTATTGACCACCGGCAAGCACGGCGCGGTGTATGCGGAATTCGTCGAAGGCGCGGCCAAGCATCGCCGCGAGCAGGGCGGCGGCCGCGGCCAGCCGGTGGCCAAGGCCATCGGCCTGAAAGGCGCCAAGGAACTGCCCTATGTGGTGGACGCCACCGCCGGCCTGGGCCGCGACAGCTTCGTGCTGGCCGGATTGGGCTGCCGCGTCACCTTGGTGGAGCGCTCGCCGGTGGCCGCCGCGCTGCTGGCCGACGCGCTGGAACGCGCCGCCGGCCACCCGGACACCGCCGACATCACCGCGCGCATGCAACTGGTGCACGCCAGCTCCATCGCCTGGCTGGCCGCGTTGAGCGAGACCGAACGGCCGGATGTGGTCTTCGTCGACCCGATGTTTCCGGATACCGACAAGAAAAGCGCGGCCGCCAAAAAGGACATGCAAGCCTTTCAGCAGGTGATAGGCGACGACCAGGACAGCGCCGCGCTGCTGCAAGCCGCCATCGCCGCGGCCAAGTACCGCGTGGTGGTGAAACGGCCGCGGCTGGGCGCGGCCATCGAAGGCGTGAAGCCATCTGCGGTGCTGGACGGCAAATCCACCCGCTTTGATCTTTACGTGATCAAGGCCTTGCATCCCGTTCAGGGCTGACGCCATCGGGCGCTTGCGCCCGCTCGTTCATCCCATAGTCCCGCAACACCGTCGCCACCCGTAGCCGGTAATCGGCGAACAAAGCCTCCCGGCCCTGCCGCTGCGCCGCGCGGTGCGGCTCCAGCCGCCGCCAGAACGACAACGACAACATCTTTTCCGGTCGATTCAAGCTGGCGAAACGCTCGATGGACAAGAAACCGTCCGCTTCCGCCAACTCCCGCCCCAGACGCTCCGCCCAGCCCAGATACCCGTCCCGGCCGCCCTCGGCCAGTTCCACCTCGAAAATTACCGCAATCATTCCGCACTCCCTTCCTCGTCGTAGATGCGCACGCGCGCATTGGACAGCCGGCGAAAACGCGCCGCCGCCGTCAAGGTTTTCCAATCCGGCCGCATCGCCGCCAAGGCGGCCAAGCCGCCGCGGGCAATCTCCAACGCCAGCGCCTGGCCCGGACACGCATGCCGGCCCGCGCCAAACATCAAGCCTTCGCCCGGCCCTGCCGGGTCCAAAGCCGCAGCGGCCAGTACCACTAATAATGAAGCGCCGGCCGGCACCGTCTGCCCGCCGTGAGACCACTCCCCCACGGTAAAGCGACGGGTGTTGTGCAAGACCGGATCCTGCCAGGCCAGCCAGGCCCAATCCGCCGCCGCGCCCGCCGCCAGCGGACAGCCATGGGCCTGATACCAGACCGCGGCGGCGAACAGACCGGCGCCGGCGTCCAGGCTCTGGAACAGCAGGCCGATCACATTCGCCGTCAGCGCCGCCTCCTCCTCCGTCCACTCGCGTCGCAATACCGCCAATAGGCCGCCGGACCGCGGCAAAGCCTTGGCCACCCGAGCCTGCAAAGCCGCCAAAGCCTTCCCCCCGCTCGCCAGCGCCTCGGCGTCGGCATCCGCCGCCAAGGCCCGCGTCAAGGCCGCCACCTCCGCGACCAAACCCGGCGCGTCCTCCATAGGCAGCCCCAGCAAACCCGCCAGTGACAGCACCGGCAAACCCTGCGCCATCCGGTCCAGCAAGCCTCCATTCAATGGTTCGCGCGCCAGCCAGTCTCGCGCCAGACTTTCCGCCAAACCTCCGGCCTCCGCGCCCGCCACCGTCGCCAAGGCCCGGTTCAAGGCCGCCTTCAAGGCCGGATGGCGAGGCGCCTCGCTCATCCGCGCCCACAGACAGAAAGTCCGAGCCACGCCGCCGTCGCCCAGTAGCGGCGGCGCGGGCTGCTCCAGCGGCCGCACCCGGCATGTCGCTGAAGCCAGCGCCGCCTGTACCGCCGCGTGGCCGGCGGCCACCCACAACCCCAGGCCGGCATCAAAATACAATGGCTGTCGCTGCGCCAGATCCCGGTAATAGGGATAGGGATGGGCGTGGACCACCGCCGCCAGCGGGTCCGAGGGCCAGGCGCTCACGCCGCCGCTCCCAGATACCGCCGCCGCGTCAGCTCCACGCAGCGCGCGCGCGAGCTACCCGCTCGTTCATGCGGCGCAAACGGCGCCGCTACCTCGTCCAGCCAATCCACCGCCCACGCCAGGCGCTCACGTTCGGCCGGCGCCAACCCGGGCCGGCGTTGACGATCCGTCAACGCGTCGATCAGCGACACCAGCGCCTCCTTCTGCGCGACCTCCCCCGGCAAGCCGGCGCGGGTGCACACCCCGTAGCTTCCGGCCAGGAAATCCCGCCACACGGCCGCCAAGTCCGGCTCCGCCTCGGCAGGAGGCAGCTCCAACGCCGCCAGCCCCTCGCGCCACGCGCTCTCAAAGCCGGTACGCAAACGCTCCGGCTCGCCGCCCAAGGCCAGCGCCTGCCCCAACCAACACAGCATGCCTCGCGGATACCAGGCCGACTCCGCGCTCAAGGCCGCCGAGCCCATGCAGGACGCCGCCTCCCCGGCCAGCGTCAGCCGATACGACGGCCACGGCGCCGCGCCGGCCCGCTGCCAGCCGCGCAAAGTGTCCAGGCTCACGCCGCTGCGCGCCAACAGCTCCGGTTCCGCCAGAAAATGACGGCGCAAATAGTCCAGCAAATCCTCCACTCCCGCTCTCCTTGTTCCAACTTGACGATGGGTTTATCGTAGCCGGCGGCGTCCGCCAAAGTTTCAGCCAAGGATGAACCATGCTTGCAACCCCGCACGACCGCATACCCGACATCAGCCGCCTGGCCAGCCTGCTGGCCGATCCCGGCCGCGCGCTGATGCTGCTGCTGTTGCAAGACGGCCGCCTCTACCCGGCCAGCGACCTGGCCCAGGCCGCCGGCCTGTCGCCGCAAGCGGCCAGCAACCATCTGGCCAAGCTGCTGCACGGCCAGGCGGTGCGGGTGGAACAGCGCGGCCGCCACCGCTATTACGGGCTGGCCAGCCCCGCCATCGCCCATGCGCTGGAAGCCTTGTCCGCCGCCGCCGGCCACCACGCCGCGGTGCGCCCCAAGGGCAACGCCGACATCCGCCTGGCGCGCAGCTGCTACGACCACCTTGCTGGCCGGCTGGGCATCGTCGTCGCCGACTTCCTGCAACAGCAGCAACTGCTGCAACGGCGCGAGGAGCGCGAGTTCGCGGTGACGCCGGCCGGCTCGGACTGGCTGGCGGCGCGGCTGGACATTCAACTGGACGGCATCGCCCGTCCGCGCCGGCCGCTGGCGCGGGCCTGCCTGGACTGGAGCGAACGCCGCGACCACATCGCCGGCAGCCTGGGCGCGGCCCTGTGCCAGGCCTTTTTGCTGCGCGGCCTGACCGAGCGCCGCAACGACAGCCGCGCCTTGCGGATCACGCCGGCCGGTTACGCCTTCTTGAAGCAGGAATGCGGAGTGGGCAGCGAGCAGCTGCGGGGGGAGTGAGGGGGATATAAGGTGGGTATCGCCGGACGGCGATACCCACGCGGCGGAGGTCAGCGATTGCGCAGGCGGATGCGACGGAAACGCGCCTCCAGCTTGAGCCGTTGTCCCAGCGCCAGATAGAACTGATGTTGGCTATCGACATGGCGGTAGACCCTGACCCGGTCGGCACCCAACAGCATCATGATTTCCAGATAGTTGAAGAAACCCATCCACTGGCCGCGACCATCGCGGTCGTCAAAATCGATGTCGCGCGCCACACGGCTGAGCAGGCCCTTGCCGACGTATTCGCGGTTGTCCTTCATCCATTGCAGCAAATGCGCCGCACATTCGCGGCCGTAGGCGCTGTCGGCGGGGTAATCCTTACGGGGCGTGGGCATTTGCCAGTAATGCGCATAGGTGCGGCCGGGGCAGAAACGAACAAAGGGAAGCAAGGCTTCCTGCTGCTCCAGCGAGTGCAGTTTGTAGCGGCGGCGACGGGGGAAGTTTTGAGCGTGATGCATGGTGTTTCTCCTGCTGTGACACAAGATAAACCACCTGCCGGGGGAAGCTGAGGTGAGGCAGGCGCGTGGCAGGATTGGCGTACCGGGCTAGCATTAAACCGGCGAGTGCATGGCACTCTCCTCCCACACGCCTGCCGAATGGCGCTGCCATGGCAAAGCAGCCCACGCAGCATGCTGCGTAGGCCCAGGGTTAATGCTAGCGACGGGACGCCAATCCCGTGTGCCGCTTGTTTTGGCGACAACGGGGGGATTGTTGCCGAGGGGGCGGTTGGGGTCAAGGTGGGGTGGTTGCTTTGCTTGAGCGTGGCTTACTTGTTGAGTGATCTGGTTTTGAATCCGCTACGCGGATATTGATTTAGGTGCCGCTTTCCGCGCGGCGAACGGGGAGGGGGCGGGCCGCCGCCCCCTTCCATCCCCGCTCGTCCCCCAGGACGCGAAACCCGGAGCGCGCCCCGCGAGGACACTTGGACGCTACACAAGGTGGTCTTTTTTGAATAAGAGGGGTCGTTTAGCAAAGTGGGGCATTTCTGTGGGTAACTTGGCCCCATTGCTCTTGTCTGTGGATAAGCCTAGCTCCCTATAAAGAAAGCATGTATCCGACGCGCCCCAGGTCCCTTCAAGCCTGCCGACGGGTGGCAGGCCCGAGGTCTTAAGCGGCTGCTTGTTCGAGCAGCGCGACGTTAGCGCGGTGCGAGTTCAGCCGCGCCTCGGGCCTGACGGGAACCGGCGGGAAGCCGTAGGCCAGGCTTGCAGGGCGGCCTTTGGGGTGAAGGGGAATTTGGCCGCGCAAATTCCCCTTCCTGCCCGCCGGGCAGCCCCGGCAATCAAAAATATCATCCGCGCAGCGGATTCAACAAAACAACTCTCTCCAAGCACAAAGCTATCTAAAGACCGTAAGCCCCTCCACAAAACCAATCCCAAGCCATCGGCACACCCCCGCCTCCCCTGCTACACTAAACCCCCGCCATGACCCCGGCATTCCTGCCATGCACACCGCCCCCGCCCTCATCATCATCGACATGCAACAAGGCATGAGCCGCCCCGAAGCCGGCCCGCGCAACAACCCCCAGGCCGAAGCCAATATCGCCCAACTGCTGAACGCCTGGCGCCAGGCCGGCGCGCCGCTGGTTCACGTGCGCCACATTTCCCGCACCCCCGGCTCACCGTTCTGGCCCGGCCAGCCCGGCGTCGAATTCCAGCCGGCGCTGACCCCGCTGGCGAGCGAACACGTCATGGAAAAGAACGTGCCGGACGCCTTCGCACACAGCGGCCTGGAACGCTGGCTGCGCGTGCGCGGCATCGAACAACTGCTCATTGTCGGCGTCAGCACCAACAACTCGGTGGAAGCCACCGCCCGCAGCGCCGGCAACCTCGGCTTCCGCACCCTGGTGGCCGCGGACGCCTGCTTCGCCTTCGACAAAGTGGACTACGCCGGCACACCCCGCAGCGCAGATGAAGTGCACGCCATGGCGCTGGCCAATCTGGACGGCGAGTACGCTCGCGTCGTTGAATGCGCCGACATTCTGCGGCAACTGCAATAAACCCTGATCAGGAGCTCAACCATGCAATTCGGTTACACCATTCTCTACGTCTCCGACGTCGCCGCCTCGCTGGCCTTCTTTGAAAACGCCTTCGGCCTGAAGCGCCGCTTCCTGCACGAATCCGGCGATTACGGCGAGCTGGACACCGGCGCCACCACTCTGGCGTTCGCCGCCCACCCGCTGGGCCGGATGAATCTGCCGGAAGGCTATGTGGCGGCGGACGCCTCGCCGCTGCCGCTGGGCATGGAAATCGCGCTGGTCACCGACGACGTGGCCGCCGCGCACGCCCAGGCCTTGCGCCACGGCGGCGTTGAACTGCAAGCGCCGTCGCTCAAGCCCTGGGGCCAGACCGTGTCCCATCTGCGTTGTCCGGATGGCTTGCTGTTGGAGTTGTGCTCGCCCATTTCCTAAAGAACCTGTTCAAGGTCTGCCGCGCTTCGGCGATACGGCGTTGAAAACGTCTTCGGAATGCTCATGCACTTCTTGTAGATTCCGCTTCCTCAGCCGTTTTCGCCTTGCCTCGCTCTTGCTCGCGAGACTTTGAGCCGGCTCTAAAGCGCCAGCCCAGAACCAGCAACAACACAGCGCCGGCCACGGCGGCCAACGTCAGTTGCGGCCACGGGCCGAAGCCGCGCAGCGGAAACAACAGCAGGCCGGCGGCGGCCAGCGGTACGGACGCCGTCAGGCCCTGGCGGACCAGCCTTGGCAACAGGCCCTGACCCAAGCGGGCGGCGAGCAGGCCGCCGGTCAGCCATACTCCCGCCAAGGCGGCCAGCGCCAGGCCGGGCAAGCCCAGCCAGCGCGGCAGCGTCAGCAGCAGCGCCGCGCTCAACGCGCTGCCCGCCAGTTCCAGCAGCATCGGCCCGCGGGTATCGCCGCCGGCGTAGCAATAGCGCGCCAACAGCGCGTTCCAGGCGCCGAACACAATGCCCGGCGCGTACAGCGCCAGCAGCAGCGGCAGGCTGCTCGCCGCCAGCCCGGCCGGCAGCAACAAGGCCACCAGCGCCGGCGCGGCGCCGATCAAACCGGCCGCCGCCGGCAGGGTCAACAGAGTGCAGGCGGCCAGGCCGCTATCCAGCAACCGCAGCCGGTCCGCGCCCAGCGCTCCGCTCATCTTGCTCAACAGCACCTGGTTCAAACTCATCAGCGCGATCAGCGGCAGATTGATCAGCTTGCGCGCCAGGTTGAGCAGGGTAATCGTTCCCTCCCCCAACAACGAAGCGGCCACCCGCTCCAGCAAGCCCAGGCCCTGGCTGGCGGCGCCGCTGGCCAGCAAGGGCCACAACTGCCGCCAGGCCTGGCCGGCTTCGCCGCGGCCGGCGCGCAGCCAGGGCCGCCAACCCAGCCGCCAGTTGCCGGGCAGCAGCGCCGCCGCCATCAGCAGGCTGCCGACAAGAAAGCATTGCGCCAGCGTGGCCGCCTCCGCGGCCGGTCCGGCCCAATACAGGTATGACACCGCCGGCAGATTGAACAGCAGCGACCCCAACCCGGCCAGCAGGAAACGGCCCTGGGCTTGCAGCGGCGCCGCCAGCGCCGCCTGGAGCAACAGGCCAGGCGCCAGCCAGGCCAGCCAACGCAGCGCGGCGGCGGCCTGCGCCGCGTGAGCGGCGTCGACGCCGGGCGCCAGCGCCCGCGTCAGCCACGGCGCGGCCAGGCTCAACAACGCGGCCAGGCCCAAGCCAACGCCCAGCCAGTGGCGCAGTTGACCAGCCAGCCAGGCGCCGCGCCGCGCCGGCGTCTGCGCTTGCCACAAGGGCAGCAGCGCGGCGGACAGCAAACCGCCGGCCAGCAGAGTGCGCAAGGCTTCCGGCAGGAACATCGCCACCAGAAAGGCGTCGCTGCGCCCGCCGGCCCCCCAGGCGGCCACCAGCAGCCACTCGCGGGCGAAACCGGCCAACAGGCCGGCCAGCGTGGCCAGGGTCAATAAGGCGGCGGAACCGAACATGGGCTCAGTGTCATTAGTGGAACAGGGTGAACAGCCCTTTGCCGCCCACCTTGTAGTTGAGATCGCGCGGCCGCTCGCCCATGGGCTTGGCGCCGCTGCCGCCGACGATCTTGTACGGGGCCACTTCCTTGCCCACCACGGTGTTGGCGGTGACCACCGCGCCGCGGCCGATGCGCGCGCCGTGGCCGATCAGCGCGCCGGTGGCGATCCAGGCGTAGTCGTCGATGTAGACCGGCGCCGATACCGACCAGAATTCCGGCGCGCTCAGGTCGTGGCTGCCGGCGATGATTTTGGCGTAGGAGGCAATGGCGACATGATCGCCGATGATCAGCCCGGCGCGGGCGTCCAGCAGGCAATGCCAGGCCACGCAGCTGTCCGCGCCTATCACCAGATTGTTGACCCCCAGCACCTCGGTGTTGCGCCACACGCTGGAGCCCTTGCCGATGCGCGCGCCGCCCAGGCGCAGCCAGGCCAAGCGCAGATGATGGGACGGCAGTTTGTTGATCAGAATGTTGTAGCACTGCTCCCAGGCGCGCAGCCAGCGGTCCTTGAAAGTGGGCCAGTTGAGGCCGTAACGCGGCACCAGTTGGGTGGGCACTTCGTCGCGCAGCAGCGCGTAGAAGCGGCTCGCCAACGGATGCGGGATGCGGCTTTCCATATTCACGGAAACGATGGAGACGCGCGGCTCCGCGGCGTCGCCCTCTTCGAAGGCCACATTATTGGCCAGCATCCAGTCGTAGGCGGCGGCCAGTTCCGCCGCCGGAACGCCAAGGCGCGCGGCGTAGCCGTCCAGGCGCTCGCGCAGCGCGCTGCTGTGGTAAATACGGTGGCGTAGCGTCAGCGCCGGCGGCGCGGGGGGAAGGTCGGTCGGGTTCATCGCGGTTTCGCTTTCGAATCGATTGGCGCGGAGCCTGCCGGCGCGGAGAGGGTCAACAGCGGGTCGCCGCGGCCGGCCAGCCGGCGCGCCGCTTGCAGATTGACGCCCATCAGCAGCCAGAACAGGCCGATCAGCACCATGGTGAAGCTGTAATAGTGGTCAAACAGACCGGTGAGCAGCGCAGCCAGCAAGCCGGACAGGGTGCCGAGCCAGATGGCGCGCTCCGGGTCCAGCGCGGACAAGGGGCCACGCGGCCGCGCCTCGCGCCACCAAGCCACGGTGACGGCGACGAATAGCAACATGCCGGGCGCGCCCAGCTTGTAGACGAAGTTGAGCCACAGATTGGAGATGCCGAGCAGGCCGCTGTCCGGCGGCGGCGGATCCACCTTGAAACCCAGGCCCAGCGGGTAAGCGCGCACCGCGTCGGGGAAGCGGCGGTATTCGTCCATGCGCACCTCGGTGCTGGCGTTGCTGGCGGAAAAGGTCGTGGCCAGACGCTGTTGCAAGGGCGGGTAAAACAGGACCAAGGCCAGGCCCAGCGCCGCGGCCAGGCCGATGATGCGGCCGGCATGCGGCGCGCGCCGCCAGCTCAGCCAAAGCAAGACCAGCGCCAGGCTGACGATGGCCCCGCGTGAAATGCTGAACAACAGGCCGGCCGCGCCCAACAGCGCCACCGTCAAGCCCAGCAGCCGGCGCCAGCCGCGCTGCGTCAAACCGTAAAAGAAAGCCAGCGGCAGGAAGAGCGCCAACGCGCCGCCGGTGAGGTTGGGGTGCACCCAGGGCGAGGCCATGCGGGTGTAGTTGGCGGAGAAGATGTCGCGCACCGCTTCCGGGTGGGCGTAGCGCAGTTTCTCCAGCACCGGGATGAAGCTGTTGGCGTCGCGGTCCTTGAGAAAGTAGCCGATGGACAGCAGCAGCATGGCCAGCGTCCCCAACAGCAACATCACGATCAGACGGTCGCGGCTGCGCTCGTCCGGCAGCAACAGCGGGGCCAGGAACAAGGCGGACAGATTAAGCAGCCAGCGCGCCCAGTTGACCGGGCCGTTGCCGTCGGCCTGCACCATCAGCTGTCCCGCCAAAAACGGCAGCAGGCTGAAGGCCATCAGCCACAACAAGCGCCGCTCGACGCGGCCGCTCGGCCATTGCAGGACGCCGACGGCCAAGCGCGGCAGCGCGCCCAGCCAGGCCAGGCCCAGCAGCGCCTCGGATACGGTGACGCGCACGCCCAGTTGCACCGTGGAATAGGGCGTCAGGGTGGCGGCGAAGCCGAACAAAACCAGCCCCAGCAGCGGCGCGCGCAGCACGGCGACTCCGGCGCAGGCGGCGGCCAGCGCCAGCGCGGCGGCGGCCGGGCTGAAGGCCAGCAAGCCGCCGAACAATAGCCCGCAGACCAGGGCGAGCGCGCGGTTCAGCGGCGTCATGCCAGCAGCCGGTCCAATAGCTGATCCACGCGGCGGCGATAGGCATCCATATCGTAGCGTCGCGCCCAGGCGCGGTTGGCGTCGGCGTCGCCGTCCGGCCCGGCCGCGGCCAGCCGGTGCATCAGGGCTTGCAGCCCGCTGGCGTCGTTGGGGGCGAAGCGCGCCGCTTGCGGCGGCGCGACTTCGTCCAGCGCCGAGCCTGTGGCCACCGCCACCGGCGTGCCTTGCGCCAGCGCCTCTATCACCGGCAGGCCGAAGCCTTCCGCGTAGGACGGTTGCCACAGCCGTTCCGCCGCCGCGTACACCGCGCTCAACATGCCGTCGTCCAGATCGCTGAGCCAGATCAGCCCCTCCAGCCGACGCAGTTCCGCCGGCAGGTCTTCCGGCCGCGCCACCAACGCCAATGCCGGCAGGTCCGGCTGGCGCTGACGCGCCTTCCTCCATTGCTCAACAAACCAGGGCATGTTCTTGCGCGGTTCGCGCGCGCCCACCGCCAGCCAGTAGCGCGCCGGCAGCGAGGCCGGCAGCGCCGCGGCCGGCGCGGCCGGCTGCGGCACCGCGTTGGGCAGCAGCGCCAGTTTGGCGCGCTGACGCGGGAACAGCCGCGCGGCGGCGTCGGCGGTGAATTGCGACGGTGTCCATATCGCGTCGGCGCGCTGCAAGGAGCGCGCGGTGCCGATCCAGTCGATCACGCGGTAAGCCAGCGCGCGCAGCAAGCTGACGTGGTAGTTGTCCAGGGTCAGCTGGAACACATCGTGCAGCAGCATGGCGTAGCGCACGCCGCCGGGCGCGCGCCAGAGCGGCAGGCCGGTGTTGGCGGTGGCGATGTACAGGTCCAGCCGACGGGCGCGGATGGCCCGCGGCAAAAAACGGCATTCGAAATGCCAACGCTCGCGTGGGCGGTGCAGTCCGTCCGCAGGACTGGGCCGCGCCGGGCATTCGGCCAGCCGCCGGTGGGGATGGTCTGCCGGACAGGCGGTGAAGCGCAGCACTTCCACGTTCGGCCGCGCCGCCAACGCGGCTTCCAGCGCCAGCACTTGCCGCGCGATGCCGGAGCGCGGCGCGGCGGTGACCGGACGGTAATCAATTCCGATGCGCATGTCTCAGCTCCCGATACAAGGTTTCCAGCTGGTCGGCGGCGATGGCCCAATCGTGCCGCCTCCTCACGTATTCCCGCCCGGCCGCGCCCAGGCTGGCGGCGCGCTCCGGCCGGCTCAGCAGCGCGGCGGCGGCCTCGGCCAGCTGCTCGGCGTCGTCGCCCCTCAGGTAATCGCTGTCGGGCCGCAGGTCCAGTCCGGACGCGCCCTGCGGCGTGCTCAGCAGCGCCAGGCCCGCGGCCAGCGCCTCCAGCACTTTGAGCTTGGAGCCTCCGCCCTGACGCAGCCCGGCGATGAAGGCGGCGGCGCGGCGCTGCTGCGTCGAGAGTTCCGGCACAAAGCCCAGCCACTCCAGGCGCTCGTCCGGCCACCGCCGCGCCCAGTCTTCCGGCATCGCGTAACCGCATATCGCCAGCCGCGCCCGCGGCAGCCGCCGCCACAGCCGCGGCATCACTTCCTCCGCCAGCCAGACGACGGCGTCGCGGTTGGGCGGGTATTCGAAATTGCCGACGAACAGCAGGCGCTGGCTGGCGTAATCCGGGCGGACTTCGGCGAAGGCGTCGGCGTCCACGCCGTTGATCACCACGTCCACCAGCCGGCCGCTGTGCTGAGCCATTGCCTCGGCATCCTCCCAGGTGACGGCGGCGACGCGCTCGGCGGCGTTCAACGCCAGGGCCGCCCAGCGCCGATAACGCCAGCGGTCCCACCACACAAAGGGCGCGCACCAGCGCGGCAGGTGCTGATAAGTGGCCGCGCCCAGCTCGGATTCGACATTGTGCTCGGTCAGCAGGAAAGGCTGACCGTGGCGGCCCAACACGTCCAGAAAGGGCTGCAAGCCGTAACTGTGCTCGATTTGCACCACGTCCCAAGGCTGGCGCAGCAGGCCGTCGAAGGTTCGGCTCAAGTCCGGCGCCAGGCCGTTGACGCTGGCCAGCAGCGGATACGGGCCCAGCGCGGCGGCCAAGAGCGTCAGCGGGTGTTTCAGCGGACGGCGCGGCAGCACGATCAGCCGTTCAACAATGCTTTCCAGCTGGCGGCGGCAGGCGTCGCTGGCCGGCTCCTTGCTCTGCACCAGCAAGGTGATGCGATGGCCGCGCGCCGCCAGCGCGCGCAGCAGTTGGAACTGACGCAGCTTGCCCCCGCTGGTGGTGGGCCAGGGCAGATAAGGCAGGGTCCACAAGATACGCAGCGGCGGACACGCGCCGGTGTAACCGAGGGAAAGAGGACGGTGAAGAGACCCCGGTTTCATTCTCGCCACTCCAAAATTTGCAGCTGCGGCGTCACCGTCACGCGCAGGCTGTCTCCGGCGGCGCTCAAGGCTGTGCTGCCTCCGCTCAGCGGCTGACGCAGCGTGGCGCGGGCGATGCCGGGCAAACGCGCCGCGCCGCCGCTCGCGCTCCAGAACATCCACAGGTGCGCGCCGTCCGGCTTGCGCCAGGCGATGCTGTACAAACCATCCGGCGCGGCGTCCAAGCGCGGCGGGGCCGCCGGCTCCAGCCGCGGGCCGGTAATGGCGAGGAAGCGCGCCAGGGCCTTGTAGGCGGGCTTGGGTTTGCCGTCGAGATCCAGCAGGCCGTAGCCGCGGTCGCGCGCGCTGGCGCGCTGGTCCAGATCGGACAACGCGAACAGGAAGACGCGGTCGTAATCCAGCGCGCTCATCAACGCCAGCCGACGCAATAGATAATCCGCCTGGCCGTCGCGGCCGATGATGTCCTGCTCCTCCTTGGGCCCGGCGTAGCTGGACCAGCCCCATTCGGTGGCCCAGATCCCCGGCGCCTTGACCTGGCGCAGCCGGGCGTTGATCTGCTGCGCGCGCAGCACGAAGTCCCGCGTTTTAGGATCGTCGCCCTCCGGCTGCTGGCTGTACGGATGGTAGGCGACGATGGTTTTCAGGTTCAGGCTTCCCTTCTTGCCCAGCTCCTCCAGCATCAGCCCGCCGCGCACCGGCATCTGACTGTAATAAGCCATGCCGGCCATCACCACCGGCTTGCCCGGCGCAGCGGCGCGCAGCGCTTCGGCGCTGGCCTGCAACAAACGGCCGTACCCTTCCGGGCTGGGCAGCGGCCGCCAGAAGCCGGGCAGATTGGGTTCGTTCCACACCTGCCAGGCATCCACCGTCGGATAGCGCCGCGCCAACATGGCCATGCGCTTGGCGAACACCTTGTCGTCCTTGGGCGGGTACTGGTCGCTGGAGCCAAGCAGCGGCGGCACGCTGCTGGCGAAGGGCGCCGACCCCACCAAGTAAAAGACCGATTTGAGCTTCTGCGCCTTTAGCGTGTCCACCAGTTGGTCCAGCGGCGCAAACACAAACTGGTTTTCCTTGGGCTCGTGGCGATCCCAATGCAGGTCCACGCGCACCCAGTTCAGGCCAAGCGACTTGAGCTGCTGCATCTGGCGCTGGTATTGCGGCGGCGTGAACCACAGGAAATGCGCGTTGACGCCAAGGAAATCGCGCCACACCACCGGCCGGCCGGCGGTTAGCTCGGTGGTTTCCGCGCGCGGGCCAGCCGCGGCCAAACCCAGAACCGCCGCCAGAACCAACATCCGCCGCGTCGCGCCGCCGCGCGCGCTAGCCATGCGCTCTCTCCCGCAGCGCCGTCTGAAACAATTGCAGAAATTGCGTCGCCACCCGCGGCCAAGCGCGCTCCCGCCCCAAGCTCCGCGCCTGCTCGCTATGCTGACGCAAGCGCTCCGGCTGACGCAGCAGCCCGCTCAAGGTCCGGGCCAGCGCCGCGCTGTCGCCCCGGGGGTACACCGCGCCGTTGCCGAAGGAGGCCTCCTCGGCCAGGGCGCGGGCGTCGGAACAGACCACGCCGCGGCCGCAGGCCACCGCCCAGGACAGCGCGCCGCTGGCGCCGCACATCCGGCCCAGCAAGGCCAGCTTCCACGATTCCCGATAAGGCAGCACCATGGCGTGATTGGCCTGGATCAGGCCGGGGATCTCGGCCGCCGGCAGGTCCGGCCGCCATTCCAGCATGTCCCGGTGCAGCCCCAGCAGGATGGCTTGCTGGCGCAGGGATTCCAGATAAGAGCCGGAGCGGCCGAAGGCGACGTCCGGCGCCACTCCGCCCGCCAGGGTCAGCCTCACCCGGTCGCGGGTATCCGGCTCTTCCTGCAGCAGCGCCAGCGCGTCCAGCACATCCTCGATGCCCTTGCCCTGGTAGATGTAGCCGAAGTACAGCAGCCGCAACGGCCCTTGCGGCGGCAAGGCCGGCAACGGCTGAGCGGCGATCTCGCAATTGCCGTGCGCGATATGGAACACCCGCCCGTCCGGCAGCCGCATCCGCCGGGCCAGGCGCTCCGCGCCGATGGTCGTCAGCGTCACCAGCCGGGTCAAGCGCCGGGCCAGCCGCCGCTCTCGCGCCAGCGTCAGCGGAGCGGCCAGCAAGGCGGCGGCCTGGCCAAGCGGGCGCGGCAGCCGCCGCGGCAAGCCGGGCGGCCTCCAGACCAGGCGTTCCGGGTCATGAACGGTGGCGGTCAGCCTCAGTTCCGGCTGATGACGCGCCAGCCACTCCAGCGCCATGAACTCGCCGCAGCGCCCGCCTCCCAGCTCCGCGTGCACCAAGTCGAAATCGCTCCAATTCACGTTCTGCATCTGCCAGGACAGTTCCAGAGCGTTGCTCGCCAGCGGCTGCCCCCCCAGCGGAGAGACGACGCTGACGCCTTCGTTTTCCAAAGCCAGGCGCCAGGCGTCGGCATAGTCGGCAATGCCGTTCTGCTCCGACGGCAGCGGAGCCAACAGGGCGATCTTCATCGGCCTTCTCCTTTCCAGCGCGCCGCGCGTTTCAGCACGGCGGCGGGGATTTCAAAACGGCGGCGGTTGAGCACAATGCCGTCCACCTGTCCAAACGCGGCACCCAGGATGGCCAGCGCGTTTTCCACCACCGGCGCCGTGGAGGCGCGCGCCTCCACCACCAGCAGGATCAGATCGGCGCGCTTCAACTGCACAAAGGCCTGTTGATTGTCGAGCAGCGCCGGCGCCTCGATCAGCGCCACTTCGCCGGGGCCGACGCGCGCGTCGCCGGCGGCCAGTCTTGCCGGCACGCCTCGCTCGGCCAACACGCGCAGGAACTGGCCGGCGATGAAGCTGACGCCCTCGCCGCGCCGCGAGGACACCAGACCGATGACCAGGCCGTCCCGCGCCAGCTTGTCCGCCGGCAGTTGGCTGTAAAGTCGATAGATGCTGGCTTCGAACGCCGGAGGCGGGGTTTGGCCCGGCTCCAATTCCATCAGCGTGCTCCACAACGGCACGCCAAAACGGCGCTCAACGCCTCCGCCGTCGTGAATGCGCTGGTCCAGCAGGTAGCACAGGTAGAGCGCGAACAGCCCCACCGCCAAGCCGGCCGGCACCGCGGCCAACAGGATGGCCAGGCTCTTGGGAAACACTCGCGCCGGGCTAAAGGTGGCTTGCTCGATCACCGCGATATTGCTGATGCGGCTGTTGTCCAGCTCACGGTCGATGCGCGCTTTTTCCAGACTGTCGCGGTAGAGCAGGTAGTTCTTTTCCGCTACCGCCAGATTGCGCTCCAGCCGCGACAGCTCCGGCTCCACGCTCAGAATGCGCGCGCGCTCGTCCTTCAGCGCGGCGATGGCCTTGTCGTAAGCCGCCACCTTGGCCTTTAGCTCGCCGGCGCGCATGCCGCGCTCCAGCTTGCCGCGCTCCAGCAGATTGACGAGGTCGCTGGGCACGCGGTTTTCCGAGCGCTGCACCGTGTCTTTTTCGCGCGCGATCAGCGCCTTGAGCGCGGCGATGTTTTCGTCCAACTCGCGGATGGGCGGCGCGTCCGGCAAATAAGTCTTGAGCTTGTCCAGCCGCTCCAGCTCCAAGCCGTTGAGCTTGAGCTTGAGATCCTGCTGCGCCGGATTCAGGCTCAGTTCGCGCTCCTTGGTGATTTCACGCGGCAGCTTGCCGCCGCTGGCCTGGGCATTGGCGATGCCGCCCTGCGCCGCCATCCAGTCCGCCTGGTCGGCGCTGCGCGCCGCCTCCAGCTTGTTGAGCTGGTCGGTGAGGCTGTCCAGCCTCTCCTTGGAACTGATGCCGTCGATCTGGCGCAATTGCTGGCCGATACGTTCCTTGTAGCCGGCGATCTGCTCGGCCAGCTTGCCGCTCTCGGTTTCGTAAAACGCGTACAGGCTTTTGCGGCCCAGCGCGCGGCTGCGCTCATCGACGTACAAGGACAGCCACTTGGCCAGCACTTGCTGCGCCACCGCCGGATCGTCCCAGCTGAAAGCGATTTCCATCACCGCGGAGCCGCTCTGATGGCTGACGCTGAATTGTTTTTCCAGCCTGGCGGCCAGCCGCTCTTGCGGGGTCTGCGTTTCCACCACCCCGATCAGGGCCAGCGCGTCGCGCGCCCCGTCCAACACCGTACCCACCACCTGCTTCGCCTGATGCTTGAAGGTTTTCCACCAGCCTTGCGGCGGTGGAGAACGCATCTCGTTCAGGTAGTAGTCGGCGACTTGGTGGATGATGGGACGGCCGGTCAGCAGCTTTTCCTCATCCACGATGGGATCGCGCTGGGTGCTGGGCGCCACCAGCGTTTGGCGGTCGGCGTACTCGATCGGCAACGTACTGGTATCGCGGCCGGGCTTGACCAACAGCCGCGCTTCGGACTCGTAGCGGGCCGGCAGCAAGAACGCGCCCAGCACCGCCACCAGCACGGTGGCGGCGAACGCCCATTTGAACTCCCGCCGGAAGATGAAGAACAGGCGGGCCAGATCGCGGAAGGAGCGGATTTCTATCATGTCGCTATCGTCGGTGCGGACCAGAGGCTAACCGCCGGCCTTGATGGTGGGGTTGTTCTGGATATTGACGTTGTTGCTGCCTTTGCCGCCCAGGTCGTAATTCAGGCCTATGCCTATCGCCTTGGAGAAGGGCAGCAGCTGGTTGACGTACATGTCCACGCCTTCCACCGCCTTGCCGATGGCGGATTTGGGCACGAACACGATGTCGCCGCGTTGCAGCATGACGCCGCGCCTTCCGGCGGCAGGGTCCAGCATCCGCGCCAGATCGGTGAAATAGATTTGATACAGGCCGGTCTCGTCCATGCGCAGCAGCGCCACGTGCTCGCTGTCGGCGGACGGCAGCACGCCGCCGGCGCCGATCACCGCTTGTTCTATGCTGGCGGCGGCGCTCAGCTCAAAGGCGGACGGATTGCGCACCGCTCCGCCGACGAAGACGCGGTTGCCCGGCGCGATGGCGATGTTGACGGTGACTTGCGGCTGGCGGTACCGCGCGGACAGCCGGTCGGTGATCTCCGCCCCTATCTCCTCCGGCGTGCGGCCCCCGCCGCGGACCAGGCCGGCGTTGGGATAGGAAAAACTGCCGTCCGGACGCACGAAGAACAGCGCCATCTCGTCTTTTTCAGCCGGGGATTGCGCGTCGCGGACAATGCGCAGGGTGTCGCCGTTCATCACCCGCGTCACCGGCGGCGGCAATTGGCTGATGTCGCGCAGCGCCAGCTGCCGCGCTTCCACGGTCTTGGCGTCCGGCAGCGCGATGGTGCTGGGGGTGGAACAGGCCGTCAGTCCGCCCAGAACGGCAAACAACAGGACGGCGGCGAGTTTGACGGTGGTCATCGCATTCATTTCCAATAAGCGGGGAACATGCTGAGGCGGCGCTTGAGCGCGCGCGGCAGCCAACGTTCGACATGGCCCAGCCGATAGCCGGCCAGCTTGAGCGCGCAGCGCAGCAGCACTTCGGACTGCCGCCAGGGCTGGCCGGCGCGGCGAACCGTCTCCAGCTCCGAACGCACAAAGCGCCGCCCTTCCGCGCCGGCGCGGCCGAAGCGCTCGGCGATCCAGCGCTCGCGGCCGTAAAACACGCCGATGTCGAAATAGCGGCGCATTTCTTCCAACAGCCCGTAATCGTGCGAATGGTGGACGCAGGCGGCGGCCTCGTAGCGCACCGCCCAGCCGGCCAGCAGCATGCGGCCGGCGACGTGAGCGTCCTCGGAACCGATCACGTCCATGGGGAAACCGCCCACCTCGCGCAAGGCCTCGCGGCGATAGGCGGCGAAGGAGTCCGAACTGAAACAGGTCTTGATGCCCAGTTCGGCGGCGTCGGCCAGCCGCTTGGTGCGGCTGAACGGCGGGTAATTGAAGCGGCGCGCATGCGCGCCCAACAGGCCGGCGTCCGGCTGCGGCAGCTGGCGGCCGTAGGCGACGCCGATGTCGTCGTCCGCCAGCAGCGCGTCGCGCAAGCGGCGCAAGGCGTCGGGCCCGGCCGGGATGGCGTCCTGGGTCAGATAGATCAACACCTTGGCGTCGGTCAGCTCGCTGGCCAGCCGGCGCGTGCCGCCGTGATTGAAGTCCGCTGCGCGCACCGACACCACGCTGGCGCCGGCGGCCAACAGGCGCGCCCGGCTGCCGTCGCTGGACTCGCTGTCCAGCGCCAGCCATTCGTCCGGACGCAGGCTTTGCGCCGCCAGCGCCGGCAGCAGCCGGTCCAGATGGCGGCCGGCGTTGCGCACCGGCAGGATCAAGGCGGTGCGGCTCACGGCGCGGCCTCCGAGCGGCCGTAGTCGTCGGCGAAGCGCACGATGTCGTCCTCGCCCAGATATTCGCCGCTCTGCACCTCGATCAACACCAAGTCGATCAAGCCGGGGTTGCTCAATCTATGCGTTTCGCCGGCGGGAATGAAGGTGGATTCATTGGTATGCAGCAAGCGCTCTTCTTGGCCGTGGGTCACCATCGCGGTGCCGCTGACCACGATCCAGTGCTCGCTGCGGTGGTGGTGCATCTGCAAGGACAGCGACGCGCCCGGCTTCACCACGATGCGCTTGATCTTGTAGCGTTCGCTGTCCGCCAGCACGGTGTAATGGCCCCAGGGCCGCTGCGAGCTCAGATGCAGCCGCCAGGCAGGATGATTCTGGTCCTGCAGCCGCCGCGCCAGCTCGCGCACTTCCTGGCTGCGTCCGCGGTCGGCCACCAACAGGGCGTCCGGGGTGTCCACCACCGCCAGATTGTCCACGCCCAGCATCGCGATCAAGCGGCCGCGGCTCTGGATGAAGCAATCATGGCTGTCCCGCAGCAAGGCATCGCCGCTGACGCGGTTGCCGTCCGCGTCGGCCGGAAACTGCTCGGCCAGGCTGTCCCAGTTGCCGATATCGCTCCAGCCCAGTTCGCAGCGCACCACTGCCGCGGCGCGGGTGCGCTCCATGACCGCGTAATCGATGGAAATGTCCGGGCAACGGCCAAAACGCTCGCGCTCCAGCGCCCGCAAGCGGTGGTCCGCGCTCTGGGACGCCGGGCTGTGCGCCAGGCAATCCCGCACCGCCGCCAACACGTCGGGCGCGTGTTCGGCCAGTTCCTCGCACAAAGCCGCGGCGGAAAAGCAGAACATGCCGCTGTTCCACAAATGACGGTCGCCGGCCAGATAGCCTTCGGCGGCGGCAAGGTCCGGCTTTTCCACGAAGCGCGTCACTTCCTGCCCGTCGGCGCCTATCGCCGCGCCGGCCTCGATGTAGCCGAAACCGGTTTCCGCACGGCTGGGCGTCAAGCCGAAAACGACAATGCGTCCGTCGCCGGCCAGCCGCGCGGCTTTCTCCACCGCGGCGGCGAAGGCGGCTTCGTCGGCGATCAGATGATCCGCCGGCAGCGCCAATAGCAAGGGATTCGCCGCCGGTTCGCGCTCCAGCAGGTCCGCGGCGGCCGCCGCCAGCGCTGGAGCGGTATTGCGCCCTTCCGGCTCCAACAGCAGCTCCAACGCCAACCCGCCGGCGTTGACCGCCCGGCATTCGTCCAGGGTGCGCAGTTGCGCCTGCTGATTGGTGATGATCATCACCCGCTTCACCCCCGGCAGGCGCGCGGCGCGCAGAAAGGCCTTCTGCAGCAGGCTCTGATCGTCGGCCAAGCGGATGAAGGGTTTGGGAAAAGCCTGCCGGGACACCGGCCACAAGCGGGTACCGGCGCCGCCGGACACGATGCAGGGAATCAGTTCTGGAATTTGGGTTTGCATGGCGGCCTCAATAGGCTTCGTCGGCCGACAGCACGGCCGGCAGAGTGCGGATCAGAATGTAGGCGTCGAACCACAGCGACCAGTTCTCGATGTATTCGAGATCGTGCGCCACCCGGCCCTCTATCTTGGCCAGCGTGTCGGTTTCGCCGCGGTAGCCGTTGACCTGGGCCCAGCCGGTAATGCCCGGCTTGACCCGATGGCGGGCGGAATACTCCGCCACCGCGTCTTCGAACAAGACACCGGCGGCCTTGGTGGCGGTTGCGTGCGGACGCGGCCCCACCATGGACATGCTGCCGCCCAGCACATTGAGCAATTGCGGCAGTTCGTCCAGGCTGGTCTTGCGGATGAAGCGCCCAACGCGAGTCACGCGCGGGTCGCTGCGTGTGGTTTGCGCCTCGGCGTCGGCGTCGGTCCGCTCCACGTACATGGAGCGGAATTTGTAGACCTCGATCAAACGGTTGTTGTAGCCGTAGCGCCTTTGCCGGAACAACACCGGCCCCGGCGAATCCAGCTTGATCAACAAGGCGATCAGCAACATCAGCGGCGCGGTCAGCGCCAGCGCGCAAACGGCGAGCAGCACGTCCTCGCAGCGTTTGAGCAAGGGGGACCACCCCTTGAGCGGACGCTCGGAAATATTGAACATCGGCAACCCCGCCACCGCGGTCACCCGATGATGAGCGTGCTGCAAGCCCGCCATGTCCGGCGCCAGCAGCACCGTCACCGGCAAGCGTCGCAGCATGCTGACCAAGTCTCCCATCCGCTTGACCGCCGCCCAAGGCAGCGCCACCAGGATTTGCTGTACCTCGCCCTCACGCACCATCGTCTCCAGCCGACGCATGCCGCCCAAATAAGGCAGGCCGGCCATGGCGTGCTGCAAGCGGTCCGAACGATCGTCCACAAAGCCAATCACGCAGGCGCGGATGTCCGCGTTTTCCTTCAGAAAACCGGCCAGCAAATGGCCGCTGGCAGTACAACCCAGGATCACCGTGCGTTGCAGGCCCACGCCGCGACGCACCAGCCGGCGGCACCAGACGTGCACCAACAAGCGCTGCGCCAGCAATAAGGCCAGCGTCGCCGTAAACCAGACCGGCCACAGCCGGTCCGGCAAGGCGGCCAAGGCCGGGGACAGCCCGCGGGCCAGCCACAAGACCAAAAACAACATCACGCACGCCGCGGCCAAGGGCCGCAGGCGCAACTGACGCAAAAACATGCTTCCGCCGTAAACGCCCAGCGCCTGAAAAGACAGCAAAGCCAGCGCGCCGACCAGCAACAAGAGCTGTCCGGCCTGCCCGCGGGCCGCCGCGGCGGCCGGCTCAAGCAGCAGCAACACACAGCCGGGCGCCAGCACCATCGCCAGGTGCGTCAACCGGGCCAACAGCCGCAGATAGGTCAAGGTCTCGGGGTAGAACTGCACCAAGCCATCCACATTGCGAATTCGCATATTGCAAACCATTAAGTTTAATTTGATTAAACAAATCCACCTTTTCAGTTTAAAATTTTAATTTAATGTCTTTAAACCTTTTGCGCAATATCGCAGCAAAGCGCCCCCAGCGCAACCAGGATTTGCGCTGTACCTTGAAATCTGTTGTCAAAATGAATGTAAAGCGAAGTTGGCAGGCTGACTGCGCGGCGATTTATCGATTAAAATCACGACATCAGCCTTAGAAGGAACGATGCGATGTATCAGTCCGATTTCACCCAATTCATCAACGGCTTCCTGGAAGAACACCCGGAAGTGGACAGCCAGCGCCGCGAGCTGCGCCTGACCCTGTGGGACCGTCAATTGAACGCCGACGACCAGAAACGCTGGAAAGAATCCCGCGTTCCGCAACAGCCCTACGTTTACCAGCCGGAATAAACCCGGCTCCCCGCCTGACCCGACGCCCGCGCCGCGGGCGTTTCCGATTGCACTGCATACCCCATGACCAGCCGCACCCTGGCGCTAGACGGCGCCTTGCACGATTACCTGCTGAACATCAGCCTCAGCGAACATCCGGTGATGCGCGAGCTACGCGAATTCACCGCCACTCTCCGCCTGGCCAAGATGCAAATCGCGCCGGAACAAGGTCAGTTCATGGCCTGGCTGGCTCAACTGATAGGCGCGCGCCGCTATCTGGAGATCGGCGTGTTCACCGGCTACAGCTCGCTGGCGGTGACCTTGGCGATGCCGGCGGACAGCCGCACGCTGGCCTGCGACGTCAGCGAAACCTTCACCGCCGTCGCCCGCGACTACTGGACCCGCGCCGGCGTCGCCGATCGCATCGAACTGGTGCTGCAACCGGCGCTCGCCACCTTGCGCGAGCAACTGGCCGCCGGCCAGGCCGGCCAGTACGACCTGGCCTTCATCGACGCGGACAAGCCCGCCTACCGCGACTATTACGAGGCCTGCCTGCAACTGGTGCGCCCCGGCGGCGTGATCGCCATCGACAATATCTTCCTGTCCGGCCGCGTGGTGGAACCCAAGCCGGAAGACCCGCCCGGCGTGCACCTGATGCACGAATTCAACGCCAGCCTGAAGCACGACCCGCGCATCCGCATGTGCGTGCTGCCGGTGGGGGATGGGCTGACCTTGTGCACGCGGCGGGTCTAAGAGCCTGTTCACGATCTTTTGAGCAACAGCACGAGGAAGGCTAAATGGATGAACTGCAAGCTGGTATTGAGTTTCCGCTCGCAGTTCTTCCATAACCGTCGGCATTTCTCAAGCCAAGCAAATGAGCGCTCCACCACCCAACGTTGAGGCATCACCGCAAATTGGT
>NZ_MUKU01000037.1 GCF_002081825.1 Chromobacterium haemolyticum | reverse complement strand
CCCGCCGGCCTGCCGCCGGCGGAAGCCGCGGTGGAACGCGCGATCCAAGCGGCGTTGAGCCGGCCGGAACAGGCGGTGACGCTGCCGCCGTTGAGCCGGCCGCCGCAGCCGGTGCCGCTGTGGCTGCACCCGGAGCCGCCGCTGACGGAGGCCGACGGGCAGGGCAGCCGCCACGCCGACGGCGAACGCGGCGGCGGCAAGGACGCCCAGCGCCAGCGCCGCCGCTATCGCGCGCGGCGCATGGAACAGGACCAGCGCAAGAACGGCATGCTGATGGTGTTCCGCGCCGAGAGCCTATTTACCTGGGACGAATACGTCAAAGTTAACCGCCACAATGACGACGATGATGACGGCAACGGCGAAATCGCCGCCGAAGACATGAACCGGCTGACCCTGGGCCAGGACGCCCATACCCGCGGCAGCCGGCTGCGCTTCGATCTGGACCTGCCGGCCGCCGCCTACGACGACACCCCGCTGGGGCCGGGCATCAAGCTGCCGGAATGGCACTGGAAGCGGCAATGCCTGGTGGAGGACCACTGCCTGCTGCGGCCGATGCTGCCGCGCGACGCCGTGCCGGCGCCGTTGCCGGAACGCTTGCAGCCGCTGGCGCGCCGGCTGCGGCGGCAATTCCAGTCGTTGGCGCCGGAGCGCCGCCGGCGCAGCGGCGAAACCGCCGGGCCGGACATCGATCTGGACCGGCTGATTCGCTTCCTCGCCGAACGGCGCGGCGGCGCGGCGCTCAGCGAACCGGCGCTGTATCAGGACTGGCCGCCGGGCGAGCGCAGCCTGGCCTGCCTAACCCTGGCCGACCTGTCGCTGTCCACCGAAAGCTGGCTGGGCGAAACCGGCCGGGTGATCGACGTGATCCGCGACAGCCTGCTGCTGTTCGCCGAGGCGCTGGCCGCCAGCGGCGACGACTTCGGCCTGTACGGCTTTTCCTCGCTGCGGCGGCAGGAAGTGCGCTTGCAGATCCTCAAAGACTTTGCCGACCGTTACGACGACGCCGCCCGCGGCCGCATCCTCGCCATCCGGCCCGGCTACTACACCCGCATGGGCGCGGCCATCCGCCAGTGCACCCGCATCCTGAGCGAGCGGCCGGCGCAGCGCCGTTTGTTGTTGCTGATCTCGGACGGCAAGCCCAACGATCTGGACCATTACGAAGGCCGCTACGGCATAGAAGACACGCGCCAGGCGGTGCTGGAAGCCCGCCGCGCCGGCCTGACGCCGTTCTGCGTGACCATAGACCGCGAGGCGGGCGACTACCTGCCGCATTTATTTGGCCGCAATGGTTATGCGCTGGTGAGGCAGGCGGAGAGGTTGCCGCAGGCGTTGACCAGGCTGTATGCCAGCCTGACGACGTGAGATTGGGGCGAATCAACTTTTTGTATCCGCTGCGCGGATGATGATTTTTATTGCCGGGGCTGCCCGGCGGGCAGGAAGGGGAATTTGCTCGGCCAAATTCCCCTATCACTGAGCGAATCAAAGATTCGCACGTAGTCCCCCAAAGGCCGCCCTGCAAGCCTGGCCTGCGGCTTCCCGCCGGTTCCCGTCAGGCCCGAGGCGCGGCTGAACTCGCAGCGCGCTAACGTCGCGCTGCTCGAACAAGCAGCCGCTTAAAACGAGCATAGCGAAGTTTCTGCGTAGCTAAAACCTCGGGCCTGCCACCCGTCGGCAGGCTTGAAGGGAGTGGGGGTAGCGTCGCATACCTGCTTGCTTCGTTGATGACACGCAAAGTCCTAAAAGTGGCGAACTGGCATAGTTGAGCAAGTAATCAAGGAGTTCCATGGCCAAAAAATTCCCGCTGCACCCCGCCCACCCCGAGCGCATCTGCTGGGGCTGTGATCTCTATTGCCCCGCCAACTCCCTGCAATGCGGCAACGGCTCCAGCCGCACGCAACATCCGGCGGAAGTGCTGGGCGACGACTGGTATCAATACGGCGACTGGGGCTTGGAGGATTCCCCGGTCACAGGACAGGACGGCTCCGGCAAGCGTTGATTCGAATCAAGGCTGTCCATATGCGTCCGGGATGATCATGCCGTCAATAAGAGCCTGTTCAAAGTCTCGCGAGCTAGAGCGAGACAAGGCGAAAACGGCTGAGAAAGCGGAATGTACAGGCGGTACATGAGCATTTCGAAGACGGTTTCAACGTGGTATCGCCGACGCGCAGCAGACCTTGAACAGGTTCTGAGGGTTATTCCTAACGCTGGAGCGCACGCCATGAAGTCTCCGAAGCAGTCCCTGTTCACCAAGAGCGTATTACTCGCCCTGTTGCCGTTGGCCGCGGCCCCCGTCTGGGCGGACACCGCCGCCCTGCCCGCCGGCGAGGCGATGCACCAGAACGCCAACGCCAAAGCCCCGCCGATGACCGAGGCGGAATTTACCCGCGGCAAGCAAATCTACTTCGAACGCTGCGCCGGCTGTCACGGCGTGCTGCGCAAAGGCGCCACCGGCAAGGCGCTGACGCCGGACATCACCCTGGCGCGCGGCACTGAATACCTGAAAACCTTCATCAAATACGGCTCCCCGGCCGGCATGCCCAACTGGGGCACCTCCGGCGAATTCAACGACCAGCAAGTGGACCTGATGGCGCGCTACGTGCAGCAAGAGCCGCCCACCCCGCCGGAATTCGGCATGCAGGACATGCTGGCCACCTGGAAAGTGCAAGTGCCGGTGGACAAGCGTCCGCGGCGAAAGGAAAACCAGCTGGACATCTCCAACCTGTTCTCCGTCACCCTGCGCGACGCCGGCGAAATCGCGCTGATCGACGGCCACAGCAAGCAAATCGTCAGCGTGATCAAGACCGGCTACGCCGTGCACATCTCCCGGCTGTCCAAATCCGGCCGCTACCTGTACGTGATCGGCCGCGACGGCAAGATCAACCTGGTGGACCTGTGGATGGCCAAGCCGGACAGCGTGGCGGAAATCCGCATCGGCCTGGAAGCGCGCTCGGTGGAAACCTCCAAATACCGCGGCTACGACGACAAGCTGGCCGTGGCCGGCGCTTACTGGCCGCCTCAATACGTGATCATGGACGGGGCCAGCCTCAAGCCGCTGAAAATCGTCGGCACCCGCGGCATGACGGTGGACAACGAATACCACCCGGAACCGCGCGTGGCCTCCATCGTGGCCAGCCATTACAAACCGGAGTTCGTGGTCAACGCCAAGGAAACCGGCAAGATCATGATGGTGGACTACTCCGATCTGGCCAACCTCAAGACCACCACCATAGACGCCGCCAAATTCCTGCACGACGGCGGCTTCGACGCCAGCGGCCGCTACTTCATGGTGGCCGCCAACGCCTCCAATAAAGTGGCGGTGGTGGACACCAAGCTGGACAAGCTGGCGGCGCTGGTGGACGTGGGCAAAACCCCGCACCCTGGCCGCGGCGCCAACTTCACGGACCCGCAATACGGGCCGGTCTGGGCCACCAGCCACCTGGGCGACGACAGCATCAGCCTGGTGGGCACCGATCCGGAAAAACACAAGGCCCAGGCCTGGAAAGTGGTGCGTACGCTGAAGGGGCAGGGCGGCGGCTCGCTGTTCATCAAGACCCATCCGCAATCCGCCAATCTGTGGGTGGACACCGTGTTCAACCCGGACGCCAAGCTTAGCCAGAGCGTGGCGGTGTTCGACATCAAGCACCTGGACAAGGGCTTCTCCATGCTGCCGATAGGCGAATGGTCCGGCCTGAGCGACGGCGCCAAGCGCGTGTTGCAGCCGGAATTCAACAAGGCCGGCGACGAAGTCTGGTTCTCGGTGTGGAGCGCCAAGGACAAGCAATCCGCCATCGTGGTGGTGGACGACAAAACCCGCAAGCTCAAGGCCGTGATCAAGGACCCGCGCCTGGTCACCCCCACCGGCAAATTCAACGTCTACAACACCCAGCACGACATCTACTGACCCCGCCAGCACGCCCGCCGGGCCAGCCCCGGCGGGCGGAGGAGACCGCAATGAAAACAAGCCTGATCCTGGCCTGCGCCGCCCTGGCGCTGCATGCGCTGCCAGCCGCGGCCGCCGCGCCGGAAGCGCTGCTCAAGCAGCACAACTGCCTGGCCTGTCACGCGCTGGACGCCAAGCTGGTGGGGCCGTCCTACCAACAAGTGGCCGCCAAGTACAAGGGGCAGGACGCCGCCGTCAAGCTGATGGACAAGGTGAAAAAGGGCGGCTCAGGCAGCTTCGGCCCGGTGCCGATGTCGCCCAATCCGCAAGTGCCGGATGCCGATCTCAAGGTCATGGTGCAATGGGTGCTGAGCCGTTGACGTGCATCGCGGCGGCCTTGCTGCTGCTCTGCGGCGTCGCCGTCGCCGCGCCGGTGGCCCCCGCGCCGGAGCGGGCGGCCCAGTTGCGCCACCTGGCGCGCCAGGACTGCGGCGCCTGCCACGGCCTGAGCCTGCGCGGCGGCCTGGGCAGCCCGCTGACGCCGGAGGCGCTCAAGGACAAGCCGGACGCCGGCCTGGCCGCCGTGATCCTGGCCGGCCGGCCCGGCACCCCGATGCCGCCCTGGCGGCCTTTTTTGACGGAAGAAGAAGCGATATGGCTGGTTTACTGGTTAAAGCAGGGCGCGCCGCCCTGATCCCGGCCTTGGCCGCGCTGCTGGGCGGCTGCGCCGCGCCGCGCGGCACCGGCGACCTGGGCGTGGTGATAGAACGCGCTAGCGGCAGCGTGCAAGTGGTGGACAACACCCGCGCCGAAAGCCTGGGCCGGGTGGAAGGGCTGGGCGATCTGTCCCACGCCTCGGTGGTGTTCTCGCGCGACGCGCGTTACGCCTACGTGTTTGGCCGCGACGGCGCCATCAGCAAGGTGGACCTGCTGCGCCGGCGGCTGGAACGGCGCGTGGTGCAGGCCGGCAACAGCATAGGCGGCGCCATCTCCTCGGACGGCCGCGTGCTGGCCGCGCAAAACTACCAGCCGGGCGGCGTGCGCCTGTTCGACGCCGTCACGCTGGCGCCGCTGGCCTCGGTGCCCGCCGCGCCGGGCGCGGACGGCAAACCCTCGCGCGTGGTGGGCCTGGCGGACCTGCCGGGCCGGCGCTTTGTTTACGCGCTGTTCGACGCCGACGAAATCGACGTGCTGGACGCCGCGGACCCGGCCCAGCCGAAACTGACCCGCTACCGCGACGCCGGCAAGCGCCCCTACGACGGCCTGGCCAGCATGGACGGCCGCTACTTCCTGGCCGGGCTCTACGGCGAAGACGGCCTGTCCCTGCTGGACACCTGGCGGCCGGAACAAGGCGTGCGCCGCATCCTGGCCGGCTACGGCCGCGGCCAACAGCCGCTGCCGGTGTACAAGATGCCGCATCTGCGCGGCTGGGCGCTGGCCGGCGATTACGCCTTCCTGCCCGCCATCGGCCGCCACGAAGTGCTGCTGGCGGACAACCGCAGCTGGGCGCAACAGGCCGCCGTCCCAGTGCTGGGCCAGCCGGTGTTCGTGATGGCGGAACCCTCCGGGCGGCGGGTTTGGGTCAACTTCGCCTTCCCGGACAACAACAAGGTGCAAGTCATCGACGTGCCCACGCGCAGCGTGATCGCCACCCTGAAGCCGGGCAAGGCCATCCTGCACATGGAGTTCACCCCGCGCGGCGACGCGGTGTGGCTGTCCAGCCGCGACGACGACAAGCTGGTGGTGGTGGACACCGCCAGCCTCAAAGTGCTGCGCGAACTGCCGGCGCGTAGCCCGTCCGGCATCTTCTTCAGCTGGCGCGCCAGCCGCATCGGGATGTAGCCATGGTTATTTCAGACGCCGATCCGGCCTTGCTGCGGCTGATCAACGGCTGCCAGCGCGGCTTTCCCTTGCAGCCGCGCCCCTTCGCCGCGCTCGCCGCCGGCATGGAGGAGGGCTGGAGCGAAGCCCGGCTGCTGGCCGCGCTGCAAGACGCCCAGACGGCCGGCCTGCTGGCCCGCGTCGGCGCGGTGTTCGCCCCCAACACCGTGGGCAACAGCACCCTGGCGGCGATGGCGGTGCCGGCGGAGCGGCTGGAAGACGTGGCCGCCTTCGTCAGCCGTCAGCGCGAGGTCAACCACAACTACCGGCGGGACCATCATTACAATCTGTGGTTCGTCGTCGCCGCCGCCTCATCGGCCGGCGTGGCCGCAGCGCTGAGCCGCATCCGCCTGGCCACCGGCATCCCGCCGCTGGACTTGCCGCTGCTGCGCGAATACCACATCGACCTGGGCTTTTCCTTCCTGGCGGACGCCGCGCCGGCGGAGACGGCTGCATTGCCAACGGCGGACGACCCCGGGCTGGCCGCCGGCCACCGCCAGCGGCTGCTGGCGGCGCTGTCGCCGGGCCTGCCGCTGACCCAGCGGCCCTACCAAGCGCTGGGCGCGCAATGCGCGCTGAGCGAAGCCCAGACCCTGGCGCAAATCGCCCACTGGCGGCAGCAAGGCGTCATCCGCCGCTTCGGCATGGTGGTGCGCCACCGGGAACTGGGCTACCGCGCCAACGCCATGTGGGTGTGGCGGATAGACGACGACGCCGAACGCGAGCGCGTGGCGCTGGCGCTGGCGGCGGAGCCGGCCGTCACCCTGTGTTACGAACGTCCGCCGCGTCCGCCGGACTGGCCCTACCAACTGTTCACCATGGTCCATGCCCGCGACGCGCAGAGCCTGGACGCCGCGCTGGCGGACATCCGCCGCCGGCACGGCCTGGAACGGCTGCCGCAGGCGGTGCTGCGCTCCACCCGGCGCTACAAACAAACCGGAGCCTGTTATGGATACGCCTGAAGCGTTGGCAATGCTGGACACGCTGGACGCCTTGGACGCGCGGCTGATAGACCGGCTGCAAGGCGGCTTCCCGCTGGTCTCGCGCCCCTACGCGGCGGCCGGGCGCAGCCTGGGCCTGGGCGAAGACGGCCTGATCCGGCGCTTGCGCCAACTGCTGCAGACCGGCGTGCTCAGCCGCTTTGGGCCGATGTACCAGATAGAACGCCTGGGCGGCCGCTTCGTGCTGGCCGCCTTGGCCGCGCCGGAAGCGCGCTTTGACGACGTGGCCGCCGCCGTCAACGCGCTGCCCGCGGTGGCGCACAACTACCGCCGCGAACACCGGCTCAATATGTGGTTTGTGCTGGCCGCGGACAGCGCCGCCGCCATCGACGCCGCCCGGCGCGGCATCGAGCTGGTGACCGGCCTGGAAGTGAACCTGTTTCCCAAAGAGCGGGAATACTTTGTGGGCATGCGTTTTCAGGTGGGCGGCGCGGCCCCGGTGGGCGCGGCCGCCGGCGCGCGGCGGGCTGGCGCGCCGGCCGCGTTGAGCGAAGACGACCGGCTGCTGATCCGCGCCACCCAGGCCGGCCTGCCGCTGTGCCGCTACCCCTACCGCGACATTGCGCGGCGGCTGGGCTGGGCCGAGGCCGAAGTGACGGCCAAGCTGGCGCGCTGGCTGGAACAGGGCGTGGTGCGCCGCATCGGCGCGGTGCCCAACCATTACGCCATCGGCTACCGCGCCAACGGCATGGCGGTGTTCGACGTGGCCGACGAACAGGTGGACGCGCTGGGCGCGCAACTGGGCGGCCTGGACGCGGTCAGCCATTGCTACCGCCGTCCGCGCCGGCCGGGCTGGCCGTACAATCTGTTCGCCATGCTGCACGGCAGCGAGCGGCCGGCGGTGCTGGCCGCGGTGGACGACGCGCGCGCCTTGCTGGGCGAGGCCTGCCATAGCCACGAGGTGCTGTTTTCCAGCCGGATTTTGAAGAAAACGGGCTTGAGGCTTTGAGGTGCTCCAAATTCCATTGACCCGCATCAAGGAGCCGCCGCCGCCCCCGGCCGCACACTGAGCCATCTTCCCGCGACGGAGCCGGCCATGTTGCGATTAACCCAATACCTGCGCCTGCTGCGCGAGCCGGCGGCGTCCCAACCGCCGGGCCGCGCCATGCCCGTCGGCCCGCAAGGCCCGGTGGTGATCTGGAACCTGATCCGCCGCTGCAATCTCACCTGCCAGCACTGCTACTCCACCTCCGCCAACCGCGACTTCGCCGGGGAGCTGAGCACCGACGAAGCCTATGCGGTGCTGGACGATCTCCACGCCTACGGCGTGCGCGTGCTGATCCTGTCCGGCGGCGAACCGCTGCTGCGGCCGGACCTGCCGGCCATCGCCCGGCGCGCCAAGGCGCTGGGTTTCTATATCGGCCTATCCAGCAACGGCACCCTGATGGACCCAGACCAGGTCGCCGTCTTGGCGGACATCGGTTTTGATTACGTGGGCGTCAGCCTGGACGGTATCGGCGCCACTCACGACCGTTTCCGGCGGCTGGACGGCGGTTTTGAACTGGCGCTGCGCGGCCTGCGGCTGGCGCGCGACGCCGGCCTGAAAGTGGGCATCCGCTACACCATGACGGAAGACAACGCCGCGGACCTACCGGCGCTGCTGCAACTGATGGCGGACGAAGACATCGACAAGTTCTACTTCTCCCACCTCAACTACGCCGGACGCGGCAACAAGCACCGCGCGGACGACGCCCGCCACGCCCGCAGCCGCTGGGCGCTGGAACTGCTGATCCGGCAGGCGATGGCCCAGCTGGACGCCGGCCGGCCGCGGGACTTCGTCACCGGCAACAACGACGCGGACGGCGTCTACCTGCTGCACTGGGCGCGCCGGCATTACCCGGAGCGCGCCGACACCCTGCTGCGGGCGCTGCGGCGCTGGGGCGGCAACGCCAGCGGCGTCAACATCGCCAATATCGACAACCTGGGCAACGTCCACCCGGACACCATGTGGTGGAAAGTGACGCTGGGCAATGTGCGGGAACGGCCGTTTTCCGCGATATGGCAACAGCCGCAACACCCGCTGATGAGCGGCCTGCGCCAATCCCCGCGCCCGGTGGCCGGCCGCTGCGGCGCTTGCGCCCATCTGGCCATCTGCAATGGCAATACCCGAGTGCGCGCCTGGGAGCTGAGCGGGGACTTCTGGGCGGCGGACCCGGCCTGTTATCTGAGCGATGCGGAAATCGGCGTGGAGCCGGGCCGCCACACGCTGCCGGCGCTGACGCCGTGGAGCAGGGAGTCCCCCGCTAACAAGATCGCGCAGCGTAGCTGAGCCAAGGCGCACCGACGCAAGCAGTACAAGAAGTACGACAAGGGGCGCAACGCAGGACCAGGGGTTTTGTTGGCGGCTCTAATCACATCGAACTAGGCGGCTGCTGCCAATGGCCCATGGCCCTTGGCGGAGCGCGCTTTTATAGTGTAAGCCTCCGCCATTATCGAGCCACACCGTCATGAGCCATCTGGACATCCCATCCTTCCTGCGCCACCAGCCGCTGTTCCAGCAATTGTCCCCGGAACAGATCCAGGCGCTGGTGCCGCACACCCAAGAACTGCGCGGCCTCAAGGGCCAGGTGATTTTCCAGAAGGGCGACCCCTGCGACGGCATGTTCCTGGTGGTGTACGGCCGGGTGAAGCTGGCGCTGTCCTCGGCGCAGGGCAGTGAAAAAGTGATGGAAATCATCCACCCCGGCCAAAGCTTTGCCGAGGCGGTGATGTTCCTGGGCCGGCCCTGCCCGGTGATGGCCCAGTTCCTGGAGGACGGCATGCTGCTCAAGGTGGAAGCGGCCGGCATCCTGCAAGCGATAGACCACGACCCGGCCTTCGCCCGGCGCTTGCTGGCCGGCCTGTCGCTGCGCCTGCACGGCCTGGTGCGGGACGTGGAGCGCTACTCCATAGAAAGCTCCTTGCAGCGGGTGATTGGCTATCTGCTGCAACACCTCCCGGAAGACGGCGACAGCCTCACACAGCAGGTATCGCTGCCGGTGAATAAAAGCCTGATCGCCTCCCGGCTCAACCTGACCCCGGAAACCTTCTCGCGCATGTTGCACCAGTTGATCGAGGCGGAACTGATCCAGGTGGACGGGCGCGATATCACGCTGGTGGATGTGGACAAGCTGAAGGCCTTTGGCAGCTGCGCCTAAAACGCCCCACGCCCCCATCGTAGGGTGGGTGGAGCGTAGCGATACCCACGCGGAAACGGTTTGACGCGATAGGCCGCCGGGCAGCCGCCTGTTTGGTGGGTATCGCCTGACGGCTCCCCCCACCCTACCCAAACGCAGCCCCAACGCGGCCCCAACCGTAGGGTGGGAGGAGCGTAGCGATACCCACGCGGAAACGGTTTGACGCGATAGGCCGCCGGGCAGCCGCCTGTTTGGTGGGTATCGCCTGACGGCTCCACCCACCCAACCCAAACGCAGCCCCAACGCGGCCCCAACCGTAGGGTGGGAGGAGCGTAGCGATACCCACGCGGAAACGGATTCGACGCCATAAGCCGCCGGACAGCCGCCGATTTGGTGGGTATCGCCTGACGGCTCCACCCACCCAACCCAAACGCAGCCCCAACGCGGCCCCAACCGTAGGGTGGGAGGAGCGCAGCGATACCCACGCGGCAACGGATTCGACGCCATAAGCCGCCGGACAGCCGCCGATTTGGTGGGTATCGCCTGACGGCTCCACCCACCCTACCCAAACGCGGCTCCAAACACGGCTCCAACCGTAGGGTGGGTGGAGCGCAGCGATACCCACGCGGCAACGGATTCAACGCCACAGGCTGCCGGACAGCCGCCTGTTTGGTGGGTATCGCCTGACGGCCCCACCCACCCTACCCAAGCGCGGCCCCAAACACGGCTCCAACCGTAGGGTGGGTGGAGCGCAGCGATACCCACGCGGCAACGGATTCAACGCCACAGGCCGCCGGATAGTCGGCTACGGCGTCTCCCACATGGCGCGTTGCCTTCGGACGGCCATAGGCTCCGGCGCTGGCGCGCCCACCAGCGCCTGACGGGCGGTGACGATATTGCTGAAGCCCGCCAGGCGATAACACTCCCGCACACAGGTGTCGCGGTTGGTCCACTTCCCTGACGCCCACATCCGCAACAGGGCGGTGCGGGCCGGTTCGTGCTCGCCACGCCATTTGTCCCACAGGTAAAAACTCGTCTGCGCCTGCCTGATCTCCAGATGGATAGAGGCGGTATCGGCCGGGTGGTCCGGGTGGTCGTCCGCCAGCGCAATGGCCCCGATGCGTTCTTCGTAGGCGGAGATCAAACTGGCGGCGCGTTGGAGGACGTCGTGGTGCTGGATCAGCAACCTCATCATGGCAATGCTCTCCCTAATAGCCATCACAACACGCCGTTAAGGTGTTCCAACCCCTGTTTCAAACGCTGCTGTATCGGCTCCAGCAAGGCCAAGGCGTCCTCGCTGCTGAACAGCAGCGGCTCGTCGCGGCGTTCCAACAAGGTGATCAAGGCCAATAAGCCAGTGTGGGCGGTGCGCATGTCCATCACGCCGCGCAGCAGCGCGGTGTCCAGTTCTACATAGCAATGGTTCAACTGCTGGCCTAGTTCGCCGAGCTGCACCAGATCGCCAGTGACGGCGGGCAAGCGCTTTGAACAGCGGTGCAACTGCTCCATCAACGGTGCGGCGACGGGCGGCGGCATGGCGGGGGGAAAGGTAGAGAAGGTCATCACGGTCTCCATGTCATCTTTGGAAACCTGCCCAAGCGAGGCTAGGGCAGGCACATGACAAGGTGGCAAGACCGGCTAGCTTCTTCCAAAGAACCGGCAATCCTTTCGGATTCCCTGCCACGGCCCGCCCCGAATGGGTACGGCGTGGCAACAGACGTAACGGTGCCAAAGCGGACCGTTGTGTCTGCGGGAGAAGCTAGTTTGGGCTTGCCAGCCCTGCGCTGTGTGATTGAGCACGGCGCGGAACCAAGCCTAAACAGGCTGGGTGGGGGCGTCAAGGGTGGAGGGAGTGGAGCTGGGCAGTAAAGCTAAAGACCCGTATGCAAAGGAAGCTGTAGCGCTTCACGAAACCTTGGAACGTGTTTACGCTCTCGCGAGCTCAGGCGGAAACCGCCGAGAAAGCGAACAGGGGAGGGTGAGCAATTCGAAGCAGTTTCAACGCCGCCTCGCCCACATCGGCTGACGCCCTCTTCAGCCGTAAAACAGAGGCATTCTCGAAATCCGGATTGAATTTGGCCTGTGGGAGGCGGCGATGGTCTGCGCTTTGTTGAACCTGCTGAGCATGGTTTCCGTCATGCGTTTTTGTGACGGACTTTGTCCTACAGCAAGCCTGTGGCGAAGGCAGACCATCGGCTAGATGCTCAATGGACTTGGTTTTCCTTTGAGTGATCTAAAAGCGCTGGGCGGCGATAGTCGCTAAGCCATTAAACATTGCTTTTAATATTGATCAGTATGGAGGACCAGTTCTCACGGCCATCTTCAGTAGTTTTCTGAGAAATATGAGAAGCAAGATTGAATAAATCCGATGCGGCGCGACCATGAGCTCTGGCAACTTCAGGAAGATTGAATACCAGACCAAGACAGCAGATGAGAATCATGCATATTGCTGTGATGACGCCGCCCTCAGTGTCCTGGCGGTAAAGGCAATACAATATGGCAACGCCAAAAATCACCACGGAGGCCATATACCAACGTATCACAATGAGTGCGGCCTTCTCCTTTTTTCTATGAGTGACGGCTTGTTGAATCAGCTCATTATGATTCAAGTCCAGAGTGTTGGAATAGTCGGCGTTGTCTTGGGTGTTTAGATTATTTTCCATGAAGTTCTCTCTGTGTTTGCTGTAATTGAAATGGATGACGCAGGCTATGCCTTTATCCTAATGAGCCTAAGAAAATTACATTATTATGCTCGGGGATCTCGTTGTAAGATAAAACATTCAGATCGGGAGATAGTAGCCGCGCATAACGGCTAACTAAAGGTCTCAACTGAGGCGCAACCAGCAAAATAGGAGAATGAAGTTTCTCTTTCATATTTTCCACAATCGAGGGTAGATTGGTTTGTAATTGCGCCAGAATATTTGGAGCGATTGGAAAGCTATCCAACGAGAATTGCCCGCCTTGTTGCGCCTGTTGTAGCGAATTCAACAACATGCCTTCCAGTTCAGTCGAAATATTAAATGCATGCAGATCAACTTTGTCCCGGTTTAGCTTGTAAACAATCTCTCGCCGCAATGCACTCCTGACTTCGGCGGAAAGCAGAATAGGGTCCATGGTGAAGTCGGCATGTTCAGCTAAAGTTCCCGCCACGCATACAATGTTTTTTAAGGAAACTTGTTCAGCGAGCAAACGGCAAAATATTTTCTTCAGTTGATTGTGAGAAAAAGTTTTTTCGATAGACTCATGTAGTTTGGGCGCTAAATGGGACAGCCTCTCTAGAAGTGCGTTAACATCGTCATGGGTGAATAATTCAGCCAGATGTTTTTTGATGATCTTGTCAAGATGGGTAGAGATAATTGTTGGGTGGTCGACTACCTGATATCCCAAGCCGAGAGCGTGAGCTTTTTTCTCCGGGCTTATCCAGATAATTCGTATTCCATACGCAGGATCAGTGCTGGGCATGCCATCTAGCTCGCCATAGACGCTGGGGCCCGGGATGGCCATGAGTTGCTGTTGCTGCAAGTCGGCCTGAGCAATTTCAACACCATACAATAGCAGTGAGTAGCTGTAGGGCGATAAGCTGAGATTTTCCTTGACCGACACGCTGGGAACAACAATGCCAATGGACTCGGAAAGATTTCGCCTCATGCCAGCAATACGTTTAGACAGTGCGGCTCCCTTTGCCGGAGTGATCATTTCTACTAGGCCATAGCCAACTCTGACGCTAAGAGGCTCGACTTTTCCCAATTGCTCCCAACTAAATTCGCTTGGGACCGACTGTTCCAGGATATGGCGTAAGTCCTGAAGCTCCTCTTCTTGCGGTGCGTTATAGAGTTTACTGGCCCGCCAAGCCACATAAGCGAGAGCGATGGCAAAGGTGACAAAGGGGACCCAAGGCATGCCTGGAATCATGGCGAGGAAGAACATCACCCCGGCGGCGCTATATAGAATAGTGGGGGATGCTAGGAGTTGCTTGCCAACTTGCTGCTCTAAGCCCTCGGCTTTATCATCATTGATTCGCGTAACAATAATGGCGGCGGCGGCGGCGAGAAGCAAGGAAGGGATCTGCGCAACTAGGCCGTCACCAATTGTCAGCAAAGAGTAAAGCTGGAACGAATCGCCAATGCTCAGATCATGCATCAACACACCAATGGCCGTGCCGCCAAGCATATTGATGATGAGAATTAAGATGCCAGCAATCGCATCGCCACGTACAAACTTGGATGAACCATCCATCGCGCCGTAAAAGTCCGCTTCGTTAGTGACTTCTTTGCGGCGTGCTTGTGCCTGTTCTTGATTAATCAAGCCAGCACTCAAATCGGCATCAATCGCCATTTGCTTGCCTGGCATGGCATCAAGCGTGAATCGAGCGGATACTTCAGAGATTCTTTCAGCCCCTTTGGTAACCACTAAAAAGTTAATGATTATCAAAATGATGAAAACCACCAAACCCACAACGAAATTACTGCCGATGACGACATGACCAAAAGATTCAATCACATGGCCGGCGGCCCCGCTTCCTTCATGACCGGAAAGCAGTACAACGCGGGTGGATGCAACATTCAACGTCAGGCGCAATAGCGTGGATGCGAGAATGATTGTTGGGAATATCGAAAATTCAAGCGGGCGTTTTACCGAGACGCTAACCAGAATGACAATCAGCGCAAGAATGATATTAAATGTAAAAAGTGCGTCAAGAGCTAGCGGTGGTAATGGCAGAATGATCATTACCAAGATAGCGAGTAAAAAGAATGGAATCGCTAGCTTATGCAGGCGTATCGCCTGTAGTTGTTTGAATAGATCTTTCATGAAGAATATTTGCTGGTGAGCTCTTTGGGAATGGAAAGTCGCGTAGGCATATCAGGCTTGTGATGGTACTGTCCCCGCCGGAAAGCTTTAAGCTGCATAATATAATTAATGACTTGTGCAACCGCCCGGAATAAGCTGGTCGGAATTTGCTGATTAACCTGGCTAGTATGGTAAATGGCTCGCGCTAACATTGGAATGGGTAAAACTTCGATACCATTTTCCTGCGCAATACGTCGGATGACCAAGGCCATTTCATCCAGGCCTTTGGCAACAACAAAGGGTGCTTCCGCTTTTTTGGGGTCATAACGCAAGGCAACCGCATAGTGCGTCGGGTTGACAATAATGACATCAGCGCTTGGAACCGACTTTGATAGACTACGGTAAGCCATTTGACGTTGAACCTGGCGTATCCGGTTGCGGATTTGGGGGTTGCCTTCCGTTTGTTTATGCTCCTCCTTAACCTCTTGTTTTGTCATGCGCTGGCCTCGCAAAAATAAAAAGCGCTGCATCGGGGCGTCAATCAGACCAAAAATAATCATTACGCAGCAGAGCATGAGCGTTGCATGAATCAAAAGATCCAAGCCTTGGCCCAGTGCGCTAAATAACGGCATGGCTTGAAGAGAGATGTACTGGGAGATAGCATTTTTTGACACCAAGAACAATACAAAAATCAGTAATAACGTTTTTAATAAAGATATCAAAAATTGAGCATAATGCTTAAACTTGAAAAACTTGCCTAAATTGCTAATGGGGCTAAGCCTGGAGAGTTGAGGCTTGAAATTTTCGCTGCTCCACAACAGTCCGCCCGGAAAAAGCGCAAAAACAATACCAAGCAAAGCGGAAAGGCCTAATGGAGCAATCATTTTAGCTAACAACAACAGCATGCTGGAAAGAAGCGTTGCCCAAGATTCCTTGTTGGCATCAGAGCTGGAAAGATTGTTAAGTCCTAATTGGAAAAGATGCTTAAAGTCCGACAACCAGAGAGGGGAAAAATAGATGATTAAAGCCAAGCTGCACAATAATGCAATGGCTGTCGGCAGGTCGCGAGAGCGAGCTACCTGCCCCTTCTCTCGCGCCTTGCGTAATTTCCGGTTGCTGGCCTGTTCTGATTTATCGCTGGCTTGGCTCATGGCAGCTAATATCTATGAAAGAAACATGTTTAAAATTTGCTGAGTCATTTGTTGGTAATGACCCGAAAGAGAAGGAACTTGCAAGCCCAGTAGAAATAAACCCAGTAGTACCGTAACTGAAAAACCTAGTGAAAATATATTAATGGTTGGCGTTGCTCTGGTCAGCATCCCCATGCCCACTTGTACCACCAACGTACCAAACACAACCGGGGTGGCCAACAACAGTGCTGCGGAAAAAGACCAGCCAACCTGATTGATAACCATGCTAATTGAAAAAAGACTCTTTCCAGAATTGATTGGCCAACTTTGAAAGCTGGAAAAAACCAAATTGGCAATCAACAAGTGCACATCATATGCAAAGAAAAGCAGCGCGTTAAGAACATAAAAAATAGAAGCAATAACGGTTGAAGAATTGTGAGTGCCAGGTTCATTCATCACCGCCATGGATAAGCCCATTTGAGAGGAGATGTAATAGCCCAGCATATTGAAAACCGACATGATAGAAAAAAATGCTAAGCCAAAAATAAGGCCAATGAAAATTTGTTCAAACATTAATGCAATGGCCTGAAGTGAAAAGGCATTCACATGGATAGTGTCAAGCATAGGCATGGCCACTAAGGTTAAGCCAAAAGAAATTGCAATACGAAACCGAACGGGCACTGCGACATCGCCGGTAATAGGTGCGATGCTGATAGCTGACAAAATTCTACAAAATGGCCAAAAAAACTTTCCTACCCAAATTGGCAATAGTGAAATTAAATCTTCCATTGACAGTCATTACCCAATAAGAGTGGCCGCCTGTTGGAAAACCTCTAGGCAATAATCCATTAAATATTGAGCCAACCGATGTCCCATTAGTGCTAACACACTAAGTGTAACCAACAAGCGAGGTAAAAAACTTAGTGTTTGTTCATTTAATTGAGTGGCGGCCTGAAATAAGCTGACCAATAAGCCAACAATCATGCTGGGAACTATCATCACTAACACAAGAATGGTTGCGACACGCAATGCGTTTACAACAAGTTCAACCGCAATGTCAGGAGTAAGCATTAATAGGTTTGAATACTTGTGGTAAGGGTATTGATGGTTAATGTCCAGCCGTCGATCAAGACAAATAGTAGTAGCTTGACCGGCAAAGAAATGACCAAAGGCGACAACATCATCATCCCCATTGACATCAGCACCGATGCGACCACCAGATCGATAACCAGGAATGGAATAAATAGTACGCATCCAATTTGAAACGCGGTTTTTAGTTCGCTCAACATAAACGCGGACATCTTTACCATGAAGCTATGTTCCATTGGGTTTGAGACCTGACTCTCCCCCGTTTGCTTGGCAATCATCGCCAGCGTGGCTTTATTGGTCTGGGCGAGCATGAAGCGGGATAAGGGTTTTTCTGCTTCCATTACCGCCTGTTTGAAGGTAATGCGGCCTTGGTCAAATGGCTCTATCGATGACTGCCATACTTCCATTCCCACAGGTCTCATTACTAATAAGGTTAATAGCAAGGCAATACCAGTGATCACCCGGTTAGGTAAGCCCTGCTGGAGGCCGAGGGCTTGACGCAGCAGTGACAAAATAATCAAGAAGCGGGCAAAGCTGGTCACGACCATGATGAGCGCTGGCAACAGGCTTAGCGCGGTCATGATCAGGAATATTTGAGTCTTGGCGCTAAAGTCGTCGCCCAAAGACAGGCCATTAAACATGGCCTGAGCGGGCGCGGCAAGCACGGTGCTGGAAAGCACCGTACTTGCAAAGAGAACTACTAGGGTAGGAATGAGCCTCCTCATGGAATAACGCTGCCCATATTGTCAAGGTCGACAATCTTTAGACCGTAGCTTTCCCCAATCACGACAACTTCCGCCGTGCCAACCACGGTGTCATTAACTTTGATTAATAGAGGTTCTCCAGCCAGTCGATTTAATTCGAGTACCGAACCTTCATCTAAAGCCAGCAAATCCGCTAGCGATACGGTAGTAGAGCCGACTTCAAGAGAAAGATGAACCGGAATGCGCGTAAGCAAGTCATGCGGGTTGCGCTTATTAGTTTTTTCCTCTTTTTCCTCAAGGTTTTCATCGAAATCATCAAGAATATCGTCGAAGTTTTCGGTGGCGGTGTCGTTCATTTATTTACTCCTGGGAGGCAAAAGAGGTTAAGCAAAGCTGGCCATTTTTTTCAGCGACAATCGCGGAAAATAGTATGGAGCTTCCCGCATAGACATGAGCGCGTGTGCGGATATTAATGGGTAGGACATCGCCAGTCTTTAAACTTAATAGCTTGGATAGGGAAATACGCACATCAAGCAATCTGGCTGTGAGTTTAATCTCCAGCTTTTTGGCCAATGGCCTATCGTCTTTTACTCTGCGGCTCTGACCACTAGTTTTCATTGCCAACTGAGTCAGCAATATCTGCTGCCATCTTTTGTCCATCGTGAATGTTATTTTGCTGGACTGTCCGCTGTATTCCTCTTCTAAGTCACACTCAACAATGAAGGCGGCATGTTTATCGGTAACAGCCTGCGGGTGAATTGCCCCATTTTCCTGGTTTAGAGATCCGATCAAGGTTTTTAGTAGAGCGGTTGCCAAGGTTTGCCGCTGTCGCAGTTCCGTCGCGGTTGGTGCCGCTTGGCTTGAATGCTCATGATTCCCGGCCGCTTTTTCGATTTGGTTTTCAGCTGGGAGTTGAGCGGAATTGTCCAGACCAGCCTGATGGGCGGCGTGAGCATTCTGCTCATTTTCTAGTTGACGATCCCGGTGTTTGACTCGTCCGTAACGTGATTCCAAGACGGTCAATACGATACGTCGATCTATGGCGACAGAGACCCCATCCAAACTATCAAGTTGTGGCTCGGAGCGCGTAAGCTCATCAAGGGTGGGTAGAAAATTTACGTTTTTAACTTTAAAGCTGAGGCCGCCACGTCGATTCAGCTTTTCCGAAAAAAAGTTATTCAAATCGATGGTGATGATGGAGGTGAATTTCCCGAGCAAATGAATAGGTCTGCCGAGCAAGCAGGGGTCTAGTGCCTGGTGACTTCTTGGCTGGCTAAGGTTTGTTCTGCGCAAGGGCTGCATATTGTTTCAATAAGTTTCAATGTCATTGAGTGGTGGGAGGGCGCATGGCTGAGCTTATTGCTTGCATAGATGCTACCACGGCCCAAACCGCTGGAATCTAACGACTTAGTATACAAACACAAGCAGCGGACTTGCTAATGATCGGCGATGAATTCCCATGAAATGTGGTGATTGGGGTTTGGGTTTTAACTGTGATGGATGAAATTGCGTGATGTCATGTGATTTCAGTGGCTTGCGTGTACAGGTCTGATGTAAAAGAGTTCATTTGCTATGGGCTGCTGAGCGTTTAACCTGTTCTGCTCCCAAGCGCAAGCCATATTTTAGTCAGTGAGAGATGAAATGCAATCTATAGACAGCATCGGATTTTTGGACCAATTAGGTTGGCAGAAGCATATAAGTCATAATGAGATTGCACCTGGTCAAGGCTTTAAGGTTGGACAAGATGGCTTCTCGAATTATATGGCTGAGGCTTTTGATGGTGTGGATAAGAAGCAACATGATGCGGCGAATAAAATGATTGAGGTTGATACTCGCGCTAGCGATGACTTGGTAGGGGCGATGGTGGCGAATCAAGAGGCTAGTCTGTCCTTCGCCATGCTGACTCAAGTTAGAAATAAGCTTGTTGGGGCCGTTGACGATATTTTAAAAATGCCGGTCTAACTTAAGTTTTGGGGTGGTACGTGTTTGCGAATATAAAAAGTAATATTCAAGAAAGATGGCCGAACTGGTCGTCTAGGTTGAAGTTCTCACCGGAGGCCTTAGGAAAAGCCTTGCCAATTATTTTGTTGGCTATTGCGCTGACCGTGTTGGTCATCGTTTATTTACGTTATAACGAGGCAAACTATAAGCCTATTTTTGGACAGAATGAGCAGGTGTCCGCGGCAGATGTGACGGCGATTTTGGACGCTGAGGGAATTGACTACAGGATTCATCCCGATAGTGGGCAGTTGCTTATCGCTTCTAGCCAACTGAGCAAAGTAAGGATGTTGCTGGCGGCAAAAGGCGTGATGGCAAAAATGCCGCTTGGTCTGGAGCAGGTGGATCAATCCGATCCGCTTGGTGTAAGTCAGTTTGTTCAGGATGTTCGTTTTCGTCGTGGTTTGGAAGCGGAACTGGCTCAAAGCATTGCAACGCTGGAACCCGTGGCTCAGGCCCGCGTGCATCTGGCCATCAGCAAGTCTAGTTCCTTTGTCATTACCGATGGGGATAAGAGCGCCGCATCCGTGCTCTTGGTGTTGAAGCCAGGCAAGGCCTTAAGCAAGCAGCAGATTCTGGCGGTGATCAATCTAGTGGCAGGCAGCGTCGCTAATCTTGATCCCGCGAGAGTGTCGGTGGTGGACCAGGCGGGAAATTATCTTTCCTCGCAAGTAGATCTGGACGACATTGTTGGCGTGGTTTCTGGCAATGAGGCGCAAAAATTTAGAGAGGATATCTTACACAATATCCGCGAACTCATTACACCCATGGTTGGAGCGAGCAATTACAAGGCCAGCGTGCTGGTGCACATTAATCATGACAAGGTTAGTGAGACCAGAGAAGAGTATGGAGGAGATCCGCGGGTGTTGAATGAGGCGCTGCGGGATGAGCAAAACAAGGAACGTGCCGCAATGGGGGTGCCCGGCTCCTTGAGCAATCGACCATTGGGAGCGTCGGCACCGGCGGGAGAGGTTGCGGTGCAGCGCAATGCGGCAACCCGCCAGTATGCTTATGATAGAAATCTAAAGCAAATAAAGAGTAGTGGCTCGCGTATCGATCAAATAAATGTGGCTGTGGTATTAAATAATTCTTCTTCTCCGACCGCTAATAAACCATGGAGCCCGCAGCAGATAGCGAATGTTGAAAACATTTTGCGCAAAGGGCTCGGCATTAATAGTGATCGTGGCGACCAACTCGTGGTCAGCGCCGTGAACTTTGCCAGTGTAAGCGAAGTGCTGTGGTGGGAAAACCCAGACAACTGGATGGAGTGGGTGAAGTACGCGGTCTATGCACTAGCGGCGATTATGGTTTATTGGCTGGTCTTTAGTCCTTTGCTCAAACTATTGACCGAACAGTTGCACTATCGCATGGAGAAAGTGGTTTCCGATAGTCCGCTGACGGCGTTGCCCTCCTTGCAAGAAGGCCAGGAAGGTCAACTGCCAGGCAATAATGCACAAGTGCCTCTGCTTGGTATGGTGGATCTGCCGCCAGAAAACTCTGGTGTCGAGGTGATGGTGAAACATCTTCAGACATTGACTGATAATGAGTCAGAGCGTGTGACTGAGGTAATAAAACAATGGGTGCAGAGTAATGGCAGAGCTGGCAATAAATAAAGAGCTGGATTTTAACGAGATTGAGCAAGCGGCTATTGTACTGCTAAGTATGGGGGAGGAGCGTGCCTCCATTGTGTTGGCCCAGCTCGAAAAAGAAGAGTTATTGAAAGTTACTCAAGCGATGGCCGACATGAAAGGCGTTTCTGTTGAAACTATGCAGAAAGTGCTTGCCCGCTTTTTTGGGGACTATAGAGATCAAAGCGGGGTGAGAGGTGCATCCAGAACCTTCTTGCAAAAATCATTGACGATGGCTTTGGGCAGCGAGGCCGCCAGCCTCGTGCTGAATAATGTATATGGCGACAATATCCGTAGCAAGATGACCAAGCTGCAGTGGGTATCGCCAAGCTGGCTAGCCGATCATATCGTTCACGAGCATATTCAGGTGCAAGCGATGTTTTTGGTGTTCCTGCCGCCTTCCTTGGCGGGGCAGGTGATTGATTTACTGCCGGAAGACAGCCGTGATCTGATTCTGATAACGATCGCCAGGTTGAATGAAGTCGAGCATCACGTTTTGCTTGAGCTAGAGCAATTGTTGGAACTGTGTCTTGTAAATATAGAACAGCAAGGCACCAAGGTGGAGGGGGTGAGAGCCGCGGCGGACATTATCCATCATCTATCAAAAAATCGAGACGAGATGATGGATATGCTGCGTAGTTTGGACCCGGGCATTGTGACTGAAATTGAAGCCAGCATGTATGACTTCAGTTTGTTGGCCTTGCAAAGCGATGAAGTATTGACGCTGATTTTCGAACAAATGCCGATAGAAGAATGGGCTATTGCGGTTAAAGGCTGCAGTGCCGAGCTACATTCCGCCTTGACCAGAGCTATGCCAAGACGGCAAGTGCAATCTTTCGAGGATGCGGTTAGACGTAGCGGTCCGGTTCCAATGTCGCGCGTGAATCAGCTAAGACGCGAATTAATGGAAAAAGTCAAGGCGATGGTTGGCTCAGGTGAAATCGAGTTCGTTTTGGGCAATGAGGAAGTTCTTGCATGATGAGCTACCAACGCTATCGTTTTCCTCCGCTGGTGCAGGCCGAAGTCATGCAAATGCCGCAGGACAACGATATTCCCAGCGAAGATTACCAGTCTTTTGTGGATGCCGGTTTTCAACAAGGTATGGAACAAGGCTATCAAGCTGGTTACGAGCAAGGTAAGCAAGCCGGCTGGGACGAGGGCTTACCTCTGGGCAAGGCCGATGGTTGGCGGCAAGCCATCGGCGAGGCGGAGGCTCAGGTTCAGAGCAAGTACTCCGGTTTGACCGAGGTGCTGGAGTCCATCATGGAGGCAATGAAACAGCAGCAGGACATTCATGCCGATGCCGCAAAAAATGAATTGATCGAATTGGTGTGCAAAGTCGCGCAGCAGGTGATCCGGTGCGAGTTGTCGCTCAAGCCGGCCCAAATGCTTGAGCTGATCAATGAGGCGGTATCGACACTGCCGGCATCGCCCGAAGACCCGCAAGTGTATTTGAATCCGCAGGATCACCAGAAGATTCAAGCCTTGCTGCCTGAGCGGAAGCTGGATTGGAAGCTGATTGAAGATACGAATCTGGCGCCCGGGGAATGTCGGGTGACCTTGGGCGGACATGAGGTTGATGCCGGTTGTCAGTATAGGCTGGAGGCCTGCATGTCCCAATTGCGTTCCCAATTGGGTGAGCAGTAATGGCACTTAGAGGGTTGCGGCATTTCGAATTGCAAGACGTACCAGTGGCAAGGCCGATGGGGCGCTTGATTGGCGTATCCGGCTTGCTGCTGCACGCGGTGGGCTGCCAGTTGCAGATTGGTCAACGTTGCCAGATCGAAGTGGCGGAGGGCGACTGGATGGACGCGCAAGTCGTGGGATTCCGTCATGAAGAGTGTTTTTTGATGCCGCTTAGAAAAACACATGGCTTGCTGTCTGGCGCGCGAGTGCTCCCAAAAGACAGTCATGACAAATTGTGCATAGGGCCGGAATGGTTGGGCCGGGTGGTCAATGGACTTGGCGAGCCGCTGGATGGCAAGGGGCCGCTGCAGGGCAGTTGGTCCATCGATATGCATGCCAGGCACATCAACCCACTGACCAAGGCTCCGGTCCGGGAAGTACTGGAGGTGGGCGTTCGGGCGATAGATGCGGCATTGACGCTTGGCAAAGGGCAGCGGGTTGGCCTGATGGCGGGCAGCGGCGTAGGCAAAAGCGTGCTGCTGGGCATGATGACGCGGAATAGTCGCGCCGACGTGGTGGTGGTGGGTTTGATTGGAGAACGTGGCCGGGAGGTGGCGGAGTTCATTGAGCAGGTATTGGGCGCATCGGGGCTGGAAAAAGCGATTCTGATTGTCGCGCCGGCCGATGAATCCCCGTTGATGAGGCTGATGGCCGCCGAACTGTGTCATAGCGTGGCCAGCGAGTTTAGAGACCAGGGCCATCATGTCTTGTTGTTGATGGACTCGTTGACCCGATATGCGATGGCGCAGCGGGAAGTGGCTTTGTCATTGGGTGAGCCCCCGGCGACGCGAGGCTATCCGCCATCGGTTTTTAGCATGTTGCCGCGTCTGGTGGAAAGTGCCGGGAATAGCGATAGTAGCGGCAGCATGAGTGCGATTTACACCGTTCTAGCCGAAGGCGACGATCAGAATGACCCGATAGTCGATACCGCCAGAGCCATTCTGGATGGCCATATTGTGCTGAGCCGGCAGCTGGCGGATAGAGGGCATTATCCGGCGATAGATATCACCCGCTCGGTGAGCCGCTGCATGAGTCTGGTCTGCGACGCGCAGCAATTAAAAGATGCGCGCTTATTAAAAGCCCTGATCTCACGTTACGAGCAAATCCGCGATTTGATTCCTCTGGGCGGCTATGTGGCAGGTGCAGATGCGATGACCGACCGCGCGGTGTCTGGTTATGACGCTATCGAATCCTTTCTATGCCAGTCCAGCGACGAAAGCGATAGCTGGCAAGAAACCAGGGATGAATTAAGAAGGATAAGCGCATGAGCGTGGAGAATCGGCTGAAAAATTTGAGTTGTTTAAAGGCCATTCAGCGGGTGAGAGTGGAAAAGCTGGAAAAGGATCTGGCGCTATTGAATCAGCAGCGCGACGCCTATCTAAAAAACATCCAGTCGCTACAGCATATGTTTGACAGCATGAGAGTTAGCGGCGCCAGTTGCGCACTGGAAATGAATCGCGCGGACTATCGGCGGCAGGTGCTGGAGATGGTCAAGCTACATCAGTGGGAGCTGTCCGTACACGAGGCGAAGATGCAGGCAGGCCGGGAGCAGCTGTGGCAGTCCGCACTGGTTCAAAAAAAATGGGAGGGTGCCTATGAAAAAGTGGAAAAGCAGTATTGTCATCTTCAGAAAGTAAAAGAACAGAAGCAGCAGGATGAGCTGGCAAGTCAGATTTTTTTACGTCAGCCTCTGATTTGCTAGGGTAAGAAATACTGTAAAGGGAGTAATAGCTATGTTTGAAAATTTAAATGGCGTGCGTTTTGATGACTCACAGTTTGCACGCAAGAATGCCGAGTATGTTACTGGCTTGAAATATCTAGCGGCTACAGATAGAAGTGAGGCCAGAATAAATGCCGCCACAGCGCGTGTAGAAGGTGCGAACGAACTATCTAAAGTGATTCGTGGGTTGGATAAGTCCATTGCCAAATTTCTTGAGTCGGGAAGTGCGATCAAATATAAGGGAGCGTTTGCCAAGTCGGAACATGGTAGCGCGACTATCGGCGCAGGGGCCTTGCCTGGCTCTCATGAATTTTATGTGAAACAGTTGGCAAGCCATCATACGATATCAAGCAAAGCTGTTAATGGATTAAGCGATCAGGATGGCCCGCTAACGATAAAAATTGATGGTAAAGAAATCACGGTCAAGCTGGATGGATTGGGGGATAGTGATGGCATGGTGAGCGCCAAGGCGTTGGCGCAAGCTATCAATGATCATCCCGACAATAAAAGCTTAGTCAGGGCTAGCACGGTGACTTTGCCTGACGGAAACGTAAGTGTGACTCTGCAATCCGTGAAAACGGGCGCAAGTCAAAAAATGGAGGTGAGCAGCAACAGTCAGGCGTTAAAAGATATTTTTGAAGGTGCTGTAACGACAGGAGGAGAGGATGCTGTATTTAAATATAACGGCCAAGAATATACCTGGCCAAGCAATACCTTTGATGGCATTGAAGGTATCAAAGTTACCTTTAAGCAAGTATCGGAAGGGGTGAATGATAAAGACTCTGATTGGGCCAAAGGTGCGACGCCGTTTGTGCTGACGGTAGAGCAAGACGGCGATAAAACTACGGAAGCGCTGGATGCCTTGGTAAAGTCGTTTAATGATGCGATAACGAAACTGAATGAACTGTGCCGACAGGGGAGTGAGGAAGATGGTATTGAAAGCGGGCCGTTCAGTAGTGATGGCCTAGTACGCTTATTGGTTCGTGACTTGAAGGCGAGCGTAACGAGTATTCCGTTATTTGATATTGATAAAAAAGAGGGGACGATAAAGTTTGACAAGGAGAAGCTGGACGCTAAGTTGAAAGAGGATCCTGATTATATTTCAAAAATTATTGGCAATAAGGATGGCGGCTGGTTGGGTGAGATAAGCCCAAAAATGACCTCCTGGATTAAAAAAGATGGGCTGCTGGATAAGATGACCCAGCAGGCTAAAGATTCGGCCGATGAGGCAAAAGAAGCGGCTAAATCTCTGCAGGAAGCAATAGAGCGAGACATTGAGATAAATGTAGCAAAGTTTGCCAAAGTTCAAAATGCTTGGATGAGCATGCAGATCAGCAACTCAGTGTTGGACGGCTTGTTTGGCAATGGATCAAAGAAGTAAACCAAAGCGAGCTGACAAAACTTCGGCGCTTGATTGTGTTGCTTTGTGGGCTACGAATGTACGCCGGCCCCCTGCGTCAACTCCTGTTTGCTCATGTGCTAGGAGCTTTTGTTAGTCGCTCATCCCCGCGTCAAACTGGCGCGGGTTGTGCAAGTCTAGCGTGGCAAAGCCGGAAGAGGGCGTGCGCTGGTAGTGGTTTCGCATTTAATGAGAATAGAGGTAGGTATGGAGTATGCGGCGGTAGATAATTATACCCGCGCTCATGTCGATATGAGATTGGTTGGTGCTTCGCCAGTGGAGCTGGTTTTATTGCTGACCGATGGCCTGTTGGAGGAACTATGTCGGGTAAAAAGCCATATTCTCCATCAACGCTTGGCCGAGAAAGAAAAGAGCGTGGATAAGTGCTTGCGTATTCTCCATGGGCTTTCCGCGTCTTTGGACTTGGAGCGACAAGACAGCTTGGCGCATGAAATGGATAAGCTGTATATGCACTGCGCGTGGAAGTTGAATGACGCCAGCGCGCGCTTGGTGGTGGAGCCCTTGGATGAGGTGATTAAACTGACTTCGGATATCAGAGAGGGCTGGCAAAATGCATTCGATGAAAACCGGTGAGCGCACGCCTCTGTCCACGATGCCGAAACGCTTGGTGCAGGCGCTTCAGAATGAAGATTGGGAGCTGGTGGCGACGATAGCCGAGGAGTTGGAGGGCTGGATTGCCGGGCGGAGTCAGAGAATGCAATTCAGTGTTGCCGAGCTGCGCGTGCTGCAGCAAGTGCATCGCGTTACCCAGCGCGGCTTGCCGGTCTTGGCGGCAGCAGTGCAGCAGCTGGAGAGCGCCTTGCAGGTGGCGACCGGCAATAAAGCCGGGGTGCTGGCATATGGCGAGGCGCAAACTTGGTGACTTCCATGATCAATTCCATGAACGGTTTGCCGCGCCGCGACAAGGCGCTGCCGGATGGCTCCGAGACCGATGGCGTCCAACTCCATCCGCTGCTGAGCGAGGACCCGGCGCTGAATACGGCAGGTTCGTTTCTAGCCTTGCTTCACTTTGAACTAGGGCAAGGCCGCGCCGATGCCGATCAAAACGCCCAGCCAGATGAGGCGCCGGGCGAGGGCGAAGGAGTTGGCGAGTCCGAGCCGCGTCTTGGCGGTGATAAAGCGCGTGCGGGGGCGCTGCTTGCCTCACTGCGTGTCGGCGAGCCGTCTGTCGAGGCTCGCATGCCAGCCGCGGAGTTGAGCCGCGTGCTCGCCAATCTGCCGAAGCTTGAGTCATCCGCAACACTAAGCGCCATGAGTCCCGATCTGCTGGCCAAAGTGGCGGCGCAGGGCAAGGCGGCTGAACTGCGCGATGGCGCGAGTCAGCAGTCCGCCCAAATGATCAATCACGGTCAATTGGCGCAGGGGCTCAATCCCGGCGGCGTGGATCACTCGCTACCACTGCAGGTGCTTGAAAGCGGACAGGCCGGCGCGGCACAGAGCCATGCACTGAAGCGGCCGCCATCATGGATGAATAATTTACAGAAAGTCATTGGCGAGCAGTTGCAGATGCAGCTGCATGATGGGGTTCGCCATGCGGTGATCCGTTTGGATCCGCCGCATATGGGCACCTTGCAAATCGTGATCAAGGACAACCCAGGCGCAATGCAAGTGCATTTAATCGCCAGCCATGATGAGGTGTTCAAGCAGTTGAATACCTTGGTCGACACTATGCGAGAGGAATTGTCGCAGCGGCAAAGCGGCGAGGCTCAGGTGATTGTGCGCCATGCGAATGCGCAAGCCAACTGGGGGGAGCCGGGTTCCGGTAATAAACACAAGCAGGCGCAGCAGAAACAACCCTCCCATAGTTTGCGGGAAGCCAGCGCGGAAGAGGTCGATGCATTTGCGTCCGAGTTGAACAAAGATCTGCGGGTATGATTAAAACCCTTATGGTGATGAAATGAATAAAGGAATGGTTGTCAGTTTGGTGGCGGGCATTACCGCTATCGTGGTGGTGGTGGTGTCGGCGACGACCTTATGGGCGTTTGGCAAGCTTCCCTGGCAGGTGGATGGCGCCAACCAAGGGGCGTTGGCAACAAGCAATAGTCGTTATGTGCCAATTAATCAAATCATTGTGATGTTAAAGCAGTCTGAAAATACAAGCGAAAACTTTAATTACGCTTTGTTGAATTTGGTATTGAAAGCGCCGGCCAAGCAGGAGGCCGTGGTGAAGGATCAATCCCCCAATGTACAGAGCGTGGTGGTGCAGGCGCTGTCCCTGTTTACCCTGGAGGAGGTCAAAAGAAAGTCGATCAAGGATTTGACCTTGATCATAGAAAGAGCTTTGAACGAAAGCTACCGGCAGCAAGGTGAAGCCAAGCCATTTTCCTCGGTACAGATCACCAAGTTTTTAGCCGAGTAGGCGCAATGGAAGCGGTATATCGTGAGCCGGAGTGGGATTCCAATGCCGAGTGGGAAGTATTGAAAGACTATGTGAGCTTAGTGAAAAGGATAGCCAGCCAGCTGTTTTCCAGGACCGGCGAGGGCATGAGCCGCGAGGATATGGAGCAAACCGGCTTAATCGCCTTGCTGGATGCGTACAGGCGGTATGGAGCGCCGGATCAACAGTTTGGTGCGTATGCCGCGGTACGGGTGAGAGGAGGGATCCTGGACGAGTTGCGGCGGCAGGATTGGCGGAGACGTTCGCTGCGGCAGCAGGCTCACCGCGCGCGCGATATGGAGCGGGAGCTGAGGCGTCAACTGGGCAGGGAGGCCAGTGATGAAGAGATGTGCATGGCGCTGGATTTAAGCCTGGAAGACTATCATGAACTGATACTGGCGAATCAGGCGGAGGCCTTTGCTTGTTTTGACGAAAGCTTGCATGCGGATGCGCTGGTCGATAATGCGAGTCCGGAACGCTTGGTGGTGCAGCGCAGAAGCCTGGCGCAGGCCTTGGGAGGGCTGGATGAGCGCGAGCAGCGAGTGATTCAGCTTTACTATGAGTTTGACATGGGGCTTAAGGAGATATCTGCCATTTTAGAAGTTAAGGAGGCTAGAGTGAGCCAAATTCATCGGGCGGCATTAGCGAAGATGCGTAACACGCTGACTCTGGAAGAGTAGAGGGGTTTGGAAAATGGTGTCGATTAAACGCACGCAGCTTTTGAATGCGGTGAAGGATATAAGGAAAAACAAAAAAACAATAGCTAGCGCGTCGAGCAAAACAAACATGGAAGCGGGTCCGTGTGCCATTGCGAGCATCCGAGAAGCTTTATTGAGCGAGGCGTCGGACTATGATGAAGAGAAAGTAAGAGCGTTGAAAATGGCGTTGAAAAATGGCTCCTTGCCATTTGATTCGGAAAAATTGGCAAGGATGATACAGCAGTTTCATGGCGTGCAGGGAGAAAATGGTAATGCGCAAAGACCTGTTGAAGGTGATGATTGAAAGTCTGGACAAAGACTTGAATCATTATGACGCATTTCAAGCATTGTTGGAGCAGCAGCTGTCTGCCATGCAGCACCATGATGCCAAAATGCTGGAGGAGTCCGGCCTGCAGATGGTGGCATTGTCGGAATTATTGCATAAGCAGCAAGAAAAGCGGCAGGTCTTGATTCGTGCCTTATCCGGTTCACGTGAAAATATGAGTTTGACACAATATATCGCCAGCTTGAATGGACGGGTCAAGGAGGCGTTAAACCAACGTTGCGTAATGCTGAAAGAAAAGGCGGAGCGGTGCAAATTTCTAAGTCAGCGTAATGCTGTAATATCTAGTGAACAGCACGATTTGCTGCAGGATCTGTTAAATGGCGAACGTCATACCTATGCTTGAAGAGATGACGGCGATCCATCGGGTTCGTTATGATCCTATGCCGGCCTTTTCCCAAGGGCAGCGACCACTGAATGGCGCGACCTCATTCACCCAGGAAATGCAGCGCGTCCAGAACGATATTGTTCAATCCATTGCCAAAGGTTTTGATCAAACGCCGCTGCGGGCGGCGCTTTATCAAAGGGAAGCGCTTAGGTTGCCCGCGCAGAAATCAAGGGATGACACCAAGGCCAATTTTGCGGATAAGCGTGACTTTATTGCCGGCATGCTGCCTTTGGCCAGGCAGGCGGCGGCCAAGATCGGGGTGTCGGAAGACCTGATCCTGGCGCATGCCGCGCTGGAGTCCGCTTGGGGCAATAAGCCTATCACTGCGGAAAATGGTAGCAATGGTTACAACTTGTTCGGAATAAAAGCAAGTTTGAATTGGAGCGGGAAGAAAGCCGGCACCATGACCAAGGAGTATCTGGCGGGTCAGTTGGTGGGTTTAGAGGATACGTTTCGGGTTTACGGCAGTTATCAGCAGTCTTTTGACGATTATGCCAATTTGCTTAGCAGCCAGGCTCGTTATCAAAATGTGTTGGGTAGTGGTAGCGATGCGCAGCGCTTTGGCGCTGAGCTGGCTAAGGCCGGCTATGCGACCGACCCCGGCTATGCCGCTAAAATATCAGAAGTCGCCGCGGAAATTGCGGCGATCAAGCAGGGAAGGACGAATCAACTTATTCGGTAGCCGCCAGCGGTGTAACTTCGCCGGCGGCTGTGACGTGGGCGCTGAGGGTTTTTCCTGTCGTGCTGTTCTTGATTGTAATCATATCACCTAGCGCGCCAGCTGTGATCGCCACCGCTGGCGCGCTAATCATTATTCCCCCCATGCTCGCCTTGATCTGCACACTTTGGCCGCGTTTTACCAAAATAGTGGAACGCAGGCTTTTTTGCAGAATGGGCTGTCCCGCTCTTACTCTGCGCCTGAGACTTTTATCTAGTGCGTGTTCCGGTGTTAATACCAGCTTATTCCACGATGTTAATTGCTGTTCAGCCAAGATCAAGTCTTGCGCCTGGATGGGCTTTCCTGATGCAAGATCATGTTTGGCAGTGGGGATGGGTGCATAAATCTTGATACGGCTTTGCATGGAAAAAGTAGCAGTCGGTTTATCCACGCATTGTGCGTGGAAGGCCACTTTGCCTAAGTTTCTTTGTGGGTTGATACGGACAATATAGGGCTTGCCGCATATTGCTTCGGGTGTGGGGATCTGCAACTCCACCCGGAGGTTTCTCACGCCATGGCTCAAGCCGATTTGGGCAAAGTGCGCTTGCACCGCCTTAGTTATCTGTTCCTGGGCTGAGGGCTTGGCGTGCAAGGGCATGCTGAATGAAAGCATGAGTGAGAGTTTTAATAATCTGGCGGTATTAAAGAGGGGTGACATGGTGTGAATCTTTCGTGAATTTCGATGAAACGACGTATCTTGCTGAGTGGAAAAGAAAATTTTTCTGACAGAATGCAACAGGTTGGCGATTCGAAGCAAGTGTTAGGAGGCGTTGTGGCATTTGATCTGGGAGGTGTGCTAGGAGTGCATTCAATGGCGCTGCAGCTGCATGCGGAGCGTACGAAGTTGATTGCTTCCAATCTGGCGAATCAAAACACGCCGGGTTATCAGGCGGTGGATCTGGATTTCAAGGAGGCGATGGCTTCCGCCCGGCACGGGGCGGCGGGCTTGAGTAGCGGACTGGATGCTGGGGTTGCGCGAGGCTATCGACGACCAAACCTGCCATCAAAAGATGGCAATACGGTTGAGCTTGGTGTTGAACAGGCGGCATTCTCGCAAACCGCCAATGATTTTCAAACCAGCCTGTCCTTTATTAACTTAAAAGTCAGCGGATTGATGCACGCAATTCGTGGGGAGGCGTAAGGAGATGAGTTTTCGCGATATTGCGCAGATTGCTGGATCAGCGATGACGGCGCAGACCGTGAGGATGAATGCGATTGCCAGCAATATGGCAAATGCCGAGGTGGCAACCGAGGGTGAGGGCGAGGCGTACCGCGCGCGCAAGCCAGTGTTTGCCTCGATGCTGCTGCAAGGCGGCAAGGTGGCCGATGGCGCGGTGGGGGTACAGGTTTTGGATGTGGTGGAAAGCCCGCAACCGCTGCGCCAAGTCTATCAGCCGGGGCATCCGATGGCGGATGAGAGCGGCAATGTCTTTTATTCGAATGTCGATATGGTCGAGGAAATGACGGACATGCTATCCGCATCGCGCGCTTTCGCCAGCAATGTGGAATTGCTGACGCGGAGTAATATCATGCAGCAAGCGCTGCTGAAAATGGGGCAATAGTGATGAGTCAGGTACCGCAAATCGGAAGTTATGCTTCGGCGGATAAGCCCGAAGATAAAGCCACGCAGGATAAGCCGCCCGCTAATAATAACGGCGGTGGTGGATTAGGCGACACTTTCATGAAGCTGCTGCTAGCGCAAATACAAAACCAGAGTCCATTGGATCCAATGGATTCATCGCAAATGGTCAGCCAGATGGCGCAGTTGACGCAGTTGGAACTGACCGAGGGATTGGTGAATGTTTCCAATGTAAATCTAAGTCTGACTATGGAGTCATTGTTCTCTTCCCTGTCTGGACATGTGGGGCGAACGGTGATGGTGGAAACCGACAGTATTGAGGTGGCTGCAGACAAGATCAAGGGGCGATTCGAACTAAAAGACAGTAGCGATAAAATCGAATTGGTATTGGTGGATGAGCAGGGCAAGGAGTATAAGATTGCTCCGACGGTTTCGCAAGGTAAGGGCCAAATTGATTTTGAAATCGATCCGAAGCAGCATAAGTTGCCGGAAGGTAAATATAAAATCAAGGTGAGTACTTCGACTAAAGAAACGCCAAGTGTGCAGATTGCCGGTGTTTTGGAAAGTATTGAAAGACATCCCGATAAAGGCATTTTGGCTAAAGTGAAGGGTGTAGGTTCGGTTAATGTCAGTAAGGTTATGAAATTCCTACAAAACGAGCAAACCACCAAGTCAAATTTTAGAAGGGTAGTGGCATGAGTTACAATATTGCATTGAGTGGATTGAATGCGGTGAGCCGGCAATTAGCGGCGATTAGCAATAATGTGGCCAATAGCGGTACCAATGGTTATAGAAGCATAGGGGTGAATTTTGCCGCGATGTTGGCGGGTAGTCAGCCTGCAGGCGTGGCGGTGAGCTCAAACTGGCAGAGCATGACGCAAGCAGGCAGTATTGGGACTAGTAATAGCAAACTGCATGCTGCTATCGAAGGCAATGGCTTTTTTGCAGTCAAGGGTTTGGATGGGGTAATGAAATATACCCGTTTTGGTCGCTTTGAAATGAATAAAGATGGTCATGTTGTTGATCCATTTGGCCGAACGTTGCAAGGCTATGGCATGGGTGGGGCATTTGGCGATCTTAAGGTGGAAACGGGCGATATCCCGGCGGCGGCCAGCGATAGACTTGACTTTGTCATGAATATGAGCGCGGACTGGGAGGTGCCTAAAAACAATACCTTTGATCCAAAAGACAGAGATTCTTTTAACAAGTCATCGACTGTCAAAGTTTACGATTCTTTGGGTCGTGAGCATGAGGTGACTCAGTATTTTGTCAAAGAGCCGGGTAATAAGGTCAAGGTGCATTATGCGATGGATGGGGAGGTGCTCCCTGGTAAAACGCATGATTTGGAGTTTGATGCTCAGGGCAAGCTGACGAATGGTGAAAAGTTTGCCCTTGATTTGGGAACGCCGCAGGATGCGAATCCACTGTCCATTGATGTGAATTACTCCGGCACGACAATGTATGGTGGCGAGGATAAGCCGCCATCCAAGGAAGCGGCCAATGGCAATGCTTCAGGCTCGTTTGTCGAGGTGGAGATCGAAAAAAATGGTGATGTAATCGCCAAATATAATAATGGGCAAACCAAGAAAGTGGGGACAGTGGCGCTGGCGTCGTTTGCCAACGCCAATGCATTGAAGCAAACCGACAATACTTCCTGGGAGTCGACCGCTGGCAGCGGTACCCCCTTGTTTGGCAAGCCGGATCAAGGCATGGCGGGTCGATTGGTTGGCGGTGCTTTGGAAGGATCGAATGTGGATCTGACTCAGGAACTGGTGGCGATGATGGGATCACAGCGCGATTATCAAGCCAACTCCAAAGTAATCTCTACTAATAACGAGATGATGCGCGCGCTGATGCAGGTGACTTAAGCATGGATCCGCTGATTTATACCGTCATGAGCGGCGCTAGCCGTACCCAGCAGGCGCTGCAAATCCGCGCGAACAATATCGCCAATGCGCAAACCGATGGTTTCCGTGCCGACATGCAGGTGGCGCAAGCCAGTACGGTGCCGGGGTTTGGCTATGATGCGCGCCATCAGACCTTGCTGGCCGGCCATGCGGTCAGCACTCATTCTGGGGTGCTGGACAGGACGGGGCGCGAGCTGGATGCGGCGATCGAGGGGGATGGCTATTTCGCGGTGCAGGACGGCGGCGGTGAGGCTTATACCCGGAGCGGGCATTTTCAGATCGATGCCGAAGGCCAACTGCTGCTGGATGGCCGCATGGTGCTGGGGGAGGGCGGTCCTATCATGCTGCCCGAGTTCAGCAGTCTCGGCATTGGCGCGGATGGCACCATTTCCGTCACCACCGATGGCGAAAGCCAGGCGGAGACTGTCGATAAGCTGAAACTGGTAACTGCGGGCCCCGGCGGAGTGCTTAAGACCAGCACGGGTTTGCTGGTCAGCGCCGACGGCGCGGAGTTGCCGGCCAGCGACACGGTGCAAGTCAAGGGGGGGCATCTGGAGCGCAGCAATGTTTCCCCGGTGGAGGAGATGGTGGCCACCATGTCTTTGCAGCGTGATTTTGAAATGATGATGCGCATGTACAAGTCCGCCGACGAGATGGCGGATGCGGGCAATCGTCTGATGCGCGGTTAACGGGAGTTTGCAGAATGAATCAAGCCATGTTGATTAGTAAAACCGGGATGCAGGCACAGGATGCGCGTCTGCAGGCGATTGCCAATAATTTGGCCAATGTGAAGACTGCGGGTTTTAAGCGCGACCGCATGGTATTCGAGGACCTGGCTTACCGCCTGGACCGGATGCCGGGCGATAAGTTGAACGCGGATACGGATTCTCCGCTCGGTGTGCAATTGGGCAGCGGCACGCGCCTGGTGGGCACTTCCAAGGTGTTTACGCAGGGGCAGGCTGAGTCGTCTGGCGGAGAGCTGGACGTATTGGTCGAGGGCCGTGGCTTCTTCCAGGTGGAGCGGCCGGATGGTGAGATGGCTTATACCCGAGTAGGCAAGTTCGAACGCAATGCCGAGGGTCGTCTGGTCAACAGTCAGGGCCTGTCGCTGGTGCCGGAAATCACTATTCCGGAAGACGCGAGCAAGGTCTCGATCGGCGCGGGCGGCGATGTAGTGGCGACCGTGGGCACGGGGACGGTGGAGCTGGGGCAGCTGCAGTTGGCGAATTTCGCGAATCCGGCCGGTTTGCTGGCATTGGGCGACAATCTGTACCAGGAAACCGTGGCCAGCGGTGCACCCACCGAGGGTGAGCCGGGAACCGGCGTGTTCGGCAAGCTGAAGAGCGGGATGTTCGAAGGTTCCAATGTGCAGGTAGTTGAAGAGATGGTGGATATGATGGCCACCCAGCGCGCTTACGAGATGAGCACCAAGGTGCTGAGCGCCGCCGACGATATGCAGAAGCAATTGGCCCAGGCAGCACGATAATGGCTAGGCTTTCCACTTTCTGCCTTGGCATGCTATGGCTGCCGCTGGCGGCTTGCACCATCAATGTGCCGCCGCGGGACATTACCGTGTCCTTGCCGCCACTGCCGGAGTCTGCGCCGCTGCGGGGGCAGTCCGGCGGCGTTTTCAATGTGGCATCGGCAATGGCGGTGGCGTCGGATACCCGCGCATTCCGGGCCGGGGACACGCTGACGGTGACCTTGGATGAGGCGACGCAGGCCAGCAAGCGGGCCGGCACCAGCTTCGACAAGAGCAGCAATATGGGGGTCAAGTCGGCTAGCGGCCATCTTGGCGAAGCCAATCTCGATGCCAACCGGGGGTTTTCCGGCAATGGCAGCAGCTCGCAGCAGAATACCTTGACCGGCGAGGTGACGGCGGTGGTGCAGCAGGTGTTGGCCAATGGTTTGCTGCGGGTTCAGGGCGAGAAGATCCTCGGCTTGAATCAGGGTGAGGAGATCTTGCGTCTGGCGGGCTATGTGCGGCCGGCCGATATTGACGCCAACAACCGAATCTCTTCCCGCCGTCTGGCGAATGGGCGCATCCAGTATGTGGGCAAAGGGGCCTTGTCCGACGCCAATGCCGCAGGCTGGTTCTCCCGCTTCCTCAATAGTCCGGTGGTGCCTTTTTAATGAAACGCGTGAGCATAAGTTTGCTAATGTGGCTGGCGCTGATGGGCATGCCGGCGGCTCAGGCTGCGCCGCTTGCTTCCCTGGCTAATATCGAGGGCATCCGTGAAAACCAATTGATCGGTTATGGCCTGATCGTTGGCTTGGATGGCAGCGGCGATGGTCAGCAGATCAAGTTCACCGGGCAGTCGGTGGCCAATACGCTGAAGAAGTTTGGCGTATCGGTGCCGGAGGGCGTTTCCTTGCGTTCGCGCAATGCGGCTGCGGTGATGCTGAGCGCGGAATTGCCGCCCGGCTATCGGCGCGGTCAGCGCATCGATGTGACGGTATCGTCGGTGGGCGATGCCAAAAGCCTGCGCGGAGGCACTTTGCTATTGGCGCCATTGCGCGCCGCGGATGGCGAGGTCTACGCGCTGGCGCAAGGTAATGTCGTGGTGCCCGGCGTGGCGGCCCAAGGCCGCAGCGGCTCCAGCGTGCGGATCAACTCCTCGTCTGCTGGCCGGATCCCGCAGGGGGCCACGGTTGAACGCGAGGTGGAAACTGATTTCGACCGCCAGTCGACGATACGCCTGAATCTGAAGCGTCCTAATTTTCAGACCAACAGCAATATCGTCGAGGCTATCAACCGCCAGTTTGGCCGGGCAACCGCCAGCAGCAAGGACGCCACCAGCATTGTTGTGAACGCGCCGATGGAGCCGACCCGACGTGTCGCCTTCATGGCCAGGCTGAATGCCTTGGAGGTAAGGGTTGGCCAGGAGTCTCCACGCGCGGTCTTCAATTCCCGTACTGGTACGGTGGTGATCAGCCAGGGTATGACGGTATCGCCGGCCGCGGTGTCCCATGGCGCGCTAAAGGTGGTTATCAGCGAGCGTTTCAATGTCAGTCAACCCAATATGGGTATTGGCGGTGGCGCACGTACCGTAGTCACGCCTGAATCGGATGTGCAGGTGGATCGCGACGGCGGCAAGATGTTCCAGTGGCCAGCCGGTGCGCAACTGCAAGATATTGTAACGACGCTCAACGCGATCGGTGCTCAGCCGGATGACGTGATGGCCATCTTGCAGGCATTGGACCAGGCGGGCGCCTTGAATGGCGAGTTGCTGGTGATTTAAGACGATTGCTGGAGGACCTCGACAAGCTGGTTGGCGCTTCGCAAGCAAGACAGGCCAGGCAGGTGGGCTTGATGCAGGGAGTGTAAGGTGGCTTTGGGGCTAAGACCCGCTAAGAACGTGTTTACGATCTCGCGAGCTAAGGTGAGACAAGGCGAAAACGGCGGAGAAAGCGGAGTGTACACACGGTACATGAGCATTTCGAAGGTGTTTTCAACGCTGTATCGCCGACGCGCAGCAGATCGTAAACAGGTTCTAACAAAATCCCTGATCCTGCGTTGCGCCTACGGGTATGTCCTGCGTCGGCGCGCCTTGGTTTAGGTTCTCTATGAGGCTTTGTTAGTGGCTCTAAGCAAGCGGCTTTTTGAGATGATAAGGAGAAGATATGCAGTTATCGATGCACATGCCGGTGGGCATTGGGCAGAGCAAAATGATTGCGGCTGAAGCGATGGTCCGCGATGGGGCATTGGAGCAGGCGGCGATCCAATTTGAGGCCTTGTTGATCAGCCGCAACTTGGCGGAAATGCGTAAATCCATACGCGCGATCAATCCCGACAGTAGTGAAGCGCGCGAACGCACGGCAGGAGAGGTGGCTGATTTTATCGATCAGCAGTTTGCTGGCGCGATGGCAGAGCAGCGTGCTTTTGGCGTGGCGGACTATCTGATCAAAACCATGACGACTTAATGGCAATGGCGGCTGTGCCGGTGATAAGGCAGGCCGGTGCCGCTTCTGTTGCCGACTGTCTCAGCATGATGCGCTTGGAGTGGCAAACAAAAATCAGTCTCGCGGTTGAGGCAAGGCGCGCCGATGCAGGCGGTACTTGATACGGCAAGTTGGCGCAGCGCAGCATCAGGGGTTTTTTTGGGTGCTCATAAGCAGCGCTTCAAAGTCTGCTGCGCTTTGTGCAGGGTCGCGCGGCGAGTATGGCTTCAGCTTTGCTTATTTGGCATTGGTAAACTCCGTTTGCTCAACCGTTTTGCCTGGTCTCGCGCTACTAGCTTACGAGATTTTGAACATGCTCTTGGGCTAAGGCCCTGCGCAAAATCTACATTTCTCGGCACGTCATGGAATGAGTACGGCATTTGGAATACCCATCAATGATACCGACATTTCATTTCTTTAGTAGTTTCCCTTGTCCGGCTGCAGCTCATGAGATTGTAATCGTGGCTAATACTTCCGGCTTTGCCGCTGAGGCAGCACTAAAAGCAGCCGTCGTTTAGCTTGGCCAGGCATGGCAATGTTTTTCCATGCCATCGGGGTGGGTTTTGTTGATGAATCTTGCCTATTTTTAGAATAAGACTAAGTTTTTCCTGGAAATGGTCGCTTAATGTCTTATAGGGAACTCGAATGATGGACATGGCTTTCCCCAGTGACTATTGGGACTGAATATGGGTGGACTATCGACGAGTGTGCTGGCAAATATTTTAGGTGTGGAGTGGCCATATGTTTTCTAATCATATTACTCTGTCAGGCATCGCCGCTGCAAAGAATGGTGTCTATATTACCCAGTTGAACATGGCGAATCTAAAGACTGTGGGCTATGCAAGACGGGATGTCGTTTTTAGCTCGCTGTCTTATGGTGGCGTGGCCAGCAGCGGAGTTCTTCGGATTAGCAATAACTATATTAATCAGCGCTTATGGGATGCAGCTAGCAAACTTCAACAGTTTGACTCGGTAGGCGCCTATTATAATGAGTTGCAAGGTTCGGAGGTCAGCAATTACGCCAAGGCTGGCGGCGGCTTGGGAATGAAGGACTTCTTCGCGGCATTGAGTAAAGCGAGTACGGATCCAGGTAAGCCGGAGTTGCGCTCCTCGGTATTGGATGCGGCGGCCAATATGGTTAGGGCATTTAATGGCCGTACCGATACCTTGAATAGTCAACTCAATACCGTTCAGCAGGACAGATCGAGCACGATAGAGGACATCAATAGCCTGGCAGGCCATATGGCCGAGGTGAATAAGCAGATTCTGTCTATGCCTGATGGCGCGGGAGAAGGACGCGCGGCACTATTTGATGAGCGTGATAATCTGATGAAGCAGCTTGCCGCAGCGTCCGGCGGGCAGGCGACCATCATGGCCAATGGCACCGTCAATGTGAGCTTGAAAGGTGGTCAGCCGCTGGTGGTAGGCGCCAAGGCCTACGAAATGAAAGTGACCAAGGGCAAGGATGGTCAGCAAGAGATCAGCATTGTTTCGGGACGGCAGGAGTTTCAAGTGCCGCGCAATGATCTGGGTGGAAAACTTAAAGGCCTGGATGATTATGAGCATGATACCTTGCGTCCGCATATGCGCGCGCATCAGCAGCTGATTAAGGAAACAGCCGAGCGTTATAACGCTCAGCATAAAAAAGGTTTTGATCAAGCCGGCAATCCTGGTAAGGATCTGTTCAAGCTGGATGCCAACACCGGGCGCATCGAGCTGGAGGCATTGAAGCCGGAAGAACTAGCCTTTTCAGGCAAGGCGGGAAGCGGGGTTGAGGGTAATTCCGACAACTTGAACCTGCTGATTAAGGTGAAAGATCAGGATATCGAGCTGGAGGGTATGGGTAAGAGTAGTCTTGAGGGGGGGCTGGCGCTGATGATGAATAAGGTGGGTACCGCCGCCAAGGGAAATAAAGACGCCATCGCCATGGAAGAAGCGCGCTATGAGACTGTTTATAGTAGTTGGCAGCAGACCAGCGGTATCTCTGACGATTATGAAGCCGGGTCGCTTTTTCAATATCAACAGATGATGAATAGCAATATCAAGGTTCTTGAGGTGTGCAGAAATATTTTTAATACGATGCTTAACGCCATGTGAGGTGTTTGAAAATGATGGTAACGAATCAGCAAATTCATGATCTGATGCTGGGCTTGATGGTAAGGGCCAAAGCGGCTCAGTCGGACTCGATGCAGCGCCTTTCCAGTGGCCGAAACATTCTGCGTCTGTCAGATGACCCGCTGGGGGCGATGAAGAAGGCGCGTTTCGAGCAAATGCAGTCGGCACTGTCTCAATATGAGAGCAATATTGGTGAATTGAAGAGCCGGCATCAGCAGAATGAAGAACATTTACAAAGCATGTTCGCGGATCTGCTTGAGGTGAAAACCAGCTTGCTGCAGGCAAAAGATGGCGGTAATAGCGAGTCCGATCTGGCCACTCATGCGGCACGCTTAGCCACCTTGCGCGATAATCTATTCAGCCGCGCCAATTCCAAGGATTATGGCAATCAGTATATTTTTTCCGGCTCGGCGGTGATGACGCCGCCGCTTGCCTATGACGCCAAGCAAGCGGCTGGGCAACGTTATAGCTGGAACGGTAATCTGGAACAGCAGAAAATTCAGGTGGGCGCCAGTGATTGGCTGCCGGCGAATGTCACGCTGGAAGAAATGGCGGATTTTTTGAATGGCCTGGACCAGGCGATTGACGCTGCATCGCAGTCGAAGACGCCGGGAGATGTGGAGCCGCAACTGGCTGCCGCGTTGGAGGGGCTGGAGCGGTTTAGCCGGTCGGTGGACAACAAGATTGCCGTGACCGGCAATATCAGGAATTCTGCGGACTCGCTAGGTAGCGCGCATGGCGGTGTGTCGCTGATGCTGGATGTGAGCAGCGAGGGGATCGACGGCGCGGATATGGGCAAAGAAGTGATGGACATCAATGGTTATTTGACGGCACTGGAGGGCACGCAGAAAGCGTATGCCAAAATGATGTCGACTTCTGTGTGGGATATTCTGTAATCGATGACAGTGATTCGACGTGGCGCGGCCGTTACGCTGGAGCGGGCGGCGGCCAGCTTGCTGGCTCAGACCAGTAAGGCGGCTCAGCCGGCATTGCGGCCTCGACAAGCATTGGCGGCGCCGGTGCCGTTGCCGAACCAGGGCAGCGCCAGCCGGATACCGCTGCGCTATGTGGCGCAGCGCTTGGTAAATGCGCAAGCCAGCCAGGCGCAGCGCTTGATCTTGTATCTGGATCGTTTGAGCCATGACCTGAAGTGGTTTCGGCGTTCGGCGTCCTTATTGGCGAATGACAGGGCCAATGCGGCTGTCCTGCGCCAGCCGGCGGAGGCGGTCAGGCGCTGCTGGGCGCAGCGCTTGCCGCTAACGGCCGCAGGCCTGGATGATGGGCTGCATTGGTGTGGCGCCGGCGCGGCGCGTTGTCGTTTTGTGTTGCAAGGCGCGCAGCACGCGCTGCTGCCGGCGGAGAGGCTGAGCTTTCGTTGCGGACAGCGGCAAAGTTTCTTGAACTTGCGCGCGGAGATGGATGGAGTCGAGCAGGCGCGTGCTTGGGACCGCGCCTTGGCGGTTTTTGGTCTGCTGGTGGAGCAGGATGCAGACGGTCGTCTGCTGTTGTCGATGCGGGAGTTGGACGCGCCGGCGCTGTTGGGTCGGTTGACCGTGACTGGCGAGGATGGGTTGTTTCCGGCGAGGGGACAGACTGAGCTGCCCTTGCAGCCGCTACCTGCTGTCATTTCACCGGAGGATTGGACCCGCCCTTCCCGCCTGGCCTCGAGCCAGGCCCAGGCGACCGAAGCCTTGCAGCGGGTGGCCAGAGTCAAGGCGGAAGTCCGTATGCGCCAAGCCGATATCGTGACCTTATTGGACCAGCACTTGCTTGGCGGCGATGGGCAGGGGGTGGAGGGCGCGCGCCAGGCCTTGGCGCAGGCTTTTGCCGCCGAGGATTATTTTGGCATGCAGGCTTTGCTGACCGCGGTGGGGCGCGTCCCACCGGCGCTGGCGGACATCATGCGCGCGTATTGATCCGGCGGGGCGCAGGGTGGCGGCGCTGCCGTCCCTTGTGCCGCGTATTGCTTGCTGGTTCGCGTTTTGCCATGGAGTGGGGGCTCCCTGGCCCGGTGCGTTGAGAAGCGGTGCCCAGTCCGCTGCGCGTCGCCAGACGTCGCACGGGGAGTGCCGCTTTAGATGGCTTGGTACTGTCCGTACATTCCGCTTCCTCAGCCGTTTTCGCCCTGTCGCGCTTGGTTCGCAAGACTTTGAACAGGCACTAAGAACCGAGCCTCCTCCCGTAGATGGCATGCTCCTATGCCGACTTGCCTGCTTTGCCTCCCCTTCCTGATCACGCAGAAACCTCGCGAGCTTCGTTATGAGGCCTTGGCCGCAGTGGTTAAGAGTCAGTATTAGAGGGGACCTCGAAAAACCTGCTGCACGGTCCGATAGCGGCGTTGCTCCGTGCTCGCTCCCTCGCTGTACTCCTTGTACTATCTCGGTCGCTATGCGCCTTGCTCTCGAACCGCTCGCGACGGTTTTTCGAGCCCCCCCTAGAGTCTGTTGCGCCTCCTGTGGCGTCGCACGGTGAACTTATTTGCAGAATCTCCAGATGCGATATGCCCTTTCCCTTTCTTTCGCCAGTTTCATTCTTGTAAGTACACTCTAAACACTGTTCCAAGAACCGGTGGTTTTTTTGATGGTCGCGGCAATGGTTGGATGAGCTCATACGCGTCAATAAGCTGAAAGATGGATTCGAGATATCATCTTAATAATGTTTTTTTCAGGAAAATAAAAAAAAATTAAATTAAATTAAAATTTCTGTGTGATGAGGTCGCTATGAATAGATAGCAGCAGCCCTAATCAGTACTGAATTGGCGGCGTGCTGTTTGCTATCTAACCGTATGAAAAGGAAATGAATCATGGGCATGAGCATTAACAATAATCTGGCGGCTCAACAAATTCAGTTGATCCTGAAAAAAAACCAGTCGTCATTGACTAGCGCTCAGACCAACCTGGGTACCGGCAAGCGCATCAACTCCTCGGCAGACGATGCCGCTGGCCTTCAAATTGCCCAGCGCCTGCAAATGCAGATTAGCGGCCTGACTGCCGCGAACAAGAATATCTCGCGTTCCAACGATATGATGCGCGCCGCGGACAAGTCGTTTGAAGAGCTGGGGGGTTTGCTGGACAAGATGAAAGGCCTGGCAACCCAGGCCGCCGACAGCTCGCTGTCTCAGAAAGACCGCGCGGCGATGGATGCCGAATATGTGGAACTGAAAAAGCAAGCTGAGCAAATCTTGGGCCAAACGACCTATGGCGATGAAAAGCTGCTGGTAGGGGGTAAGCTGGAAGAGGCGTTAAACTTCCAGATTGGCGCGGGTGCGGATGAAAAGCTGGCATTTGACAAGTCTGTATTGTTGAAGGCAATTCATGAGGCGGTTGGTGGTCTGGTTAAGGAGACTGACGAAAAAGTATGGGAGAAGGATGCGGCGAAGGCAGCAACCTTGGCGGATGCTACTGTTGCGCTAGGAAAAAAGCTCGTCTCTGGAGTTAATTTTGACGAAAAAGTTATTGGAAAGGATGGCACTGAGGTTGATCTTTTTGTAAAAGACAAGAGTGGTAAGTTTGTCTTTGATGATAAGGGTGATGCGGACGCGTATAAGCTTAATCCAGAGCTTGTCAAGCTGGGAATTGAAGTGGATGACAGCGATCCTGCAAAGTTCGAATATGTCGGATATAAGGATAGTGGTAAGACCGAGGCAGTTACAAAGGGTATTTCTGATGCAGGCGAAGCACAGAAGATGATCGGTGCCTTGAGTCTGATCGCTGACCAAGCCGGTGAATTCCGTTCCGCCATCGGTGCTGCGATCAACCGTCTGGATTCCAGCAAGCGCAGTAACGACAATATGACTGAAGCCATGCGCAGCTCCAAGGATGGTATCGAGTCCACCGATATGGCTGAGGAATCTACCGTGCAAAGCTCCTTCAATGTCAAGACCCAGGCCGCGGTGCAGATGCTGAAGCAATCGACGATGGCCGACCAGAACGTGCTGGCGCTGTTGAGCTAAGCCTTAGTTGTTGACCTATGTGTTCAAGCCAGCCTTGCGGCTGGCTTTTTTTCGATTTTTTGGTTTGTATGTTTTAAAAATAGGGCTTTGAAATTGTTGAATTTCAGAAATTAAGCAAGCTACTTTGCTGACGCCTCAACATGAGAATGTGGCGGGCGAAATCATTGATTTTCAGCGAATTTCATCGGTGGGTGCGGCAATGTTCAGGCGGTGCCTATCTATAATACGGTATTTATTTTGAAATCAGGAGGGATGGGATGCGCTTTGCAATTGGCATGTTGCTGCTGACCGTTGGCGTGTTTGGTGGCTTTGTATTGCATGGCGGTTCGCTGCATGCGATATGGCAGCCAACTGAGCTGATGATCATTTTTGGCGCGGGATTGGGGGCATTGGTGATTAGCAATCCAATGCATGTGTTGCGTGATATGTGGGTGCAAATTCGCTGGGTGGTGTTCATGCCCAAGCAGGATGGACAAGAGTTTCAACGCCAATTGCTGTTGTTGTTGTACGAGCTGTTGGAAATGGTCAAGGATGGGGGCTTAAAGGCCTTGGATGGCCATGTCGATTATCCCGAGGACAGCGCCTTGTTTGGCAAATATCCGCTGATCCAGGCGGATCATCATCTGGTGTCTTTCATTGTAGATAATTTTCGCTTGATGGCTATGGGAAAAATCTCACCCCACGAGTTGGAAGGCATGTTGGATCAGGAGCTGATGGCGATTGAGGAGGAGCTGTTGAAGCCGGCGCGCTCCTTGGGGAAAGTGGGCGAGGCGATGCCAGGCTTTGGCATTTTGGCTGCCGTGCTCGGCATTGTGACCACGATGGGCAATATCGGCGAGTCCATGGTGTCGGTGGGGGTACAGATCGCCGCGGCGATGGTGGGCACGTTTATTGGCATTTTGATGTGCTACGGCATTTTGGAGCCTTTGTCGTCGGCGATGGTGAGTCAAGTGCAAAAACGGTTTTCCGCCCTGGTCTGCGTAAAAGTGGTGCTGTGCGCGCAATTGGCCGGTAAGCCGACTTTATTGGCGGTGGATGCTGGCAGGAAGTTGATTCCGCTGGAGATGAAACCCAGCTTTGCCAAGCTGGAAAGCTGGATCATGGAAGTTTAAGAAAAGAACGGGTCCATCTTGATGAAAGATAATGCTACGCCAATGATCTTGGTGCGTAAAATTTCTCGCAAAAATCATGAAGAGCAGGCTTCCGGTTCCTGGAAAGTCGCATTTGCTGATTTTACCTTGGCCTTGATGGCTTTATTCATGGTGCTTTGGCTGACCCAAGCGTCGACTAGAAGCGAATTGCGAGAAATCCAAGCCGCGGTTAGCGGCATGCCGTTTCACGAGGGTGGAACAGGGCCATTTGAGATGAATAGCAAGCGGCCCAGTCTGGCAGAAAAGGATAGGGCGGAAAGAAATAGCCGCAGTCAATTGGAGGCGGCGTCCAGCGAGCAAGAAAGACTGCGGCGTATGCAAAAAGATTTGGCGCAGCAGGTAATGCAAAAAGCCAAGGCGCTGGATATGCAGCAGAATGTGTCAGTGGAGGCAACGCCGGATGGCTTGCGCATCCGCATTCAGGATACTCAGGATAAAGGCATGTTCGAACGCGGCAGCGATGTGATGAATCCGCCCTTTCATACCCTTTTGTCGGGTATTGTCGCGACCATTGTCGATGAACCTGGCAAGGTAATGATCACCGGTCATACCGATGCGGTGGAATATAACGCACCGAGCGTATTCGATAATAATCTGGCGCTGGCATCCCGGCGAGCGTTGCGAGTTAGGCAGGTGATGTTGGCGGATGGCATGCCGACGCAACAAATCGAACAAGTGGTAGGGATGGGGGACAATCAACTCATTCAGCCAGAAGATCCGCATCATGCGCGTAACCGCCGCGTTGAGTTACTGTTGCGCTCACCAAGTGGCAAGCCGTAGTGGGAAAATAACCCTTATTGATTTTTACACTGCGTAAATTCATGATTTATGTCGTTAGACCATATGGGTGTTACCATTTATGCAAGCTGTTCTTTAGTGGCAGGGCTAATGTGGCCCAGGTTTTTTGTTGTCAAGCATAGTATTTTTGATGCCTTGAATTTAAAAATCATTCGAATATCGAATTTGCCATCTAGGGGAAATGGAGACAGTGGGAAGGATAAATATAGGCATGGTGAATAAAGTGGGGAAAAAAGTTTTGGTAGTGGATGATGCCGTAACCATGCGGCGCATGCTGGGGCATGTATTGCAGTCGGGTGGCTATTTAGTATCTGAGGCTGAGCATGGTGAAGCTGGCTTAAGGTGTGCCAGAGAGGGCGCTTATGATCTTATTTTGACTGATTATAATATGCCGCATATGGATGGCATTTCCATGTTGCGAGCGATTCGACGCCTGGAACCGTATGCGATGGTGCCCATCATGGTAATCACTACCGAGTTTGGCAATGATTTGAAACTGCAGGGGCGTGAGGCCGGCGCCACAGGCTGGATGTTGAAACCGGTACACCCGGAACGTTTGCTGGAAATGGTCAGGCGTTTAATTGGTTAAGTGGTTATTATCGGTTAAACAGTTTGTGTGGCACAGGCCATTTTGAGTGGAGCTCTATTTCCTGTTTGGTGCGAGTGAATTGACCCGCGCAAAAAAGTTAAGGCACTAGGCATCGTTGTGTTCTAGTCAGCTAGCTGATGCCAGCTTAGGCCTTCTGCCGCGTACAAGACTGCCGGCATGATAAGTAAAACTGATGATATTGGCCGCTCTAATTAGGTAATAAGAGTTTGGGGCGGGGCGAAGCCTTGTCTACAAGCATGCGAGAAAATCATGTCCATAGACTTAAGTCAGTTTAGCGAGGTGTTTTTTGAGGAGGCGATGGAGCATCTGGCGGCAATGGAATCCTTATTGCTGGCCTGTGATATCCACGCTTCGGACGAAGAGCAGTTGAATGCGATTTTCCGGGCTGCCCATTCCATCAAGGGAGGCGCCGGCGCATTTGGGTTTAAGGAGTTGACCAGCGTTACTCATGTGCTGGAAAGCGTGCTCGATAAGGTGAGGAAAGGCAACCTGCCGTTGCACGCACGGATGATCGATGGTTTTTTGCGCGCTCGCGATGTGTTGGCGCAAATGGTGTTGGCTTATCAGCATGAGACGCCTTTGCCGGAGGTTGAGATCGCGGAGCTGATGGTATTGCTTGAGGCATTGGGGGAGGGCAAGGCCGCGGATGAGGTGGATGTTCAGTCCACCGTCATGCCGCTGTGTCCGGCTGAGGATTTGTCGGTGACTCCACCTGCGGGGTGTTTGCATGTACGCATCGCGGCGGGGGATGTGGTGGACGATGCCGCGGTGCAATCTTGTTTGAGCAGCTATGGCGCGATCAAGGATTGCCGCGTTGGCGATCATCATTCGCCGTGGCTGTATGTGTTGGCGACGGAAAATAGCGCGGAGGATATCCGTGAGACCTTGACCTTCCTGATTCACCCCGACCGCTTGACCATCGACAGTTCCGGCGAGCAGGCCCGCGCGTCGATCGATTGGACCGAGGAGTGCGAGGGTTATGGTTTCTTCGTGCCGGTGGTGGCAGGGGCACCTGGGGTCGCGGCGAGCGGCAGTGTAGTCGGCGCTACCGTGCCGGATGCGCCCGAATCCTTGCCGTCCATCACGCCATTACATGATGGGCTGGTGGATGGCGCCTGCATTGAAGAGGTATTGGCGGTGCTGGAGCCTAGCCGGGTAGAGCATGAAAAAGCCGCGCCCAAATCCGGGGCTATAACGTCTTCGATCCGCGTTAGTGTGGATAAGGTGGATCAGTTGTTGAATTTGGTGGGGGAACTGGTCATTACTCAGTCGATGTTGGCACAAATGGTGCGCGAGATCGAGGATGTGGCGGTGGATGGCTTACAAGCTGGTGTGAATCAACTGGAGCGCAATTCGCGCGAGTTGCAAGAGATTGTGATGTCGGTGCGCATGCTGCCGATCTCCTCGGTGTTTCAGCGTTTTCCACGGGTGGTCAGGGATTTGGCCCAGCAATTGGGTAAAGAAGTCGAATTGAAGATGGAGGGCGAGCATACCGAGCTCGACAAGGGCTTTGTGGAAAAGCTGGTCGATCCATTGATGCATGTAGTACGCAATAGCGTGGACCACGGCATTGAGGCGCCAGAGGAGCGACTGACCTGCGGTAAACCCAGGGTAGGACGTCTAGTACTGCGCGCTTATCAACAGGGCGGGGATATCGTCATTGAGATTAGCGATGATGGCAAAGGCCTGCACCGCGACAAAATCATTAGCAAGGCCAAGGCGAATGGCTTACCGGTTTCCGACAATATGAGTGACCGGGATGTCGCAATGCTGATCTTCGAGCCTGGTTTTTCAACCGCGGACCAAGTGTCGGATGTTTCCGGCCGAGGTGTGGGCATGGATGTGGTAAAGCGAAATATCCAGGCAATGGGCGGGCGGGTTGAGGTGGAGTCGGAGGCCGGCAAGGGAATGTCGTTGATTATTCGCTTGCCGTTGACCTTGGCTATTTTGGATGGTATGTCGATTCGCATTGGTACTGAGCGTTATATCGTGCCGCTGACATTTATTATAGAGGCGGTAACACTGGGTCAGGATAATGTCAAAACCGTGAAGAATTCCACCAAGCTGGTCAATGTGCGTGGTGAGTTCTTGCCGTTAATTTCCTTGAGAGAAGTATTGGGCGCCACGAAAATTACCTATGGCAGAAGTAATCTGGCTCTGATTTTAAAGTCGGACAATGAAAAAATAGCATTATTGATTGATGAATTGCTGGGGCAATACCAGGTGGTGATTAAGAATCTAGAAACCAATTATCATCGCGTGACGGGGGTATCCGGTGCGGCCATCATGGGAGATGGACGAGTGGCGCTGATTCTAGATGTGGTGGGCCTGCTAGCCAAGGCTAGAAGCAGCCGAATCGATAACTTGGCTAACATAGGGTAGAGAGATGAGTGAGAAGCTACATAGAGAGATGTTGGTATTCCGATTAGGAGATGAGGAGTACGGTATTGATATATTGAAGGTTCAGGAGATCCGTGGTTGTGATCCGGTGACCAAAATAGCCAATTCGCCAGAATTTGTCCGTGGCGTGATCAATTTACGTGGCCATATTGTACCCATTGTAGATCTGAGGGTGAAGTTTGGCATTGGCCAACTCAGTTATGATGATATGACCGTGGTGATTATTCTAAATGTTCTTGGTAGAACAATGGGGATTGTTGTGGATGGCGTATCGGACGTGGTGATATTCGATCCTGATAATGTGAGAAAAGCACCGGATTTGGGGGCGATCATTGATGCTGCCTTCATAGATGGTTTGGGGATATTGGAGCAGCGCATGGTAATTTTATTGGATATAGAAGGCATGACTTCAAGCGAGGGGTTTTTAACCATAAGCACCGAATCTGGTCCTGATGCAGGTGAGGTTGGCTAATGGGGGCGTTGTGTGAATATCTAGGCTGATATGAATGTGTAGATCACGGCAGGAGAAAATCCGTTGAGGATTTAAGACCTGATTAGCTTGACGGGTGCCGGCTCAGTCTTATTTTCCTTGTAGGCTTGCTAACAAAAGTTTGTTGAGTAAATTAAAGGTTAAGGGTGTGTATGACTTTTAGGCAAAAAATTGTTGGGTTGGTCATCGCGGTCATGCTGGTTTTATTGTGGCAGGCTTGTTTTTTTGCCTATCAGCAGAATAAGGTTGCGAGCGAACTGAGACATACGCAACAGACCTTATTGGAAGATTCTGCTCAACTGTCTGATGTGTTCAACGATGCACAAGTGATTGCAACTAACTTAATGCGAGTCCTTCTTTGGATGGTCGATGAGCAAACGTTGCATCAGGAAGTGGAAGATCTGAATGGAGGGGAAGGCGCAGCGGTGAAACTTACTGCTGACTCTGAGGTGATACTCAAACGCATCGAGACTGGGCTCACAAATATCAAAATGCATTCAGATCACTTGAGTGAAAAAGATGCTAGTCGCATGTTGGAGTTGCGGCAAGTGATTCGGGGTATAGAAGCCGAATCGCTGGCGGGAATGCATCGTTTGATCTTGGCTATTGCCAATGGTAAAGGCGATATCAAGCAAGCTCATAAGCAGTGGATGCTTATGAATTGGAACCCATTAGTAATGGCATTGAGTGAGCTGGAAGAGCTGAGCCAAAAAGGGGCTCAAGCAGGCGTGGTCGAGTTGGAAAAGCTCATGAGCCGTTTGCAGTGGATCTCCCTCGTAACGGGTCTGTTGGTACTCCTACTGGTTGGCGGTGCTCTACTCTGGCAGCTGCGTTTTGTGTCGCGCACGATAGGCGGGCGGATGGAGCGCTTGTTCCGGCATATGGACCACATCGCAAAGGATGACTTCTCCCAGCCGATTCGCTACCGGCCCGGCATGGAGCAGAGCCTGATTGCGCTGTTGGCGAAGTTGCAGGAACGCCTGAAGGCGGCCAAGGCGATGGTGGTGGAGAACGCGCGGATCCGGGTGGCTTTGGACTCCAGTTCGGCCAATGTGATGCTGGTGGACGAGCGCCGGCAGATCAGCTTCGTCAACCGCGCTTTGCAAGCGCGGCTGCCGCAGTTGGCGAACCGGC
>NZ_MUKU01000036.1 GCF_002081825.1 Chromobacterium haemolyticum | reverse complement strand
GGTCACTGCAAGGGCGTGGACGATCCATTGAGGATCAATTTTCTGAGAAAGAGCAGAGAAATCAGGGTGTTTGTGAGCCTTGCCAACCATAGGGACGGAAATGAGTGAGTCAACATGAGCGAAGTATGAGCAAGATTCGCACCATGAAAAATGCCGTTCACTTGCTTAAGTGAACGGCATTACCGCGCCAGCGGGGTATTTTTTGGGCGGCAGCCATCCACGCGGGCGCTTCAAGCCGCCCGCCGTCTAGGCGGAGGGGGCAGCAAGATCGTGATTTTGGCGCGGCATGGCCTGAAATGGCTGCCGGCCGAGCGTGCTAAAATGCCGCCCTTGATCCGACGGCGGCATGCTTTTGAGGAGGCGTTTGGTGGAATTTCTGGTGAACCTGGTCATCGCCGTTCTGGTGACGGCTTATCCCTTGTGGCGCATCTTCAAGCGGGTCGGCTTACCGCCTTATTATGCGCTGCTGGTGCTCGTGCCGGTGCTTGGCATGCTGGCGGCGCTGTGGATTCTGGCCAGGTCGAAATGGCCGGCGTTTGAAGGCGCCAAGTGATGGCGATCATCGGGATCATTCTGCTCTTGATCGCGGCGATCACGATTTTGTCGGTGGTGCTGTCCGGGATCGTGATGTCGAGGATGGGGTATTCGAGATGGGCCGGCCTACTGTTCGCGTTTCCCTTCTTCGGCATCGTCGCGCTTTGGTTTATGGCCTTCTCCCAATGGCCGCGGGAAATGAATGCGCCGCAGAAAGATCAATAAGCGCGGATGTTTGCGCGCCGCCTTTATCTACGCGCGGATAAGGCCTTGGGCGGAGTCCATGCGCCTAGCCGACACGCCAGCGCAAGCGCCGCCAGGCTAAGCCCCGCGGCCAGCCCATACCAGAGGCCGACGCCACCCAGCCCGCCCTGGGTGGCCAGCATCCAGCCGCCGCCTATGCCTATCAGCCAATAGCCGATGCTGGCGATCCACATTGGCGCCAATGTGTCGCGCATGCCTTTCAGACTGCGCGACAAGATGATTTGAGCGGCATCCGCCAGCAAGAACCAGGCAAGTATGCCCAGCAGGATTTGGGCGTATCGCAACACCTCGGCCGCCTCGGCCTTGGCGGTGTCGATGAAGATGCCGGCGATCCAGTCCGGCAGCCACCAGCAAAGCGCGGCCAGGGGCGCGGTCAGCGCGCTGATTAAGAGCAGGGCGCTCCAGGCCAGCCGGCGGCCGCCGCGCACATCGCCGCGCGCCGCCTTGGCGGCCAGTTGCACGGTCAGCAAGTCGCCTATTCCCAACGCCAGGATGATGAAAAGATCGCCCACGTAGATGGCTATGGTGGTGGCGGCCATGAAGGCGACGCCGAAGTAGCCCGCCAGCAGCGTCACCACGCCGAACAAGCTGCTTTCGAACAAGCCAACAGCGAAGGAGGGTAGGCCGATGCGGAGCAGCTCGCGGCAGGTTTGTCCGTCCAGTCCCGAGAGCGAGCGCCAGCGAAAGCGGTAGCCGAGTCGATGCCGGCAGTGGCGAGCGATGGCGAACACCATCGCCCAGTTGGACAAGGCGGTTCCCACCGCCGCGCCGGCCAGCCCAAGGGCGGGCAGGCCGAGCGCGCCGAACACCAGCACATAATTGAGCGCGGCATTCAGCAGCACGCCGCCCAGGCTGACGAAAAAGATCACCCGATTCGCGTCCAGCGCCGAAACGTAGGCGCGGTAGACGCTGAAACCCAGCATGGCAGGAATGCTCCAGCCGACGATGGCAAGGTATTGCGCGCACAAGGCGACCACGGCCGGGTCCTGGTCGGCCAGGCGGAACGCCGCCGGCAGCAGCAAGGCGGCGGCGATCAGCGCTGGGGACAGGGCGAGGCAGGTCCATAGGCTGAGATCGAGCGCCGCCTGGGCGCCGGCATGATCACTGCGCGCATGGGCCTCGGAAACGAAGATGCACCCGGTCGAGACCAAGGCCATGCCGCCAAATATCAATGGAAACAGCGCGCCGATGGAAAGGCCGATCGCCGCCAGTTCCGTCGCGCCGAGGTGGCCGACGAAGGCCGCGTCGGTAAGCGTCATCGCCACTTCGGCCAGGTAGAAGCTGATCACCGGCAGCGAGCCCTTGAGCAAGCGCCGCTGCAAAAGCAGGTATCGCCGCAAATGGCGGGCTGACGAGGGAGGGAGACTGGGCATTGGCTGTGCGGTTAAGCACTTTGGCGCTGCATCTCGGCCACCATCGCTTGCGCCCGTTGCGGATCGAGCCAATCCCGACGCGCATCCGGGCTGAGCGCGTGCAGCGGGTCCGGATACAGGAAGAGGCGGCCGGCTTTGACCGCAGGAGCGGTAAAGGTGGATAGGCCCGAGTAACGATCATAGCGCTCGTAACTATGGATAAGGCGCTTGCCGCCACCGCCGGGAGCGTCGATGACAAATGCGGGCATATTGTAACCCGCAGTCACGCCCCTCACTGCTTTTTCCAGCCGGCAGGCCGTTGCCAAGTCGACTCGCATGTCCTCAATGCCGGGAGCCGGGTCGCATAGGTACACATAATATGGATGGATGTGCAAGTCCCCCAGGTGTTTGATGAGACGACCAAGCACGTTTGCATTGTCATTGACTCCGCGCAGAAGAACGGATTGATTTCGCACCATCACGCCTTTGGCAAACAGCAGATTGGCCGCGGACAACACGGAAGGCGTGATTTCAATAGGGTGATTGAAGTGGGTCTGCAGGGAGACCTCCACGCCTTGGCGCCTGCCTTCATCGCTTACCACGGTCAAGGCATCGGTCCAGGCATCATCCCGGGTGATCTTCATTGGCAATACCGAGAGCCCTTTTGAAGCGAAGCGGATGCGCCGAATGGATGGGATCGCGATGAGGCCTCGTCCTATTTCTAGTATTTGGCTGGCTTTGAGCCGAGCGCAATCTCCTCCCGATACGACGACATCCACAATGCCCGGCGTCATGCGCAGATGAGACAGGATAGACTGCCATCGATGCGATATGGATTGGGCGCGCACCTTGATGACTGAACTGGTATCAACGCCGACGCTGTAGCTACGGGTGCAGAAGCGACAGTAAACCGGACAGCGATCCGTCACCAGCAACAAGGCCCGGTCCGGATAACGATGGACCAAGCCTTCCACCGGTGAGTCTGCTGTTTCGTCCAAGGCGTCAAGCGACTGCAAGGGGTGTGATGCCGTCATTTCCGAGGCGAGGGGTAGAAACTGCCGACGGATAGGATCATGCTCCATATCTTGCCAATTAATCAGATCGAGCAGATAGGGATTGATGCGAACCGACATCGATGCTTTTTGCAGGCCGGCAATCATGTCGTCCAGCGCCGACGGGCGCAAGATCTCATCCAGCACCTCCCGCAGCTGTTCTGGCCGGGTAATGGTGTGGCGCTCCTGCCAGAGTGGATCATCGAACTGCATGTCCTTGACTAATTGATGTAGACGCATGGTAGGGTCGCCTCCGATGGCAATGAAGGAAAAACCTGGCCGGCCGTTTCGCTCACCGGGCGGGATTTTTCATCAAGTGGCTGGGGCCAATGTCCTGACCTGCCGGCGGAAGTTGTGCCTGGATCGCCTGCTGCAGGATTTGCGGTTTTTGCAAGACGCTGCCCAGGTCAAGGATCTTGACTTGGCTGACGCATGCCAGCCCTTTGACGAGATGGGACAGCTGGGCATGGCTGTGTGACTGGGCAAGAACCAATATCGGTTTCTTGAGGGAGGAGGCCCAGCCAAGCTCGATATGGGTGCCATCGGTCCGGATCAGTTGGCTCTGACTGTCGCAAGGCAAGATGGCGATGAAGAGCGAACATTGCAGCATCCAGTCATAGTCGCGCAGCACCACCTCGGTGGGCGAGTAGTTGTGGCTATCTTGTCCAAAGCGCTCGGCAAGGTGAGCGGAAAGCAAGTGCAGCCTCATCCCATGAATGACGTCATGGACGGCCTTGATCGGCGATGCCGCTTCCGTCGTCATTCCCTCTTTTTTCAGCGCATGTTGTATGGGCCCGCCAACGAAGACAGAAACGTCCTCCATCCTGGCGGGTGGAATATGCGGTGCTATCGAGTGGTTCATCACAGTCTCCATGGTTATGCCGTTTGATGGCTTGCGTGCTCGAGCACTTGCTCTACCACGTGCTCGAACAAGGCTTTGCCCAGCTCCATTGAGGAGCCCAGAGTGGAAGACAAGACCCCGTTGTTGCTGGTCAAATCAGGGTCCGCGGGGTGGGAGTAGAGGCCGGAGAGCGGAGGGGTGTCATGGACGGGCCGTTCTACCCTGACGACATCGGGACGCAGATACAGCATCAGGCTCGTTTCTGTCAGCCCGGCATGTTCGGCATGCCAGCCGGGGAAACGGGGGCCAATGTGTTGGCTGATCCAATCAGTCTGCACCAGGCTCCACCAACTGAAGGCGGAAACTCGGGTATGTGTTAACTGGCCAGCCTGACGACAGTGGTCTATCGCCTCGAATAGGAAAGCCTCGTTCTCGTAGTGCCCATTGATTATCAGCAGATGCGCGCACTCCAGTTGGGCCAGGCCGCTGATGAGTTCCTGCAGATAGTCGATGAGGGTGGCGCCGGTCAGGTACAGCGTTCCCGGATAGAACAGGCCGCCGCCGCTTTGTGGCAATGACCGGGCGCCAAAAGTCTGCGCCGGAGCAAGGTAAGCATTGTCAAGGCGCGCGGCGACGGCCTCGCAGAGAGCCGCCGCGATGTCTAGATCGACGGATAAAGGCAGGTGTGGCCCATGTTGTTCTATGCTGCCCACCCCCCAGACCACGGTGGAATGTTTCACCATGACCGGGAGTTCAGCGCTGGTCAGGTCTGCCAAGTGGCGAGCGTTAGTCAGCATGTCTGCTCCTCCAAATACAAGCTGCTGCCTATCAATTGAGAGAGTGGGATCTGCCGTTCGGCCAACAGCTTGGTGATGCCTGCCGATATTTGCGCGACAGAATGGTTTTTGGTCTGCAGCACAGAGTAAATCTGGACCGCATTCGCGCCTATGCATAAGTACTCGATGGCGTCGCTTGACGACATCACGCCGCCCGACCCAAAGATGGGTATCGAGACTCCGGTTCTACGCAACTCGTAGATGGCAGCTTGCACCAGTGGGCGGATGCCTGGCCCCGAGTAACCGTATGCGCCTCCCAGGCGGATTTGCGATGTGCGGGGATCCACGACGAGTCCAAGAATCGTGTCGCTCAAGGTAATCGCATGCGCCCCCGCGCTAATGGCGGCGTCGACGCGCTGCCGCAGCGTGCTGCTGATGCCTAGTTTTACGCTGAAGGGCAGGTTGACGGCTCTTTTTACCGCTAGCGCATAGTCGAAAACCCGCTTGGGGGTGTCCATGAACTTCTCGGCCTCGTTAAGACAGGAAATGCCCAGCTCCAGAGCCCGGCAACCGGTTGTCGCAATCGCCGCGGCCAATGACGCGAGTTCGCCAGGCGAGTCGGCATGGATGGAAGCCATGACTGGCGCATTATCCGCTGCCAGGCGGGAGAGTATGGCCATCCAGCCGCCGACGGGGCGCTGGGAATAAGTCGTGCTATTCAACCAGCCGCTTGGAATGGCAATCACTTTTTCATCGTTGTCTTTGGGCGGCTTGGGGTGAATGGTCTTGGTGACGACGGCGCCCGCGCCGGCGCGCAGGAAGCGCCGGATATTGCGCTCGTTGTCGGTGATGGGACCAGAACCGACAATCAAAGGAGATAGCAGTGGCAGGCCACAGACTTGATAAGCAGCCATGAGAATTTCCTTCTAATGTATTGTCGTGATCGCGCGCCTTGCCGAGCTTGGGGCTCGTTCAAAGTCGGCTGCGCGTCGTGAGTCCTTGCACGATGACTGCCGTAGCTGAAACGCTACGTGCCGTCGAGTGGAAAACCCAGTGGTTGCAGCGCTTTCTGAGCGGTTTGTTGCAAAGACAAGACCGATTCGGCAGTGGGACCCCAAAGCATGAGACTGATGCGGCCTTCTTGAAGTCCGGTGAGCTCGCAGGGCATGCAAGCTGCGGTTGCGGTCAGCGGGCTGCGAATAGATGAGCCCAGCTTGGAGAGAACTTCTTCGAATTGAACTGGGCGCTGTCCGTATAAATCGATGGCGCCAACCGTGTGGGTGCGCTGGTAGCCTGCGCCCAGCGTGGCCGAGGCAAACTCGTGCACATGCGTTGCGCCGGTGCGGCGTGGGTTCAGGTCCAGCATGATGCTGTCCCCATTGGGCAGGGCGACCGCATCGATATCGAAATAACCGACGAAACCGGCGTCTTGCATCGCTTGCGCAAGGCGGAGGCCGGCATTGCACAGCGGCTCGTGCCAAGGAGTATGGCGGTGTTCAGGAGACACGAAGTTGCCGCATAGCTCCAGCATGTCGCTGAATAGCATGGAGCAGGCATAAGTCAGATAGGGCGCTTGGCCGCTCTCCATGGGAACAAAGTATTCCACCGAGGGAAAAGTAAGTTCGTCGCCTTGTATGTATTCCTCAATGACAATGGGTTCGTCGCCAAAATAAGAATTGGCGCCCAGCGTATCGCGCAGGATGGACCCGCTAGTGCCGGGTTGGAACACATTCAGGCCAACGCTGGCCTCGCCGCGGTCCGGTTTGGCAATCGCCGGCCTGTCCGTCGCCAGCAGATCGGCAATGGCGATGGCGGCTTCTGCGCGCGTAGCGCAACACCGGCCGTTGGCGATTCTGGCTCTGCCGACGCTGAAGCCATGATCCGAGGCGAATTGGCGAAAGCCGGATTTGGAATCCAGGCGATCCCTAAAGGCCTGATCGGAACAGCTTTCAGGAAGCAACACGGTTAGTTTCAGCTGCTGTCGCAGAAACTGCACCATAGGCCACAGCTCTTGGGTCGTGGTGTGCACGATGAGCTGGATGCAGCGCGCCGCGCCGCTCCACTGCACGATGGCGGCCTGCAATGCAGAGTCGAGCACCACGTCTCGAAAGAGGTTGCCGCTGGGGTGTTTGGGGCTGATGTTTTGCGCGTGAGAGGCGCCAAGGAAGGCGCCGAGCCACTGGAATCCTTCTATTGGCTGCTCGGATATGATTAGTTTGTCCAATGGTCGCCAGAAGACCGCCTGATCCTGCTGCGGGAAGAGCGACTTGGTTATCCGCGTTTTTTCGGGCGCGGTTGGCGCGCGCTGAATGATGGGGCGCAGGGTGTCGATTGCATTGGCGATGCAGACGGTAGGATATGAGGATGAATGAGGGGTCAAGGCCATTTCCTCCCTGCAGTCGCTCTTGACCGATCTTTCCGTCGCTAAGCCTCAGGCCGAGTCAATGCCATCCCTAAGAAGCTGTATTATGATCTGCTGCGCGTCGGCGATACGGCGTTGAAACCAAGCTCAAAATGCTCATGTGCCACGAGTACATTCCGCTTTCTCGCTCGTTTTCGCCTTGTCTCGCCTTAGCTCGCAAGACCGTGAACAGATTCTAAGATGGGGTGATTCAGTCATATTGCTTATGCAATAGGTCAAGTACATTTAAAATGGATTGTTCTTGTACTGTCTGAGGCGGATACTAGAAGATGAGATTGTAGGGTGCAAGCAATTTGATTAACTTATGTAGTTTTTTCGCCATCGCATCATCAAGGACTGGGTGGCGCCTTGAAGACGGCGTGGAAGGTCGACCGTTTTCAATATTGCCTCTTCGATGCGCGGCCGAAGCAAATTGGCTTTAGAACGTGTTCACGATCTCGCGAGCTAAGGCGAGACCAGGCGAAAACGGTTGAAGAAGCGGAATGTGCAGGTGGTAGATGAGCATTCTGAAAGCGTTGCTTTGAACAAGACTTCCGATCAGAAAAGATCGTGAACAGGTTCTTAGGAAAGCGCTTTCCTGAAAAAAACACTCTCTCGGTTTCCTCGAAGCCCAGCCGTGCGTGCGCTGCGAATCGACATTGGGCAATACGAAAATGCCCTCCAGGAAAGCGGCTGCCGGCGCGGCGGCGCCGGGAAAAACAAAGGGCCGGCATGGCCGGCCCGGTGTGTGGTCGAAGGGGGCGCGTCAATCGACTTCGCCGCACAGCTCGCAAGGTTGATCTGTTTCGCCGTGGATGGCCAGGATGCCGACATCGCTGGCGCAGTGCTCGCAGAGGGTGAGCAAGGCTTGGGTGTTTTCCAAGGACTCTTGGCTCATGCTGCTCAAGACTTGATACTGTTGCATGTCTCAGCCTTTCATTGCTTGGATGGAGCCCGTACCCTAAACCGTTATGGCGCGGGTCGCCATACTCAGATAGGACAGGTCGTAGGCGGCGGCGCGTCATAAAAGCGTCACTGAACGCCGCCGAGGTTTATCAGGCGGTGGTCAGCACCACTACCGAGGAAATCACCACCGCCATGCCCACCCAGCCCAGCGGCTTGAGCCGCTGGCCAAAAAAGACGCGCGCGCCGATGGCGGTGCCAATGATGCCCAGCGCGCCCCACAGCGCGTAAGCCACGGCAAGGTCGATGCCGCGCACCGCCTGGCCCAGAAGGGTGAAAGCCACCCAAACCATGGCGATGGCGCCGAAGCCCCAAGCCTTGTTGCGGAAGCCGTTGGACTTTTCCAGCATCAGGTTGGCGGCCACTTCGATCAGGGCCGAGGACACTACGAATAAATAGAATACGGTTTTCATGCGCTTTGCTCCTGGGTTTGTTCATCGGCTTCGCCGGACACTACGCAGGCAATGCCCACCACGGACAAGCCCAGCCCGATGATTTCCTGAGTCAGCAAGGTTTCGCCAAACAGATAGACGCCGATCAGCGCCAGACCGGCCAGGCCCAAGGCTTCCCAGGCGGCGTAAGCCACGCCCACGGAGATAGTGCGGATGGCGAGAGACAGGAAGTAATAGGACAGCGCCAGCGCCGCCGCCATCACGCCGTAGCCCCAGTAGCTTTCGGTGCGGGCGGCGTAAGCCATGAAGGACGTGCCCAAGATTTCGGTAGCGATGGCCACCAGCAGAAAAGCCCAGCCCAGCCAGGGTTGGGGAGAAGATTGAGTTTGCATGCTACGCTCCTGTGATTGGAAATCCGGAAGCCACATGCGCTAGAGGCGCAACAACGCTCCGCAAAAAGCGCGGATGACGCCGTCAGCAAAGACAGTCGGTCGCTTAGACCGCCCCGTAAAACCGTTTGGGGCAGAAGGGTTGTTTATCGCATTGAAGCGCAAGATAAGCGCCAAAATGGCGTGGCGCTTATGGTGGCTGTTTGAAATTTTGAACAAATATAACACATCGCTAATGAATGTTCAATTTAATTGATAGCAAAAACTTTCAAATGCTATCTGCAAGCTGCCAGCCGAACGTTGTAGCGGCGCGCCAGACGGGGCAGCGTGCCGTCGTGGCACAGCGCGTTCAAGGCTTGGTTGAAGTCCGCCACCATGCCCGGTTTGACTGATTTTAAAGGGAAACCGTAGAGATAGGTCAGCGGCTGGATGGTGGCCAGCGGGCGAAGGCCGCTCAGCGCTTCGCGCCGGATGATGTAGCGAGTGACGTCTTCGTTGGCGAAAACCACCGCGTCCGAGCCGTAACGCATGGCGGCCAATTTCTTTAACACCGTTTCCTGATTGTTTTCCACGGTGATGTTCATATTGGGCAGGCCGGCAATCAATTTGTCCAAGGCGTTCTGCGTCACCGACGGGCCGTAGACCGCGATGCGGTGATTGAGCAGATCCTGCGCTTGCTGGTAGCGGAAGGTGGAACTGGCGGTGGCGAACAGGCCGTAGCTGCTGTTGTACACCGGCGCGCTCAAGACCAGGGATATCCTGCGCTCCGGCGTGTCCTGCACCGGAAAGATGCCGTCCACCTTGCCTTCCTCGGCCAGCAGCAAGGCGCGGCGCCACACCATGGCCTGAACTTCGCAACTCCAGTTTAGCCGTTTGCATACGGCCACCAGCGTGTCCACCATCAGGCCCTGCGGCAGGGGTTTTTCGGTCACTTCGATGAAGGGCGGGAAATCCTGGGTGACAAAGTGCAGGGTGGCCGCGTCGACATGGAGCGACAGCGACAAGGCCAGCGCGGCGCTGCTCAGCGATTTCAGCATGTGCGGGCTTCTCCCCAATGGACGGCGTAGGACCGGCGGCCAGATTCGGATGCGTTGTTACATTATGGTTGAGTTTCCATGCCGGTTTAACGCTTTATCGGCCGGCCAGGCGCTTCTTTAGACGCTGAAAGCGGGGAGGCGGCCTGGCCGGGGTGATTTGGAATGCGGTATCGCCGAAGCGCAACGGATCGGGAGCAGGCTCTAATCAGACCGAGGATGTCGCTCAAGGCAAGGCATTGAATCCGCTGCGCGGATGATGATTTTAATTGCCGGGGCTGCCCGGTGAGCAGGGAAAGGATATTTGCTTGGCCAAATATCCTCTCCACACCTAAAGGCCACCCTGCAAGCCAGGCCTACGGCTTCCCGCCGGTTCCCGTCAGGCCCGAGGCGCGGCTGAACTCGCAGCGCGCTATCGTCGCGCTGCTCGAACAGGCAGCCGCTTAAGACCTCGGACCTGCCACCCGACGGCAGGCTTGAAGGGACCCGGGGCGCGTCGGATACGCGGCTTCCTATGCAGCAAACCGTGTTTCAAAGCACAGACAAAAGATCGTGAACAGGTTCTTAGTAGCCCATCGTGGCGCCGTCCGGGTTGCGCGGGTCGGAATAGCCGTACAAGCCGCCGTCGCGCAGTTGTATGGTCTGGGTCCGGCCCATGCTGGGCTTGAGTGCGATTTTGTAGCCTTGCTCGCGCAACAGCCGCAGCGTGTCCGGGCTCAGACCTTTTTCCACCCGCAGCTCATCCGGCAGCCACTGATGGTGAACCCGCGGCGTGGACGCGGCTTCGGCCGGGTTCATGCCGAAATCGATGGCGTTGACGATGGTTTGCAAGGTGGTGGTGATGATGCGCGCGCCGCCCGGGCTGCCGGTAACCAGCCAGGGTTTGCCGTTTTTCAGCACCAGCGTCGGCGACATCGACGACAAGGGCCGCTTGCCGGCCGCCACCGCGTTGGCATCGCCGCCGATCAGGCCGAAGGCGTTGGGCACGCCGGGCTTGACGGAAAAGTCGTCCATCTCGTTATTGAGCAGAATGCCGGTGCCGCCGGCGATGATGCCGCTGCCGAAGTTCAGGTTCAGCGTATAAGTCACCGCCACCGCGTTGCCTTGCTTGTCCACAATGGAATAGTGAGTGGTCTGGTCGCTTTCATAGGGCTGCGGCTTGCCGGGCTTGATCTCGGCGGCGGGCCGGGCTTTGACCGGGTCTATCGTCGTCGCCAATTGGTCGGCGTAGCGCTTGGAAGTCAGCCCGGCCTGCGGCACTTTGACGAAGGCCGGGTCGCCCAGGTATTCGGAGCGGTCGGCGTAAGCCAGTTTCATCGCCTCGGCCAGATAGTGGATGGTTTGCGCGCTGTTGGGGCCGTAATCGGCCAGCGGATAGCGTTCCAACAGGTTCAGGATCTGGACGATGTGAATGCCGCCGGAGCTCGGAGGCGGCATGGACACCACTTGGTAGCCGCGGTAGCTGCCGCTGACCGGCGCGCGCTCCTCCACCTTGTAGCCGGCCAGGTCCGCCTTGTTGATCAGGCCGCCGTGGCGCGCCATTTCCGCCACGATCTTGTCGGCGATGCTGCCCTGATAAAAGGCTTTAGGGCCTTGTTGCGCGATCAGGCGCAGAGATTGTCCCAAATCGCGTTGCACCAGCTTCTCGCCGGCGCGCAGCGGGCGGCCGTCGCGGAAAAACACCGCGCGGCTGCTGTCCCAGCGTCCCAGATTGTCCTTTTCCACCTCCAGCATTTCCGCCAGTGTCTGCGACACCGCGAAGCCTTGCTCCGCCAACTTCACCGCCGGCGCGATTACCTTGGCCAGCGGCAGGCTGCCCCAGCGCTGCTGGGCGTGGGCCAGGCCGGCCACGGTGCCGGGCACGCCCACCGCCAGGTGGGTGTACAGCGACCGGCCGTCAACCACCTTGCCCTGAGCATCCAGATACATGTCGCGGCTAGCCTTGGCCGGTGCGATCTCGCGGAAATCCAGCGCAATGTTGCGGCCTCTCTTGGCGTCGTGCAGCACCATGAAGCCGCCGCCGCCCAAGTTGCCGGCGTTGGGTAGCGTCACCGCCAGCGCAAAGCCCACGGCCACCGCGGCATCTACCGCGTTGCCTCCCTGGCGCAGGATGTCCAGCCCCACCTGGGTGGCCAGGCCTTGCTCGGTGGCCACCATGCCGTTGCGGGCGTAAACCGGGTGGAAGACATCGTAGTCGTAATCGTATTTGACCTGCGGCGCCGCCGGCGGGCTCAGCGCCAGGGCCGGGGCGTTGAAGCCCAGGCTCAGGCTCAGAGCCAGCGCGCTTAGCAACAGTCTTGGGCGGGGACGGAATGGCGTCATGGTGATTCTCCTTTGTTGTTTGCGTTTTATGAATGTTGTGATTGCGAGAACATTCTACGGTGCCGGCGCAAGTCGCAAAAGCCTGACTTTTCATGCCAAATGATTTGAAAACTTCAAGGAAGCAAGCCTATAAAGAATCGAGCTTCATAAGTGATGAATCTAGGGGGTTACCATGAGCATATCCCAGCGCTTGCTGCTGACCTTGGCGGTTGCCTTGCTCGGCTTGTTCATTGTGGGCGGCTTCGGGCTGCTTCAACTGCATCGTGCCAACGAACGCTTCGATTATCTGCAGATCAACTCCTTTCCCAGCATCCAAACTCTGGATCAGGCGCTGCAAGCGCAAACCGATATGCGGGTACTGACCTATCGCCACGGCATTAGCGAGGACGCCAAGGTCAAGGCGGACATCGAAGCCAGCATCGCCGAGCTGGACAAGCAGATGGACACCGCGTTGGATCGTTATCAGAAGGAACTGGTGTCCGACGACGAGGACCGGCGGCTGATAGAAAAGGACCGCGCGGACATCCGGGTTTACCGACAGCAGCGCGACGCCGTATTCAAGATTTCGCGCGAACAGCCGCCGGAAACCACCCGCAAGGAACTAGTGAACGGGCCGCTGCTGCCCGTGGCCAAGGCCGTGGTCAAGGACATAAAAGACCACATTGAGTACAACTACAAGCTAGCCAAGCAACTGTCCGCGGACAACGCGGTTGCCTATGAGCAGGCCTTCGTCTCCTCGCTGGTGGCCATCGCGGCCGCCTTGGCCCTCAGCGGCGCGCTGGGCATCGCCTTGTTTCGCAGCATCCGCAGCAGCCTCAGTCAGATAGGCGAAATCCTGGACCAGGTCAGCGCCAGCAAGGACTTCCGTCTGCGCGCCAAGATCTTGCGCAAGGACGAGATTGGCCGCACTGCCGCCGCCTTCAACCGCTTGCTGGAAGATCTGCAACACAGCTTCCGGGGCATACGCGACAACATCTCGGAAATCGACAAAGCCACCTCCGGCCTGGCGGCCAACACCAATCAGATTGCCCGCAGCTCGGAGGTGCAGAGCGAATCCGCCGGAGCGATGGCGGCGGCGGTGGAGCAGATGACGGTGAGCATCAACCACGTGGCCAGCAACGCGGTGGAGGCGCGTACCCAGGCGCAGCAGGCGGGCAGCATGGCCAACGAGGGCGGGCAGGTAATCTCAGCCACCGTGCTGGGCATTTCTGAGGTGGCAGGCGCAATCAGCGACGCCTCGCATCGTATTGGGCAATTGAAGGAGGACAGCGCCACCATCGCCTCGGTGATGGGGGTGATCAAGGACATTGCGGATCAGACCAACCTCTTGGCCCTGAACGCGGCGATCGAGGCGGCGCGCGCCGGTGAAACCGGCCGCGGTTTCGCGGTGGTGGCAGACGAAGTACGCAAACTGGCCGAGCGCACCGCCAGCTCCACCACGGAAATCGGCACCATCATCAACAAGATGCAAAGCAGCACGATGGAAGCGGTGCAGAGCATGGAAAAAGTGGTGGAGCAGGTGCATCAGGAAACCGACAACGCCCGCGAAGCCAGCAGTGTGATAGAGAAGATCCAGGACAGCAGCGGCCAGGCGATGGAGCTGGTCAAGGACATCTCCGGCAGCATCAACGAGCAAAGCAGCGCCAGCAACACCATTGCCCAGAAAGTGGAGCAAATTGCGCAGATGGCGGAAGAGAACGCGTCCGCCTCCAGCGCCTCGGCGGACGCGGCGGAGCAATTGCAGCAGCAAGCCAAGAGTATTCTTAACACCGTGACCCAGTACCAAGTGTAAGGTCTCGTCGCCGCTGAATATATGCGTTTATTGGACATTCTTATTTAGTACTTTCCTCTGTTTTCTCGCTATGCCTATAACAAAGCTACATGTTGTATCGGGCGAAGAAACGGAGAATAAGGATGAATATCTCACAACGGCTTATGCTGACCTTGATGGTGGCCATGTTGGCCTTGATCGGCGTCGGCAGTTACGGGCTGTGGCAATTGCACAGCGCCAATGAGAGGTTTGATTATTTGAAGGTCAATACCTTTCCCAGCATCAAGGTGCTAGATCAGGGTTTGCTGGCTTTGACCAAGATGCGCGTGGCGGCTTATCGCCACGGCATCGCCGCCGACGCCAAGAGCAAGGCAGACGCCGAGGCGCAGATCGCCGAAGGCGACAAAATGCTGGATCAGGTGTTGGCCACTTACGAAAAAGATCTGCTGTCCAATGACGCAGACCGCAAGCTGTTGCAGCAGGATAGGGCAGATCTGCAAGCCTACCGCAACAATCGCGAGAGCTTTCTGAAAGCTTCGCGCGAGCATCCGGGCGCGGTGGCGCAAGCGATGCTGGTGGCGGGACCGCTCCCTGACGCCGCCAAGGCGCTGGCCAAGGACCTCAACGATCACATCGATTTCAACTACGCGTTGGCGGACAGCTTATCCAAGGACAACGCCGCCGCTTACAGCATGGCCTTCGGCAGTTCGGTGGCGGTCATCTCGGCTTGTTTATTATTGAGCGGCGGCTTGGGCTGGTTGCTGTTCAGTCATATCCGGACCAGCCTGCATCAGATCCGCTCCACTATGTTCACGGTGAACCAACAAAAAGACTTCACCTTGCGTGCGCCGGTGGGCCGCATGGATGAGGTGGGAGAAACAGCGTCCGCCTTCAACCAATTGTTGGAGAACCTGCAACGTAGCTTCCGTGAAATCCGCGACAGCATCGGCGCCATTGACGGCGCGATGTCCGGCCTGGCCAACAACACCCATGAGATTGCCCGCAGTTCGGAAATGCAAAGCGAATCCGCGGCGGCGATGGCGGCGGCGGTGGAACAGATGACGGTGAGCATCAACCATGTCGCTTCCAGTGCGCAGGAGGCGCGGGGTCAGTCGCAGCAGGCCGGCGAGATGGCGACCGAAGGCGGCCAAGTGATTTCCGCCACGGTGCGCGGCATCACCCAGGTAGCCGGCGCGATCACCGACGCCGCGCAGCGCATTGGGCAATTGAAAGAAGACAGCGCCACCATCGCCTCGGTGATGGGGGTGATCAAGGACATTGCGGATCAGACCAACCTCTTGGCCTTGAACGCGGCGATCGAGGCGGCGCGCGCCGGGGAGATGGGGCGTGGTTTCGCCGTAGTGGCGGACGAGGTGCGCAAATTGGCGGAACGCACCGCCAGTTCCACCACCGAGATTGCCGCCATCATCAACAAGATGCAGAGCAGCACGATGGAAGCGGTGCAGAGCATGGAAAAAGTGGTGGAACAAGTGCATCAGGAAACCGCCAACACCCGCGCCGCCAACGACGCCATTGACGGAATTCGGGATAGTAGCGGGAAGGCGATGGAATTGGTGCGCGATATTTCCAACAGCATTGCGGAGCAGAGCGTGGCCAGCAATACCATTGCTCAGCGTGTGGAGCAGATTGCCCAGATGGCGGAGGAAAACTCTTCGGCGTCCAGCGGCTCGGCGGATGCCGCCGGCCAGTTGAGCCAGCAAGCGCGGGTAATTTTGCAAACGGTGTCGGCTTATCAGGTGTAAGGGCGCCCCGCCGTCAACACGTTCCAAGGGCGGCGCGGCGGAAACGCCGGCACCGCCCTTGGACGAAGCCGCAGGCCTATTCAAGGCCTTGGCGGAGTTGCGCGTAAGGCTTATTCAGCTTGCTGCTTTTCGGCCTTGTCCCGCTTGGCGCGTTTTTGCTCCTTCTTCTTGGTTGGCTTGTCGGTCATCGGATGCTTCAGCACCTTGGCGGCCAGCTTTCTAGCCGATTTAGTGGCCTTCTTCTGCCCGCGTACCTTGTCCGCCAACGCCGCCAGTTTTTTTGCGGCGCGTTTGATTTTGGCCATTCAGACTCTCCTTTACGGATTGATGAATCGAACCCCCATGGTACGGCCTGGCGGAGAATAAACACCGGGCCTTTCAGGTCGTTGACAGCGGGGGAATGAACGCGAATGCCGTTAGAACCTGTTTACGATCTGCTGTGCGCCGTGACGCGTTCACGGTGAGTACGTCATAAAAATGCTCATGTATCACATGTGCATTCCGCTTTCTCAGCCGTTTTCGCCTTGTCTTGCGTGATCGTAAACACGTTTTTAGGGGCGCGGGAAACCAGGGGAGGAATAGGTGAAAGTGACAAGCATTTCGGCTGGGCGAGTCACCCGCCTGTGGTTTTTATCCGGCACCAAGAGGGAGGGTGAATGGATCAAACAGGTGACTCGCGCAGCCGCCTTGCCCACGTTGCACAGACAAGGATTGCAGGCTTTTTACCATAGATTGCCCACGCCAGCTATTGTCACATTCCCCATTGTGGCGCGGCTGAGCGGCCCGGACAAGGAAAGTCCGGGCGCTAAGCGCCTGTTTACGATCCGCTGCGCGTCGGCGGGATTGTTTAGACAAGGGCGTTGAAAACGGCTTCGAAATATTCATTTACCGCCTGTTCATCCGGATTTCTCAGCCGTTTTCGCCTGCGCTCGCTAGAGCGTAAACACGTTCTAGGGCCGTTGGGCTTGCGCCTCTGCGTCACTCTCGTGCATGTGGATGCTGACGGCGATCAGCACTTCCAGATGGTCGAAGAAGCCGGCCCATGTGCCGCGTTGCGGGCTGAAATCGAACAAGTTCATATCATGGGCGATGCGGGAGATCAGGCCGTGGCCGGCGTGGTCCGGGTGTTGGCGAAATAGATCAACCAGCGCTTGGCCATGGCGTTCGCCCAGCGCGTAGGCCTCCGAGAAGTCCCGGCACTGAGGCACCCGCCAGTAATGCGGAAGGCTGCGGTCCGGCGAGGGGCCGACAAAGGGCAGTTTGGCTTCACGGGCCTCCAGCAGGCGGTAGAAGGCGCACAGTTCTTCTTTGGATTTACTCATGGCGGGCCTCCTTATTGAAACAGGCAAGCGCCGATATGGGGGAAAACGGGGAAACAGGGCGGGATACGCGCCTAATGGATGTCGACATTGCTACCTCCTCAAGCGGATGCCGGCCTGGCCGCGGGGCGCGGCTAGGCGGGCGCATGACAAGGTTGGACTACCGGACGATTTCCCAAAACCGGCGCACCGCGAGGTGCCCTCGCCATGGCCCGCCCGAATGGGCAAAGCAATAGCGAGGCAGAGCGCGGAAAGGCCGCGGTCTGCCGGGATACCGTAATCGGGAGTCCAAGCCCGAGCGCCGCAGTTGCAGCGGCGCGGGGCTATTGTTGGCGAGGCGGGTGTTGGCTGTCAATGCAGGGACGGCAAGGATGAAAAAACCGCCCCGCGGACCAGGCCGGCGGGGCGGGGGATGAAGCCGTTGAATCGCTAGCTTAGAGCTTGAAGGCCAGCGTGGTCTGCTGCAACCTCTCCGCCACCACCGCCAGTTCGCGGGTGGCTTGAGAGAACACATCCACTGCAATGCCGTTTTCCTTGGACATCTGGGCGATGGCTTCCACGCGGGTGGCCAGTTCGGTGCTGGCCTGACGCTGTTCCTGCATCGCCATGGCGATGTCGCTGATGGCGCCTACCACGCCTTCCGCGCTTTCTTCCACCGAGCTGATGGTGGTGGATACGTGTTCCGAGGATTCCACTACTTGGCTGACGATGTGGCGGCTGCTGCGCATGCTGTCCACCGCCTCCTTGGCCCCGGCCTGGATCTTGGCGATCATCTGGGTGATTTCGGTGGCGGAGCCGGTGGTGCGCTCGGCCAGCTTGCGCACTTCGTCGGCCACCACGGCGAAACCGCGGCCCTGTTCGCCGGCGCGCGCGGCCTCAATGGCGGCGTTGAGCGCCAAGAGATTGGTCTGATCCGCCACTTCCTTGATCACGGTGGCAATGCTGCTGATCATCTGCGCTTGTTCGGACAAGGATTCCAGGTTGTTGGCGGAGGCGGCCACGCTGTCGTTGACCTTGCGCACTTGCTGAGTGGAGTCCTGCACTTCCTTATTGCCTATCTTGGCCTGGCTGCCGGCTTCGCTGGCCTGGGAGTCCGCCAGCGAGGCGTTGTTGGAGCATTGGTCGATGCTGACGGTCAGCTCTTCGATCGACGCGGCGGCGCTGGAGGTAGCGTTGACCTGCTGGCCGATGCTGGCGCTGACTTGCTCGGTGGAGGCGGCCAGCTCCTCCGCGGTGGCGGCCACGCTGGAGGCGGAGTTGATAATGTCGCCCACGGTAACGCGCAGTTTTTTCTGGGTGTCGGACAGCGATTGCATCATCAGGGCCACTTCGTCCTTGCCCTGTACTTCAATCTCGCCGCTCAGGTCGCCGCTGCCCAGCTGGAACAGCGCCGCCATGCCTTTTTTCAGGCTGCCGATGATGCCGTTCTGTATCATCAAGCCCAGCATTAGTAATACGACTACGGCTGCTACTAGCACGACGATGGTGGTATTGCGAGCCCTTTGGTATTCCTGATCCGCGGTCTCTTTTGCTTTATCGGCCACTTTGATGTTGATGTCGACGATCTGGCTCATGATGTCGTCGACGACTTGGAATTTGGGCCGGCACTCCTTGGACATCAGTTCCAGCGCTTTCTTGTTATTGACCCCGTCGCCAGTGTCGCTGTAGCTGAGGTCACGGACTTTTTTGCATATTTCTTCCATTACCGGCCAGGCCGCGTCAAAGCGTTTGAGCGCTTCTACTTCCGGCGGGGTGAGTACGGTTTTGCGATAGAGATCCATCAGCCGGTTCATCTCCGACACGTATTTGGCGCGGTTGGCGGTAATCTGATCCATCTGTTTTTTGTCGCTTTCGGCAATGAAGCGATAGTCGGAGCGGCTGACGTAGATGGCGTACTGGTTGGCGCTGGCCACCCAATTGACTGACATCAGCAGATTGTCATGCATGTCAATGGTGAGATTGTTCATCTCCGCGGTGCTCTTGATGCCAACCGTGCCAATGACCACGCTGGCCAGCACGCCAAGCAGTATCAGCCCCAAGATCTTGACCTTGATGCTGAACTGCGCAAGAAAGTTTCCCATCGCTCGCTCCCTAACTTCCGCCGATAATCACGTATTGTTTTCTAGCTACTGTTATAAGTGTGTAGTGCAGCTGTATTCATCTTGCAATGCCGGTTGTTGGATATTTTGCAGACGGGCAATGCGCGTTAGGAGAATGATTTTCAATTCCCTGTTTGCCTGGGCGCGGAGATTGAAATTGCGCCTCCAGCGCTTATCTTTGAAACTGAGGCGGCGGACAATGGGCGCGGGAACGGGGCCGGCGGCCGGCGGTCTGAGTTAGCTTGTTCACGGGGCAGTTAGAACCTGTTCACGATCTGCTGCGCTGCGGCGATACGGCGTTAAAAACCAGCTCAAAATGCTCATGTACCACGTGTACATTCCGCTTTTTCGCTTGTTTTCGCCTTGTCTCGCTCTTGCTCGCGAGATCGTGAACAGGCTCCTAGAAGCGGCGGGCCGTGCGTCCGCCCGATAAAGAAGCGTATTGCATGAAAGCCATTACCGTAGCCACTTACAACATCCACAAGGGCATGTCGCCGCTGAACCGCCATGTGCGGCTGGGCGATATGGCCTCCGCGCTGGAGTCCATCGACGCCGATGTGCTGTTCTTGCAGGAGGTGCAGGGCAAGAATATCGAGCGCGCCTTGCAGCACGCCAGCTGGCCCAAGCTGCCGCAGCATCATTTCCTGGCGCGCCGCTTGGATCACAAGGCGGCTTACGGCCTGAACGCGGCGTATGAGCACGGCCATCACGGCAATGCCTTGCTGACGCGTTTCCCCATCAATACCTGGTGCAACCGCGATATTTCGGTCAACCGCTTCGAAAGCCGCGGCCTGCTGCATTGTCAGCTGACGCCGGCGGGCTGGAAGCGCCCGGTGGTGACCTTGTGCGGCCATTTCAATTTGTTGGCGCGGGACCGGCGCAAGCAGTTCCTGGACCTGGCGCGTTATGTGCGCGAGAACGTGCCGGAGGACGCGCCGCTGATTTTGGCCGGCGATTTCAACGATTGGCGGGAGGAAGCCACCGACCATCTGATGGACAGCTTGGGTTTGGTGGAGGTGTTCGATCAGTTGTTTGGCCGCCATGCGCGCAGTTTTCCGGCGCGGATGCCGATGCTGCCCTTGGACCGGATTTATGTGCGCGGGCTGAAGCCCTTGGAGGCGGAGGTGCTGAGGGGCGCGCCGTGGTCGCGCTTGTCCGATCATTTGCCGCTGTCCGCCAGCCTGGTGCCTATCTGACGGTAGGCGTGATTTTCCCAGAGCCTTTTAACGGGCTTTGAGCGTCCAAGTAAGCAACAGGGCTCCGCATGGCGGAGCCCTGTTGTTTTGTATCGCCAACGCGCGGCTTTAGAGGTGGAAGCGTTCCACCACGTGTTTGAGCTTGCTGGCGTGGTCGTTCAGTTCGCTGAGGGTGGCGCTGGCGCCTTGCGCCACTTCCGAGGTGCTGCGGGTCATGCCGTTGATGTGTTCGGTGGTGTGGGCGATGTTGCCGACGGCGGTGGATTGCTCGCGGGTGGCGTGGGTGATCTGGGTAAAGGTATCCACCACTTGCCGCATCAGGCCGCCGATGTTTTCGATCTCGCTGGCCGCGCCCTGAGCCAGGTCCACGCTCTGGTCCACGGTGGAACGGGCCTGCTGCATGCTGGCGACGGTGCCGGCGGTTTGCTGGCGCATGCCTTGGGTCATATTGGTGATTTCGGTGGTGGCCTGGGCGGTGCGTTCGGCCAGCTTGCGCACTTCGTCGGCCACCACGGCGAAGCCGCGGCCCATTTCCCCGGCGCGGGCGGCTTCGATGGCGGCGTTGAGCGCCAGCAGGTTGGTTTGATCGGCGATGTCTTTGATCACGTTGACGATGGAGCTGATTTCCTCGGAGCGGGTGCCCAGCGAATGCAGGGTGTCGCTGAGGGTGGACATGGCCTGGGAGAGCTTGCCCACTTCGGCGGACACTTGGTGCATGGCATGGCGGCCGCGTTCCGCGCTGTTGTTGGCTTGAGAGATGATGGCGTTGGCGTCGGCGGTGGTGTCGGCCACATGGGTGACGCTGACGGTGATTTGCTCAATGGTGGCGGCGCTGGAGCTGATGGCTTGGTTGACCTGGTCCGCGTCTTCGCTGATGCGGTTGGTGGTCTGGTGCAAAGAGCCGACGGCGCTGACCAGTTCTCCGGCGTTGTTGTTGACTTCGCCTATCAGGCGGCGCAGCCGCTGGTTCATGACGCCGATTTGCCCCAGCGCGCTGGCTTCCGGCGCTTTGGGCACCTCCACCGCCAGATTGCCGGAGGCAATTTCCTGCAGCACGCTCTCGATGTCGGTGACGGAGCCGCCCAGCTGGGTGTGGATCTGGCGGCGGCCCAGCAGGATCAGCAGCAGGATTTCGCCCACCAGCAGCACGATGGCGGTGAGGAACTGCAGCTGGGCGTTGGACAGCCTGTCCTTGGCCTGCGCCAGCGCGGCGTTGGTGCGCTGGTCCAGCAGCACGAAGAAGTCGTCGATGGGCTTCATGATCTGGGCTTTGAACTGATGGTATTCCTTGCTGTGCACCAGTTTGCGCGCCAGTTCCATGTCCGGCTGGCCGCTGACGGTGTACTGCCCTTGGGCGTCGGCGAACTTGCCTTTAACCGCGTTCATCGCCCGTACTTCCAGCTTGACCAGGCCGTCGGAGTTGGCTTGAGCCTCCTTGAGCTTGGCGAACTCGCCGTCGGTAAAGCCGGCTTGTTGCATCAGGGTTTGCAAGGGCACGGTTTCGCTGTCCGGCCTGGGCTTTTCCTGGCCGGCGGCGACGAAATCCCAGTAGATGCGGTTGTACTCCTGCGGGCGAGGCGCTTTGCCGTTGCGGATGTCCAGCACGCGGTTGTATTGCTGCTCATAGCCGGGGTCGCCGGTGACGACGTAGGTGCGGCCCAGACGGGTCAGGTCGTCCGAGCTTTGTCGCAGTTCGGAGGCTAGCAAGTAGGAGTGGTAGCGGCTTTCGCTGGCGGCGCTCATCACATCCACCGCCTGGCGCATGGAAACGAAGGTGTAGATCACGCCGATGAAGGTGAGCGCGATGAGAAGCAGCAGACCAGTGATGGCCTGGTTGGCGCGTAGGTTTTTCATGTGGAGATGTCCTCACAGAGCAGCTGAACGATGTGGTGGTGGCCGGTCAATGACGGGGTCCATGGCCCGCGGGGACGCGGCCGGCGGCGCTGGTTTCTCCTCTTTGGGGAGCGGGAGCGTGGAAGTGCCGCATCTGGCCATGTACTTGGTCTGCGTGGCTGCGGCTGTCCGCCGAGATGGCGGCGAGTTCTTCCACCAGGCTGGCGTTTTGCTGGGTGGCGGCGCTCAGTTGCTGGATGGTGGCGTTGATTTGGCCGACGCCTAGTGCTTGCTCATTGGCGGCGATGGCGATTTCCTGGATCAGGCTGGCGGTTTTGCCGCTGGAGGCGACGATGGCGGCGAGTTGCGCGCCGGCCTGGCCGGCAAGCTGAACGCCGCTGGCGGTCATGCCGCTGATTTCGCGGGCGGCCACCTGGCTGCGTTCCGCCAGCTTGCGCACTTCCTGGGCCACGACGGTGAAGCCGCTGCCTTGCGCGCCGGCGCGGGCGGCCTCGATGGCGGCGTTGAGCGCCAGCAGATTGGTTTGATAGGCGATGTCGTCGATCACCAAGATGTGTTCGGCGATGCGCTCCATGCTGCGCACGGTGTGGTCGACGATTTCGCCGCCCTGGCGAGCGTCGTCCGCGGCCTGGGCGGCCATGGTTTCGGTGAGCTTGGCGTTGTCGCTGCTCTGGTTGATGGCGGAGGAAATCTGTTCCAGCGAGCAGGCGGCCTCGGCCAGGCTGGCCGCCTGTCCGCTGGTATTGAGAGAGAGTTGCTGGGAGCTGTGGCTGATCTGGGCCGACATCATCGACAGATGGCCGGCGCCGCGCTGGGAATCCGCTATCGCGCGGCTGAGCGTGGTGACGGTTTGGAGCATGGCTTCCGCCAAGCTGTCCGCCGGGTAGCCGCCAGGCGGGGCGGCGGCGGCTAGATCGCCGGCGGCCACGGCCCGCATCAGGTGGGTAACGCGTAGCGGTTCGTCGCCCAGCATGGCGAATAGGCGGCGGTAAATGGTCCAGAACATCAGCAGGCCGAGCGCGCAGAAGGCCAGCATCAGCCCGATGACGATAGCCATCCATAAGCCGGCCTGGGTTCGAGACTGGGCGACGGCTTGGTTGGTGCGCTGTTCCATCAGCTGATAGAACGCGTCCACCGGCTGCATGATGGCGGCTTTGTCCAGATGGTATTGGCGGTCGTGCAGGATGCGTCGGGCCAGCTCCGGATCGGGCGGCCCTTGCCGGGTGAAGCCGCCCTGGCCGTCGGCGAAGCGCCCCTTCATCGCGTTCATCGCCACGGTTTCGGTATTGACCAGGCGGTCTGAATTGGCTTGAGCCAGCCCGAGTTTGTCGAATTCCTGTTGAGTGAAGCCGGCCTGCCGCATCAGTTGTTGCAGCGGGACCGCCGGGCCGTCCGGCTGCGGTTTGCTGTCGTTCGCGGCCATGAAGTCCCAATAGATGCGGTTGTAGTGCTGAGGGCGCGGCTGCTGGCCGTTGCGGATGGCCAGCACGGCCCAGTATTGCCGTTCGTAGCGCGGGTCCGCGGTTTCCGCGTAGGTGCGAACCAGGCGGGTGAGGTCGTCCGAGCTTTGTCGTAGCTCGTTGGCGAGGAGATAGCTTTGATTGCGCTGAGATTCCGCCTGGGCTTGCAAGTCCAGTTCATGCCTTAAACGCAGAGTGCACAGCAGAAGCAGCAGCAAGAGCAGGGCGAAGACGCCGGCGCTGGCCGTCAACAGGGATTTGATGCTCAGTTTCATAGACCTCCCGCCATGCTGCAGTTGCCGTGTCCGCGCCGCCGCGCGCTAGGCCTGGTTACTCTTTTTTATAAAACAATCTGTTTCTTTACTAGTTCTAGTGTGGATACTCAAGTAAAAACATTGAGTTAACAGCGGCTTGGCGTTTGCTTGTGCGGCGGAATGATTTTGCATGCGGTTGGGGCAGGACCAGCCTGAGCGGCGAATTGAGCATTTACACGGCGGAGCAGCTGAAAAACCAGCTGCCGCCGCTACTGGCGCACGAGGCGGTGTCGCTGAGCTTTGCCGGGATGACGGAGGTAGACGGCTGCGCGGCGTTTGGGCGATAGCTGCGGCCGGTGCAGGGCATGGAGCGCGTTATTGTGCCGGGAGGCAGCATTTGTTGCTGCACCGTCGGCAGAAGCAGTTTGTGGCCGAGTCAAGGGCGGGCCGCCGGTGGACGTGCTGTTTCGTTCGGTGGCGGTGAGCGCCGGCGCGCGCACGCTGGCTCAGGGCGAGGCCTCTTGCGTGGTGTTCGGCATGCCGCAGGCGGCCATCGCCCGCGGCGGGCTGGACAAGGTGATCTGTTTGCAAGCCGCCTCGCGTCTGGGATAGGCAGGGCGCTCAAGATAGATACAGCGACGATAGGTGTTTTTACGTAAACACTCATGCTTATCCCCGCTTATTTATAAAAAAACCTTTAAAAACAAAGCGAGGCGGATTGCTTCGTCTGAAGAAAAAGCGATTATGCACTTGCTATGTGCAAACTACCAAAGCCAGCCGCATTGATTCGCGTTTAATTAGCGTTATCATCACTTTCCATATTCAGCGCTCGCCGCCGCACCGGGCCGCATGTCCCGGCGCGCCGCCGCCTGTCTATCTTTCCCCGCTCGCTCCGCATCACTTCGCGGCGTCGTCATCGCCTCTTGTCGATTACTGAATGATCCACTGCCTGGACCTGCGGCGCTGGTCCGGCGCGCTCCGGATGCGCCGCCGGCGGCGGGGAGTCGTTTTTGGAATGAATGTCGAAGGAATGCATCCGTATGAGTGTCTTGAACAAGGACTGGGGCTTGCGGGCCAAACTATCCGCCGCTTTTACTCTGGTGAGCCTGCTGATCGTGGCGGTTTATTCGATCTACGCCTATCGCAGCACCGTGGACTCCGAAATGAAAGGCGTGGATCAGACCTTGCTGACCGCCGCCTACGCGGCGCGCCAGATGGTGGGCGAGAATTTCCACGATCAATTGCCGGACAGCAATCCCAATAGCCAGGTCACCACCAAACAGCTGACTGATTTTGCAAGGGACAGCGGCTTGGCTTACGCGTATTCCACCATTCAGCGCGGCGGTCGCGTGTTGTACACCAGTTCTTCCGCCAGCCCGAACGAGGTGAAGTCCGGCCAGTACCAGCAGTGGTTCCTGGCCGAGTACAAGGATGTGCCGGCCGGCCTCGCCGCGGCCTTGCGCAGCGGTTCCACCCAGTTTGAGGAATACCAGGGCGAGTTCGGCCTGTTCCGCTCGGTGTTCGTGCCGTTTACCTCGGCCAGCGGGATGCGCTACGTGGTGGGGGTGGACACCTCCTTGCAAAAAGTGGAGGCCTTGCGCACTCAGGTGTTATGGCAAAGCGGGGCGGTGGGCCTGGGCCTGTTGCTGATGTCCCAGCTGGTGGCCTTGCTGTTGGCCAATCGCATGGTGCAGCCGGTGAACGAGTTGAACGTGGCTTTGCAGCAACTGGCCGGCGGCGACTGGAACCTGGCGCGCAGCATGCCGGTGCGCAGCCGAGACGAAGTGGGCCGCATCGCGTCCTCCTTCAACACCTTCATGGAGGCGCTGCGTCAACGCCTGCTGGATATCCGCGGCGAATCCGACGCGGTGCAGAGCGAATCCCAGCATATCGACCAACTGGTGGGCGGCGTGGCCGCTCGCTCCGGCCAGCAGGCGGAAGACGTGCGCGGCAGCGCGGCGGCGGTGGAGGAACTGGCGGTGAGCATCGCCCATGTCTCGGAAATCGCCGAGGACGCGGCCAAATTGATGTCTTCGTTTGAAGGGCAGACCCAGACCACGGTGCAATACATTCAGAACGCGGTGGAGGGCATGCGGACGGTGCAGCAGGAAGTGACTCAGTTGGCCGGCAAGCTGGATCAACTGGATTCGCGCACCAATGAGATCAATATGATTGTGGCGGTGATCAAGGATATCGCCGATCAGACCAATCTCTTGGCCTTGAACGCGGCGATCGAGGCGGCGCGTGCCGGCGAACAGGGCCGCGGTTTCGCGGTGGTGGCGGACGAGGTGCGCAAGCTGTCCGAGCGCACCGCCAACGCCACGGTGGAGATAGGTTCGATGATTGATTCCGTGCAGCAGGATTCCGCTTCCGCCATCTCAGGCATGCGCGCGGCGGTGAACCGCGTGGACGCCAGCGTCAATCACGCCGGCGAGGCCCAGGACACCTTGCAGGGCTTTTCGGTGCAGATTCAGGGTGTGTCGCGCGGCATGGGCGATATCTCCGCGGCGGTGCGCGAGCAGGCCAACGCCTCCCAGCACCTGGCCGGCAGCGTGGAGTCGGTCAGCAGCTCGGCCGAGGAAAACCGGCTGGCGGCGGAAGAGGCGCAGCAGGGCGTGGTCAATCTGCTGGAGCGCGGGGTGTCTTTGCGCGGCGTGGTGCAGCAGTTCACGCTCTAAGCCATGGCGCGGCGCAGGGTCGCCATGCGCACGCAACCGCCCTCGGGCGGTTTTCTTTTTGCCAGATAAATGACATTGGCGTAAAGTGGCTTGTCATCCTAAAGGAAGGAGGCGGGTCATGGAGCGGGAGCTGTCGTTGTCGCATGCCGGCGCGGACCCGGCGCGCGGTCCTTTGATCATCGTGGCATCCAGCGGCACCGGCGGGGACATGCAGCCCTTCGTCGCGCTGGCGCGCGGCTTGAGCGAGCGCGGCCACCGGGTGCGGATGCTGGCCCCGGCCTTGCAGGAGGAAGCTGCGCGGGCAGCCGGCCTGCCGTACTGGCTGTTCGGCAGCGTCGAGCGGGAACAGGCGGCGTTGGACAACCCCGATCTATGGCATGAGCGCAAGAGCTGGGGCGTGCTCTGGGATAGCCTGGCGCCGGATCTGGACGCCTTGCGGGAGCGGGTGAGGGATCTGCCGGCGGATGAGGACTGCGTGGTCTTGTGCCACCCCGTCCTGGTGCCGATGGCGGCGCTGGCGCGCGCGGCGCGGCCGGATTTGCGCATTGTGACGGCCTATCTCGCGCCGTCCAATCTGTGCAGCCGCCACGACCTGCTCACCCTGGGCTCCTTGCGGATTCCCGGTTGCTTGCCGCCGGCCGGAGCCGGCCTGCTGTGGTGGGCGCTGCATCGCTGGTTCAACGCCCAGACCTTGCCCAGTCTGAACGCGGCGCGCGCAAAGCGCGGCCTGTCGGCGGAGCCGCATTTTTTCGAGCATATGCTGAGAGCCCCCAACGCCTCGATAGGCCTGTTTCCCCGCTGGTTCGCCGCCTTGCAGCCGGATTGGCCGCGGCCGTTCTTCGAAGGGGATTTCCTGCTGCCCGCCGCGCGGCAGGGCGCGGGGCTGTCGGCCGAGCTGGAGGCCTTTCTGGCCGCCGGCGATGCGCCTGTCGTGTTCACGCCGGGCACCGGTCATCGGCACGCGGCGGCCTTCTTCGACGCCGCGCTGCGGGCCTTGCGGCGGCTGGGCCGGCGCGGAATTTTCGTCACGCCGCACGCGGCGCAGTTGCCGCCGGCTTTGCCGGCCGATGTGCTGTGGCAGGCGTACGCGCCTTTCGCCACGCTGTTGCCGCGGGCGGCGGCGCTGACGCATCACGGCGGCGTCAGCACGATGGCGGACGCGATGCGCGCCGGGATCCCGCAATTGATCGTGCCTTACGCCTACGATCAGTTCGACAACGGCCAGCGCGCCAAGCGCCTGGGCGTGGCCGAGGTCTTGCACGCGCAGCGCGTGTCCGCGGGGAGAATGGGGCGTTTGTTGGCGCGTTTGCTGGCCGAGCCGGGCCCGGGTCCGGCCTGCCGCGAGCTGGCCTTGCGGATGGCGGCCGGCGCGGAAGCGACGCGGGCGCTGTTGGACGGCGTGGAGGAGGCTTTGTTGGGACAGGCTGCGCGCGGGGCGGAAAGCGCCGGCGCGACGCCGGCGCTGGCGCCGGGCTAGCGAGCGCTTGGGAGGTGCTTAGAAGGTGTTTACGATCTCGCGAACAAGGCGTTGCGGCTGAGAAAGCGGAGTGTACACACGGTACTTGAGCATTTCGAAGGCGTACTCACCGTGTAACGCTCCACGCGCGCAGCAGATCGTAAACAGGTTCTTAGCTGAACAGCGTGCGCGCGCCCTCGTAACGGGCGGCGAAATAACTGTTGTCCAGCCGCGCCACGCGGATGGAGCTATTGGTGCGCGGCGCGTGCACGAACTTGCCGTCGCCTATGAAGATGCCCATATGGGAGAAGGGGCGGTTCATGGTGTTGAAGAACACCAGGTCTCCTACCCGCATCCGGCTATCCGGGATGGGCCGCGCCACGCCGGCGATTTCGGCGGCGGTGCGCGGCAGGGTGACGCCGACGGCGTTCTGGTAGATGTAGCCGACCATGCCGCTGCAATCCAGGCCGGCCTCGGGATTGGTGCCGCCGAACTTGTAGTCCAGGCCTAGCAGGCCCAGCGTGTAGATCAGGATTTCCCGGCTGGCGCCGTCGGCCTTCAATCCGGAGAGGCTGAGGTCGCCGGAGGGGCGGGGTTTTCGGCCGCCCGCCACCTTGGAGGGGGTGGTGCCGCAAGCGGCCAGCAGGCCGGCCAGCGACAGCAGCGCGGCGCCGCGCAGCAGCGCGCGCCGGTCCAACGGCGAAGAAGGCGAAGGCGGCAAGGTTTTGCTCATTGTTGCTTTGACTCCAGTTCTTCCCAGCGCGCCAGCTTGTCCATCAGCAATTCGTCGATTTCCTGCACCCGGTGCTGCCAGGCGATGGCCTCCTTGGGCGTGTCGCGGTAGCAGTTGGGGTCCAGCAATTGCTGATTCAGGTTGGCTTGCTCGGTTTCCAGCGCGGCGATCTCGTCCGGCAGCGCGGCGAGCTCTCGCGTCTCATTGTAGGACAGTTTATTACGCGCGGATTTGGGCTTGTCCTTGGCCTTTTCCTGCGGAGCGGCGGTTTCCTTCGGTTTTTCCACCGGTTTCATTGCCGCCATGCGCGCCTTGGTGTCGATCCAGTCCTGGTAACCGCCTGGATACTCTTCCAGCCGGCCGTTGCCTTCGAAGGCGATCACCTGGGTAACCACGTTGTCGAGGAAGGCCCGGTCGTGGCTGACCAGGAACACGGTTCCCGAATATTGAGCGATCACGTCTTCCAGAAGTTCCAGCGTGTCGATGTCCAGATCGTTGGTGGGTTCGTCCAGCACCAGCACATTGGCCGGGCGGGTGAACAGCCGGGCCAGCAGCAGGCGGTTGCGCTCGCCGCCGGACAGAGAGCGCACCGGGCTGCGCGCGCGCTGCGGCGAGAACAGGAAGTCTTCCAGATAGCTCATTACGTGTTTCTTCACGCCGCCGACTTCCACGAAGTCGTTGCCCTGGCTGATGATGTCGGCCACGCTGCTGTCTTCGTCCAGCTGCTCGCGGAACTGGTCGAAATAGGCGATTTCCAGCTTGCTGCCTTGCTTGACGCTGCCGCTGTCCGCGTCCAGCTGGCCCAGGATCAGTTTGAGCAGCGTGGTTTTGCCGGCCCCGTTGGGGCCGATCAGGCCGATCTTGTCGCCGCGCAGGATGCGGGTGGTAAAGTCGCGGATCAGGGTTTTGCCCTCAAAGCCCTTGCTGACGTGCTCCAGTTCCGCCACCAGCTTGCCGGAGCGCTCGCCGGCGTTAAGCTGGAAGTTGACCTGGCCCACGCGCTCCCGCCGCGCCGAACGCTCGCGGCGAATGGCTTCCAGCCGGCGCACGCGGCCTTCGTTACGAGTGCGGCGCGCCTCAATGCCCTTGCGGATCCACACTTCTTCCTGGGCATGGAATTTGTCGAAAATGCGGTTTTGCTCTTCCTCGATGGCCAGTTCTTCCGCCTTGCGCACATGGTAGCTGGAGAAGCTGCCCGGATAGCTGCGCAGAATGCCGCGGTCCAGCTCCACAATACGGGTGGCGACGTTGTCCAGGAAGCGGCGGTCGTGGGTGATCAAGAGCACGCTGCCGCCATAGCTCTTAAGCAGGTTTTCCAGCCACTCTATGGCGGACACGTCTAGGTGGTTGGTGGGCTCGTCCAGCAGCAGCACGTCCGGCTTGGACGCCAGCGCTCGCGCCAGCGCCACGCGTTTTTTCCAGCCGCCGGACAGTTCGCTGATCAACGCGTCCGGGTTCAGGTCCAGATGGGACAGTGTGGAGGAGATCAGCGCGTCGAACTGCCAGCCGTCGCGGGTTTCCAGCTCGTGCTGGATATGCTCCATCCGCGCCAGCGCCTGTTCGTGGTCCGCGTCCGCCTGGGTCAGTTGATGGGTGACCTGATGGTATTCGGTGAGCAGGATTTTCAAATCGCCCAATCCTTCGGCCACGGCTTCGAACACCGTGTGCTCCGGGGCTAGCTCCGGCTCTTGCGGTACATAGGCGACGCTGACGTCGCCCTTGATGTTGACGCGACCGTCGTCCAGCGCCACCGCGCCGGCCACGCTTTTGAGCAGCGAAGACTTGCCGGCGCCGTTGCGGCCGATCAAGCCGACCACTTCTCCCGGTTCCAGCGCGAAATCGACGTTATCCAGCAATGCGTGGTGACCAAAAGCCAGGCAGGCTTTTTCGACGGTAATCAGAGCCATGGTGCGTGTTGTTTTCTGTATGGAAAAATGCACGGATTGTAACATGCCGGTCACGCTTCCACGCTTAGCGCCGCGCGGTTTGTGCTGTTACAATGCCGGCCAAACTTGAATGAAAGGCATGCTATGTACTTCGTTGACCGCTCGGTGGCCGTGATCAAACCGAAACAACCGTTCCTGGATTGGCTGAACCAGGCCCCGGACAACGACATGGATCTGGCGCTGGACAGCCTGCGCGCCGACTGCACCGTGATCCTGCTGCCGGAGTTCGACGAGCCGGAAGAGGGCGTCGCCTACATCGACGAGATCTATGAACAATTGTTCAAGATGGAACTGGCGTCCTGGTACGAGGACGAAGAAACATGGCCCAAGGATCTGTCCTTGAAAGCCTTCTGGGAATGGTTCGACGTGGAGATCCATTCCACGGTGATAGACAGCGTGGACGCCGACATCAGCAACAACCCGGCGCTGGATCTCTAAGCCATGAGCCGGCGGCAGCGGCTGGAGCCTTTCGGCTTCGAGTTGAGGCCCTCCCGCCTTTGGCTGTTGCTGGCCGCCGCCGCCGGCGCGCTGCTGGCCTGGGGGGTGATCCGTTATCTGCCGCCGCCCTGGCTGGCCTTGCTGCCGGTGGCGGCTTTCTTGCTCTGGCGGGCCTTGCGCGCCGACGGCTGGGGCGACGCCGGCCGTTTCAGGCGGCTGGAAGTGGACGGCCTGGGGCGTTTGACTTTGTGGCGCGAGTCCGCGCTGCCGGCGAGCCCGCTGGACGACTGCTTCGTCACCCCGTGGCTGACGGTGTTGAGTGTGCGCATCGGCGGCCGCCGGCGCGCATTGATGTTGTGGCCGGATTCGGCGCCGGCGGACGGCCGTCGCCGTTTGCGGACTTATTTGCTGTGGTTTCAAGCCGCGGACGATACTGAGACGAAATGACTGGACACAAGACTCTGGCGGAGTGGCTGAGCTGGCAGGAAAGCCTGCACGTCACCGCCATCGATATGGGCCTGGCCCGCGTGGAGCGGGTACGCGCCGCGATGAAACTGCAACCGTCTTGCCCTGTGGTGATGGTGGCCGGCACCAACGGCAAGGGCTCGGTCTGCGCGATGCTGTCCGCGATATTGCGTTGCGCCGGCTTCAAGGTGGGGACTTACACCTCTCCCCATATCCTGCGCTACAACGAGCGCATCGCGATTGACATGGTTCCAGCCAGCGATGAACGTATCGTTGCCAGTTTCGAGGCGATAGACGCCGCGCGCGGCGACACTTCTTTGACGTATTTCGAATTCGGCACCTTGGCGGCGGTGCACAGCTTCGTCGCTGAAAAGGTGGACGTGATCGTGCTGGAAGTGGGCCTGGGCGGACGTCTGGACGCGGTCAATATTTTCGAGCCGGACGTGTCGGTGGTGGTCAGCGTGGACATCGACCACCAGGCCATCCTGGGCGACAACCGCGAGGATATCGGTTTCGAGAAGGCCGGCATCTACCGCGCCGACAAGCCGGCCTTGTGCGCGGACCCGAATCCGCCGCGGCGGCTGATCGAGCACGCGCGAGCCATCGGCGCGGACCTGAAACTGTACGGGCCGGATTTCGGCTATCAGCGCATGGACAACCAGTGGTCCTTCCAGATGGGCGAGGCCCACCGCCACGCCTTGCCTCTGCCGGCCTTGCGCGGCGGTTATCAGATGATCAACGCCTCCGCCGCGCTGGCGGCGCTGGAATGCTTGAAGCCTCGTTTGCCGGTGAGCCTGGGCGCGGTTAAACGCGGGCTGCTGGAGGTGGAGTGGCCGGGGCGCTTCCAGGTGCTGCCGGGCCGCCCGGCGGTGGTGCTGGACGTGGGCCACAATCCGCACGCGGTCAAGGCGATGACGGCCAGCCTGAAACAGCTGCCCTTCGCCCGCAACCGGCTGGCGGTATTCTCCATGCTGGAGGACAAGGATCTGGAGCAGGTGGCGTCTTTGGCGCGGGAGGAATTCGACGTTTGGTTCGTCGGCGGCCTCGACATGCCGCGCGGGCAGAGCGGCGAGCGCATCGCCGCCAGGCTGGCGGAAATGGGCATCGCGCGGGTGCAATCCTTCACCACCGTGGCGCAAGCTTGGTCGGCGGCCTTATCGCAGGCGGAGGAGAGTGATAGAATTGTCGTCTTTGGTTCCTTCCACACCGTTGCCGAGGTGATGGAAGCTCGGCAACACCCGGCTTGAGGAAAGCATGGCTTTATCCACCCACGAGGAGTTGATCCTGTTGCGTAAGCGCGCCAGACGCCGTCTGGTGGGCGCTGTGGTATTGGTTACCGTCGCCACCGTCGTTTTGTGGAATGTCGTGGGCCGCCTGCCCGAGCAGCAGATGAAGCCGGAATCCATAGAAGTGCTGGGAGCCGGGGCCTCCGCGCCGACGGCCAATCACGCCGAAGCGCCGGCGGGCACCGTGCCGCCGCCGGCCCAGCCGGCTTCCGCGGCTCTGGCTGAAGTCTCGCCCGCGTCCAAACCCGGCGTCACCGAACTGGCGGCCAATCTGTCTTCCATGACGCCGGCCGTGCCGGCGGCGCAACCGGCCCCCGCGCTCAAACCGGAGCCCAAGCCGGAAGTCAAACCCGAGCCGAAAGCGGAAGCCAAGCCCAAACCCGAACACAAGTCGGAGCCCAAACCGGCCAAGCCTGAAGCCAAGCCCGAGCATAAAAAGCCTGAGATCAAGCTGGATGAAAAGCCGGCGCGCAAGCCGGACCCGGCGGCTATCCTTGAGGGTCGCTTCGACTCACTGGACAAGCCCGCGGCGAAGAAAGAGGAGCCCGCCGCCAAGAGCGAGGGCAAATCGGTGATCCAGCTGGCGGCGCTGTCGGACCCGGAAAAGGCCGACGCCTTGAAGTCCAAGTTGTCGTCGATAGGCGTGTCCGCCCATTTCAGCAAGGTGCAAACCAGCAAGGGCGAGGTGACTCGGGTGCGAGTAGGGCCGTTCAACAGCCGCGCCGAGGCGCAAGCCACTTTGCAGAAGCTGGCCAAGGCCGGTGTTAACGGCATTATCGTGACCAAGTAGCCGTCATGACCATCTTCGACTATATTGCCATCGCCATCATCGCCGGCTCCATACTGGTGGCGATGATGCGCGGCCTGGTGGCCGAAGTGCTGTCGCTGGGCTCCTGGCTGATCGCTTTCTGGTGCGCCAAGCAGTTTTCGCCGGTGGTGTCGGCGTTTTTGCCCGGCGAGCTCAGTTCGGAAGGCTTGCGGCTGGTGGCTGGTTTCGTGGCGGTGTTTTTCCTGGCCTGGCTGGCCACGGCCTTGCTGCGGGTCACGCTGACAGGCATGCTGGACAGCGTGGGCCTGGGTGGGGTCAATCGATTGTTTGGGGCGGTGTTCGGCCTGGCTCGCGGGCTGGTGCTGGTGACGGCCCTGGTTTTGGTGAGCGGCTTGAGCGATCTGCCGCGACAACCCATGTGGAGGAATGCCGTGCTCTCGGCGCCATTTGAATCAGTGGCCTTATCATTAAGGCCCTGGTTACCGGCGATGCTGGCCGATAACCTCCACTACACCGGGTAGCTAGTGAACAAGGCGGAATATCTTGATATCTTCACTTCAAGATTCCGCCTTTTTCTTTGTCTTGTTTTTTTGTCCGTTTCTTTAGTTGTAGGGAAGAGAGCAAAAGATGTGTGGAATTCTAGGCGTGGTCGGTCAGGCTCCGGTCAACCAGTTGCTGTATGACGGTTTGCAGGTGCTGCAACATCGAGGTCAGGACGCCGCCGGCATCGTGACCACCAATGGCAAGACCTTTCACATGCACAAGGGCAGCGGCATGGTGCGAGATGTGTTTCGCACCCGCAATATGCGCTCCCTGCTGGGCACCGCCGGCATCGCCCACGTGCGCTATCCCACAGCCGGCTCCGCCTCCTGCTTGGCCGAGGCGCAGCCGTTCTACGTCAATTCGCCGTTTGGCATTGTGCTGGCGCACAACGGCAACCTGACCAATACCGAAGAACTCAAAGCGGACATGTTCCGCCACGACCTGCGCCACATCAACACCAACTCCGACTCCGAGGTGCTGTTGAATGTGTTCGCCCATGAGTTGACCCAGCGGCTCAGCGGCAACGAGCTGAACGTGGACGCGGTATTCGGCGCCGTCGAGGCGGTGCATCGTCGCGTACGCGGCGCCTACGCGGTGGTGGCGATGATCGCCGGGTACGGTCTGGTGGCCTTCCGCGACCCCAACGGCATCCGCCCGCTGGTGATAGGCACTTGCGTCAACAGCGGCAAGACCGAATACATGTTCGCGTCCGAGTCCGTGGCGCTGGACTGTTCCGGTTTCAACCTGCTGCGCGACGTGCAGCCGGGCGAGGGGGTGTTTGTCGGCTTCGACGGAGAATTCCACGCCCGCAGCTGTGCCAGCGAAACCCGCCACGCGCCCTGCCTGTTCGAGTATGTCTACTTCGCGCGCCCGGATTCGGTGATTGACGGCGCCTCGGTCTACCAGGCGCGCATCGTGATGGGCGAGAAGCTGGCGGAGAAAATCCGCCGCGCCTTGCCGGAACTGGACATCGACGTGGTCATGCCCATCCCGGACACCAGTCGCCCCAGCGCTTTGCAATTGGCCAACCACCTGGGCCTGCCTTATCGCGAAGGCTTCATCAAAAATCGCTATATCGGCCGCACCTTCATCATGCCGGGCCAGGCGGTGCGCAAGAAATCGGTGCGCCAAAAGCTCAATCCGGTGGCTTGCGAATTCAAGGGCCGCAACGTGCTGCTGGTGGATGATTCCATCGTGCGCGGCACCACCTCCAAGGAAATCGTGCAGATGGCGCGCGACGCCGGCGCCAAGAAGGTGTATTTCGCCTCGGCCGCCCCGGCTGTGCGTTTCCCCAACGTCTACGGCATCGATATGCCGACTCGCGCGGAACTGCTGGCCACCGGTCGCAACGAAGCCGAGATCGCGGAAGAGATCGGCGCCGACGCGGTGATCTATCAGGATCTGTCCGCGTTGGAAGAGGCGGTTAGCAGCGTCAACCCCAAGCTAAGCAGCTACGAAACCTCCTGCTTCAACGGCGAGTACATTACTGGCGACATCACGCCGGCCTATTTGGACGCGATCGAGGCCGAGCGGCTGGATGGCAAGGCGGGGGCGGAGCATAGCGGCAGCGAGCAGATGATTGACTTGAATCTGAACGTGGCCGAGCAGAATTTAATGTGATAGTGATTTAACTTCCGAACGGCGGCGGGCATTGCCCGCCGCTTTTTTGTCTGTCGTCGCGACGCAATTTGGCGACAGACACACTGACAATGCCTGAGTCTTGCGGTATTTCGCTTGCCAAACCCGTTTCCCATATTGAATATTTGATGCCATAAGCCGATAAAAACCCGGCGTGATAAAGCGGATGCGTAAACTGGTCTAAATTAATATGTATTTAAAACTGTTTACTTGTTAGTCTGCCTTTGACGCGCCTGATATTGAGGAGTGGATATGGATGACATTCTGGAGATGCTGGTTGCGCGGCAAGCCGCGCTGGAGAGAATCATCGAAGGCCTGGTGCTCACCATGAGCCAAAGCGGTGCCATCAAGTTGCAGGACTATCTGAAGATAGGGCAGCTGATGCGGCTGAACAGCGCGGTCACGGACTCCATCGACGTGGCCGACAGCCTGCGCCGCATCAACGCGCGCTTGCAAACGCACGCGCAGGGCGGGCTGGATTCGATGAACGCCTTGTTGCGGGAGACCATGCTGTTCGCTCAGGCCGCGCCGCCGCAGCGCGACGCATTGCAGCAGGGGTTGGGTGTGAAGGCGTCGTTGGAAATCAGCGCCCAACTGGAAGAGCTGTTGCAGCGGCGGGCAAGACGGCCGCGAAAACCCACCCGGGCCTAGCGCCGCGTCAAACTTGAGAGCCGAAGTTAGAGTACTCGCCGCGTCCCGCCAGGCGAAACAGAGCGGACTTTCGAAACGGCTCTCAGGGGAAACGCGTTGCGGCCGCGTCTCCCGCCGGCGCCAAGCGCAGATAGGAAGCGCGCGATGGATCGTGGCGGTCCACCATGACTTCCACCTTCTCGCCGGCACGCGGCATATTGCCCAGGTCTATCAGTTTTTCAATCGTCAGTTCCCGGCTGAAGCCGTCCTGCCATACCTTCAACTCCAGACGCATCATCGGCACTTGGTTCACCAGCAAGCCGGTTTGCCGGATTGACAGCACGTCGGCGTTGAGCCGGATACCGTCTTTCACGCTTTCGCGCTGCCAGGGACCGGGCAGGCCGCGTAGCTGCGAGGTCCAGTCGAAAGAGCGAAACAGCAGAAAACCGGTGATGGCCAGCGACAGCACGGTTACTCCTATAGACAGGAGTACGGAAAAACGGATCCAGGACTCGAACATCGGCGTCTCCCTTGCAAAGCGCGGGCGGCGTTGGAGGCAGCGCCGTCGCCGCGGGCGAAACTGACAATATTAAGCACTTTATGGAAACATGGGATTCGTTTGGAATGACAGAAGTTCCCAACTTTTTCCGCAAAGAGCGTCCACCGCTCGCTCTCACGTTGGGGAACGCCCATCTAAGCCTGCCGTTTTTGATCTCTCGGTACATTCAAAATAAATACAAAGGCATTTTTTAGGGGCAAAATTCTTTGTCGTGCGATTAATTTATCGTTGAAATTAAGAAATCGGCATATTTCCGGGAACTACCTCAAAGGTACTCAATCACAAAGTATTGCTTACTATAGAAGCAAGTTAGTCTTCACAATGTTTTAGTTAGCCCTTTCGCCGGCGGGCATCTCGTCGACAGAGGGCCTCACCGGCTCCAACCCCGCCATTCAGAGCGGTGGAGCCGACGCGAAGCAGTTGGTCCACAGAAACGCCGGCGCTTCGCACATTGGCCAAGGCCAGGGGAAGAGAATCATGCCAAGACGTCCGTTGCTCTCGCCATTGGAGCGCGCCAGCTTGCTGGAGCCTCCCGAAGACGAATACGAGCTAGATCAGTTAACCGCTTTCAGCGAACAGGATTTCGCTTTGATCCAGCAGCACCGCGGCAGCGCGAATCGGCTGGGGGTGGCCGTGTTGCTGTGCTATTTGCGCCATCCGGGCATCGCTTTGGACGAGGGCTGCCAGCCTGCCCCACGGCTGTTGCGGCGGGTAGCGACCGCGTTGGGGGTGAAGGAGTCGGACTGGGAGCGCTACGCCACCCGCGATCAGACACGGCGCGAACACTTGGTCAAGCTCTACTCTTATCTGGGGGTGAGGCCGTACCGAGCCGAAGACGGCCAGGCGGTATTGCGCCATCTGACCAGGCTGGCCAATCAAACCGACCAAGCGTTGACCTTGGCGCAAGCGATGGTGTCCTGGTTGCGCCAGCGTCGCATCGTTCTGCCGAGCATAGGCGTGATAGACCGCAGTTGCGCGGCGGCGCTGACTTTGGGTTCGCGCCAAGTCTACGCTCGGCTCAACGACGCTTTGAACGCCTGCCAGCGCGAACGGCTGGATGCTTTGCTGGAGTTGAGGGAGGGTGGAAAACTGACGACCTTGGCTTGGCTGCGTTTGAACTCGGATCGGGCGCGCGGCGCGGCGCCGCAGCTGGAGCGCTTGAGGGTGGTGGAAGCCTTGGCTTTGCCGACGCACTTGACTCAGTTGGTGGGGCCGGGGCGGATGCTGGAGTTGGCCCGCTCGGGCGACGGCATGAGTTGCCATGACCTGGCCGAACTTGAGCCGCAGCGGCGCATGGCCACGTTGGTGGCCATTGTGTTGCAGGCGCGAGCCGCTTTGCTGCGGATGCTGCAGAATTTGGAAAAATTGAAGGCGATTGATGCTTTGTCGTTGCCTGCGGGCTTGCAGAATCTGGTGTCGCAACAGCGAATGGGCAAGCTGGCGGCGGAAGGGCGGCAAATGAAGCCCAAAGATCTGGCCAAGCTGGAGCCTCGCCGGCGCATGGCCACTTTGCTGGCTTTGGTTTTGGAATTACGCGCCGCTTTGGTCAAGGAAATCCTCGATCTGCGAGAGCGTCTGGTGGGCAAGTCCTTGGAGACCAACGAGTTTGCTTGAGTAGACTTGATCGAGCACCGAATTTGACCTGGACGCAAATCTAATAGGCGATCCAGTCAATAATAAACCCCGTCAATGGCGGGGTTTATTATTTTTATCGTAAGTCAAAATTTTAATAAAAATTACTCAACACTTACCAAGTTAAACAATCGTTTATTTTGTTGCTTGAGATTAGGGATAACCCTAATCTTGTTTTTAATTTATGCGAATGAGGCGTTGAGAGGTGCGCAATCATCTAAATATGCTAACGTGCAAAAACAGCGTCATTCCCAATGGATACGCTTTGTGTATCAAATGCAACAAGGTTTGACCGAAATGTGAATTTGCACCTTGCGCTTTTGAGCGGATCACAAGCTGACGCGCATCGATTTTTTAAGTATTGACTTAATAAAACTGAAATACGAGACAAGGTTTCAGCGAGTGTGCTGTTTATGCCAATTTACACTAAGCAAATCACAATATAAAAAACTTTTCTCAAAATTATCCTAATAAGTATGTATTTTACACATTGCACAACGACACCCCCCATTTTCTGAGGAAGCCGGGAACGCTGATGAACACTAGAGCGAGGCAATGTGTGCAAGCACGCAAGCGCACCCGCACAGCGCTTGCACACCTCTGTCGATATCCATAGAAAATACAAATAAAATCTGAAGCTTGTGAACGAGGCGCATGTTTTTAAAGCCTGATTGAAAATCGACTCCGATTAAGTTTTTCGCCGCGTTCCTGCCATGTCTTTTGTCTGCCGTCCCCTCTCAGCCAAGCCTTTCCTCCAACGGCTCCGTTACGCAATTCGGTGATTGCTTGCATGAATGTCCGTCATGAAAAACGGATTATGCATTTGTATTGTCGTGCTATTTTCCCCCATTTCCCCTTTGTTTACCGGTAAACCCGACATCGGCCGTTTATTTGGACAGGCTCAAGCGTTTGCTTATAACTTTGTTCTCGAGTTTTTGTGAAAGGGCTAGGCATTTATCGGCGCCTTATTCAAAACATTGAGACTGTCCTGTGCAGGGCAGCAGCCGGGATCGAACTTTCGCCATGAACGCTGAAACCATGAGCTACGCCATCGCCGATATCGTCTTGCCGGAAAGTCCGGTCTTGGACGAGCTGGATTTCGACGCCGATTTTGCCCGCGTCGACGCCGCGATCTGCGAATACGACGCGGTGGGCCACGTTCCTCTGCGCAAGGGCGCGGAACCCTTCCACTGGACCAGCGTGGAGAGCGCGTGCCGCGCCTTGTTGAGCAAGGCGGCGGATGTGCGGGTAGGGGTTTGGCTGCTGCGCGCCGCGGTGGCTCAGAGGGGGCTGGCCGGTGCGGCGGAGGGGTTGACGGCGTTGGGCGCGATCGCGGCGCAGCCGTTGGAAAAGATCCGGCCGGCCGGCCAGCCGGACGCGCCGGCGGGCGAAACCCATGCCTTGCATCTGGCCTGGCTGTGCGGGCCGGCCTTCCTGCATCAACTGACGCATAGCCGGCTAAGCGCGGACAGCGAGGTCAGCGTGGGCCACTTGACCAAGAACCCGGCCGCTGCGGGGCCGGCGGCGCGGGAGCGGGCGTTGGGGGACTTGTCCCGGCTGCGCGCCGGCCTGGCCGGCTTGACGGATTTGAGCGAGAGCGAAGGCTTTGCCGAGCAGTTTGACTGCGCCGGTCTGATCGCCTTGCTGGATGAGCTGGAAGCGGCGCTGACGCCGACGCTTGCCGCGGTCCCCGTAGAGGCGCCCGTTTTGCGCGAGGCCGCCCCGGCGGCGCGCGCGCTGCCGGCCGGCGCCTTGAAGAGCCGAGAGGAGGTGGCGGCGGCGCTGGACTTGATTGTCGCGTATTTCCGCGAGCACGAGCCGGGACACCCGGCGCCGATCTTTCTGCTGCGCGCCAAGCGGATGTTGGGCGCGGGTTTTGAAGAGTTGATGGCGGAGTTGTTCGCCGAATCGGATGCGCTGGTGGCGAAATTGGATCGCCCCCGGTCTTCACAAGGGTAGTCAAGCAACATTAGGGAAAGGACATATGCCATGGCGCGACAGAAGGATGCGCAGAAGTTCATCGGGGAAAGCCGTGCGCCCCGCGTGCAGATCGAATACGACGTGGAAGTTTACGGTTCGCAGAAAAAGGTAGAGCTGCCCTTTGTGGCTGGGGTGTTGGCGGATTTGTCCGGCGACAACACCGAGCCGCTGGGCGCGGTGGAAGACCGTCGTTTCACCGAAATCGACGTGGAGAACTTCGACCTGAGGATGGCGCAGATCGCGCCGGAACTCAGCTACCACGTGAAGAACGTGATCACCGACGACGGAACCTTGATCCCGATCGACTTGAGCTTCGACTCCATGGAGTCTTTCGAGCCGGCCGCGGTGGTGAAAAAGATCCCCGAACTGGCGGTGCTGTTGGACGCGCGTAGCCAGTTGAAGGAATTGTTGACCTATATGGACGGCAAGGTGGCGGCCGAGGAGTTGATCGAGCAGCTGCTGAAAGACCTGCATTTGCCCGCGGACGACGCCGCCGCGCCGGGCGAGGCGGCCCAAGCCGACGGGGAGGCAAGATGAGCACTCATGCCGAGATGCTGGCGCCGGCCGCGGCCAGCCAGACTGAAACGACGGTAGACGACGGACTGAAGGATATCCTGCGTCGTTCCTTCCGACCGCGCACCAATGAAGCCGCCGAGGCGGTGCAAAGCGCGGTGCAGACCTTGCTGGCCTATGCGCGCCGCAGCCGGGTGGTGGTGCGCGAGGACGTGGCGCAGACGGTGGAGCAACTGGTGGCCGAGCTGGACCGGAAAATCTCGGAACAACTGACCCTGGTCTTGCACAACGAGCATTTCCAGAAGCTGGAAGGCGCCTGGCGCGGCCTGCACTACCTGGTGTCCAACACCGACACCACCGAGAACCTGAAAATCCGCTACCTGAACGTGTCGAAGAAAGAGCTGGGCAAGACCCTGCGCCGCTACAAGGGCGTGGTGTGGGACCAAAGCCCGATCTTCAAGATGATCTACGAGCAGGAGTACGGCCAGTTCGGCGGCGAGCCCTTCGGCTGCTTGATCGGCGATTATCACTTTGATCACAGCGCCCAGGACGTGGCCTTGCTGACCGAGATGTCCAAGATCGCCGCCGCCGCGCACTCGCCCTTTATCTCCGCCGCGGCGCCCAGCCTGTTGCAGATGGACGACTGGAGCGAGTTGGGCAACCCGCGCGACGTGTCCAAGATATTCACCGCCACCGAATACGCCTTCTGGCGCCGGCTGCGTGAAAGCAATGATTCGCGCTACTTGGCGTTGACGCTGCCGCGCTTCCTGGCGCGGGTGCCTTACGGGCCCAAAACCCAGCCGATAGAGGAGTTTGGCTTCGAGGAGAAGGTGGACCCCAACCGCGCCAGCGATTTTTGCTGGGCCAACTCTGCTTACGCAATGGCGGCCAACATCACCCGAGCCTTCAGCACCTACGGCTGGTGCACCAAGATCCGCGGCGTGGAGTCCGGTGGCGCGGTGGAAGTGCTGCCCAAGTTCGTGCTGCCGTCCCAGGACAAGGAAGTGGAGTTGCATTGCCCCACCGAGATCGCCATCTCCGACCGCCGCGAGCACGAGTTGTCCGAATCCGGCCTGATGCCGCTGGTTTACCGCAAGAATTCGGACATGGCGGCCTTCATCGGCGCCAAGACCGTGCACCGGCCGGCGGTGTACGAGGACGACGACGCCACCGCCAACGCCAATCTGTCGTCGCGGCTGCCCTATATCTTCGCCACCTGCCGCTTCGCCCATTACCTCAAATGCATCGTCCGCGACAAGATCGGCTCCTTCAAATCGCGGGAAGACACCCAGCGCTGGCTCAACGACTGGCTGATGAACTACGTGGACGGCGACCCGAGCATTTCCAGCGAGATCACCAAATCCAAGCGCCCGCTGTCCGCGGCCGAGGTGTTGGTGGACGAGTTGCCGGACAACCCCGGCTATTACCGCGCCCAGTTTTTCCTGCGCCCGCATTTCCAGCTGGAGGGCTTGACCGTGTCGCTGCGGCTGGTTTCCAAGCTGCCGTCGGCCAAGCAGGAGGTCGCCCGCTGAGAACCCGCTCCACGTTCGCCGCGCGTTGGCGAAACGGCCTTGGAAACCGTTTCCAAAGGCTCAAGCACTACTCGCGCATTGCGTTTTCTCAAGCGTTTTCGGCTTGTCTTTCCCCGGCTTGCGAGGCTGTGAGCGGGGTTTGACAGCGGCCGGTTTGGCGCGGGGCGGGAACGACCTGAGTCGCCCCGGCGCTTGCATTCCGTTTCAGGTCTGGCATGTCCATCACTTTTTTTTCGGAGTATCGCAACATGGCAAATGCATTGGTTGACTACTTTCTACAGATCGAAGGAGTCGAAGGGGAATCAACTGACAAGCAGTACACGGGCTTGATCCAGATCCAGAGCTGGCAATGGGCCGAGGAGAACTCGGGCAAATGGGGCTTCGGCAGCGGCGGCGGCGCCGGCAAGGTGGAAATGAAGGACTTCGAGTTCCGCATGGTCTCGAACAAGGCCTCGCCCAAGCTGTTCCTGATGTGCGCCACCGGCGAACACATCCCGCGCGCCAAGCTGATCTGCCGCAAATCCGGCAACGGCCAGCAGGACTTCATGATCATCACCTTCGCCAGCGGCCTGGTGTCCTCGTTCCGCACCCTGGGCAATATGCCCTACGCCATCATGGGCCACGGCAGTGGCGACGTGGAAAGCGTGCTGCCCACCGACGAGATCAAGATCAACTTCGCCAAGATCGAGTTCGAATACCGCGAACAGCGTAACGACGGAACCATGGGCGCGGTGATCAAGGCCGGTTACGACCTGAAGCTGAACGCCGCGGTTTAAGCACTATGAGCCGGGTCTTTCCGGCCATCTTCTCTATCACTATCGGGACGGCGCCGCTCAGGCGGCGCCGGGCAGCCATGACGCCACGACTATTCGACCAACTGTCCGCCCGCGCCGGGCGCGAGACGCTCGCCGTCAGCATCGCGCGCGACCTGGCGCACTTGATGAACGCCGCGCTGCGCGGCGCGCGCCTGCCGCTGGCGCCGGGCAGTCAGCTGGAGACCTCAGTGTGGAACTACGGGCGGCCGCCGCTGGCGGAGAGGAAGTCTAGCCTGATCGACCCGGCGCGCGTCTGCGCCCACATTCGCGATGCGATCCGCCGCTTCGAGCCGAGATTGGACCCGGAGCGCGTGGAAGTGAGCGCGCGCGTCGGCAGCGGGCCGCTTGCGCGGCAACTGCTGTATTTCGACGTGGCCGCGGTTGCCCGCGAAGGCGGAGAAACGCTGAGGCTCTACCTGACGCTTAACTATCTGGACGGCTATTTCGGCCTGCCGAGCACGGCGGAGGCGGGGGTTGCCGGATGAATTTCCTCGATCACTACAATAATGAATTGCGCCATCTGCGCGAAGCCGGCGCGCGTTTCGCTCGCGAGCATCCGCAGATCGCTCCGGCGCTCGGCTTGCGCCCGAATTCGGTCGCAGACCCCTTTGTCGAGCGCCTGCTGGAAGGCGTGGCCTTTCTGTCGGCCCGGGTGCAGACCCGGCTGGACTTGGAGTGCGCGGAATTCGCGCGTCAGGCGCTGGCCCAGGTCTGCCCACTCTATCTGAGCGCCACGCCGGCGATCAGCAGCTTCGCCTTCCATCCGGACTTCGCTTCTCCTGAAGCCTTCCGCGGCCGCAGCATGCCGCGCGGCACGCTGATCCAGGCGACGCTGCCGGGTTCGGCCCGGCCGGTCACTTTCTCCACCGGGCGCGAAGTGACTCTGTTGCCGCTTAGGCTGGAACGGGCGGAGTGCGGCCGCGGCCTTACCCGGCTGTCCGCTGAACTGGCGCGGCGGCTGGCCTCGTCCCAGGCCGCCTTGCGCCTGAGTTTCAAGCTGGAAGGCACGGTGGCGCTGGGCGATCTGGCCGCCATCGAAGGAGGCGCCAAGCCCTTGCAACTGAGCTTGGCCGGCGATCTGCCGCGCGCTTACGCGCTGCACCGCGCCATGTTGGCCGACGTCGGCGCCTGGTACGCCACTGCGGACGACGGGCGTGGCGGCGAAGTCTTGCTGGAGTTGCCGCTCAGCGGTCTGCGCCTGTCCGCCGCCGACGAGGGCGAGGCCCTGCTGCCCGCCGACGCAGGCGGTTTGCCGGGCTTGCGGCTGTTGCGCGAATACTTCGCCCAGCCGGCGCGGCTGCTCAGCGTGGAATTGGACGCGCTGGCGGCCTTGGCGGCGCGGGCGCCGTCGGCGCGCGGCTTCGAACTGATCCTGGCCTTGCGCCAGGCGCCGCTGGATCTGATAGGCGAAGTCGACGCCGGCCAGTTCCGTCTGTTCGCCACCCCGGCGATCAATCTCTACCCCAAGCGGCTGGACCCGGTGCCTTACGACCCGAACCAGACCGAGCAATGGATTCCGGTGGACCGGATGCGGCCGGCCGAGCACCACCTATGGCGCTTGTTGGAAATCAATGTTTGCGACAGCAACGGCCGCTCTCGCGAAGCGCGGCCGGCTCTGGACGCCGGTGGCTACCAGAGCGGCCCGGCGGCGGCGCGTTACTCGCTGCGCCGCGAACCGGCGCTTCAAAGCGAGGGGCCGCGCCAGGCGCGCCCCGACACGCTGGGCAGCCACGATCTGATCACTATTTCCGCCAGCGCCGGAGACATCGGCCTGGACGACATCGCCACCCTGACCGGACGCGCGCTGGTGGCGGATCGCGGTTGGCGGCCCGAGGATTTGCCTGCGGCGGAGCTGCGGGCCGAGGGCGGCGCGGTGGCGCGGCTGGAATGCTTGTGGCCTGCCAGCGCGCCGCGGCCGATCCCGGACCTGGAGCGCTGCTGGCAAGCGGTGGCCCATATCGGCTTGAACCCGCTGAGTCTGCGCGGCGCCGGCCGCCAAGACATCGCCGCGCGGCTGGCGGAACAGCTGCGGCTGGCGGCGCAGCCGGAACTGGCGCTGGACCGGCAGCGCATAGACAGCCTGAAGGCGGCGCATCTGCAAGCCGGCTTTTTGCCCGCCGGCCGGGGCTCGCCACAAGCCCTGGTGCGCGCCGCCTTGGTGGACATCGACATCGCCGCCGTCATGCACGCGGACCGCGGCAGCTGGTTGTTCGGCCGGCTGCTGGCGCAGGCGCTGGCACAGGCAGTCACTCTCAACGACGGCATCGAGGTCAGCTTGCGGCTGGACGGCGAGCTGGTCAGCCGGCACGGCAATACCCTGCGCGCCGACGGAGAACTGCAATGAAACGGCAGCAGATGATCCGGGAGCTGAACTCGCAGCGAACCTTCTTCGAACTGATGCGCCGCGTCGAAACCTGGCAATGGCGCTTGCCGGACGCGGCCGCGGCAAGCCGGCTGCGCCGCCGGCCGGACTGGCTGGGCCTGGAACAGGCCGCCGACATGCACTTCGCCAGCAGCGAAATCAGCGGGGTAAGGGTGGAGGAGGCGGAGGACGACGCCGCGCCGCGCGTCAGCGTGGTATGCCGCCATTTCGGCTTGTTCGCGCCCTACGGCCCCTTGCCGCTGCACATCACCGAACACGCGCTGCACGAGCGCCGGCTGGAGCGCAACGCCGCTTTCGAACGCTTCGTCAATCTGGCCTGCGGGGATCTGGCCTGGTTGCATTACGCCGCCCGCGCGGCGATGCACCCGGCGTTGGGCTACGAGCGGGGTCGTCATCCCTTCGCCGAACGCGTCGCCGCGCTGGCCGGCGCCGCGCCGGAGGCGGAGCCGCAGCTGGACCCGCACGCCGCCGCCTGCCGTCGCAGCCATCCCGGCGCTTATCACGCGCCGCGCCGCTCGTTGGCGGACTTGCGAAAAATCCTGGCCGGCTATTTCGGCGCGCCGGTGCGGCTGTCCCCGCGCCAGGGGCGCTGGATACCGCTGCGCGGCGTCGGCGGGCCGCGCCGGCTGGGAAACTGGCGCGTCGGCAGCCGTATCTGGGACGCCCAGCACGCGCTGGACATCACCATAGGGCCGATCGACGCCTCCGAGTTTGCCCGCTGGCGGCGCGGCTCGCCCGCGGTGCTGGCGATGTTCGCCGTCGCCGCTGATTTCGCCGATGGCCGGGCCGCTCCGGTCATCAAGGTCCAGGTCCGCACCCGGCCGGAACTGGCAGGCAAGGTGGGGCGCATGCGCCTGGGGGTGGACGCATGGTCCCGCCCCGGCGTCTCGCTCCGGACTCTCACCGTGTATGAATCATTCCAGGATCCGCTGTGAACCGAGAACGCATCTTCGGCCGCTTAGGCCCAACCGCATACGACACCTTGGTGGAAGCCACCGCGCTGGGGCGCTCGCGCCGGCACGCGTTGGTGGATTTAGATCATTGGCTGCTTTGCCTGCTGCGCCGAGGCGGCGGCGACGTCGCGCTCTTGCTGGAGGCGCTGGATTGCGATCCTGCCGCCGCGCTGCAACGCGTGGGCAAGGCGCTGGAGGCCGCCGAGGCCGGCGGCGAATCCTTGCGCGACATCTCGCCGGCGCTGGAACGCAGCGTGGCGCCGGCCATCAGTTGGAGCCAGGTGGCCGTGCCGGCCGCCAAGGTGCGCAGCGGCCATCTCTTGTTGGCCTGGCTGGACGAAGAGCCGACGCGGCGCTGGCTGCAGCATAGAGTGGGCCAGGCGCTGGCGAAGTTGTCGCTGGACGACATCGTCGAGCGATACGAGGCGCTGGCCGGTTCTTGGCCGGAAGCGGCCGACGCGCCTGCCGGGAGCGTTGGCCAGGCCGCCGCCGGCGAGGCCGCCGGTCCGGGCGCGGTGCTGCGGCAATGGGCGGTGAGCCTGAGCGAGCAGGCGGCGACCGGCGAGCTGGATCCAGTGATAGGCCGCGACGCCGAATTGCGCGCGGTGATCGACGTGCTGTCGCGGCGTCGGCAGAACAACCCCATCCTGGTGGGCGAGGCCGGCGTCGGCAAGACCGCGGTGGCCGAGGCGCTGGCTCAGCGCATCCATCGCGGCGAAGTGCCGCCGGGCCTGCGCGGCGCGCAGATCTGGGCCTTGGACGTTGCCAGGCTGCAAGCCGGCGCCGGCGCGCGGGGCGAGTTCGAGCAGCGGCTGCGCTCGGTGATAGACGCGGTGATCGCCGCGCCGGCGCCCGTGATCTTGTTCTGCGACGAAACACACACCCTGATCGGCGCAGGCGGCAACGCCGGCACCGGCGATGCGGCCAACCTGATCAAACCGATGCTGGCGCGCGGCCAGCTGCGCATGGTGGCCGCCACCACTTGGGCGGAGTACAAGCAGTTCATCGAGCCGGACGCCGCCCTGGTGCGCCGCTTCCAGACCGTGGCGGTGGACGAGCCGGACGACGACACCGCAGTGGACATGTTGCGCATGATCGCGCCGCGCTTCGCCGGCCATCACGGCGTACGCATCGCCGACGCCGCCTTGCGCTCGGCGGTAACGCTGTCGCGCCGCTATCTGCCGTCGCGGCAACTGCCGGACAAGGCCATCAGCTTGCTGGACACCGCTTGCGCGCGGGTGGCGATGAGCCAGAGCTGCCAGCCGGCGGCGCTGGACCGGCTGCGCCATCGCGCCATGACGCTGGAACAGGCGCTGAACTGGCGCGCCAGCGACGCGGAGCTGGGGCTGGCCGCGCCGGAAGACGCGGCGGAACTGGAGCGGGAGCGGGCCGACACCGCCGCGCGCGCCGACGAACTGGACGCGGCCCTGAACGAGCAGCGCGCCGAGGTGGGCGCTTGGCTGGGCGATTTGGAAGCGGGCCCCGGCGATCCAGAGCGGGCGGAGACCCTGAGCGGAGCCGATCGGCTGGTGCGGCCCTGGGTGGACGCCCACGCCATCGCTGAAGTGCTGTCGGAATGGACCCAGGTGCCGGTCACCCAGATGGCCCAGGACGAGGCGCGGCGGCTGATGGCTCTGCGCGAGGGGCTGAACCTGCGGATCCAGGGCCAGGAAAGCGGCTTGGACGCCATCGTGGAGGCGCTGCAAGTGGCGCACTCCGGCCTGGGCGATCCACGCCGGCCGCTGGCGGTGATGCTGCTGGCCGGCCCCACCGGCACCGGCAAGAGCCAGACCGCGGCCGAACTGGCGCAGGCGCTGTTCGGCGGCGAGCGCAATCTCTTGCGCTTCAATATGAACGAATTTCAGGAAGCCCACACCGTGTCCACGCTGAAAGGCGCGCCGCCGGGCTATGTCGGCTACGGCCGCGGAGGCCGCTTGACCGAGGCGGTGCGCAAGAAGCCCTACAGCGTGCTCTTGCTGGACGAGTTCGACCGCGCTCACCCGGATGTGCACGAAATGTTCTACCAAGTGTTCGATCAGGGCTGGATGGAGGACGGAGAGGGGCGGCACATCAACTTCCGCAACTGCCTGATTCTGCTGACCAGCAATCTGGGCGACGCCGAGATCGAGGCCGCCTGCGCGGCCGAGCCCGAAGTCTCTCAGTCCCGGCTGGATGCGCTGGCGCGCGAACGCTTGCAGCGCCGCTTCGCGCCTGCCTTGTTGGCTCGGATGAGGGTGGTGGCCTTCCGGCCGCTGGGCGAACCGGCCCTGGCCGGCATCGCGCGCCAGGCTCTGGACGACATCGGCCTGCGCCTGAGCGCCAACGGCCTGGACTGGCGCGCCGACGCCGAGGCCGCGGACTGGATCGCCCGTGCGGTGGCCAGGCACCCGGCCAGCGGCCGCGCGGTGGGCGACTTGCTGCGCCAGCGAGTGATGCCGGCCATCGCCCGCGGCGTGCTGGAAGCGCGCGCCGCCGACCGCGCTTTGCGCAGCGTGCGCTTGAGCGCCGCCGACAAACTGGAATTGATTTTCGACGACGGAGAGGGCGTGCCGTTGCCGCCGCCCGCGCCGGCCGAATCCGCCATACCGGGAGAAACCGCATGCGTTTGATCGAACTGCACAGCCCCTTGCTGGACGCGGACAGCGTCGCGCTGAGCTTCAAGGCGGACGAGCGCCTGTCGCAGGAACCCAGCTACCAGCTCGACATCGCCTGCGCCGATCCGGCGCTGGATCTGGACAGCCTGCTCGGCTCGCAACTGACGGTGGACATCGACCTGGGCGACGAGGGCGTCCGGCCTTTCCACTGCCAGGTGCTGGGCGGCTACGACAGCGGCCAGACCCAGGACAGCTACACCTACACGCTGGAACTGGGCAGCTGGTTGTCCTTCCTGGCCGAGAACCAGAACTGCCGCGTGTTCCAGCAACTGACGGTGCCGCAGATCGTCGAGCAGGTGTTCGGCGAGCATCAGCGGCTTGACTTCCGCTTTGAACTGGAACACGCCTACGAGCCGCGCGAATACTGCGTGCAGTTCCTGGAGTCCGACCTCAACTTCGTCAAACGGCTGCTGGAGGACGAGGGCATTTACTTCTGGGTCGAGCACCAGCCGGAGCGTCATGTGGTGGTGCTGTCCGACACCCAGCGCTTCGACGACCTGGCCGCCGGCTACGGTCGGCTGCGCTTCCTGCCGGACGGCGACGAATTCCGTCCGGTGCCGGGCCGGGAAGGCGTGCAGCGGCTGCAACGCGGGCGGCGGGTGCGGCCGACCAATGTCGCGCTGCGCGATTTCGACTACCACGCGCCGTCCAACCGCTTGGACAGCGACGCTCAGGAGGCTCAGACCAGCCTGGACGGCATCCGTCTGGAACACTACGACTACGGCGCCGGCTATAGCGACCAGGCCGGCGGCGACCGGCTGGCGCGGCTGCGGCTGGAGGCCTTGCAGGCGGACTCCCACCAGCTCACCGGCACCGCCAACGCTCGCGGCCTGGCTACCGGCGGGGCCTTCACGCTGGACGGCCACCCGGACGCGGCGCGCAACCGCCGCTACTACGTGGCGGCCAGCGAGCTGACCTTTCTGCAAGACGGACCGGACAGCAGCGGCCAGGGCCGCAATGTGATGTGCGTGTTCCGCGCGATGGCGGACGACCGTCCGTTCCGGCCACTGAGGCTGACGCCCAAGCCGATTCTGCCGGGTATCCAGAGCGCGACGGTGGTGGGGCCGGTGAACGCGGAAGTGCATACCGATAAGCTGGGCCGCATCCGCGTCCACTTCCACTGGGATCGCTACAAGACCCAGGAAGAAGACGCCTCATGCTGGATTCGGGTGTCGCAAGCCTGGGCCGGCAAGGGCTGGGGCGTGCTGGCAATGCCGCGGGTGGGCCAGGAAGTGCTGGTCACCTATGTGGACGGCGATCTGGACCGGCCCATGGTCACCGGCATCGTCTACAACGGCGACAACCCAACGCCTTACGACTTGCCGAAAGACATCCGCTATACCGGCCTGGTTACGCGTTCCTTGAAGCAGGGCCGCTACAGCAACGCCAGTCAGATCACCTTCGATGATCAGCGCGGCGCTGAGCGAGTGATGGTGCACGCCGAGCGCGACATGCAGCAGACCACCGAGCGCAACAGCTCGGAAGCGGTGGGCCAGGACAAGAACATCTCGGTCAAGGGCACGTCTACCTCGGTCACCGGCGCCTCGATCAGCTACACCGGGGTGTCGGTGTCCTTCACCGGCCTGTCGGTCAGCTTCACCGGGGTATCGACCAGCTTCACCGGCCTGTCCACCAGTTTCACCGGGGTGTCCACCAGCTTCACCGGCGTCTCCACCGGTTTCACCGGGGTGTCCACCGGCTTTACCGGCGTGTCCACCAGCTTTACCGGAATCTCGACAGGGTTCACCGGGGTGTCCACCAGCTTTACCGGGGTGTCCACCAGCCTGACCGGCACCAGCACCTCGGTGACCGGCACCTCGCAGAGCATGACCGGCGTGTCCACCTCGATGACGGGCACCAGCGTGTCGGCCACCGGCATGTCGCAAAGCATGACCGGAGTGTCCTCGTCCTATACCGGCACCTCCAGCAGCGTCACCGGCAATAGCTGCTCGATCACCGGCACCTCCAAGAGTGTGACCGGCACCTCGATGTCGGACACGGGCTCGTCCACCAGCATCACCGGCACCTCGATGTCCACCACCGGCTCGTCCACCAGCGTCACCGGCTGCTCGATGTCCACCACCGGCTCGTCCGCCAGCGTCACCGGTTGCTCGGTGTCCACCACCGGCGCCTCCGCCAGCGTCACCGGTTCGTCGATCTCGGTCACCGGCTCGTCCACCGGCGTCACCGGTTCCAGCATGTCCACCACCGGTTCCTCGGTCAGCAGCACCGGCTCCAGCGTGTCTAGCACCGGCTCCAGTTGCTCTACCACAGGGGTCAGCTACTCCTATACCGGCGCGTCCTACTCGGACACCGGAGTGGATCTGAAAAAGCTGGGCATGCAGGTGAAGAGCTAATGACGTGCCCAAGGTTTGTTCACGGGAAAGGGGTGCAGACATGCGCTTGATCGAACTGCACAGCCCTTTATTGGACGCGGACAGCGTCGCGCTGAGCTTCAAGGCGGACGAGCGTCTGTCGCAGGAACCCAGCTATCAGCTCGACATCGCCTGCGCCGATCCGGCGCTGGATCTGGACAGCCTGCTCGGCTCGCAACTGACGGTGGACATCGACCTGGGCGACGAGGGCGTCCGGCCTTTCCACTGCCAGGTGCTGGGCGGCT
>NZ_MUKU01000035.1 GCF_002081825.1 Chromobacterium haemolyticum | reverse complement strand
ATACCACCAGCAGTGTTTGCGGCACGCTATCGCCAGCAGCGGACCACCGAACTATCAAGCAGTACCACTACCATGCAAACCTAGGACTTCTCTCCTTATCGCTGGTATGGCTGGAGGGGGAAGATCACAGGCACTACAAGGCATCTCAACCGGCGAGCCAACGTTCCGACGCATCCGCTTCGAGCGGCGAATCCGGCGCGCAGCTCGCTCTGACTGTTTGGTACAAGGCGGAAGCGTCCTCGTCCGGCAAGACATAGTCCAAGCGACAGCGCCGCCTTGTCGGAGACTCCACATACAGCCCGTTCTGCGCGGTCGCCTGATCCAGGAATACCTCGCCCCCATTCCCGGTTATCGTGATGAAGCGCCCGGCCTCATCCACCACGCTCAGGCCGGATGCCAAGGCCTCGCCGTCCTCTGTCACGATCTGGATCAGTAAACGCTGGGTCTTGAGCACCGAGAAGTCCACCCGGCTGACCGAGCCATGCCCAGCGCGCACCACTTTCAAGCCATTCGCCACGTCCGCATTGCGCGGCAGGCTAGGCGTCTGTAGCTCCACTCGGGTATCGGCGTAAGCGTTCAGATTGGCCAATACCGCGTGGCCTTCGCTATCGCTCCACACGGGGCCGCTGGGCGTGCTGAACTTCACGCCGGGCAAGCCGCCCACCGACACCACCCCGACGCTGTCGCGCAGCGGATAAGGCGAGAGGGTCAGGCCGCGCTCATGCAGCAGCGCGCCGCCACGCAGGCTGGCGTTGTACGACTGGGTGCCGCCGCGCTGGCTCATGCCAAGGCCCAGCTGTGCGTAACGCGGAATCCAGTGCAAATTGCCGCTGAAGCCGGTGCTGTTCTGGTCGGCATCGCGATCCACCGCCACGCCGTAATTCAAGCTATCGCTGACGATTTCGCGGTAGCTGGTCCCCATAGTCTGGCTTTGACCATAGCGTTGCAGATAAGCGCTCAAGCTGGCGCGTTCCAGCGGTAGATCGACGTTCAAGTAAAACTGATTACGATGCGCGCCAGAGCCCTGACTCAGATCTCGGCCCACGTTCAAGGAAACATTGGCGTCCCACACTCGCCGTGACCAGCCTCCATTCAAGCGCGGGGAAGCATCGCCGCCGTTATGCGAGCGCGTGGCGCTCAGGCTGAACACGCCCAAGAACTCATGGCTGTAGGACAGGGACAGACCGTACTGCGTCAGCGCGGCCGGCACTTCTTGCCGACGAGCCGCATAATCCGACAACGTGCGGAAATGGACGCTCTGCCGGCTCAGGTTCAGCGCGCCGGACAGGCGCTCGCTCCAGCTCGCGCTCAAGGACGCGCTGTATTGCGCGCCGCTCCTTCCCGCCTCGCCGTCGCGGGAGGTCACGGCACGTATGCCGGCCACCATTCCAGGGCTTAACAGATAAGACAAGGCCCCTCCGATGGAATGAAAGCGTTCGGACCACATTCCCCCCAAACTGAGATCCAGTTCCCGGCCCAGCCGCCAGCTGCGGCTGCCGGAGAACAACCAAGGCGTGTCGCCATCCTGGCCGCTGAACTGACGCAGTTTGCCCGCCGCCATATTGAAACCCTCGATATCGCCGCCCGGGCTGGCAAAAAATGCCGCTGCCGGCACAGTGAAGGCGTGCTGGCCGCCATCGCTTTCGGTAACGGTGACATTCAGGTCGAAGCCCGCCGACAGGATGGGCACATCATTCAGTTCGAAAGCGCCGGGGGGCACCAGCGTGCTGTACACCAAAGCACCGGCCTGCCTCACCTCCACCCGGGCCTCGCTCTGAGCGATGCCCCTGACCTGCGGCAGATTGCCGCGCGGCAGCAAGGCCCCTTGCGGCAGCCACTGCGCGCCGGAGAAGTTCACGCCGGCAAACAAGGGGTTGTTCAGCGACAACTCGCCCACTTGCAGGATAGCCTTGCTATTCACTAGGGTCTTCTGCGCATAGCTGTAGAGATACTGGAAACGATTGCTCGCCCCGTTGCGCGCGAAGCTTTGCCGGCTGCGCACCATCCAGTCCTGCCAATTGAAGCCGATTTCGGTAAAACCTTGCAGATACTGCTGGCTCCGCCCGCCTCCGCTGCTGCGCATGGCCAACACCTCATAATTGAACACGCCGGCAGTGCCGCCGCTATCGTGAGCGCCCAGTTGCTCCTGCTTGCGCCGCAAGGCGCCGCTGGGCACAAGGATGTCCACCCGTGCCAGCTCTGGCCGCAGCTTGACCACCGCCTGCGGATAAAAGGCCGTCAACTCCCGGCAGCCGGCCTCTGCCGGCGGTTGGCCGTCCGTGGGCAGCAAGCCGGCCGCCGTCCAGAATCCGTCGTCGACGCACAGGCGGCCGCCCTCGTCTATGCTCACCTCGGCGCTGCCGCGATCCGCGCCGTTGACGAATAAGGACGCCCGATTCCTGCCCGGCACAAAGCGCGCGCCCAGGCTGAAGTACTCCGCCACCCCGGGGTCGATGCCGCTCGCCTTCAACACACCCAAGTCAAACTGCACGCCCTCGCCGCTTATGTCGCGGGCTTCGTTCTTCGCCAATGCCGCCGTCGGGAACGTTCCGGCCAGCCACAACAATAACGGGACGGGCCTGAGCAGCCATTCAATTGAATACTTCATCTAACAGGACCCAAGATTTGGATGGATGGAGAGATCAGGGATAGAAAACCGTGACGGTGGCGTGACCGTCCAAGTTAACCGGTTCGCGCGCGCTGAGTGTCTGCCGCCCCCTGAGCGCCGCGCCGACGCGCAGCTTGAACGCGTGGGAGCGGGCCGGTTGTAAGGTCTGGCGCTGCGGCGAGCCCAGTGCATAGCCGTAACGCAAGTCCAACGGTTCGGCGTTGGCTTGCAACCAGCCCTCCTGCCGGCCAGCGCTGCGCATCAGCGTCGCTGGATGCTCGTCCGCATGAGCCTCGATCAGGCTCAGCCACCAATAGCCCAGCGCTTGCTTGCGGCTGTCCCGGCCCAGGCCCAGAGTCTGTTCTTCCTCCGCCGGCAGCGACGGCGATGCGGCCCCCGTCGTCTGGAGCCCGGCCATGACGGCGACGCCGGCGCGGCTGTCGCCGCGGTTGTCCCGTATGCTCAAACCCACAAGCGCCGGCTGATCGCACTGCACATGCAAGCTGATCTCCCGCTCGCCCAACAGCGTCGCGCCTGGATTCAAGGCCGACCAGGGGATGAGGCCGTAATCGACCACGCCGTTATGGGAAAAACTGGGCGTGCAGCTGGGGGGCACCACCTCGGCCGTCATCGCGAACGGCGCGTTCGCCGCCAGGGCCGGTATGCACGGCAGCACGGCCAGCATGGAAACGCGCATCGCCGCGATAATCGCTTGGCTAATGTTCATGACCAGGCTTCACCGTTCAGTTTAAGGACGCAGTGAATGAGTCCACCGCATAGCCGTAACTGGTCGCCGGCCACAGCTTGACGTGAGTGGCGTCCAAGGGCGTCTGGCCGGCCGACGCCAGCTGCAAGCGCTCGCCGGGCAGGATATAGGCCTTGGGCAGCTCCAGCGCTTGCTTGCCAGGCTGTAACTCCACCTTGTGTGTGGACAGGCGCACCACGTAAGGACTGTCGTTTTTGACTTCCACCCGGCCGTCTTCCGCCTGGCTCCATTGCAACTTGGTCCATGGCTCTCTTTCACGCGGCAGCCCCTTGGGGCGGATCAGCACGGGCAGGTTCTGATTGAAAGTCATCTGAATGCGATGTCCCTTATCAGCGGACACCGCAGGAATCCCCTCGAAAGACGCCCGCATCAGCCGTTCGGTCCGCAGCGGCTGCGGCAATTTCAACAAAAAGCGGACCAGTTGTTTCTCCCCACCCTCCACCCTGGAAATTGGCGGCGTCGCCAGCAGTAGCTGCTCCGGGTCTTCTGGCAGATTTTCCAGCCGGACATACATCAGGCTGGCGTGGGCGTCGGTATTCTTGACGTTGATCACGCCCTCGCCATCGCCCTCTTCCACCACCACCAGCGAGGTTTCCGGCACCACGCCGGCGGACCAGGCCGCCGCGGGCAGCAGGGCCAGCGCTAAGGCGCCGGCCATTGCGCCGCCGCGGACCGCAACGGCAAATACATTCAGCGCATGCATCATATGAAACTCTTTTCCATCAAGGACGGCGTTTATTCACCGCGCCAAACCGTATCAACCGGGCTGGCAAGCATGCCGCCGGCCCGTATTCAAGCTCGCTGACTCAAGACTTATTCAGCGCTGATTCGCTCAAGCAAATCACTGGTAATAAATAGTGAAAGTACCTTTGCCATCCAGTTTGGTGTCGTCCTTCACGCTCAACCGTCCTTTGGTATTCAATGCCGCCCCCACCACCAACGGGAAGGTATGCACAGCGGCCACTGCAGGGGCAAGAGTTGTACCTCCTTGAATTGCAAAAGTGACATTGGACGAAAAAGCATGAGCTTCAATTGGGAATACTGCTACATACCCCCAACTTGCACCATTGTCAGCTGAGAATAACAACTCCTTCCCTTGCACCTCATTTGACTCAACATTGGTCGCTTTCAACCTCGTTTTATCAATCGTCATCCACCATACGCCGAGCTTGCCTTTAGCCGCATCATTTCCCAAGCCCATGGTCTGGGTGTTCGAAGTGGCCACATGCGTGGATTGAGAATGCGTGACCGGCTGTGGAATTTCAGTGCCCAACACCGGCTTGCTCTCCGTGCGGGCATCGGTGATGCGGATGCCCAGCGCGGTATCCTCCTGGCAGGTTACCGTCAGATTAGTATTGCGATCTTCCAGCGTGTACGCTTTGCTATTGCTCAGATTGGACACCGGGATATCGCCATAATCGATAATCGCACCGCCATCCAAGGCCGGTGTGCACGCCGGTGGAACTAATCTTCCTTTAATTAAAAGGTCTGCACTGTTTGCCGCCGCCAATTGCGACGCCCCAGAAAACATAATTCCCAATGCTAAAAGCAAGCTTTTCTTTTTCACAGAAAACCTCCATATAAAAAATTGGCAATATTCAGCCCACCTCAGGTGATGCTTTGTTATTGCAAAAGCTTGCTGTCACCAGCAGCAAAACCCGCATCACTACTGCAGCAAGCAGTGCAGAGAATACGTATCTAACAACAACTGCGCCTATAAGGATTTCCTTAAATCGATAACTTTATTGTCCAAATAACACTCTCCACTTGCTATTACCTAATCTGTCCCGTGCAAGTTAAGCAGTCTAGTTATTCCAATCACTGAAATTTAATACAAATGACTTACATTAGACATCAAAAAAACAATTGACATAATATTTCCATGAGACTTCTATTGATCACTAGAATCAACGTCAGAGGCAAACTACAGCCTCTTTTTACCGGCCATACTCAACGAGTAGAACGCTGATACCTATTGCCACCAGCAGCTAAGTCAAAAAATAGAACAATTAATGCACCACAATCGCCATTTTATTTATTGTGAGATATATCGCTTTAAGATTGAACATCTTAATTTAATAAGCCACTTATTCAAGCAATCGAAATGCCCTTCGATAATATAGGCTCGGGTTGACATATTTTTCTGCCATTGGTGGTGGAGCGTAGCGATTTGACAGGCTTTGTTGCACAAATCAGTTAAAGGTTGAGCTATCCACAAACAGACTTATCCCGCGCGTACCGTTTGCGGCGTACCTAGCGCTGTGAAACGATTCAGAATCGTTGCACAGATTTGAAGCTCGCCACCTACCGGTCAAAGTCCCCCGACTTGACCCGGTCTGCCAGTAATTTGAAGCAGTGCATCCTCGTTTCAACCAAGTTGCGGCGATGGTAGCCACTCCACTTTTTCCAGAGCGTTCGCCCCAGATACTTCACTAAGCGTAGCGACTCATTGCGCGCCTGCTTGCCTTGTGAATTCCCTTGCCAAAATTGGCCATTTCGTCGCGGGGGGATAATGGCAGCTCCGCGCTCCACAATTGCTGCGTGACATAGACGTGTCGCACGACCCATCCGTTGTCACCGTCACCAGTCCCTGTGCCGCCCGAATTTGCGATAGCAGCTCAGGTAGCATCGTGGCATCGCCGGTGCGATTGTCGGTCACCTCCATTACCGGGATTTCCAGCGTCTGTGCATCCATTCCCAGATGCAGCTTGCGCCATTGACGGAGGTAGTCAGCACCATGCTTTTTCACCTTCCACTCTCCTTCGCCCATCCTCTTGATGCCGGTGCTATCCATCAGGAGATGCTGACAACCCTGCTTCTTCTAGGGACCTCGAAAAACCTGCTGCGCGGCCCGATAGCGGCGTTGCTCCGTGCTCGCTCCCTCGCTGTACTATTTCAGGATGCGCACCTGCAGCACGCTTCAGAAAGGGTGCGGGCTATTACACAGCATCCACAGTGACGGCCTCGCTTAATCACGCAATTATTTATTCCATTAAGTAATTCCTTAATCTGCGGCCAAAGCCCGGGTTTTAAGAAACGCCTTATTCAATTATTAAGAATAGCTACTGATAATGTGCCTGCCGATTGACGACTATGTCGGTCATTGGCGGCAGACTGTGGCAATTTCAGGCGACGGCCTGCCAAGCGGGCGGTGGTCAGGAAACATGGTCACGGCTGTGATTTAACTTAATTAAGTGTGGAGTGCTTTATGAATAAACTGGCAATCATTGTTTCGCTGGCCTTGGGCGTGGGCATGGCTTCCCAGGCGTTTGCCGCCAACCGCGGCGAGATTGTATTCAAGGGCAGCGTAGCCACCAGCACTTGCCTGATCGATGGTCAGGAAGACGGCTACAAAGTGGTGGACTTCAATAACCTGACGCCTGATCAAATCCCGACCGCCGGCAGCGCTGAAGTCCCGTTCAGCCTGACCGTTTCCGGCCAATCCGATGTGTGCAACGCCTCCCGCGTGCAGATCGCCTTCAACCCCAATAACCAGAACGTGAACAAAGAAACCGGCCGCTTGAAGCTGAGCGGACCGAGCGCGGCGTCCAACCTGGAAATCGAACTGTACAAAGGCTCTGGCGGCAGCGCGGTCAAGATCCCTCTGGGCTCCACCAATAGCGCGGACATGCCGATCGCCACCTTGACGCCTAGCGTGCCGGCAGATGGCCAACCTGTGGTGCAACGCTCCGCCAATATTCCCTTGTCGGCCAAGCTCCAGCGCGTCAACACCGGCACCGTGCCGGGCAGCGGCGCGGTATTCAGCCAGATCGACTATGTGCTGGCTTACCAATAATCGGCGCGTTTATCTGACTGTCAGCTAGGGAGGAGCGGCCATGGCATGGATGGCGCGCAAGTATGCGGGAATGGCGGCTGTGTGTGCTGTGGCGGCTTTTTGCTGGACGAGCGCCGCGGAAGCGGCGCTCGTGATCCGGGGAACGCGGATTATTTATCCCGCCCAGGAACGGGAAGTGAGCATTCAGCTGGAGAACAAGGGCAAGGACCCGATCCTGGTGCAGTCCTGGCTGGATTTGGGCGACGCCACCGTCGCGCCCAGCGATATTCAGGTGCCCTTCACCCTGTCGCCGCCGATTGTCCGCCTGGACGGCGACAAGCGGCAAGTGGTGCGCATGGTGTACAGCGGGGACGTTTTGCCGCCAGACCGCGAATCGGTGTTCTGGATCAACTTCCTGGAAGTCCCGCCCAAGGCGGCGGGGGACAACTACCTGCAATTTACTTACCGCACTCGGCTGAAAGTGTTTTTCCGGCCCCAAGCCTTGACGGGCGAGCCCGCGCTGGCGCCGCAAAAAATGCAATGGCGAGTGGTGGCGGAAAACGGCCAGCGTTACCTGGAGGCCCGGAATCCCACGCCGTTCTTCGTCTCTCTGTTCCAGGCCAAGCTGGCCGCTGACGGCGCCAAACCGGTCGAGGTGGCGGTTGACATGGTGAAGCCTTTCTCCTCCGAGCGGTTTTTGATCAAGCGGCAAGCTCAGGCCTTCAAGACCGGGGCCTTGCTGCAATTTCAGGCCGTCAGCGACTTTGGCGGAACCATAGACGCGGAGGCACGGCTGCAATAAGTCCGACGCGCCCGTTCCCAAGATTTCCATCCCCAACCGCCGACAAGGGCTTGCCCCTGCCGCGGCGGCACAGCGCAATACGAGGCAATTCATGATCGGCTTGAGCGTAAGCGACAAAGCCCGGGCGCGTGCGCCCAAAACCAAGCCTCTGGCTTGGTGGGCAGTGGGTGTGTTTGGCGGCATGCTGGCCGGCGCGGCGCCCGCCGTTGGCGCGTCCGGCAATACGGGTACGACCGATTTGCCCGACTCCGCCGAAGCCCACGGCGCCGCGCTGACCGCTATCCGGCCGCCCGCAACCCCCGCCTCGGGCAATGCGCGAGGCCTGGTGTTCGACTCCGCCTATCTGTTTACCGGGGCGGGCGGGCCGCCGCTGGACCTCAGCCGTTTTGAACAGGAAGGAAAAACCCCGCCGGGGACCTACCGTCTGGAAATCAGCGTCAATGGCCGCTGGCAGGGCATGGAAGACATCGAATTCGTCGAAACGGCATCCGGGACGGGGGCGCGCCCCTGCTTCCGCAGGGAGCAACTGGAGCGGCTGGGCATCAATATGGACAAGGCCGCGCGAGGCCAAAGCGGGTCAGACGAGCTCAACCCCATGCCAGACGCCTTGTTCTGCGGCGATCTGGGGCAGTACGTTCCAGGCGCCAGCGTCAATACCGACATGGCCGAGCAAAAACTGTCCTTGCAAGTGCCGGCCATCTTCGTGCATTTCGCCTCCGCCAGCACCTATGTTGGCCCGGAAAAATGGGAAAACGGCGTCTCCGCCGGCCTGCTCAACTACAACGTCAACCTGTACAGCAGCGAAAACCAGGGCAAGCGCTCCAATAGCGGCTACCTGGGCCTCAACGGCGGCCTGAACCTGGGCGCGTGGCGGCTGCGCCACAACGGTGCCTTGTCTTGGGGGACAGGACGCGCCGCCCGCTATCAAAGCGGCTCGGTCTATCTGCAAACCGATGTGCCGGCTTGGCGTTCGCAGCTGGTGCTGGGCGAAACCGCCAGCAGCGGCGAGCTGTTCGACAGCCTGTCCTTCCGCGGCGTCCAGCTCAGCAGCGACGAGCGCATGATGCCGGACACCCAGCGCCATTACGCGCCGGCGATCCACGGCACGGCACGGACCAACGCCAAAGTCAGCGTAAGCCAGCGCGGCTATCTGATCTATGAAACCACCGTGGCGCCCGGCGCCTTCACCATCAACGATCTGCAGGCCAGCGGCGAGGGCGGCGACCTGCTGGTCAAAGTCACCGAGGCCGACGGCCAGGAATACACCAGCGTGGTGCCCTATGCGGCCACGCCGCAGCTTTTGCGCGGCGGAGTCCAGCGTTACAGCCTGATCGCCGGCCAGGTCAAGCAGCCCGGCCTGACAGACGACCCGCTGTTCGCCCAAGCCATTTACCAGCGCGGCCTGAACGGCATGTGGACGGCTTACGCCGGCGCGACGGCCTCCCAGGGTTACGCCTCGGGGCTGTTTGGCGTGGCGGCCAATACCAGCGTCGGCGCTTTCGCCGCTGACCTGACCCGAGCCGAAAGCCGCTTGTCCGGCGACCGGCGCATCCAGGGCAACAGCCTGCGGCTGTCGTACAGCAAAAAGCTGAACAGCACCGGCACCAACTTCTCGCTGCTGGCCTATCGCTACTCCACCTCCGGTTATCTGAGCTTGATCGAGCGCATCGTCGCGGAGGATCAATACCAGCGGCGGCGGACGCTGAACGCGATCGTGCGCCAGCGTCATCGCTTCGACGTCAACATCAGCCAGCAACTGGGCGGCGGCTCCTTGTACGCCAATGGCTCCATGCAACAGTTTTGGGGCAGCGACAGCAAGGAGGTCAACTTCTCGGTGGGTTACGGCGGCAGCGTGGGCTCCGTCAGCTACACCCTCTCCGCCCAACGTTCGCGCAATCTGGCCCAAGGACCGACCTCCCAGGAACGCAGCCGGACCACCTATGCACTCAATTTGAGCCTTCCCCTGGGCGACAGCCGGCGTTTGCCCACGCTCAGCGGCTTCCTTTCCCATGACTCCGACAGCGGCTTGCAGACCACCACCAGCCTGGCCGGCACCCTGGGCGACGACAACCGCGGCAGTTACTCCGTCTCCGCCAGCCATTCCGAACGCGGCGGCGGAGGCGGCAGCGCCGGCCTGGGGTATCAGCTGCCTTACACGCAGTTGAACGCCAGCGTCAGCGCGGGCCGAGGCTACAACCAGTATTCCGCCAGCGCCGCCGGCGCCCTGGTGGCGCACCCCGGCGGCGTGACCCTGGCGCAGACATTGGGGGAAACCCTGGCCGTGGTGCGAGTGCCGGACGCGGAAGGCGCCTTGGTCGGAGCCACCCGGGCCCGGGTGGACGCCCGCGGCTACGCCGTGGTGCCCAGCCTGACGCCTTACCACCTCAACACCATAGAAGTAAATCCCAAGGGCATGCCGCTGGACGTGGAACTGAAGCAGTCCGCCGGCAAAGGACTGGCCCCGCGCGCGGGTTCCGTGGTGATGCTGTCCTACGCCACCGAAGTGGCGCGCGCCACCCTGATCGACAGCCGGATGCCGGACGACAAGCCGCTGCCCTTCGGCGCCGCCGCGCGCAACGCCCGGGGCGACAACGTCGGCGTGGTCGGACAAGGCGGCCGTCTCTTCGCCAAAGGCTTGGAGCCCAACGGCTGGCTCATCGTCGAATGGGGCGGCACGCCGGAGCAGCAATGCCGCATCGACTATCAATTGCCGGAAAAACGCGCCGGTCGCCAACAACGCTACGACATGCTCGTCGCCCCCTGCCTGCCGCAGGCGCAGGCGGCGGCGCCCACACCCCAGCCTTCGCCATAACGATAAACCGATGAAGAACCGATCCCCCCTCCCGTCCCGCGCGCCCATCTTGAACCGCCGCGCCCATAGTCTGCTGTTAGCGGCCGGCCTGGGCCTAGCATGGAGCGCGCCCGGCTTGGCGCAACGGCCGGACGCCGGCCAGTCCTTGCGCGACATTGAGTCGGCGCGGCCGCAGCTGCTGCCTACCCCGGCTCCGCAGCTGGAATTGACGCCGCCGGCAGCCGAATCCCCGGCCGTCCAGGACACCGGCCCGCGCCTGCTGGTGACCGGTTTCCGCTTCAGCGGCAACAGCGTATTCGCTCAAGACACGCTGGCCCGGCAACTGCAAGCCTTGGCCGGCCAGGAACTCAGCCTGGCCGAACTACACGCAGCGGCCAGCGGCATCACGCGCTTCTATCAGCAGCACGGCTATCTGCTGGCCCAAGCCTATCTGCCGCCTCAGGATATCGAAGGCGGCTGGGTGCGGATCGACATTCAGGAAGGCCGTTACGACCAAGTGACGCTGGACAACGCCTCCGCCGTGCGCAACGAGGTGCTGCAAGCGCCGCTGCGCCCTTTGGCGGGCCAGCTGGTGGAGCGCGACGCGCTGGACAGCGCCCTGTTGCGCTTGAATGACCTGCCCGGCGTCAAAGTGCGCTCCACTCTGCGGCCCGGCAGCCAGGCCGGCAGCTCCGAGCTGCTGGTGCAGGCCCTGCCCGGGGAACGATTGAGCGGCGGCGTCGAACTCGACAACTACGGCAGCAAATACACCGGCGAATACCGGCTGGGCGGCAACCTCAACCTCAACAACCCTCTGGCGCTGGGCGATCAGCTCAGCCTGCGGGCAATGGGCAGCGATGGCCGCCAGCAATACCAACGCCTGTCCTATCAACTGCCGGTCGGCCCCTGGCTGACGCGGGTGGGCGCCGCTTACTCCAATATGGAATACCGGCTGGGACGGGACTTCACGGATCTGGAAGCCCATGGCAACGCCCGCATCCAAAGCGGATTTCTCTCCCAGCCGCTGTGGCGCGGCCGGAACGCCAGCGCCTACGCCCAACTGATGTATGACGACAAGCGGCTCAAAGACGACATCGACTTGCTTGACAGCCGCGGCGCCAAACGCGTGCGCCTATGGACCGCCATGCTCAGCGCCAACGGCCAGGATGGCTGGGGCGGCGGCGGCATCAGCCAGGCCTCGCTGGGCTACGGTTACGGCCGGCTCGGCATTGACGACCCGATAGCGCGGTGGGCCGACCGGCTGACCGCCGATACCCAAGGTCATTTCGGCAAGCTCAGCCTCAGCGCCGTCCGCCTGCAACGGCTCAGCCAGCGCTTCAGCCTCTACGCCCAATTCAACGGCCAATGGGCGGACCGCAATCTGGATTCCTCGGAAAAAATCAGCTTGGGCGGCCCCTACGCGGTGCGCGCCTATCCGGCTGGCGACGCCAGCGGCGACCAAGGCTGGATAGGCAACCTGGAGCTGCGCTACGCCGCCTGGCCCGGCGTGGAAACCGCCTTGTTTTACGACTATGGCCAAACCCGCGCCAACAAGCGCGATTGGGGCTATCGCAACCCCGTCCTGAGCCGCGCCGCGGCCGGACTGGGCCTGAACTGGCTGCGCGACAGCCTGAGACTGAATGTGAGCGCGGCCTGGCGCGTCGGCAACGACGGCGGCCAGGACACGCGCAACCCCGCTATCTGGGCGCAGGCGACCTGGCAACTGTGACGTCGCCGCGCTGGATACACCCTCCCTCACACGGGAGTCCGCATTTCGCTTATCAACAAGATGGAGTTGTCATGAATAAGAATTACGCTCTGATTTGGAATTCCCTGCGCCAGTGCTGGAGCGTTGGCAGCGAACTCAGCCGCGCTCGCGGCAAGCCGGGCAGCGGCAGCCGCCTGCTGGCGCGTAGTCTGCCGGCCCTGGCCCTGTTGCTGACCGCGCACGTCCAGGCGGCCAACTTGCCGGACGGCGGCAGCATCAAGGCCGGCAACGGCAACATCTTGGTGTTCGACAACGGCAAGCAAATGTCCATCAATCAATCCAGCGACAAACTGGCGATCGACTGGAACAGCTTCAATATCGGCAACGGCCACAAAGTCACCTTCAACCAGCCCAATAGCGCCTCCATCGCCCTCAACCGCGTAGTGGGCGTGGACGGCAGCAACATCATGGGGCAGCTAAACGCCAACGGCCGCGTGTTCCTGGTCAACCCCAACGGGGTGCTGTTCGGCAAAACCGCGCAAGTCAACGTGGGCGGCCTGGTCGCCTCCAGTCAGGACCTCTCTGTCGAACGCTTCATGGCCGGCAACTACCGTTTTGAAGGCAACTCCGCGGCGGAAGTCTCCAACCAGGGCGCCCTCGTCGCCCAAAATGGCGGCGCGGTGGCGCTGCTGGGCGCGCGCGTCAGCAATACCGGCGTGATCCAGGCCAACCTGGGCAAAGTGGCCCTGGCCGGCGGCAAGGCCTTCACCTTGAACTTCGACGGCTCCGGCTTGGTGAATCTGCAAGTGGACGCCGCCGCCGTGAACGCCCAAGTGCACAACGGCAACCTGCTGCGCGCCGACGGCGGGGAGGTCCTGATGACCGCCCGCGCCAGCGACAACTTCCTGCGCAACGTCGTCAACAACACCGGCGTGATCGAAGCCCGCACCCTGCAAAACCGCGCCGGCAAGATCGTGCTGGACGCCGGCGACAATCAGCGCGTCAACGTGGCCGGCACGCTTAACGCCAGCGCTCAAGGCAGCTTCCTGGGCGACGGCGGCCAGATCGAAGTCAAAGGCAAGGCCGTGACCGTTGCGCTGGCCACCAACGTCACCACCGCGGCCAGCAACGGCCGCACCGGCACGTGGAAAGTCAGCGCCGAGCAACTGGATCTCAGCCCCTCCGCCTCTTCTCCGGTGTCCAGCGGCCTCTACAGCGACACCGTCTCGCGCAACCTGGCCAACACCCATATCGAGCTGGTCAGCACTCAGGGCGACCTCAACGCCAACGGCAAGATCAATTGGTCCAGCGGCAATAAGCTGACGCTGCGCTCCGACCGGCAAAACGTCAACCTGAATGCCGACCTCAACGCCAGCGGCGCAGGCGCCGCGGTGGATCTGACCGCCCAAAAACAGGTCATGCTCAACGCCAACCTCAGCCTGAGCGGAGCCGGCGCCTCGCTGGCGCTCAACCACGAAGACACTACCGGCCAAGGCCGCGTGGTCGCCGCCGGCAAGCGCGTCACCCTGTCCGGCAAGGGCGCCGGCTTCGAATCCAACGGCAAGCGTTACACCGTGATCCAGGACGTGGCCCAACTGCAAGCCGTCAACACCAATCTGAACGGCCTCTATGTGCTGGGCAACGCCATCGACGGCTACGGGCGCGTGTTCAACTCCATAGGCGGCAACGGCGGCGCGGCGTTCTCCGGCGTGTTCGACGGCCTGGGCAACAACATCACCCGCCTGAACATCCAGAACGCCGGCCCGGCGCTGGGCTTGTTCGCCAACAACGCCGGCGTCATCGGCAACGTCAACCTGATCAACAGCTCCGTAACCGGCTACGCCAATTACACCGGCCGCGTCGAAATCGGCAGCCTGGTGGGCCGCAACACCGGCACCGTCCACAACGCCACCAGCAACGCCACCGTCAACGCCTACGGCAGCCCGATGAACATCGTCGGCGGCCTGATCGGCGCCAATACCGGCGACGTGTTCAACTCCGCCTATACCGGCAACGTCTACGGCAACGGCTACACCCAAGTGCTGGGCGGCCTGGTGGGGGAAAACCGCGGCGTCATCCATGCCTCCCGCACCGATGCCCGCGTGTACGCCTACTACATGCCGCGCAATGAAATCGGCAGCGGCGGCGTGGGCGGCCTGGTGGGCCTCAACAACGGCGGCACAATCAGCGGCTCCAGCGCCGCCGGGGCTATCGACGCCCGCGCCGGCGTCAATGTCGGCGGCCTGGTGGGCTACACCAAAGGCGGCCGGATTATCGACTCCCAAGCCAGCAACAGCGTATACGCCACCTACGACAGCCGCATCGGCGGCCTGGTGGGCCACAACGAAGGCGGCCAGATCGTGAAATCCAGCGCCAGCGGCAAGATCACCGGCGTGGGCAGCTCCGCCATTGGCGGCCTGGTGGGCCTTAACCAACGCGGAGAGCTGGAAGACGTCAGCGCCACCGGCGCGGTGTACGACACCTCCGGCGCCAGCCTGGGCGGCCTGATCGGCACCAACAACGGCGGCAACATCCGCACAGCGGAAGCGCGCGGCGCGGTGACCGGCGGCCATAACAGCCGCGTGGGCGGCCTGATAGGCAGCAACAACAGCGGCAACGTCAGCTATGCGCGCGCCAGCGGCAAAGTCAGCGGCGGGACCAATAGCCGAGTAGGCGGCCTGGTAGGCTACAACGGCGGCAACCTGGAGTCCGTGGACGCTTCCGGCGACGTTTCCGGCGGCAACACCAGCCACGTCGGCGGCCTGGTGGGCGTCAACAGCAATAGCGAAAACGCCGGCCGCATCACCACCGCCCAAGCCACCGGCAATGTGCGCGGCGAATACCGCAGCAACGTCGGCGGCCTGGTGGGACTCAACCAGAGCGAAATCCAGAGCTCCGTGGCCAGCGGCGCGGTCAGCGGCGGCGTGGAGAGCATCCTGGGCGGCCTGGTGGGCATGAACGAAGACGGCGGCACCGTCGACTACTCCACCGCCACCAGCAAGGTCAACTTCGTCAATGGCTGGCGCCAGACCTATGGCGGCCTGGTGGGTTGGAACTACGGCCTGATGCGCGCCAATGAAGTCATGGGCAATGCGCTGTTGGTGCCGCTGTACGGCGTCAATCAGGGCACCATCTCGTCTTACTACTACTTCTAAGCCCCGCCCGGCCGCCGGTCTATCCGGCGGCCTGACCAGGCTGTAATCCGGTTCGCGCCGCCTCCGCTGGAGCGGCGCGGACCGTCATCGGTTCCCAAGGAAGGAAAAATGGCCCACGCAATCCGCTCCACACCACAAGCGCGGCTTATCCGGCGCGCATGCGCGGCCTGCCTGACCGCCCTTTTGCTTAGCCATGGCGTCTCAGCCCACGCGGCGGCGGCGGCGCGCAACTGCACTCTCGCCAACACCAAGCCCGGCCCCTGGGTTGACCTGAGCAGCAACACCATCACCATTACCGCCAACACCAAGCCCGGCACCGTGCTGGTCAAGCGCGGCATTGCCGTGCGCGGCGAATATCAAGGTCAGGTTGGCGGCCCGGACATCGTGCGCATCCACGGCGCCTGGACCCACGGCAACGGCGGCCAGCTTGGGCCACATGAAACCATTCCCACCAATATCGCCGGCATCGGTTTGCGCTGGAGCTACCAGGCAGGGAACGGAGAGCCCTCTCTGCCGTACGACCCCACTATAGAACGCGTGTTGACCTCGAAGCCCGCCGAACGCACGAATGGCGGAGCATCCGACACCCTAATCTTGCAGCTGTATCAGGAACTGATCTTGACCGGTCCCACGCCCGGCGGCACCGTGGGGAACGTGCCCGGCGCCGGCGCCTCCTTCTACATTGACGCCACCCGCAACGGCAATGTAACAAGAGATTGTTACCAGCAGGCCTCTTTTGGCGAGCTGTTGGACATCAACGTGTCCGTGGCCAACACCTGCGAACTACAGACCGCCAACATCACCGTCCCAATGGGCCAGTACACCCCGGCGGACTTCCCCGCCTTGGGCCAGCCATCCACCCAAGCGCCCCAGCAATTCTCGCTGCAGCTCAGCAAATGCGCGGCGCAAGCCCGGCCCAAGATTCAGTTCAGCGACGCCAACCAGCCCGGCAATATCAGCCGGCTACTCAGCATCAACGCCAACCCCGAAGGAGGCGTCGCCGCGGCCCAAGGCCTGGGGCTGCAACTGAGCCGGAGTCTGGCCGGCGCGGAAAGCGACATCATCACGTTTGGGCCGGAAAACGATGCCGGCACGCCCAGCTTCGACATGGGTTCACCCCTGGACGGAATGGTCAGCATGCCGCTGTTCGCCCACTATGTGCGCACCGGCAATGTCACCGCCGGCCACGCCAATGCCAAGGCCGTTTTCATGATCACCTATCCCTGAAGCCGTGCCCTCCCTGACCGCCCATGCGCCGTGCCGTGGGCTTGGTCTGAGAACGTGTTTACGATCTGCTGCGCGTCGGCGATACGGTGTTGAAAATGGTTTCGAAATGCTCATGTACCGTCTGTACACTCCGCTTTCTCAACCGTTTTCGCCTTGTCTCGCCTTAGCTCGCGAGATCGTAAACACGTTCTGAGGCAGGGTTTCAAACACGGAAGGTCTCGCTGGATCAAGAGCTCAGGGAATGAAAAAGGCGAAAAACGGAATGACTGCGGAAGGGGGCGGAAACGCGAAACCGGAAGGACGAGCTTGGCCGTTTGGCCCAGGCAGGCCTCCGGTCACATAGTGTGATCGGAACCATATCTCGGCCGACCTTGGGAACCATAAGCTGACCACGCACAAAATTCCGCACAAGCTCGGCGCATGGCAGACAGAAACGGCGGGAATGCACCCGCCGTGCACGATAGTGCCTCAGCCAGCCTTGCCTGCCGGAATTTGCTGGGTTATGCAGTGAATATTGCCGCCGCCAAGCAGTACCTCGCGTGCCGGGACGCCGACAATTCGGTACTCAGGGAAGATCTCCTGCAAGCGGCTGGCTGCCGCGGCATCGGTACGCTCATCCAGAAGCGGGAAAATAATCTGTCCGTTGCTGATCAGGAAATTGACATAAGAAGCGGCCATGCGCTCGCCAACCTCACGCGGCACCGCCTGCCCGCTAGCCACCACGCCAGCCGTTTCATCCTGCTCATAGAACAAGGGGCCCGGGGCCAGCATCTTGTGGATCTTGAGCTGGCGGCCCTTGGCGTCGCGCGCTTTGGACAGCACTTCGTAGGCGGCCTGCGAACGCGGATACTGCGGATCCTGCTCATCGTCGACCCAGTGCAGCACAACTTCCCCTGGACGGGCAAAGCAGCACATATTGTCGATGTGACCGTCGGTTTCATCCATGAACACGCCTTCCGGCAACCAGATGAAGTGCGTCACATCCAGATACTCGGAAAGCAAGGCCTCAATCTGGGCTTTGGACAAATCCGGATTGCGATTGGGATTGAGCAGACATTCCGCGGTGGTGAGCAGCGTACCTTCACCATCGACATGAATCGAGCCGCCTTCCAGCACCAGCGGAGCTAGGTAGCGATCAAAGCCATGGTGGGCCAACACCTGGCCCGCCACTTCACTATCCTGATCCCAAGGATGGTACAGCCCGCCATTGAAGCCGCCCCAGGCATTGAACTTCCAGTCCACGCCACGCAGATGGCCCGCCTGATCGATCACCATGGTCGGTCCGCTGTCGCGCATCCAGCAGTCATCGCTATTCATTGCAACCAGGGTGACTTCGGACGGCATGACGGCGCGCGCCTGTGACATGAACGGTTCTGGCACGGCCATGAACACGGGCGTAGTCGCCGAAATGGCTTTGGCGATGGCAGCAAAAGCCTGTTGCGCCTCGCGTCCGGCATGGCGCCAGTTATCCGGGCGCTGCGGCCAGATCATCCATACCGCCTGATGCTCAGCCCACTCGGCCGGCATGTGAAAACCGTCGGCGGCAGGTAGGCTATTGTGCGTTTTATTGTTCATTTTGATCACCATCGGCTTGATAAATGCCATCAGAAGTATTCAATAAATCGTGCATTTGCGGATGACAGACTCGACACGTCTCCCGATCTGCGCGATGCGGAGGCTTGACCAATGCACATTCGCCGGGCGGATCAACGTTCTGGAACTGCAGATTTCCTCTGCAATGAACGACGAAGTGATTGACAGGCGTAGTCTATGAAGAGCCAAACTATTCAGCAAATGAACAATACGAATGCTTTCATAAATACGGTGAATGGTGTGAAACTGCATCAACTGGATCTGAACCTGTTGCTGGCACTGGATGCCCTGATCAGCCTGCGCAGTGTCACACGGGCGGCAGAGAAACTGTTTGTCAGCCAGCCGGCGATGAGTCACTCGCTCAATCGCTTGCGGACATTCTTCGACGACCCGCTGCTGGTGCGCTCGCCGCACGGCATGCTGCCGACGCAAAAAGCACTCTATCTGCAACAGGGCGTCCATCAGGCGCTCAGCCTGCTGCAAAGCCATTTCAGCCAGCCGGAGGCCTTTGACCCAGCAACATCGACGCGCCGCTTTACCCTGTGCACCACGGATTATGTAGAGTGCGTGCTGATTCCGCCCCTGGTGAAAAAACTGGCGGAGGCCGCGCCTAACGTTCATATCGACATCACCATCCTGCGGGAAGACATTCCGGAACTGGCGCTGGCCGACGGCGAAATCGACTTCCTGCTGGGTTTTGACGAATACATGTCCATCCCCAGCTATCTGTGCCGGGAAACCTGGCTGAACGAGCCGCTGATCGGCATCTTGCGCCATGATCACCCGCTCCAGAACGATAGACTGACACTATCGGATCTGATTGCCTTGCCGCATGTCTTCCACACGCCGCTGGGCAATCTGGGGTCGCCAATGGATGATTTTCTTGCCGAGCGCGGCTTGCAGCGCAAGATTTCGGTACACAGCCAAAGCTATATGGCTGCAGCCGCCATCGTCAGCAACACCGATCATTTGTTTATCCTGCCCAAGAAAGTAGCGGCGATGATGGCGGGTTACTGGCCCTTGAAGATGGTGGCGTTGCCGGAAGAGTTGCCAGGCTATCACCTTAACTGCATCTGGCACCCGGTGCAGGATAGTCATCCTGCGCTGCACTGGCTGCGCGATTTGATGCGCAAGCTCATCGAATCCGATGATGCGGCGCTGCCCCGGTATTCGCCGCATGAATAAGTGCATCAAAATGAATCATTTTCCCGTATAACGCTATCTCTTGTAGATTAGCCGCCATATTGCAGAACAGCCCATGCGCGCGCCGGCTACCGTGCGGCATGACCCGCCTGCGCCTGCAGGAAAACGGTCACCGCGATGGGCATGAAATCCGTCTTCTTAGTGGAGGTAGTAGCATGATCGAGGTGACCGAGCTATCCATTGCCGAGCTGCGCGCCGCGCTCGAATCCGGGCGTACGACAGCGGTCGAACTGGTCAAGGCCTATCTGGCGCGGATAGAGGCCTACGATGGCCCCGCGACGGAGACCAGGCTCAATGCGGTGGTGGTGCGTAATCCGGAGGCGATCAAGGAAGCCGAGGCATCCGATGCCCGTCGCGCTCGTGGTGAAACGCTGAGCCCGCTGGACGGCATTCCCTATACCGCCAAGGACAGCTATCTGGTGCAGGGGCTGACCGCCGCTTCAGGCAGCCCGGCGTTCAAGGATCTGCTAGCCCAACACGATGCCTTCACCATAGCGCGCCTGCGCGCCGCCGGCGCCATCTGCCTGGGCAAGACCAATATGCCGCCCATGGCCAATGGCGGCATGCAGCGCGGCTGCTACGGTCGCGCCGAAAGCCCCTACAACGCCAACTACCTGACGGCGCCGTTCGCCTCCGGCTCTTCCAATGGCGCCGGCACCGCGACAGCCGCCAGCTTCGCCGCCTTCGGCATGGCCGAGGAGACCTGGTCAAGCGGCCGCGGCCCGGCCTCGAACAATGGCCTGTGTGCCTATACGCCGTCTCGCGGGGTGATCTCGGTACGCGGCAACTGGCCATTGACACCGACCATGGACGTTGTCGTGCCGTACGCCCGCACCATGGCGGACTTGCTCGAAGTGCTCGACGTCATCGTCGCGGACGACCCGATCAGCCGTGGCGACCTATGGCGCCTGCAGCCCTGGGTGGAGATTCCCAAAGCCTCGGAGGTCCGGCCAGATTCCTATTCCGGCCTGCTGGCTCAGCCCGACACACTCAAAGGCAAGCGCTTTGGCATACCACGCATGTACATCAACAAGGACGAACTGGCCGGCACCAGCGAGACGCCTGGCATCGGCGGCCCGACCGGACAGCGCATCCATACCCGCGCATCGGTGATCGATCTCTGGGAAGCCGCGCGTCAGGCACTGGAAGCCGCCGGAGCGGAAGTCATCGAAGTGGATTTTCCGCTGGTTTCCAACTGTGAAGGCGATCGTCCCGGCGCGCCCACTGTATTCAACCGCGGCATCGTCTCGCCTGAGTTCCTCAATGACGAGCTGTGGGAGCTGTCCGGTTGGGCTTTCGATGAGTTCCTGCGCGCCAACGGCGACCCCAAGCTCAACAAACTGGCTGACGTGGATGGTCCGAAGATCTTCCCGCACGATCCGGGCACCTTGCCAAACCGCGAAGGGGACCTGGCCGCCGGCATGGACGAGTACGTCAACATGGCCAAGCGGGGCCTCAAGTCCTATGACCGGATTGAAAGCGTGCCGGATGGTCTGCGTGGTCTGGAAAAGACCCGCAAGCTGGATCTGGAAGACTGGATGGATGCGCTAAAGCTGGACGCCGTGCTGTTCCCCACCGTGGCCGACGTCGGCCCGGCAGATGCAGACGTCAATCCGCGCTCCGCCGACATCGCCTGGAGCAACGGCGTCTGGGTAGCCAATGGCAACCTCGCCATCCGCCATCTTGGCGTCCCGACGGTTACCGTACCGATGGGGGTGATGGCTGATATCGGCATGCCGGTGGGGCTGACTTTTGCGGGGCGCGCCTATGATGACAACGCGCTGCTGCGCTTCGCTGGCGCATTTGAAGCCACCGGCAACAAGCGCATGATCCCGCCGCGCACACCACCGCTAGCTCAATGATCACCCGCTAGGGCAGACCAGGACGGGCGTTCAGCCAGTAGCAGTGGCTTGGAGGCCATCATTGGTTTCCTGGAGGGGGATTACCGCTCTGGCCGAACCTGCATCCATGGGGAGTGGCGCTGGACGACGACTTCAGCTGAATAAGCACACAATAGCAAGGACAAACCCGCCGTTAGGCGGGTTTGCTTGGATAGTGATGCGCAGTTCAGTGTTATATGCACAGGCCTAATGCCAATGCTTACGAACGCTCTCGTGTAAGGCCCGATCGCCTATCTTTGCAGCAACTGCAAAAAAATGCTCTCTAGTTTCACGCAGGAAAAAACAAGAAGGGGGGAATTGGTGGACCGAAGGAGGATCGAACTCCCGACCTCTGCATTGCGAACGCAGCGCTCTCCCAGCTGAGCTATCGGCCCAAATCGACAGCCATCATATGACAAGGGCCTTGCGCTTGCCAAGCCCGACCCCATGGCGGCCGGCCAAGCTGGCGCATCCTCGCCACAACTCTTCATTTCAATGGCATGCCCGCCTCCGGCGGGACTACACTGCTCCGGTCCATCCCAACATCATCGCCGGAGATTTCCATGCTGCGCATCCTGGGCCGCACCAGTTCCATCAATGTCCGCAAAGTGCTGTGGACCTGTCATGAAATCGGCATCGACTACCAACGCGAAGACTGGGGCCGCGGCTTTCAGTCCGCCAGCAGCCCGGAATTCCTGGCGCTCAACCCTAATGCGCTGATTCCGACAGTGGTGGACGACGGCCTGGTGCTGTGGGAATCCAACACCATCTGCCGCTACCTGGCCGACTCGCGCCGGGCCAGCCACTTGCTGCCCACCGATCCGCGCAGCCGCGCCCAAGTGGAAAAATGGATGGACTGGCAGGCCACCGAGCTGAACGGCTCCTGGGGCTATGCCTTCCACGGCCTCAGCCGCCACAGCCCGGAACACCAGGACCCGGCGCTAATCCAGGCCAGCATCCAGCAATGGGGCCACTATATGGCCATTCTAGACCGGCAGCTGGCTTCGCAGAATACACCCTATATCTGCGGCGACGATTTCACCCTGGCCGACATCGTGCTCGGCCTGTCCATCCACCGCTGGCAGCTAACGCCTTTCGACAAGCTGGAACTGCCGCATGCGCACGCCTATTATCAGCGCCTGATTCAACGGCCGGGATTTGTGACGCATGGGAGTGTGGGGGTAGCTTAATAATCAGAATTCAGAGGGCATCACATGTCTGATATTATAAATTTCAATGAATCTGAAATTGTCATTGCTCTTGTGGGAGCAATTGGAACTGATTTAAAGAAAATTATAGAACCAATCAAAAACAAGCTAAAGTCTTACAATTACACCTCTCATGACATAAGAGTTTCTAAGCAAGTTATTGATTTTATATACCCAAATCAAGATAACTTACCAAAAAAATTTGAACACATCTCATATTACATGGACAAGGGCAATGAAATTAGGAAACTAGCGAACGACAATGGAATTTTAGCTGGAGGGATTTCTCTTGTCATTAATGAGGCTAGAAAAAAAGAACAAGACGCGGCAGAACAACCTGGCCCTTTAAAAAACACAGCATTCATCATTAACTCTATCAAAACACCTGAAGAAATCATACGTCTCAGAGAAATATATCAAACTGGATTCTATGCAATATCAGTTTACTCAGAAGAAAAAAGGAGAAAAAAAACTCTTATAGACATGGTGATGACTGAAGAGCAAGCTGAAGCTCTTATTCGTCGAGATGAGGAAGACCCAGATTCTTATGGTCAAAAAACTAGGGATGCATTCCATCTTTCAGATTTTTTTGTTAGCTACGATGGAAATGAGGATATTGTAACAAATAGCATTCACAGAATTATTGATATAATTTTTGGCGATCCATTTAAAACACCCACGTTTGATGAGTTTGCCATGTTTATGGCATTTTCGTCAGCTTTGAGATCTGCCGACTTGTCCCGTCAAGTAGGAGCAGTTATAGCTAAAGACCAAACTATTATCTCAACTGGATCTAATGATGTTCCTAAATTCAAAGGAGGGGTCTATTGGCCAAGTATCACAGCAACAGGTGAAGTTGTCGACGATACAAGAGGTAGGGATTACAAAAGAGGAGTAGACTCTAACTCTATAGAAAAACAAGAAATAATAAGTAGTATTATTAAAAAAATAGAAAACCAGATAACATCACGCCATATAAAAAATAAAATAGCCCGTAAAAAAGTATTAAACCGAATAAAAAAAGTTCTTTATGGATCAAAAATAAAAGATATAACAGAATATGGCCGGGTCGTTCACGCTGAAATGGATGCCATTTTAAACTGCGCTCGCAATGGTATATCTACTTCTTCTACAAATTTATACTGCACAACATTTCCATGCCATAACTGTGCAAAGCATGTCATTGCATCCGGGATTGAAAGGGTTGTTTACATCGAGCCCTATCCAAAATCAAAAGCAATGTGTTTTCATGACGACTCTATTTCTTCGGTAAAAGATGACTACAAAACAAAAGTAATATTTGAGCCTTTTGTTGGAGTTGGCCCAAGACGATTCTTTGATCTATTCTCGATGCAGATGAGCGATGGCTTTCCGATAAAACGCAAAAACAGTAGTGGAAAAGTCTTCCCATGGCCAGGACAGTCCCTTCCGCCCTTGCGTATGCAGATGTATCCACTAAACTACCTGGAAAAAGAAACTATTTTTGTTGCCCACTTTGCAAGTATACTTATCAAGTTTTCTTCTGGAGGGTCTCATGAATAAACCAGTAAAGTCAGCTCAGGATGTCTTGAAAGCGGCAAGTCAAAATATTGAGCAATGGCCTTCTTGGAAACAAGATTTAGCAAGAAAAACTCAAGACAGCACTACATCTAGTGTCAGTCGCTTTGCTCCTTCTGCTGCATATTCATGCCAAAAGCGGGAAAAGTAGCATTTGCTGTAGTCATTACGCAGCAGTCTCATAACTCTACTTAAAAGCCCGGCACCGCCGGGCTTCTCACTTCTCTGGTTGACTTAAGTCTTCCTCACCTTCCCCTCCAGCTCAAAACTCGCCTCCACCGCCAAGTGATAATCGTGCTGGCCATCGACATGGGCGAACACATCCAAGCCGCGCAGCCCCAAAGATAGAACACGTTCCAGGTGGTTGAAGAAGGCCACCCAAACGCCGCGCTGCTGCGCGTTGGCAAAGTCGATGTCGCGGGCGATGCGACCGAGCAGGCCGGAGCCGACCAGCAAGGGATTGTCCTTCAGCCATTGCAGCAGATGGGCGGCGTATTCGCGGCCGTCGGCGCAGGCCTGTGGATAAGAGTCGTAGCTGGGCTCGATTTGCCAGTAATGGGGATAAGTGCGGCCGGGGATGAAGCTGACGAAGGGCAACAAGGTTTCGACAGCTTCTCTTGATACACCTTTATAGCGGCGGCGCGGGGGGAAATACGGGTTACTCATGGCAGGACCTCCTTACTCAAAGCTCCGAAAGCCTCCCCGTTTGCAGACGAGGGTGGCGGGCACATGACAGGGCTGCAAAACCGGGAGTAAGGACCGGCAGGCCATAGGCCTCCCCGCCATAGCCCGCCCTTGAAAAGGTCGTGCCAATGACGTTCGGACACATCAACCGCAGCTGACATGTCAGGCCTAACTCCCACGGGTTTGCAGTCCCGGTGCCACTATTACGCGGCACAAGGCGGATTGTTGCCGTTGTTCCAAGAGGGGTCAAGGGAGCGGCGACTGGATTCACACTTGCACAAGCCAATGTGACGTTAAGAAAACCACGTATTCGACGCGCCCCTGCTCCCTTCAAGCCTGCCGACGGGTGGCAGGCCCGAGGTTTTAAGCGGCTGCTTGTTCGAGCAGCGCGACGTTAGCGCGCTGCGAGTTCAGCCGCGCCTCGGGACTGACGGGAGCCGGCGGGAAGCCGAAGGCCAGGCTTGCAGGGCGGCCTTTGGGGTAAAGGGGAATTTGGCCGCGCAAATTCCCCTTTCCGTTTGCCGGGCGGAACCGGCCCTGAATCATCATCCGTGAAGCGGATTCAAACTCTCAAAAATCGTAACTTCGCAAATCACCCCCGCATATGCAGCCCGTAGTAAACCGTCTCGTTCCAATAGCCGGTGGTGAGGCCGGCCAGATATTGCGCCGCGCGGAACAAGTCCGCCGCGCTGCAGCAGCCGGCGCTGACATTGCCGCGGTAGAGCCCGCAATTGGGATCGAACACCCAGATATAGTCGCTGCCCTTGTAGACGCCGACGGCGTGACCGGAAGCGCCACCGTTATGCATCAGGTTGAGGAAGAGCGCGTCGCCGCGCACCATCCGGTTTTCGATGATGTCTTGCCAGGCTTGGGCGCTGGCGCCGTGGGCGTTGTTGCAGTAGTGGCAGAAGGTAAGACCGAAGGTTTCCGCGTGGCTGGCATCGCCCACCCGGTTATTGGCGGCCACCGAGGGGTAGACCTGCTGTTCCAGATAGGAGGCGAAGCGGAACAGGTAGGCGCCGTTGTCGAACTGCTGGTAAAGCGCGTCCGCCTGCGCGGTGGTGGGCAGGTAGTCGCCGGCGCTGCTGCCCATATTGAATTTACCCACGCGATCCTGGATGTGTTTAAGCCACAGGCAGACCGCGGCCTCGCACACTCCGGCGGCGTTGGCGCCGTTCCCGGCATTATTGAAAGCCCTTCGCAACGACCACGCCATCGCGTCCCTCTCTTGCTATCCGTCGGTTTTCAGTTGGCAAAACACGCGCCTGTCATGGCGCGATATTTTGGGATAAACCGTAAACGGCATTTGCGCCAGTGGATTCAGGCAAGCGCGGCCCGGCGGTGAGGCCGGGCGATGGCGATTTAACGCTGCATTGCCGATGCGCAGCGGATCGCAAATAGCTTATCAGCGCCGGAACAGCTCGGCTTCGCTGGCCGGCTGCAGGCGCGGCGGGCCGGACAACGCTTGCAGGAAGGCGTGCAGCGCTTGCTTTTCCGCGGCGCTGAGGCCCAGCGGCTTGAGCAGCGGCGAGGGCTTGGGCAGGGTGTATTTTTCCACGCCCACCGCTTCCACCAGATTGCCGCCGTTGTTGTAGAACTCGATCACGCCGGCGCCGTCCTCATCCAGCGGCATGTCGCCGGTGTGCATGTAGTCGCCGGTGTAGAGCAGGTCGCGCAGGGTGGGAGTTCGGAACTTGCCCAGATCGGCGCGCAAGCCGGTGACGCCGCCACGGCCCAGGTCTTCCTTGTCTCGGCCGATGAAGTTGAGGCCGGTGTTGTGGAACTGGTTGTCGGACAGCAGCGGGCTGTTATGGCAGTTGATGCAGCGCGCCTTGGTACGGAACAGATGCAGACCCCACAGCGCCTGGTCGTTCAGCGCGGCGCGCTCGCCCTTGAGGAAGCGGTCGAAGGCGCTGTCCTGGCTGATCAGGGTGCGCTCGAAGGTGGCGATGGCCTTGGCCATGCGGTCCAGGTCCACGCGGCTGTCGCCGTAGGCGGCGGCGAACAGCGGCGCGTATTCCGGCGCGGCGGCGATCTTGGCCACGGCCTGGCCCAGCGGCTGGTGCATTTCCAGCGGATTGACCACCGGACCCTTGGCTTGCTCTTCCAGGCTGGCGGCGCGGCCGTCCCAGAACAGCGCGCCGACGTAGGCGGTGTTGAGCAGGGTCATGGCGTTGCGGCCGCCCAATTGGCCGATGTGGCCCTGGGACACCGGACGCGGATCGCTCCAGCCGTGTTCCGGCGCGTGGCAGCTGATGCAGGCGATGCGGTTGTTGCGGGACAGCCGGGGATCGCGGAACAGTTTGTCGCCCAGCGCCGCCTTGGCGGCGCTATAGGGGTTGTCGGCCGGAAACGGCGCCGCCGGCAGCAAGCCCAGATCGTGGAAACCGGCTTGCGCCGACGCGTCCAGCGTGGGAGCGGGCCAGGACGCTTGGCGGTCCGCGCCCGGCTGGTATTGGCCGTAGCGGGTCCGCCATTGCGCCAGTTGGGCGGCGTCCGGCTCCTCGCCGTCGCTGTCCGGCAGCGGCGGTTTGGCCGGGCGGATGGAGAGGGCGACCAGCAGCGGTTGCTCGGCCTGGCCGGCGAGATGGGCCGCGCTCTGTTTCCCGCCGTTGCGGTCCAGGCTGTAAAGCTCGCCGCTCGCGTCGCGCGCCCATATTCGGGCGGCGGCGTTAGCGGCGGGGTAGTCCGGGTCCTGTTGCAATTGCAGCCAGCGGATGGCCTCGACCACGCTGGGCAGCCGCCAATTGTCCTGCTGGCACAGCCGCTGCTGTTGCAGCGCGGCCAGCGCCGGATTGAGGCTGGCGGCGTCGGCCGGCCGCGGCCGGGCTTGCCACAGGATGACGTCGCGCCAGCTGTCCGGGTGCAGGTTGTCGTCAACGCAGGCGGCCTGGGCCGGCGCGGCCAGTTGGCCGTCGGCGCTGACCGGGATGTAGGCCGGCTGCGGCGGCGGATTGTCTTCCGGGTTGGAATCGTCCGCCAGCTTGGGGCCGCGCACCAGACGCAGCCGCGCCGGCTGGCCCAGGCTGAGACTGACGCTGGACAGGGTGCGGTGGGTGTCGTCGAAGGCCACCGCCACCGCGCCTTCGCCGCGGCGGCTGGTGGCGGTCCAGTAAAAGGTGGCTTCGGCGTCCGGGAAGGCGTGGCGGTCCATGGCCGGCAGGCCGCGTGAGCGGTCGTACTGGCTCCAGTCCAACAGGGTTTTCAGTTCGCGCTCGGTGGGCAACCGCCAGCCGCGCTCCGCGGCGATGTCGTCTTCGCTGTCTTCGAAGCCGCAGAGTTTTTGCTTGTTCACGGCTTCGGTGTAGGTGACGGCCAGGCAATCTTCCTGGCCGGGCTCGCACTGGGCCGGGCGTTCCGGATTGCGGCTGGCGCTGGCGTAATAGCTGTGGAATTGGCTGCGCAGGCCTTGCACGGACTTCACTTCCCAGATCAGGCCGGTCTGCTTGTCTTTCACGCAACCGGCGCGTTCGCCCGCGTCGCTCAAGGGCGCGCCGTTGGTTTCGGCCAGCGGGGCGAAGCGCGGACCGGGCGGCTGTTCGCGCAGCGCGGCCAGGCTGAGGCGGAAGTGGCTGGCCGCGTAGTCGTCGGCCACCACGCTGCGGGCGATGCCGGCGCTGTCCAGCAGGGTTTGCAGATCGCCGGCCTGGGCCAAGCTTTGGCTGCGGCGGAAGCGGGCCGCGGTGTCGGCGCTGATCTGGATGCCGTTATTGGGGTTGTCGTCTTCGTCCAGCGTCAGCAGCAGCTGTACCTGGCGCAGCACTTTGGGATCCGCCGGGTTTTGGCTGCCGGCCAGTTGCAGCGGAGTCAGCTGGGGCGCGCCCAGGCTGCGGCCCAGTTCCAGCTGGCCGATGCGAAAGACGACGGTTTCGCCGTCCAGATAGCGGAATTCGCCGTTGGCGGTGGTTTTGCCAGCATGGCTGCCGCTGTCGTAGTCCAGGCCCGCTACCGGGCTATCGACGAAGACGCCGGTGCGTACTGGCTGAGCGGCGGGGCCGCCGGAGCAGGCGGCCACGGCCAGGCTGCCCGCCAGAATAAAGGGAAGAACAAGGCGCGAGTGCATTTTTGTAATTAATAATCATTTTCATTTCAAGACGGCAATTATGCGTTTGTCGAGTTGTTCGTACAAGAAGCATGTCGAGGATAGGCAAACCGGAGTCGCGCCTGACCGTGCGCGCCAAGGTGTTCTGCCAGAAAAACCGCACCGGCCGTCATCATCTGACCGATATCGAGGTGTTCTGAACGGCAAAGAAGCTGTTCAACGACTCCAACGCAAAAAAAGCAGCCCAAGGGCTGCTTTCTTATTGGACGCGCGGTTTCAGCGTCGCGCGGCGTCCGGCCACACCCAGTCGCCGGGTGGCGGGGTCTGGCTGCCGGACGGGCTCAGCACATCGGACCAGGCCTTGATGCTGCCCGCGTATTTGCACAATGCGGCGAAGGCGGAAACATTGCCGGCATTGCCGTTGTATATGCCCACTTGCACGCCCTTGGGCGACAGCAAGGGGCTGCCGGAGTCCCCGCCGCGCCCCACCGTGCCACTAGCTAGCAAGGACACGCCGTTAGCCAAAGGCGACGGCCCCAGCCGCTGGATGTTGGCGACGCGGACATCCATCAGACTAGCCGCCAGTTGGCCGCCGGTCTCCGCCATGCGCAGATTAGCCTGCATTGCGCCTATCGCGCCGTTGCAGTCTTCCTGCGCCACCACCGGCACTATCCTGGCTCCGTCTAGTCCGGCGATGGGGCGGGACAGTTTCAACAAGGCCAGATCCACCGCCACGCCATTGTGGTCGAACTTGATCCAGTTGGGCTTGGCGTTGTTGCGAGCGGTGTCCACGCGCTGGGCGAAGTGACGCCCATAATGAGCGGTCACACCCTTCCAGTTATCCAGGATGCAATGCGAGGCGGTCAGCACCAGGTCCGGCCCCACCAGCGAGCCGCCGCAGATATTGCCGCCGGACGAGCCGCGAAAATCGAGCTTGACGTAGTGAGTTTCGGCCGGAGAGAACGGCGCGGCGGCGACTAATTGCGCGCTGGCCAGCAGGCTTGCGGCAACAATAAGTTTTTTCACGGAATATCCTTTTCAAAATCGTTATTGCGGTTTTCATCATCCAAAAAGACCAACCGGGCCGGCTCGATTAATTCAAGGAGGAATCTGCCAATTCCCCATCGCAAGCTTTCTCGGTTGGTTGTAATGATTATGTGATTTGCAAAACGATTTGCATGTGTGAATTTTCCATGATCCACCAACACAAAAATAACAAAGTCATAGGTTTTTATTAAAACTAATTACCCAATCCATCGCTAACTAGCCTGTGATGGGCCTTGACGTGTTTTGAGCGTTGCTTAAATAGCGGCTTTGTTAATTTTCACCGCTTTCCTATTAACTTTATCAGTCAATATTTAATTAATCTTGAATGAATTATTACTTTCATGGATTAAATAAAAACCGCATCGTTAACGATGCGGTTTTTTACGATTCCAGCCAGTTCCAAATAATGTTCAGCGCGTGAACACGGCGGCGCGCCACTTTATCCACAGGATGCTGAAAATGGCATTTTTATCCACAGCCACGCGCTTGGTCCAGCCGCCTATCCGCCTCCGGCAGCAAACGCGGCGTCCAAGCCAACAATGCCGCCCATAACGGGGCCAGGGCCAGCAGCGTCAGCCACGGCGGCGCGCCGGCTTGCAGAGCACGCAATTGCAGCCCGCCCCAGCAGACCAACGGTCCCGCCAGCGCGCCGATGAGCGCCAGCAGACGCGGCGACGGTCGCCAGACATTCAGCAACCGCAGCCACCAACAGCTGAAGCTCAGCCACAAGACAACCCTCCACAAGGGTAGGACGCCAACGCCGACGAGGCGGTACAGACCCAGCCCGGAGACGACGAAGTCCAGCAGACAGGCGGCCGCGCTCAACAGCAGCGCGCGGGTTTTAAAACCGGCCGGCAGCGCTTGCCAGGCCAGCAGCGCGCCGGCCAGCAACAGCACCACGTAGCGGTCGCGAAAGCAGAGCAACAGCCAGCCGCCGACGCCGAAGATCAGGCCGCCCAACAGCAGCCTGGGCCAGGGCTTGCCCGCCTCAGGCGTCATAGCCCAGATTGGGGGCCAGGTCGCGTTCGGCCTGTTCTACGCTGACGCCGCGGCGTTCGGCGTAGCTGGCCACTTGGTCGCGTTCGATCTTGCCCACGCCGAAGTAACGCGCGGCCGGGTGGCTGAGATAGAAGCCGGACACGGCGGCGGTGGGCAGCATCGCGTAGCCTTCGGTCAGCGTCATGCCGATGGCCGGCGCATCCAAGAGTTCGAACAGCGCGGTCTTGACGGTGTGGTCCGGGCAAGCCGGGTAGCCGGGCGCGGGACGGATGCCCTGGTACTTTTCGTCGATCAGCGCTTCGTTGTCCAGTTGCTCCGCGACGGCGTAGCCCCAGAATTCCCGGCGCACGCGGGCGTGCATCAGTTCCGCGAAGGCTTCGGCCAGCCGGTCCGCCAACGCCTTGAGCAGGATGGAGGAATAATCGTCGCCGGCGTCTTCGAAGCGTTTGACGTGCGGCTCAATGCCAATGCCGGCGGTAACGGCGAAGGCGCCGATATAGTCCTGCACGCCGCTGTCCCGTGGCGCGATGTAGTCGGCCAGCGCCCAGTTGGCCTTGCCGTCCATCTTGGGCAGTTGCTGGCGCAGGCCCACCCAGCTCATCAGGCTGACGCGCTTGTCCGGGTCGCGGATTTCGATGTCGTCGTGATTGACGCTGGCGGCCGGGAACAGACCAATCACCGCGTTGGCCCCCAGCCAATTCTCATCGATTATCTGCTTGAGCATCACTTGCGCGTCCTCGTACAAGGCGCGCGCGGATTCGCCGACGATCTCGTCGTTCAGAATGCGCGGGAAGCGGCCGGCCAGCTCCCAGCTCTGGAAGAACGGGGTCCAGTCGATATAGGCGGCGATCTCGGCCAAGGGGTAGCGCTCGAAGCGGCGCACGCCCAGCCATTTCGGCTTGGGCGGCTGGTAGGCCGTCCAGTCTATCGCTTCCTTGTTGGCGCGCGCCTGCTCCAGGCTCACCACCTTGCGGCTCGCCTTGTTGGCGTGGCCTTCGCGGGCGCGGTCTTGCTCGGCCTGGTTTTCCAAGACGAAGGCGTCGCGCAGCGTATCGGACAACAGGTTTGAGCAGACGCCGACGGCGCGGCTGGCGTCCGGCACGTAGATCACCGGATGTTGATAGTGCGGAGCAATCTTGACCGCGGTGTGAACCTTGGATGTTGTCGCGCCGCCTATCAACAACGGGATGCTGAAGCCCTGCCGCTGCATTTCCTTGGCCACATGGCTCATTTCTTCCAGGCTGGGCGTGATCAGGCCGGACAGGCCGATGATGTCGGCCTTGTGCTCAATGGCGGCGTCCAGGATTTTCTGGCAGGGCACCATCACGCCCAGGTCGATCACCTGATAGTTATTGCAGCGCAGCACCACGCCGACGATGTTCTTGCCGATATCGTGAACGTCGCCCTTGACCGTGGCCATGATGATCACGCCCTTGGCCGGCGCGTCGGAGAGGCCGAGACGGATTTTTTCCTCTTCGATGAAGGGTTCCAGATGGGCGACGGCGGCCTTCATCACCCGCGCGGATTTGACCACCTGCGGCAGGAACATCTTGCCTGCACCGAACAGGTCGCCCACCACGTTCATACCGTCCATCAGCGGCCCTTCGATCACATGAATGGGGCGCGCGGATTTCTGCCGCACCTCCTCGGTGTCTTCGACGATGAAGGTGGTGATGCCCTTGACCAGCGCGTGTTCCAGCCGCTTTTCCACCGGCAGCGCGCGCCAGGCCAGGTCTTCCACTTTTTTCTCGCCGGCGGCTTCGCCCTTGTATTTTTCCGCCAGCGCGATCAGGTGTTCGGTGGCGTCGCCGCCGTCCTTGGGCGCGCGCATCAACACCACGTCTTCAATGCGCTCGCGCAGTTCCGGGTCCACCTCGTCGTAGACTTCCAGCGCGCCGGCGTTGACGATGCCCATGGTCATGCCGCGCTGGATGGCGTGGTAGAGGAAGACGGCGTGGATGGCCTCGCGCACCTTGTTGTTGCCGCGGAAGGAGAAGGAGACGTTGGACACGCCGCCGGAAATCTTGGCGTGAGGCAGGCGCTGCTTGATCCAGCCGGTGGCTTCGATGAAGTCCAGGCCGTAACGCGCGTGTTCCTCAATGCCGGTGGCGACGGCGAAGATATTGGGATCGAAAATGATGTCTTCCGGCGGGAAACCCACTTCGTCCACCAGAATGCGGTAGCTGTTCTCGCAGATTTCGATCTTGCGGGCGTAAGTATCGGCCTGGCCGGTTTCGTCGAAAGCCATCACGATCACCGCGGCGCCGTAGCGGCGGATCAGCCGCGCCTGCTCAACGAACTTGTCACGGCCTTCCTTCATCGAGATCGAGTTGACGATGCCCTTGCCCTGTATGCATTTGAGGCCGGCTTCGATCACGTCCCATTTGGAGGAGTCGATCATGATGGGCACGCGGGCGATGTCAGGCTCGGAGGCGATCAGGTTGAGGAAGCGCACCATGGCGGCGTGGGCGTCCAACATCCCCTCGTCCATATTGATGTCGATGACCTGAGCGCCGTTTTCCACTTGCTGACGCGCCACGTCCAGCGCGGTGGCGTAGTCGCCGTTGAGAATGAGCTTGGCGAAGGCGCGGCTGCCAGTGACGTTGGTGCGTTCGCCCACGTTGACGAACAAATCGCCGTCGCCGATGTTGAACGGCTCCAGGCCGGACAAGCGGCACTTGGCTTCAATCTGCGGCAGCGGCCGCGGCGCGACGCCGTCCACCGCGCGGGCGATGGCGGCGATATGTTCCGGCGTGGTGCCGCAACAGCCCCCGACGATGTTGATCAGGCCGGACTCCGCCCATTCGCGGACAAACTCGCCCATCGCGTCCGGCTCCAGGTCGTAGCCGCCGAAGGCGTTGGGAAGGCCGGCGTTGGCGTGCACCGACACATAGCCGGCGGACACCCGCGCCATTTCCTCGACATAAGGCCGCAGCAGGTCCGGTCCCAGCGCGCAGTTGAGGCCGTAGCTGACCGCGTCGGCGTGGGACAGCGAGTTGTAAAAGGCTTCGGTGGTCTGCCCGGTCAGGGTGCGGCCGGATTGGTCGGTGATGGTGCCCGAAATCATGATGGGCAGACGCGGCGTGGCCGGGCGCTCGTCGAAATATCGGTGAATGGCGAACACCGCCGCCTTGGCGTTCAGGGTGTCGAAAATGGTTTCCACCAACAGCAGGTCCGCGCCCCCTTGCACCAGGCCGTCTATCGCCTCGGTGTAGGACGTTACCAGTTCGTCGAAGCTGACGTTGCGGTAGCCCGGGTCGTTGACGTCCGGGCTGATGCTACAGGTGCGGTTGGTGGGGCCGAGCACGCCGGCGCAGTAGCGCGGCTTGGCCGGATTGGCGGCGCTGGCCTTTTCGCACAGTTCCTTGACCAGCCTGGCCGCGGCATGATTGATTTCCCAAACCAGGCTTTCCATGGCGTAATCCGCCATGGCGATGGAGGTGGCGTTGAAGGTGTTGGTTTCGATGATGTCGGCGCCGGCGTCCAGATAAGCCTGGTGAATGCCGCCGATCACGTCCGGACGCGTCAGCGCCAGCAAGTCATTGTTGCCCTTGACGTCGCAAGGCCAGTCGGCAAAGCGCTCGCCCCGATAATCGGCCTCCTCCAACTGATGGCGTTGGATCATGGTGCCCATGCCGCCGTCCAGAATCAGAATGCGTTGGGAAAGGTGTTGCCGGAGGGGATGCAAGAATGTTTTTGTCATGGCGGCTGAACTTTTTTTGTCTACAACGATAACAAGCGCAACGGACTCAAAAGATCATCTTAACACTCGCAATCAACTGTCCGGTCGCTTGCTTAAGAATAAAGAGAGAACATCCATATGGCCATTACGAATAAGCTGTGGCTGCTCGCGGGGCTGGCGGCGGCATGGTGCGGGGAGGCGTGGGCGGCGGGTAGTTTGCGGATAGGCGTGGCGGATACCGACGCGGCGCCGGTAGTGATGTTGTCGCCGGACGGCGAGCATCTGCGCGGCGGATTGTCCAAGGATCTCGGCGAGATGCTGGCGGCGGAATTGGGCCTGCGTCCGGAGTTCATGCTGATCGCCCGCAAGCGGGTGGAGCCCTCTATCGAATCGGGCCGGGTGGACATTATCTGCAATGCCAATCCGGACTGGTTCGGCAACGCCGCGCGTCTGGGCTGGACTCATGAAATCTACCAGCAATTGGAGCGGCCGTTGACGCTGAAGCAGCCGACGGAACTACGTCAGGTGAGCGACCTCGCCGGCAAACGCATCGTCACCATACGCGGCTACAACTATCCCACGCTGGAACGCTTCTGGCGCGCCAACCCGGCCTCGCACAACGAGGAAGCGCGGATGGAACTGCTGGTCAAATCGGTGCAAAAACGGCTGAGCGACGTCGCCATCGTGTCTGAACTGGAGTTCGCCGCCTGGGCGCGCGCCTGGCCGCAGGATGCGGCGCAATTCAAGCTGCACTCGCTGGTAGTGACCTTCATGCCCACCATGTGCGCGGTGGCGCCGCATTCCGATATCAAGGTGGCGCAGCTGAATCTGGCGATAGATCGCCTGCAGAAAAGCGGCCGCATCAAGGCGGTGTTGAAAACCTATCAGTGGCAGCCACAGGAATAAAAGCCGGCGGCCGGCGGTGCCGGCTCTAATCCTGGCCGCGGAAGCGCTGTTCCAGCCGGTGCAGCACTTCCAGCGTGGTTTCCATCTGGCTGGCGGGTATGTCCGCCAGCGCGTGCCGGAAAAAAGCCTCGCGCTTGGGTTGCACCGCCTCTATCAGCGCCTGGCCCGCCGGCGCCAACGTCACCAAGGTCTGGCGGTTGTCGGCAGGGTCGGTGATCCGCCGCACCAATTCCTCTTCCTCCATACCCTTCAACTGCCGCGTCAACGCGCCCGGATCCATCATCAGCCGGGTGGCCAACTGCTTCTGCGTTGCCTGCTCCAGATCGGTCAGCGCGGCGAGGATGCGCCAGCGCGGCAAGGGGTAGCCCACCTGTTGCTCAAACGCCGCGTACATGGCGCGGCCGGTGCGGCCGATTTGCTGCAGCAGATTGGGGGCGCGTTCAGTCATGGATTACCGCCGTCTTGGTTTTAACATCGCGCAATTCTACATGTGGGACTCGACGCACGAGCAATAAGCCAAGCACAACCAGCGCAGCCACCAGCCACTGGCTGACGTGAATGGCGTCCACCAACGCCAGCCGGGAGGCACCGAGCAAGGCGCCGCCGTTGATACGAGCCGCCGTCGTCAGTTGTTCGAAGCGAGCGGCGGTTTCAGGGCTGAGCAGGATTTGCGGATCGCGCAGCCAGGCAAGCCATTGCGGCTCGGTCGACAGAGCGTTGACGCCGGCGACGTAACGGTGGGTGACGAACACGCCCACCAGCGCGGTGCCCAGCATGCCGCCTATCATCCGCGTGGACTGAATCATGGCGGTGGCCACGCCCAGCTGCTCTCGCGGCGCGCTCTGTTGGACGAAGATGGTCAGGTTGGGCAGCAACAGGCCCAAACCCAAGCCGCCCACCGCCATCAGCACGGCCACCAGCCAGTGCTCGGTGGCGGCGTCCACCCAGCCCAAAGCGCCGGCGGTGAAGGCGAACAACAGCAAGCCCAGGCCCAGCAACAGGGTGGGGCGGCGCACCCGGGTGACGATGCGGCCGTTCAGGATGCTGCCCAGAGTGATGCACACCACCAGCGGCGTCACCAGTAGTCCGGCCTGGTTGGGCGACAGGCCGAAACCGCCCTGAAACATCAACGGCGCGTAATACATCACCGCGAACATGCCGCCGCCCAGCAGCAAAGACAGGCCGAACAAGGGCGCCAGACTGCGGTGGCTCAACATGTCCAGCGGCAACAGTGGATTAGGACAACGCCGCTCCCACCACAATAGGCCGGCCAATGCGGCGAGGCCGCCCAGCCCCAGGCCGGCCATCAGCCACAGCGGCTTGTGCAGCGGCAGCCATTCCACCAGCAGCTGCATCGAGCCCAGCAGCACGGCAATCAGCAACGCGCCCTGCCAGTCCAGCTTGCTGGCGGCGCCGCCGCGACGCATCGCCGGCAGATAGCGCCAGACGAACCACAGGCTGGCCAACCCCACCGGCAGATTGACGAAGAAGACCCAACGCCATCCCAGGTATTCGGTGAGAAAACCGCCCAGGGTCGGGCCCACCGCATTGGCCAAGCCGAAAGCGGCGGTCAACATCACCTGCCAACGCAGGCGCTGCGCGGTTTCCGGAAACATGTCCGGCACGCAGGCGAAGGTGGTTGCCACCAGCATGCCGCCGCCCACGCCTTGCAGCGCGCGCGCCAGCACCAGTTCCAACATGTTCTGAGCCAGGCCGCACAACATGGAGGCGACGGTGAACAGGATGATGGCGGTCAAGACGAAGGGCTTGCGCCCGTGGTCGTCGCCCAGCTTGCCGAAGATGGGCACGGTGATGACCGAAGTCAGCAGGTAGGCGGTGCCCACCCAAGCGTAGAGATCGAAGCCGTGCAACTCCGCCACCACGGTGGGCATGGCGGTACCCACCACGGTCTGGTCCAGCGCCACCATCAGCAGCACGAAGCAGAGGCCAAGCATGGCCAGCACTTTCTGGCGGAAATCCAGCGCGCCGGCCGCTCCAGCGCTTGCGGCTAAGGTGCTCATTTTTGTTGACCTATCAATAATTGACTAGTCAATTATTTTGCGCCGAGAACGCCCTGGAATCCAGTGGCCGACACAGAAATTTACAGAAAGGGGTGATCAGCGGCGGCGGGATGCCCCGCCGCCTGGCGCTCAATAGCCGCGCCGCGCCAGCCAGCTGCTGGCTTCGCTCTTGGCCAGGATGGCCACCAGCCAGTCGCGGAACACCTTGACCTTGGGCAGCTCCGCCAACTCGTGCGGATAGACCAGGTAATAGCTCCACTCGGTTTCCAGCACGGTATCGAAAGGCATCACCAGCCGGCCGGAATCCAGGTCCTGGGTCACCATGGACACCTGGGCCAGAGTCACGCCCATGCCGGCGACGGCGGCGTGCAGCGCGTATTCGGAAGCGTCGAAGGTGACGCCGCTTTCCGGATTCACGCCGTTGACGCCGGCCAGTTTCAGCCAGCGCTTCCAGGTGTCCTGATCGCGCCATGGGTGCAGCAGGGTATGGTGACGCAAATCGTCCGGGGTGTTCAGCGGATGCTTGCCGTTCAGCAGGGCCGGCGAGCAGACCGGAATCAGCTTCTCGCGGCAGATGCACTCGGTGCGCAGGTCCGGCGCCACTTCGGCGCGCGCCATGCCCACCACCGCCAGATCATATTCCGCACGGTTGAACGGCTTGTCGTGAATCAGTTGGGTTACCAGGTGCAGCGTGTATTCCGGATAGCGGGTCTGGAAATCCGGCAGATTGGGCAGCACCCAGCGCATTGCCGGGGTGGGGGGCATGCGCACGCGCAGATCGCTTTGCCGCAGCCGCAGCGCTTCGCTGGCCTCGTTCAGTAATTGGAAGGCTTCGCGCGCGGGCTTGATCAGCGCCTCACCCTCGGCGGTCAGCGACAGGCCGCGCGCTTGCCGGGTGAACAGCGTGGCGCCGTAGTATTCCTCCAGCGTTTGCACGTGGCGGCTGACCGCCCCTTGGGTCAGGCTGAGCGCGGCGGCGGCGCGGGTAAAGGACAAATGCTCGGCGGCAACGACAAATACGCGTAATGCATTAAGCGGTGGCAGCTTCATCTTACATGCCTTTTTATCATGGTTATCATGAAATTAACTGCTTTGTCATGCCAGGCGCAACATCGTATGCTAGGCATGCCGGGCACGGCTGGGCTTTGAACGGCGTTCCGCGGCATGCAAACCGCCGCCATGCAACAATGGCATGGCGATTCGCGCTCCCCGCCGAGCGAGCCGTCTATGCCGCGCTCCCCGATTTCCAGCGCGGCGCCGGCAGCCGGAGTCAAGCCCGGCCTTGGCTTGCCCGGAAACGGAACCGTCATTCCCGAGCCTAAGGCTTTATCCGTACTGAAATAGTAACGGATTATAAATATTACAGGATGACATCCGCTTGCAACGGAGAATTTTCCACTGCTTACCGCGTGTCGCCGCAAGATGCGGCGGCGTCGCCAGATTAACTGCCAATCCACGTTGGGCATTGCCGGGTTCAGACAGGGCCCGGCTTTTTTTTGCCCGCTCTCCGGCGAACGGACAAGAAAAAAGGCCACGCGAGTGGCCCAAAGTTCGGAGAATAAGCCCGCGCAACAATCCTGCCTGCGGGCGCGGGCGGCAAACCGCCCGTTCTTGAGTTTGCGAGTGTAGCGCGTTGCGCCGACAGCGGCAACGCCATAATCCTGGCTAGTACCGCCCGGCTTTCACTCGCCCAATTCCGCCAGCAATTCCGCCTGCTGTTCGGCGATCAAAGCGTCGGTCAGCTCGCTCAGGTCGCCGTCCATCACATAATCCAGCTTGTACAAGGTCAGGTTGATTCGATGGTCGGTGATGCGGCCCTGCGGAAAATTATAGGTGCGGATGCGCTCGGAACGGTCTCCGGAGCCAATCAGGCTCTTGCGCTCGGCCGCCTCCTTCTGCTGCTGCTCGCGGCGCTGGATGTCCATGATGCGCGCCGCCAGCACTTGCATCGCGCTGGCCTTGTTGGCGTGCTGGGAACGGCCGTCCTGGCATTCCGCGACGATGCCGGTGGGCAGGTGAGTGATGCGCACTGCGGAGTCGGTCTTGTTGATGTGCTGGCCGCCGGCGCCGCTGGCCCTGAAGGTGTCGATGCGCAGGTCCGACGGGTTCAGCACCACGTCGGCCAGCTCGTCGGCTTCGGCCATCACCGCCACGGTGCAGGCTGACGTGTGAATGCGGCCCTGGGTCTCGGTCACCGGCACCCGCTGCACGCGGTGGCCGCCGGACTCGAACTTGAGCCGGGAAAAAGCGCCGAAACCAATCAGGCGCACGATCACTTCCTTATAACCGCCCAGATCGGATTCGCTGGCGGAAACAATCTCCGCCTGCCAACGGTTGCGTTCCGCGTAGCGGGTATACATGCGCAACAGGTCGCCGGCGAACAACGCGGCCTCGTCGCCGCCGGTGCCGGCGCGGATTTCCAGAAAGATGTTTCTCTCGTCGTTGGGGTCCTTGGGCAAGAGCAGCTTCTGCAACTCCAGCTCCAGCGCCGCCAGCTTGTCCTTGCCCTCGGCAATTTCCGCCTGGGCGAATTCCTTCATCTCCGGGTCCGACAACATTTCTTCCGCCGCGGCGATGTCGCTCTCGCACTGGCGATAAGCTTGGTAGGTTTCCACCACCGGGCTGAGTTCGGCATGCTCGCGGGTGAGCTTGCGGAACGCATCCATATTTTGAGTAGCCGCTTCGCTGGCCAGGAGGTGGGTAACCTCTTCCAGACGGTCGGCCAGTTGCGCCAGTTTGGCCGCAATTGACGCTTTCATTACGACTCCGGGTGTAAACGATAAAGACGCGCCACGGCTTCCACCTGCGCGTCGTGCTCCGCGCCGCGCCCGGACGACAAGGCCCGGGTGGGGGGATGCATCAATTTATTGGTCAGTTGAACCGACAGGGTTTCCAGCACCCGTTCCGGCGCTTCGCCGCGCGCCAGCTGCTTGAGCGCGGCGTCGAGCGCTGCGCGGCGCAGCCGGTCGGCGTCGTCGCGCAGCGCGCGGATCAGCGGCACGGCCTCGCGCTTTTTCAGCCAGTCGCTGAATTCGCAGACCCGCGCCTGGATGATGGTTTCGGCTTCCGCCGCCGCGCTCTGGCGTGCTTCCTTGCCCACTTCCACCACGCTGGCGATGTCGTCGACGCTGTACAGGAACACGTCGGCCAGCTTGCCCACCTCCACCTCGATGTCTCGCGGCACCGCCAGGTCCAGCATGAAGATGGGCCGGTGGCGACGAGCCTTGATCGCGCGCTCCACCATGCCCTTGCCTATGATGGGCAACTGGCTGGCGGTGGAGGTGACCAGCACATCGTAGCGCGGCAGGATGTCCGGCAGCTCGGCGAGGGTGACGGCGTTGCCGCCGAACTGCTCCGCCAGCCGCTGGCCGCGCTCCAGCGTGCGGTTGGCCACGGTGATACAGGAAGGATTGCGCGCAGCGAAGTGTGTGGCCACCAGCTCTATCATTTCCCCGGCGCCGACGAACAGGATGTTCAGTTCGCCTATGGTGGGGAAGATCTGCTCGGCCAGCTTGACCGCCGCCGCCGACATCGACACCGAACTGGCGCCCACCGCGGTATTGGAACGCACTTCCTTGGCTACGGCGAAGGTACGCTGGAACAGGCCGTTGAGCAGGGTGCCCATGGTGCCGGCGTGCTCGGCGCTGCGCACCGCGTCCTTCAACTGGCCCAGGATTTGGGTCTCGCCCAGCACCATGGAGTCCAGGCCTGAGGCGACGCGGAAAGCGTGGCGCGCGGCGTTGGCCTCGTCCAGTTGATAGAGATAGGGCTGCATCTCCGCCAGCGCCAGGCCGTGGAATTTGGCCAGCCAGCTGAGCGCCGCCTGCGGATCGCCGCCGGTGCAATAGATCTCGGTGCGATTACAGGTGGAGACGATGGCCGCCTCGCGCGCCGCGTGCGAGCTGACCAGGCTGTCCAGCGCCTTGGGCAACACCTCCGCAGGAAAAGCCAGCTTTTCCCGGATGGAGAGCGGTGCGGTATGGTGGTTCAAACCAAGGGCGAACAGATGCATGGGCGGATAAGCCGCGGAAAGAAATGGGGTATTTTAGCCTAACTTGAACCGCAAGTCCTGCGCCGCGGCGGCAAGCCGCGCCGGTCCGTCGTCAGCGCCTTATATGACATAGCAGAATCCGGCGCCGCGCGCCGGCTAAAATAGCGCGCGCTTCTTGCGCAAACCCCTATATGGTCCAAGCGGAGCTGACATAAGATAGCCCCTTCAAGGAGGACGAAATGTCGCTGAACCTCGCAGACATCCGCAAGGATTTTTCCAAGAAAGAACTGTCGCCGGAGGAGTGCCTGCCGGACCCGCTGGCCCAACTGGAGAGCTGGCTGAACCAGGCCATCGCCGCGCAAGTGCCCGAGCCTACGGCGATGAACCTGGCCACGGCCGGAGCGGACGGACGTCCCGCTTCGCGCATCGTGCTGCTCAAGGGGGTGGAGGACGGCCAACTGCTGTTCTACACCAATTATCTAAGCCGAAAAGGCCGCCAGCTGAACGACAACCCCTATGTGGCGCTGACCTTCTTCTGGCCGGAGCTGGAGCGGCAGATCCGCATCGAGGGCCGCGCGGCCCAGGTGGCGCCGGAAGTCTCGGACGCCTATTTCGCCAGCCGGCCCTACACCAGCCGCGTGGGCGCCTGGGCCAGCGAACAGAGCAGCGAGATCGGCTCCAAGAGCGTGCTGGTGTCGCGCGCGGCGATGTTCGGGGTCAAACACCCCTTGAGCGTGCCCCGGCCGCCGCATTGGGGCGGTTACGCGGTGACGCCGGACCGGCTGGAATTCTGGCAGGGCCGCCCCAGCCGGCTGCATGACCGAGTGCAGTATTCCTTGCTGGAAGACGGTGCTTGGAGGGTCGCGCGGCTGGCGCCTTAACCCTAGCTGGGTGAGAACAACTCATTGATATCATGCGCTTTACGCATATTCAAAAAACCGCAACCATCCATAATTAGACAGTTTGTCCGCTTTTATAGCGATAGGGATGTTGCCGCATCACAACAAGCCGCATCGGGATGATGCGGCTTTTCATTTTCTTGATGTTTCCCTCTCTTCTCCTTGTCTACCAAGGATTCGACGCCCTGCTTTGATTTCGGTCATGCCCGCCGCCGCTAGTCTCCAAGCAACTGGCACTTAGAACAGATGCATATCAAGGCGGAAAAACCAATACATAATTTATGCATTTGGCAAGTGGTCGTCAGAACAAACCAAGCCAGCGTCCTCTGATTTCAGCAACTCCTTTCCCATGCTCAGAGCGACGTCCCATGTCGGGAACGCATAAGGGACGCAGAGAATTCCACCCCCGCCCGATGGCGCCAGTCATCTTCGGGAAAGATTTCCAAGCGTCCGAAAGGGCAGGCGCAAGCCTGTCTGGCGCCGGCGGCCTTTACGCAAGACCCGCCGGCTTGACGCGGGGCATTACCGTGTCCCGCTGATCTACATTGGAGAAAATTCGTGATGAAAACCCAAACTGCGATGGTTCGCGTACTGGTGCTGTCCGCGCTGGCTCTGGCTTACGGCTCCGCCCAAGCCGCCGAGCGGGTCAATCTGGATGCGCTGAGCAAATCCAGTAAACTTGCCGCCGGCACCAGCGCGTTCAGTGCCGCCGGCATCAACCAGGGCGAACTCAAGGCGCAACGCAGCTCGCAATTCCCCAACGGCAAAGTCATCACCCGCTACCAGCAGTACTATCAGGGCGTGCCGGTGTGGGGCGAAGCCGTAGTGGAGGAAAAGCAATTCGCCAAAGGCTCGTCCACCGCCGCGGCCAGCAAATTGTCCGGCTACTATGTGCGCGGCATCGCCTCCGACCTGGCTTCGGTCAAGCCGGCTCTCAGCGCCTCCCAGGTGCTGGCCAACGCCAAGGCGCTGAAGGCCAACGGCTATGAAACCCGCAACGAAAAGACCGAACTGGTGGTGCGCCTGGACAAGCGCAACACCGCCCAGCTGGTCTATCTGGTGTCCTTCCTGGTGGAAGGCGGCAAGGATCCCAGCCGCCCGCACTTCATCATCGACGCCAATAGCGGCCAGGTGCTGAAACAGTGGGAAGGCCTGAACCACGCCGAAGCCAACGGCCCCGGCGGCAACGCCAAGACCGGCAAATATCTGTACGGCACCACCTACGGCCCGCTGATCGTCACCAGCGATTGCAAGATGGACAGCGGCAACGTCGCCACCATCAACCTGAACGGCGGCACCAGCGGCACCACCCCGTACAAGTTCGCTTGCCCCACCAACACCTACAAGGCCATTAACGGCGCCTACTCGCCGCTGAACGACGCCCACTACTTCGGCAACGTGGTGTTCAACCTGTACAAGGATTGGTTCAACCTGCGTCCGATCAACCAGAAGCTGCTGATGAAGGTGCATTACAGCCGCAACTATGAAAACGCGTTCTGGGACGGCAGCGCGATGACCTTCGGCGACGGCGCCACCCGCTTCTACCCGCTGGTGTCGCTGGATGTGTCCGCTCACGAAGTCAGCCACGGCTTCACCGAGCAGAACTCCGGCCTGGTCTACAGCGAACAGTCCGGCGGCATCAACGAAGCGTTCTCCGACATGGCCGGCGAAGCCGCCGAGTACTACATGAAGGGCAAGAACGACTTCCTGGTGGGCGCGGAGATCTTCAAGAAGACCGGCGCGCTGCGCTACTTCGCCGACCCGACCAAGGACGGCCGCTCCATCGGACACGCCAATGACTACACCAGCGGCCTGGACGTGCACTACTCCAGCGGCGTGTACAACAAGGCCTTCTACCTGATCGCCACCAGCCCCGGCTGGAATACCCGCAAGGCCTTTGAAGTGTTCGTGGACGCCAACCGCCTGTACTGGACCGCCAACGCCACTTACAACAGTGCCGCTTGCGGCGTGGAGAAAGCAGCCGAGGCGCGCGGTTACAACAGCGCCGACGTCACCAAGGCCTTCACCGCCGTGGGCGTGGCTTGCGACAGCTGATGACCGTCTGACGGCGCGGCCATGACGGCCCGCGCCGTTTCTCCCATCCGCCGGCCATGGTCCGCCCATGGCCGGCATCGCTCAGGAATTCCGGAATGCTCACTCTCAAACCAAGTCTCGTCGCGCTCTTGGCCGCCACCAGTCTGGCCGGCGCCGTCCAGGCCGCGCCGGTATGGATTTCCATCGGCGAGGACGCCTATCAGTTGCTGCAACAAGTCAGCCCGAAAAGCCGCAGCCAGGAAAGCCGCCAGCTGGCGGTGAGCGCGCTGCCGGCCGGCGTGTCCGCCAAGGGCGTGGCCACCGAGAAAGTCCACCTGGTGCAAGTGGACGACAGCGTGCTGCCGCAATTGTCGGACGCCATCCACCACAGCCTGCGCCATTGCGGCGGCTTCATCGTGCACAAGGATCTGCAGGACGCGCGCACCGCGCTGAAAGCCCCGGTGGCCAGCGCGCTGCTGCCCAGCTACCAGATCAACGACCAGGCCGCCGTCAACAAGCTGTTGCCGCAGCTGCAGGACAGCAACATCCTCGGCACCATCCAGTCCCTGTCCAACTACCAGAACCGCTTCTACACCACCAGCCACGGCGTCAACGCCTCCAACTGGATCGCCAGCCAATGGCGGCAGCTAGCCGCCGGCCGCGGCGACGTGAGCGTGGAGCAGTTCGCCCACAGCGCCTGGCCGCAGAAATCGGTGATTCTCACCATCAAGGGCAAGGACAACGCCGCCGAAACCCTGGTGCTGGGCGGGCATCTGGACTCCACCGTGGGCAACGGCACCGGCGAAACCAGCCGCGCGCCGGGCGCCGACGACGACGCTTCCGGCATCGCCAGCCTGACCGAGGTGATCCGCGTGCTGATGGCCAACAACTACCAGCCGCGCCGCACCATCAAGTTCATGGCCTATGCGGCGGAAGAAGTGGGCCTGCGCGGCTCCTCCGACATCGCCAACCGCTACAAGCAGCAGAAGGTCAACGTGGTGGGCGCCTTGCAGCTGGACATGACCAACTACCAGGGCAGCGCGGAGGACATCTTCCTGTTCACCGACTACACCAACGCGTCGCAGAACACCTTCCTCGCCAACCTGGCCAAGGTCTATCTGCCCAATCTGAAAGTGGGCTACAGCTCTTGCGGCTACGCCTGCTCCGACCACGCCTCCTGGCACAAGAACGGCTATCCGGCGTCCTTCCCGTTCGAATCCGCCTTCAACCAGTCCAACCCCAATATCCACTCCGTGCGCGACACCCTCGCCAGCGCCGGCAACCAGGCTCGCCACGCGCTGAAATTTTCGCAGCTGGCGCTGGCCTACGCAGTGGAGTTGGGCAGCGACGGCCCGGCCGCCAAACGCTGAGCCCGTCTTCATCTCCGCTTGACGCGCCCACCCCGTTGCGGGGTGGGTTTTTCATGGCGGAAGGCGCGATGAAATGGTTTTAAACGCCGGCCTCTCGCCGCATATCCACATGCGGAATGCCGCCGTCGTCGTAAGCCTCGGACACCGCGCAGAAGCCGAAACTTTCGTACAAGGCCTGCGCGTCGGTCTGCGCCGACAACATGATGGCCGCCTGCGGGAAATGCGCGCGGCACTGCGCCACCGCCTGCGCCAGCAGCGCCTTGCCCAGACCCTGGCCGCGCGCCTCCGGCGCCACCACCACCCGGCCTATCGCCGCCGCGTCCGGGTATTTCTCCCCCGGCGCGATCAGGCGCGCGTAAGCCAGCAACCGGCCGCCGTCGTCGTGGCCGGACAGGTGCAGGCAGTGCACATCCACACCGTCCACGTCGCCGTAAATCGACTGCTGCTCCACCACGAACACCCGGTCGCGCAACTGCAAGGCCCGATACAGCGCCAGCGGCGTAAAACCATCGAAACGGTGGCAGTGCCACGCAACTCGGTTTGCCATAGTAGAATTCCCCTGAACTGATTCATTATCATCGGCCGGCTTGCGGCGCACCCGGGCCAAGCTTACGACAACGCGTCCTCGCCAGCTATAACCGTGAGGACAGGCTTTGCCGTGGCGCAAACGCCGGCCGATGAACGCTAACCGATTCACCTCCTGCCTTGCCCATATGAACGATAACGATCTGTTTGCCGAGAATACGCCGGACGGCGCCGCCGCTCTGACCCCGCCGCCGCCCACTCCGCCCGCGGCAGACGCCGACGACGGCGAGTGGATTCCGCTGGACCTATACGCCGAGCGCGCCTACCTGGAATACGCGATGAGCGTGGTCAAGGGCCGCGCGCTGCCGGAAGTGGCCGACGGCCAGAAACCCGTGCAGCGCCGCATCCTGTACGCGATGCGCGACATGGGCCTGGCCCACGGCGCCAAGCCGGTGAAATCGGCGCGCGTGGTCGGCGAAATCCTGGGTAAATACCACCCGCACGGCGACAGCTCCGCCTACGAAGCGCTGGTGCGCATGGCGCAGGACTTCACGCTGCGCTACCCGCTGATCGACGGCCAGGGCAACTTCGGCAGCCGCGACGGCGACGGCGCGGCGGCGATGCGTTACACCGAGGCGCGGCTGACGCCGATCGCCGACCTGCTGCTGTCGGAAATCGACATGGGCACCGTGGACTTCGTACCCAATTACGACGGCGCCTTCGAGGAGCCGCGCTTGCTGCCGGCGCGCCTGCCCATGGTGCTGCTCAACGGCGCCTCCGGCATCGCCGTGGGTCTCGCCACCGAAATCCCGCCGCACAATCTGACCGAAGTGGCCAGCGCCTGCGTCGCCTTGCTGGACAATCCGGAGCTGGACACCGCGGCGCTGATGCAATACGTGCCCGGCCCGGACTTCCCCGGCGGCGGCCAGATCATCACCCCGGCCGAAGACATCCTCGCCGCCTATGAGAGCGGCCGGGGCAGCGTGCGCGTGCGCGCCAAATGGGAAGTGGAAAAACTGGCGCGCGGCCAGTGGCGCGTGATCGTGTCCGAGCTGCCGCCCGGCTCCAGCGCGCAGAAAGTGCTGGCGGAAATCGAAGAAGCCACCAATCCCAAGGTCAAAACCGGCAAGAAGACGCTGACTCAGGATCAGCAAAACCTGAAGAGCCTGATGTTGTCGCTGTTGGACCGCGTACGCGACGAGTCCGATAGCGCGTGCCCGGTACGCCTGGTGTTCGAACCCAAATCCAGCCGCCAGGACCCGGACGAGTTCATCAACACCTTGCTGGCGCAAACCAGCCTGGAAGGCAACGCCTCGATGAACCTGGTGATGATAGGCCTGGACGGCCGGCCGGGTCAGAAAGGCCTCAAGCCCATTCTCAGCGAATGGCTGGACTTCCGCCGCACCACCGTCACCCGCCGCCTGCAGCACCGGCTGGCCCAGGTGGAAAAGCGCATCCACATCCTGGAAGGGCGGATGATCGCCTTCATCCACATCGATGAAGTGATACGCGTGATCCGCGAATCCGACGAGCCCAAGCCGGACCTGATCAAGGCCTTCGGCCTGACCGAGATCCAGGCCGAGGACATCCTGGAAATCCGCCTGCGCCAACTGGCGCGGCTGGAAGGCTTCAAGCTGGAGAAAGAGCTGTCCGACCTGCGCGAGGAGCGCGAAGGCCTGCACCATGTGCTGGACACCCCGGACGCGCTGCGCACCATGATGCGCGAAGAAATCCAGGCCGACGCCGCCAAGTACGGCGACAAGCGCCGCAGCGAGATCAAGACCGCCGAGCGCGCGGTGCTGACCCAGACCATAGCCGACGAGCCGGTCACCATCATCCTGTCGCAAAAGGGCTGGATCCGCGCCCGCGTCGGCCACAACGTCGACCTCACCGCGCTGGCCTTCAAGGACGGCGACGCGCTGCACACCGTGGTGGAAACCCGCACCGTGTGGTCGGTGATCGTGCTGGACTCCAAGGGCCGCGCCTACACCGTGGATCCGGCCGACGTGCCCACCGGCCGCGGCGACGGCGTGCCGGTGGCTTCGCTGGTGGACCTGCAGGACGGCGCCAAGCCGGCTCAGATGCTATCCGGAAAAGACGAGGCCCGCTTCGTCGTCGCCGGTTCCGGCGGCTACGGCTTCATCGCCAAGCTGGGCGACATGGCCGGACGGGTCAAGGCCGGCAAAGCCTTCCTGACGCTGAACCCGGAAGAAACCGTGCTGACCCCCGCGCCGCTGCCGGCCGCCGGCATCGCTGAAGCCACCCAGTTGGTGGCCGCCGCTGACAACGGCCGGCTGCTGGCCTTCCCGGCCGCCGAACTCAAGGAGCTGGCCAAGGGCCGCGGCCTGATGCTGATGGCGGTGGAAGACGGCGAAGCCGTCACCGCCGTCGGCCTCATCAACGGCGAAAAAGCGCTGCTGTCCACGCTGTCTGTGCGCGGCAAGGCCTCCGATGAAAAACTGGCGCTGGCGGAATTCGCCGGCAAGCGCGGCAAGAAGGGCAAGCTGATGCCGAAGAAATGGAGCGTCAGCGCCATCTGCGAGCTGCCGACGACATGAACCAGGACCGCCCGCCGACGCCGTTGACCCCGCGCAGCGGGCTGGTCTTCATCAACAGCTTCCGGGCGGCGCTGCTGCTGGTGCTGCTGGCGATGTCCCTGTTCGCCAACCGCGAAGGCGAATCGCTGGTGGCCGGCGGCAAGGCCTTTTATCTGTGGAGCGGTGTCTACGCCGCGCTGATCGGCGCCTGGTTCCTGCTGCGCAACGGCCGGCTGGCCCACACCCTGCAGCTGACCCTGGCCATCGCCGCCGACATCGCGATGATCGTGCTGCTGATGGGCATCAACGACGGCGTGCGCAGCGGCTACGGCATCCTGCTCTTGCCCTATCTGGCGGTGGCCGGCCTACTGTCCTCCGGCCGCTACGCGCTGTTCTACGCCTCCATCGCCACGCTGATCCTGCTGTCCTTCGTCGGCGTCGAGCAATACCTGGGCATAGGCCGCGGCTCGGATTTCTACTACTCCGCGCTGCTGGCCACCGCCGGCTTCATCACCTCCATCGTCACCTGGAAGCTGGGCCGGGTGGCGCGCGACTCCGAAGCGCTGGCCACCCGCCGCGGCGGCGAGATCGCCAACCTCAACCGCCTGAACGAGCTGGTGTTGCAAAGCCAGCGCGACGCGGTGGTGGTGCTGGACCCCTCCGGCCTGCTGCGTCAGTTCAACAATCAAGCGGCGCGCTACTTTGGCGCCATGCGCCGCGGCCACGCCGTTCCCGAACTGCTGCCGCTGGTGGAACGCTGGCGACACAACGGCTGCCCTCCCAATCCCAGCTTCATCGACCGCAACATCCGCGGCCGCCAATTGGTGGGCCGCATGGTGCCGGTGCTGATGGGCGACGACCACGCGCTCCTGCTGTTCATGCGCGACATGGCGGACATGGCGGAGGAGGGCAAACGCGTCAAACTGGCGGCGCTGGGGCGGCTCACCGCCAATATCGCCCATGAAATCCGCAACCCGCTGTCGGCGATCAACCACGCGGCCGACCTGCTGGCCGAAGACGAAACCGACCCCGCGCGCCAACGGCTAATCCGCATCGTGCAGGGCAACAGCAAACGCATCAACCACATGGTGCAAGAAGTGCTGGCCTTGAACCGCCGCGACCGGATCAAAGCCGAGCCGATACGGCTGCAGCCCTTCCTGGATGAGCTGCTGGACCACTTCGGCGTGGTGGAGGCCGCCGCCGCCGGCGCGATCTGCTGCGTCTATCAGGCGCAGGCCGCCGCGGTCCAGTTCGACCGCGGCCACTTTGGCCAGATTCTCAACAATCTGCTGGCCAACGCCTGGCGCTACTCCAGCAAACAGCCGGGCGCGGTGCGCATCGAAGTGGGCGAAGTGGAAAACCACCTGACCATCAAGGTAATGGACGATGGCCCAGGCATGAGCGAAGATGCCCAGGCCCGCTTGTTCGAACCCTTTTTCACCACGGAAAGCGCCGGCACCGGACTGGGCCTGTACATCGCGCGCGAACTGGCGGAAGCCAACGACGCGCGGCTGGACTACTGCCCGCCCGGCGGCGTGTTCCGTCTGATCTGTCACAAGGCTTATGGCTAAATCCTCCCTGCGCGTGCTGGTGATCGACGATGAACCGGACATCCGCGAACTGCTGGAACTGACCCTGATCAAGATGGGGCTGGACGTGGCCACCGCCGCCAGCGTCGGCGCCGCCAAACTCAGCCTGAACAGCCAGCCCTTCGACCTGGCGCTGACCGATATGCGCCTGCCGGACGGCGAGGGCATCGAAGTGGTGCGCCATATCGCCGAACAGGGCCTGGACGTGCCCATCGCGGTGATCACCGCCTACGGCAATACCGACAACGCGGTACTGGCGATGAAGGCCGGCGCCTTCGACTATCTGCAAAAACCGGTCAGCCTGGCTCAATTGCGCAGCCTGGTGAAATCCGTGCTGCGCGTGGACAACGGCAAAGCCGAGGCCGCGGTGCGGCTGGACGGCGAATCGCCGGCGATCCAGGAAGCGCTGCGCTTGATCGGCAAGCTGGCGCGCAGCCAGGCCGCGGTTTACGTCAGCGGCGAATCCGGCACCGGCAAGGAACAGGCGGCGCGGATGATACACGAGCACAGCGCGCGCGCCGAACGGCCGTTCATCCCGGTCAACTGCGGCGCCATCCCGGAAACGCTGATGGAAAGCGAATTCTTCGGCTACCGCAAAGGCGCGTTCACCGGCGCCGACAACGACCGCGACGGCTTCTTTCAGCAAGCCAACGGCGGCACGCTGTTTCTGGACGAAGTGGCCGACCTGCCGCTGGCGATGCAGGTCAAACTGCTGCGCGCGATCCAGGAAAAGAAAGTGCGCCGCCTGGGCAACGCCCAGGAAGAAGCGGTGGACGTGCGCATCATCTGCGCCACCCACAAGGACTTGGCCGCGCGGGTAGACGCCGGCAACTTTCGCCAGGATCTGTACTACCGGCTAAACGTGCTCCCGCTGCGCATGCCGCCGCTGCGCGAACTGCGCGAGGATCTGCCGCGCTACATCGCCAGCCTGCTGGAACGCTTTTCCCCCGATGAAAAGCCGCGGCTGGCGCCGGCGGCGCTCAAAGCCTTGCTGGAATACAACTATCCGGGCAATTTCCGCGAACTGGAAAACATCCTGGAACGCGCGGTGGCCCTGGCCAACGACGCCCGCATTGAATTGCGGGACCTGCAACTGCTGCCGAGCGATCAGGGCGGCCATGGCGACGGCGAGGCGCCGACCTGCGCCGACGGCGAGGCGCTGCAGGACTTTCTGGACCGCGTGGAGCGCGAAGCCATCCTCAAGGCGCTGGAGAGCACCCGCTTCAACCGCACCCAAGCCGCCAAGATGCTGGGCGTAACCTTCAGATCGATGCGCTATCGGATGGAAAGACTGGGCATCAAGTAAGAGCCTGTTCAAAGTCTACTGCGCTTCGGCGATACGGCGTTGAAAACGCCCTCGAAATGCTCATGTACCACGTGTACATTCCGCTTTCTCAGCCGTTTTCGCCTTGTCTCGCCCTTGCTCGCGAGACTTTGAACAGGCTCTAAGCACGTTGTGGATAAGCACGGCATTGCGTCAAACCCTGTGGATAAGCCATATTCTCGCTTTTTACCGGTCCCCCGCCGGAAACCCGGGAAGCCCGGCCGCGCAATCGCTACAATGCGGCAGCCGCGGCTCGCGTCCGCGCATCAGGCAAGGCCGGACCCGGGCCAGCGGCTATAAAGAATCTATTCGACGGCCCCGCCCAAGGGCGCGCCATTGCAACCATATCGATACTCGCTACCGGCCCATGGCTTTCACGCCGCTCCACCTCGTCCTCCGCGCCTTGCCGGCCCTGCTGCTCAGCGCCCAGATTGCGGCGCTGCCGTCGCTACGGGTGGCGCTGGGCGAAACCAAACAACCCTATATCGACGCCGAACGCGGCAAGGGCGTGGAATACGACATCGTCAGCCAGGCCTTAAGCCAGGCGGGTTATCAGCCGCAAATCCGCTTCGGCCCCAATCTGCGCGCGCACAACTGGCTGGCAAACGGCCAGGTGGACGCCGCCATCGCCAATAGCGGCGGCCATGTTTCCGAGCCCTACATCGTTTACCAGAACATGGCGATCACGCTGTGCAAACGCCGCATCCACCTACAGCGGCTGGACGACCTGGTTCGCTTCCGGGTGGCGGCCTTTCAGGGCGCCCACCTTTATCTGGGGCCAGCTTTCGCCGCGCTGACGCCGCAGATTCCGTCCTACCGCGAAGAATCGCCGCAGGTCACCCTCAACCGCCTGTTGTACAGCGAGCGCACCGACGTGGCGATTTCAGACATCAACATCTTCCAGCAGTTTAGCCACGATCTCAGCCGCGAGATCGACATCAGAGCCAAGCTCTGCCCATACGCGCTGTTCACGCCCACTCATTACCGGCTGACTTTCCGCAATGCCCGCGACCGCGACCGTTTCAATCTGGGCCTGCGCCGCTTCGCCGCCGCCGGCGGCTACGAGAAACTGGCCGAACGCTATCAGCTTCCCACCCAGCACGGGCGCCCCTGGTTCAAGCCCTGAGAACCTGTTCTAAAGTCTGCTGCGCTTCGTGAGAGGTGACACGGTGAGTACGGCTTCGAAATGCTCATATACCGCTTGTACACTCCGCTTTCTCAGCCATTTTCGCCTTGTCTCGCCTTAGCTCGAGAGATCGTAAACACGTTCTGAGAGCACGTTGCTGCGCACGGCTGGCCTAAGGGAGGGCGTCTGCTCTGGATCAATAACCTTCGCCGCCGCGCGGTGTTAGCATGGTTTGGCAGTATCCAATCGCTGACGACTACCGATTTTGCCCTTACGCTTCGCTCAGGCCCGCGTCGTTAGCCGCTCCATGTATCCACCCGCCCAAGGAGTCGCCCATGTTTCCCGAATACCGCGAACTGATCAGCAAGCTGAAAACCGAAGACGATCACTTCACCCGCCTGTTCAACAAACACAACGACCTGGACCAGAAGATCAAGAATATGGAAGCGCGTATCGAGCCTTCCGCCGACTTCGAAATCGAAAATCTGAAGAAGGAAAAACTACGGCTCAAGGACGAGTTGTACGCCATCCTGAGGAAGGCGGCCGATTAGAACGTGTTTACGATCTCGCGAGCTAAGGCGAGACAAGGCGAAAATGGCTGAGAAAGCGGAATGTACGCGTGGTACATGAGCATTTCGAAGGCGTACTCACCGTGCCACGCTTCACGACGCGCAGCAGATCGTAAACAGGTTCTTAAGTCCGGCGTCTCCGCGCAATGACAAAGCCCGCCAGATGGCGTAATGCCAGTCAGTTAACGCTGACTGGCATTTTTCGTTGGATATTTGTGTGCCCTGTTCTTCACGACTCGCGGGCAATGTCGGCCTGGTCTGCGTGGTGGCAGCACAAACAGCCTCGACTGCTCCAGTAAGCGCGCCAATTGGGCGGGTAACGTACCTGCTGATGCCAGACTGGCAAAGCACAACACATTCAAT
>NZ_MUKU01000034.1 GCF_002081825.1 Chromobacterium haemolyticum | reverse complement strand
AGTTTATGTCTGGTGGCCATAGCGAGGTGGTCCCACGCCTTCCCATCCCGAACAGGACCGTGAAACGCCTTAGCGCCGATGATAGTGTGGCATTCGCCATGTGAAAGTAGGACACCGCCAGACGCCCCATTGCGAAGCCCAGCTCACACGAGCTGGGCTTTATGCATTTGTACGGCATGGCGCGAAGCCTTGTTTTTTCCCATTTCTGCCGCTTGTCTTTCCCTTCTGTCTTGATTTAGTTGCCGCTTGTCCAGCCGAACTTGCCTGCATCCGCTTCTCTATACAATCCTGAAAAATAGCTTAAGCAACGGGAATGGAATGGGCCGGCGAGCGACGTTGGGGGGCTTCACCATGGTTGAGCTATTGGTGGCCATTGCGGTGGTGGGGATTGGCCTGGCATTGGCGGTGCCGGCGTTCAACCAATTCATCGACACGAATCGTTACCAGGCGCTGTCGCGCGCTTTGGTGGCGGACATGACCAATGCCCGCGCCGAAGCGATTCGCCGCGGCGTGCCAGTAGGTGTGTGCGCATCCACCGATGGCAGCAGTTGTTCCAATACGGCCAGCAATTGGTCGGTGGGTTGGTTGGTTTTCGCCGATCTCGACGGCAGCGGCTCGCCTTCGAGCAGTGAAATTCTGTCAGTGCATAATCCTGGAGGCGCAGCGGTTGCTTCTAGCACGGTGGCCGGTTTTCGTTTTGCGCCTAGCGGCGAGGCAAGGGGAGCGACGGCTAGCGGCACGCGCCTGACCACCACGTTGCAGATTCAGTTTCAAAGCCAGACCACTACGGCCAGCAGTACGGTGCAGGTAGCGCCGTACGGCTTGATCAGCGGGAATTGAATATGCGAACAGGGAAGAAAGCGGAGGCCGGGTTTTCCTTGCTGGAGGTGCTGATCTCAGTGCTGGTCGTGGCGCTGGGCTTATTGGCCATGGCCGGCATGCAGCTGAAGTCTATCCGCGATTCGCATGATGCTTATATGCGCAGCCTGGCCTCGGAGTTGGCGGTGGAGGCGGCTGAGCGGGTGAGAGCGGCGACCGGCGATCAGATTTATGCCTTGAACTCCGCCAGCAATCAGATGGATTTGAATAGCGCGCTGGGATGCTACGCCTCCGGGGTGGCGACGTCGGAGTGTACGAGCAACATCGCTTCCATTCAGAACATCGCGGCGTCTGATACCGCCTATTTCGCCTCAGCGACTACCAGCATGTTCGGCTCTGGCTCTGTGCAAGTTCTGTTGAAAAAAACGGACGGCACGACGGCCAGCACCTTAAGCGCTTGCAGTTATAGCCTGGCCGGCGCTTCCGGCACAGGCACGGCCTGCCAGGTTTCAGTCAGCGTCAGTTGGCAGGAAAAAGCGGCGAGCGGCACCACGCCCATGCAAACCCAGACCTTCGAGTACCGATTCCGATGAAAACCTTGGCGATGCGCAGCCGCCATGAACGCGGCATGACCTTGATCGAGCTGATGGTGGCGTTGACGCTGGGCTTGATGGTGGTGCTGCTGGTCGGCCAAGTGTTCTATTCCAACAAGACCGTGTTTCGCAGCCAGGCGGCGCAGGCCGAGGTGCAGGAGAAGGGGCGTTTCGCCATTCGCTGGATATCGGAACAAGTGCGTCAGGCCGGCTATGTGGACACCACCAGGTTGGCCAATGGCCTGGCCGTCAATTTCCCCGCCAGCGGCACGACATTCACGAGCGCGGGCACGGTGTTGCTAGAGGCGAGCGGCACTTTGAACTACCGCTTTTACGGAAATAACGATAATCAGATCATAGATTGCCAGGGCAGTCCGGTGGCCAGCGCGTCGACGGCTTATAATTTCGCGATTGCCCGTACCGCCAGCGATGTGATGACCTGCACCTCGACGGGCAGCACCAGCACGGTGCTGAGCGGGGTGAAGCAGTTGGTGCTGATGTACGGGGAGGATCTTAGTACCCCGGCAGACAATGTTCCTGATATATACCGCTCTGCTGGGAATGTTGCCAATTGGATGAATGTACATGTGGTGCAGGTGTGTATTCTGGTGGAGTCGGACACCCAGTACACCGCGCCCAGCGGCTACTCGGTAACCGATTGCAATGGCAACGCTTATCCGGCCGCCGGGGTGTCCAATAACGGCAAGTTGGCGCGCACCTTCCGGACGTCTATTTTCTTGCGGAACAATCTGTCATGACGGCCAAGACGCGACAACAGGGTTTTTCATTACTGGTGGCCCTGATTTTTCTGACCGTGTTGGCGATGCTCGGTTTCGGGGCGGTGCGTTCGGCGCTGATGGAAGAAAAACTGGGCGGCAACAATCGCGAGCGGGCCATCGCCTTCATGGCGGCGGAAGTGGCGATGCGTCAGGCCGAGACTTATATCGCCACGGCCGACAATCTGCCGGCGAGCGGCACCACGGCGAGCGGCACTGTCGCCGTGCCCAATTCGGCCGCGTCCGCCACCTATACCATCAGCTATGTCAGCACCAACGGGGGGCGCGATTACTACCGCCTGCTGGCGACAGGCTACGGCGGTCGCAAGACCCTGTTGAACACAACCCAGACGCAATTGGAGTCCGTCGTCTGGGTGGAGCAGTAAGGAGACGGAATATGGCGCGCATCATGTTGCGAGGTTTCTTGAGTCTGATCTTGGCCCTGACCCAGGGAAGCCTGGCCTGGGCGTTGACCATTCCGACCCAGCCCCTTTTGCAAAACACTTTGCAAGTGAACCCGATCAATCTGCTGGTGATGGGCAAGAGCCATAATCTGTTTGTCGCGGCTTACAATGATTATACGGACCTGGACGGAGTCGGGATGCCGGATATTGGCTACAAGCCCAAGTCCATCGACTATTACGGCTATTTCGACTCCTTCAAGTGTTACACCTACAGCTCGTCCAGCGGGGCCTTTATCCCTTACGCCACGACCAGCGACAAAACCTGCGACGGCTCGCACTGGAGCGGGGACTTCCTCAACTACGTCACCATGTCGCGCATCGATGTGCTGCGCAAATCGCTGTATGGAGGCAAGCGGATCAGCGCCTCTCCAGCCACGCTGATTCGCTCCAATATCCCGCTGGACGCCCATGTGTGGGGAAAGTCTTTCGGCAGCGTCATCTCGACCAGCCCCACGGTGTCCTTGGCCTCCTACGTCGATACCACGCTGGGCGTGTCCAAGTATGAAAACGGCGCAGGCACCTCCACCAGCACCATAGCCAGCATGCTGTCGGCGGGCCGCAACATTGTCATGGTGAACATGGACAACGGCAGCTATCCCGGTACGCCGGTGCTGCGGATCGCGGCGATGGATCCCACCAAGAACGTGATGACGGACTGGGTTAGCACCGAGAGCAACGGCAAGCTCTCGCAGAACTTCACCGCCCTGACCCTGCAAGTGCGGGTTTGCGTGGCGGGCTTGCTGGAGAGCAACTGCAACCAGTACGGCAGTAATTACCTGCCTACCGGTCTGTTGCACAAGTACGGCATCAGCAGCAATATGGAGTTTGGCTTGTTGACCGGCTCTTACGACTCGCCGCAGCTGGGCGGGGTACTGCGCGACGCCATCGGCAAGTTTGGCAACGAGTTGAACAGCGACGGCACTTTCAAGGCGGGAGGCATTGCGGATACGATCGATCGTCTCAGGATCAACAAGCCCAGCTCTAGCTACGACACTTCCACCAGCGGCAGCGGCAACTGGGGCAACCCTGTGGCCACTATGTATTACGAGGGCCTGCGTTATCTGGCGGGCAAGAGCGGGCCCAAATTCATTACCGGCTCCACCTCAATCGATACCAGTACTTTGGGCCTGCCCAAGATCAGCAGTTGGACCAATCCCTATAACGGCAGGGCCTGGTGCACCAAGCCCTTCGTCACCGTGATCAGCGAGGCCTTGACCTCTTACGACAGCCAGATGCCGGGTTCGCCCTGGGGCTTCTCCTACAGCAATGATTTGAGTGGGATGAACGTCAGCCAGCTGGGCAACACGCTGTGGAGCTACCAGTTTGGCAGCGGTAGCAAAAACGTGATGATAGGCGAGGTGTCCGGCGGCACCGCCGACGGTTTGCCGACCAGCAAGTCCGCCTCCAACTTCGACGTCCGCGGCTTGTCGCCGGAGGAGCCGACGCGTCAGGGTAGTTTTTACGCGGCGATGGCCGCCTATTATGCGCGGACCAATATCCTGGTAACGCCGACCAGCCCGCCCAGCGGCGCCACCCTGGCGCCGGTGCGCACTTTCGCGGTGGGGTTGTCGTCGCCCTTGCCCAAGATCACCGTGCCCTTGACCGGCGGCGCGGTCACGCTGGTGCCCTTCGGCAAGGTGGTTATCGGCGCAAGCAACACCTTAACCATCACCAACTTCTTCCTGACCAGCGCCGCCAGCGATGGCAGTTCCTATTCTTTCCAGGTGAACTTCGACGATAGCGAGTTCGGCAGCGACTACGACTTGGACGCGATCGCAACTTATCAGATTACCAAGGTAGGTAGTAACCAGGTGCAAGTGACGGTCAACTCCACTTATGCGGCCAGTGGCTACGCTAACCACCTGGGGTTCATCATTTCCGGCGTGCAGCCCCTGGCCGGAGCCTCTGCCGAGAACAAGGCTGGCGCTTATCTGGTGGTACGCGAGAATGAAACAAGCAGTGCTACTCAATGCATCGGTACTAGCAGCGGGCAGTCCGGTTATAACCCGCTGAACTACGGCCTCAGCAGTGCTAGCTGCAAAGTACTGCCGTTGACCTTCTCCGCCACTTTCACACTGGATCCCACCAAGGGCTCGACCACCTTGTTTGAGAGCCCGCTATGGTATATGGCGAAGTATGGTGGCTTCACGGACAACAAGACCAATCCCAGCAACCCTAATTCCTTCGACCCCAATAATGTCTGGCAGTGGGACGCGGACGGCGACGGCAACCCGGATAATTACTCGCTGGTCAGCAATCCCTCCAAATTGAATGCCCAGCTGGATCAGGCTTTTCAGAACATCAGTAACCAAAATGGTTCGGGTTCGGCAGGCGTGGGCAGCAAGTCCACGATCAGCGGCGACACCTATTACTACGAAGCCTCGGTCAACAGCGCGGACTGGTCCGGGGATTTGAGTGCCCGCAAGATTCTGGTCAGCGGCACCAGCCTGTCCCTGAGCAATCCCTTGTGGAACGCTAAGCTGAAGGTGAGCAGCGACACCGGCCGCCAGATCATCACTTCCAGCGGCGGCATCGGCGGGGGGCAGGCCTTCCAGTGGTCCAGCCTGAATACCGTGCAGCAGCAGGCTTTGCGGGCTTCGTTGACCGAGCTTAGCTCGGTGACGCAAAGCCGGCTGACCTATCTGCGGGGCAGCCCGGCGAACGAGGGCTACGGCAGCACCCAGTTCCGGCCGCGGCCCGCCACCAAGCTGGGGGATATCGTCAATTCCTCGCCGGCTTACCTCCCTGCGCCGGCGAGCGGCTCCAGCGATCCCAACTACAATACCCCTAGCTACCAGTCCTTCGTGGGGAGCAAGGGTAGTCGTTCCTCCATGGTGTACGTGGGCGCCAACGACGGCATGTTGCATGGCTTCCAGGCCACGACCGGCATGGAACTGTTGGCCTACATTCCCTCGCCGGTATTCGGCAATCTGAACCAATTGGCCAGCAACTCCTATACCCATAATTTTTATGTCGACTCGACCCCGGCCGCCGTCGACGCCCAGATCGGCACCACTTGGGGCAGCTACCTGGCCGGCGGCCTGGGCGCGGGCGGCAAGGGCCTGTATCTGCTCGATATCACCAGCCCGGACAGCTTCAGCGAAAGCAGCGCCGCTTCCATCGCCAAGTGGGAATTCAACGCCACCAACGATCTGGATATGGGCTATGTGTTTGGAGCGCCTCAGATCATCAAACTCAATGACGGCAAGTGGTATGTGGTCAGCCACAATGGTTACAACAGCACCAACGGCGACGCCACTCTGCTGATTCTGTCGCTGAACCCCAGCGTCAGCTGGATCCTGAACAACAACTACTACAAGCTCTCCACTTTGTCCGGCACCGCGGTGTCGCCCAATGGCCTGTCCAGCATCGAGCCGGTGGATCTAGACGGCAACGGTACGATAGACGTGATCTACGCGGGGGACCTGAAGGGTAATTTGTGGAAATTCGACCTCAGCTCCAGTACTCCGTCCAATTGGAAAGTGGCACTGAACGGCGTACCGTTGTTTAGCGCGAAAGACGGCAGCGGCGTGGCGCAGCCCATCGTGCTGGCACCGGTGACGGCTACCATGCCGGTCAGCAACGGCGCTACAACGGCGAGCAACACTAACCGGATGGTGATGTTCGGCACCGGCAAGTACATTGAAAGCTGCGACAAAACCAGCAGTTGCAGTGCGGAATCCAACAACCACAGCGTGTACGGCATTTGGGACTGGGGCGCGCCGGTCTGCGATCGTCGCCTGTTGTTGCAACAGACCTTGTCCACCAATGTGATCAGCGGCACCACTTACCGGCAAGCCACCAATACCTCGATCAGCTGGAAAGACTACACGCTGGCCAATGCGACGGCGAACCAGAGCTGCTCGACACAATACGGCTCGATCAGCTCCTCCTCCGGCAAGCTGGGCTGGTACGAGGATTTGAACATCAGCGGTGAGCGAGTGGTGGGGATGTTGAACTATTATTCGAAGACGCTGGAGTACCAGACCTATATCCCCTCTTCGGATGCCAGCGACATTTGCACGCCCAAGGACGCCGCCTATATTCTGCGGGTGCAGTACGACAACGGCGGCGCAGGGATCAAGCCCAAGCTGGCGGACACCGTGGCGCAAACGACGGACTCTTCCGGCAACTACAAGCCCATCATCGGCAAGCAGATGGGCGGTTCGCTGGGGACCACCGATTTTGTCTTGAGCGGCAAGGTCTTCTCGCTATCCAGCAGCACCACGGGGAGCACCTCAATCACCGGCTGGAATCTGGCACGCAGCTGGAAGCGCGTCACCTGGCGCGAACTGATCAATAACTGAGGGCGGGGAATGAAATATTGCAACAGGCGGACACGGAGTACGCTTTCCGGCTTCACCTTGATAGAGCTGATCATCGTGGTGGCCATCGTCGGCATCTTGGCCAGCATCGCCCTGCCGGCGTACACCAACTACGTGCAGCGCACCTATCGGGCTGAAGCGCAGACCGAGTTGCAAGCCATTGCCCAGGCTCAGGAAAAATACTTCACGCTCAATAACGGCTATGCATCCACGCTGACGGCGCTGGGCTACGCCTCCTCCAGCCTCAGCAGCCAGGATAGCCGCTACACCATCACCATGGGCGACCTGAGCGCCTCCGCCACGCTGGCCAATGGTCAGGGATATTCGCTGCAGGCGGCGCCGGCAGGGGGGCAGGTGGGGGAAAGCTGTGGCACGCTAAGCCTGAACAGCCTGGGCAGCAAGGGAGCCGCCAGCGGTACCGTTAGCAATTGTTGGCGCTGAGGGCGAAACGCGACAGCCTTGCGCGGAGTGTGTGGCTTGGTTAGCGGCAGCGGTGGGGGGCTGTGGTATCCTTCGCAACTTGATGTCCGTGGGGGACGAGTCCGCCCATGGACGATTGCCGAGTTTGAAGGAAGCCGATGTCCTACCCGACGCCTTTGTTCGAAAATAAAGTCTGCACCCAGGAACAGCTGGCGGAGAAGCTGGCCGCCTTGCCGCGTCCCATCGTTTTTACCAATGGCTGCTTCGATATCCTGCATCGCGGGCATGTGACTTATCTGGCGCAGGCGCGCGCCTTGGGCGCCAGCCTGGTGCTGGGTTTGAACACCGACGCTTCGGTGCGTCGTCTGGGCAAGGGCGACGACCGGCCCATCAATCCTCAGGACAACCGCGCGGCGGTATTGGCGGCGCTGGAAAGCGTCAGCCTGGTAATCTGTTTCGACGAAGACACCCCGGCGCAATTGATCGAGCAGGTGCGTCCCGACGTGCTGGTCAAAGGCGGCGACTGGACGCCGGACAAGATCGTCGGCAGCGCTGAAACGCTGGCGCGCGGCGGTTCGGTGCATTCCATACCTTTCCTGTTTGATACTTCCACTACCGCTACGCTGCACAAGATCCGGGCCAACGAGGCCAAGCAGTGAGCGAGCATGCTTTTGCGGTGCTGCGTCGTCTCGCCGACGGCCGCTTCCATTCCGGCGAGGACATCGCCGGCGAACTGGGGTGTTCCCGCACCCTGGTTTGGCAAGCGGTGCACGCCATCCAGCAGGACTTGGGCGTCACCGTGTTCAGCGTGCGCGGCCAGGGCTATCGCTTGGTGGCGCCGTTTGAATGGCTGGACGTGTCGGCTATCCGCGATGGTCTGGACGAAGCGGCAGCGGACACGTTTACGCTGGCGGTGGCGGAGCGTACGGACTCCACCAACTCCCAATTGTTGGCGCGCGCCGCCAGCGGCGGCCTGCATGGCTTGGTGTTGGCGACGGAGCTGCAAACCGCCGGGCGGGGCCGGCTGGGGCGACGCTGGCAGGCGCGGCTGGGTTCGGGCCTGACCTTCTCCCTGCTGTGGCGTTTCGACCGTGGCCTGTCCCAACTGGCCGGGCTGTCCTTGGCGGTGGGAGTGGCCTTGGCGCGGACGTTGCGGCGCTTGGGCGCGCCGGTGGCCTTGAAGTGGCCGAACGATGTGCTGCTGAACGAACGCAAGCTGGCCGGCATCCTGATCGAGCTGTCCGGCGATGCGCTGGGGCCAACCGCGGTGGTGATAGGCGTCGGCATGAATGTGAGCGATCCGGGCGAAGTGGACCAGCCGGTGGCCTGTTTGGCCGAGGCCGGCGTCAAGCTGGCGCGCAGCGTGCTGCTGGCGGAACTACTGAACGAATTGCATCGAGTGCTGAGCGATTTCGACCGGCATGGCTTCGTGCCCTTGCGTCAGGAGTGGATGAGTTTGTCCGCACATCAGGACGCGCCGGTCTGTCTGAGTTTTTCCCATGGCGACCCGGTACAGGGTGTGGCGCGCGGCGTGGCCGAGAGCGGCGAGCTGCTGGTGGACACCGCCGGCGGGATGAAAACCTATCACGCCGGCGAGGTCAGTTTGAGGAAGCTGGCATGAAGTTGTTGATCGACGCCGGTAATAGCCGGGTCAAATGGGCGGTGCATGATGGTCGCGGCTGGTTGGTGCGGGGCGCGGTGGAGCACGGCGAGATCGCCGGCCTGGCCGAAGCCTGGCGGCAATGGCCGATTACGGCCGCCTGGGGCGCGTCGGTCGCGCGCGAGGAGGTGGCGAAAGCCTTGGCGGCGGCGACGCCTTGCCCCTTGCGCTGGGTGCGCGCGGAGGCTGGCTTCGGCGATGTGCGCAATGCTTACCGCAACCCTGCCGAGCAGGGCGCCGACCGCTGGCTGGCGGTGCTGGCCGCGAGGCAACTGCATCAGGGCGATGTAATCGTCGCCTGCGCCGGCACCGCTCTGACCGTGGAGGCCTTGACGGCCGAGGGCGAATATCTGGGCGGGCTGATTGTGCCTGGGTTGAATCTGATGTTGAGCAGCCTGGCGCTCAACACCGCCAATTTAGACCGTTCCGCCGGGGTGGTGACGTCGTTCCCGCAAGGGACCGAAGATGCCTTGGCCAGCGGCGCGGTATTCGCGCTGACCGGCGCGGTGGAAGCGCAGCGCCGGCAATTGCAAGCGCATACCGGACGCGCTCCGGTGCGGGTGCTGCTGACCGGCGGCGACGCCGCGAGCTTGGCGCCTTGGCTCGCCGGGCCGGTCGAGATCGTGGATAATCTGGTGTTATTGGGCTTATTAAGAGTGGCCGACGAAAAATGAAGTGGTTTCTAGCCTTGGTCGTGGTGCTGAATTTGTTGGTGGCGATGTATGGCTCGTTCAAGCAGCGTCCGCCGGCGGACGTGCGGGCGCAGGAAGTGAGCCCGGAGTTGGTCAAGCTGCTGCCGGCTAACTGGAGGCCGAACGCCGCCTCCGCGCCGGCCGCTTCCGCTCCGGCGGCGGAGCCTTTGCGCGAATCCTCCGGGCCCAAAGCGGACAAGCCCGCCGCGGCCAAGAAAGCTCCGGAAGCGTCCGCGCCGAAAACGGCGGCGGCCAAAGTGGAAGCCGCCAAGCCCGAACCAGGCAAAGCGGACGCCAAGTCCGAAGCAGCCAAGCCGGCGGATACCGCCGTGGCTTGCTTGCAATGGGGGCCGCTGGACGAGAAGCTGCTGGCCAGAGTCAAGGGCGGCGTGCCGCAACTCAAACTCAAGGCCGGCCAGCTGAGCGAGGCCAGCAAGGAAGAAACCGCCGGCGGCGGGCGCTTCTGGGTTTACTACCCGCCGTTGGCGACTCAGGCGGAGACTTCGACGCTGTCGTCTGAGCTGAAGGGCAAGGGCTTCGACAACTACATCGTCAAGAGCGACGATTTCAAAGGCCATCTGTCGCTGGGCCTGTTCGGCAAGGAAGACGCGGCCAAGGGCTTGGCCGCGCGACTGAAGGCGGCGGGCTACGACAAGGCGCTGGTGCAGCAGAAGGGGCAGAAGGCGAGCAAGACCACACTGAGCTTCAAGACGCTGGACGCGCAGCAGGCCGACAAGCTCAAGGCGCTGCAAAAGCGGCTGACCCCGGGAATCGGCCTGAAATCCTGCGGATGAGGCGGCTAGTCTTGATCTGACTGCTTGCCAGCGCCGACGCGGCGATGCACTATCAAGCATCGCCCGCGGCAGGGCGCAGGCGCAGTGTCTTCATTTCTCAGATAGCGGCGGCCATTGGCCGCCGTTGTTCATTCTGTCAGCAGGATATGTCCAGACGAACCAACATCACCCGGCTGTTGGACCGGGGTCGTTTCAATGACCACACCTTGCGGCATTTGGGATGGTCCATGGCCTTCATCGCCGGCGCCCTTAACGCCGGAGGCTTCCTCGCCGTGCACCGCTACACCTCGCACATGTCCGGCATCGTGTCCGGCATGGCCGACGAATTCGCGCTGGGCGAGGTCACCTTGGGCTTGTCCCTGCTGGTGATGCTGTTGTGCTTCATCGCCGGCGCCATGCACAGCTCCTGGCTGATACTGTGGGCGCGTCGGCAGCGGCTGCGCGGGGGTTACGGCGTGTCCATGATGGAGGAGGCCGGCCTGCTGCTGTTGTTCGGCTTGCTGGGGGCCGCGCTGTCTTTGCACAAGGGCTTTTTCACGCCGTTAACCGTGATGCTGCTCTGCTTCATCATGGGCATGCACAACACCATCGTTACCAAGTTGTCCGGTGGCCTGTTGCGCAGCACCCACATGACCGGCATCGCCACCGACATCGGCATAGAACTGGCCAAGCTCAGCTACTACGGCCGTAAAAGCATGCCCAAGGTTAAAGACGTGCGCGCCAACCGCGTCAAGCTGCGCACTTATTTGCTGATCCTGCTGTCGTTTTTCGGCGGCGGCGTGGTGGGCGCGCTGGGCTTCAAGCATATGGGATACAGTTTCACCCTGCCGTTGGCGCTGCTCTTGTTTTTGTTGGGCTTGCGCCCGGTCTGGTACGATGTTCGGCTGCGTTTCCGGCTGTGGCGCATCCAGCTGGAAAGCCATTGATTAGATTGGTTCTTGTGCGTGCGCATCGCGGCAAACTCCAGAGTTCCGCCCCAAGGGGGGCGGCAGCCTTAAGCCGTCGGCTGTGCAAGATAGACGGTAATCGTCGGGACGCCTGAGCCCGGCGTACTCTCTTGCGGAGAGTCTTCATGAGCGAAACCATTTTCGGCGACGGCGCGATCCGCCGTCAGGGCCTTCACGGCTCTTCCATTGAAAACACCTATGCCGGCGTGCTGTCCTTCATGCGCCGCAACTACAGCCGCGACCTGACCGGCGCCGACGTGGTGGTGTCCGGCATTCCGCTGGACCTGTCCACCACTTTCCGCTCCGGCGCGCGGCTGGGCCCGCAGGCTATCCGCGCCGCCAGCGTGCAACTGGCCGAGCTGAGCCCCTTCCCCTGGGGCTTCAACCCCTTCGACGACCTGGCGGTGATCGATTACGGCGATTGCTGGTTCGACGCGCACAATCCGCTGACCATCAAGCCCTCCATCATCGAACACGCCCACACCATCCTGGCCTCCGGCGCCAAGATGCTGACTTTCGGCGGCGACCACTTCATCACCTACCCGCTGCTGATCGCGCACGCCGAGAAATACGGCAAGCCGCTGGCGCTGCTGCACTTCGACGCTCACTGCGATACTTGGCCGGACGATGAGCCGGACAGCCTGAATCACGGCACCATGTTCTACAAGGCGGTGAAAGATGGCCTGGTGGATCCGAAGAAGTCGGTGCAAGTGGGTATCCGCACTTGGAACGACGACTTCATGGGCATGAACGTGCTGGACGCACCCTGGGTGCACGACAACGGCGTGGACGCCACCATCGCGCGCATCAAGGAAGTCATCGGCGACAGCCCGGTTTATCTGACTTTCGATATCGACTGTCTGGACCCTGCGTTTGCACCGGGCACCGGTACTCCGGTTCCAGGCGGCCTCAGCAGCGCCCAAGCCTTGAAGATCGTCCGCAATCTGGGTGATTTGAATATCGTCGGCATGGATGTGGTGGAAGTGGCGCCCGCTTACGACAACAGCGAGGTCACGGCCATCGCCGCCGCGCATCTGGCCTGTGACATGCTGTGCCTGATGCGCAACAAGAAGCTGGCCGGCACGCTTTAAATCGTTGGCGTATGCAAGAACGCCGCTCTCATCAAGCGGCGTTTTTATTTGCGCGGAACCAGGACCAGGCGCGCGCCGGCACTGCCGCCGGCTCGCGCCGCAGCTCCATATAGCGTTCTCCATCGCGTAGTTCGGCGAAGCCCAGCCGGCGGTAGAAGGGGCGCGCGTCGCGCGACACCAGCAGGAAGCGCCGCAGCTGCTGAAGTTCGGGGTGGGCCAGCGCCGCCTCCATCAAAGCGCGCCCGATGCCGAGACGGCGTGCTTCGGCCAGCACGAACACATCGGACAGATAGGCGAAGCTAACGTAGTCGGTGACGATGCGGGCAAAGCCCAGTTGCCGCAGCCCGCTGTAGGCGCCGAACACCAGAGAGTGCTCGATGGCCTTGTCCAACTGCGCCCGCGTCAGGTTTTGCGCCCAGTGGGTCTGGGTCAGGAAGCGCAGAATCATGTCGCGGTCCAGCCGGCCGTGCTCGCAGCTGATCTCCAGGTGGGCCATGGCGGCTCCGTGCGATGAAGACGCCGCCAGTATCCACGCGGGGTATCTCCGCCGGATGACGGGGAAATGGCGGAATCTTTACAGCGTAGCTAGAGCGTTGGCCAGCGGACCGTCAGCAGTAGCAAGAGGCCGATTTCGCACAGCTCGATGCCCGCGCCCAGGCAATCGCCGGTCATGCCGCCCAGCTTGCGCAACAGGAAACGACGCCAAGCCAGGGCCGCCAGCGGTGCCAGCAATAAAGGCGGAGCCAGCCAGGCGGACAGCGCCGCCAGCAGCGTCGCGTTGACGGCCAGGCTGGACCAGTGGCGGCGCCAGGCAAAGCGCTCGCCGCTGCCGGGCGCGATCGCCGGCAGGCTGGCGGACCAATACAGCGCGAAACAGCGGCACCAGGCGGGAATCAGCAGCAGGCCCCACGCCGGCGTCGGCTGTTTGGCCAGCAGCATCAGTAAGATCAGTTTGGCGACGATGGCCAGGATCAAGGCCAGAGCGCCGAAGCTGCCGACGTGAGGGTCCTTCAGCACTTCAAAGAAACGCTCGCGCGAGCGGTGCGCCGCGCCCAGCGCGTCGGCGAGATCGCCCAAACCGTCCAGGTGCAGGCCGCCGGTGACCCAGGTCCACATCAACAGCGCCAACAGCGCCGCCAGCCAGGGATCGCTCAGGCGGCCCAGGCTTAGCGCCGCCAGCAGCAGCGCGCCGACGATCAGGCCCACCGCGGCGAACCAGCGCGCGCTGTCGGCCAGCCATTCCTGCTTGAATTCGCGTAGCTGGGGCGTGGGGAGGCGGGTCAGGAATTGCAGCGCCAGAATCAGTCCGCGCACGGGGCTTCCAGACGCATCAGATAGGCTGGGTGCCCTTCTAGAATGGATAATTGGGCAAAGCCGCCGCGTTGCACCGTCATCAGCTTGGCCACCGAGAAGTCCGCGCCAAGCAGCTCCGCCAGCAAGGTGGTGATGACGCCGCCGTGGGTGACGAGCACCCGGTGGCTGCCGTTGGCCGTGGTCATCCATTCGGACAGGCCGGTCAGCACCCGAGTGCGGAAAGCTTCGTAGGGCTCGCCGCCGGGAGGCGTCAGTTCGCCGGCGGCCAGCTTGGCGCGCCAGTCCGGATAGCGTTGCGCCAGAACCTGTACGTCCATGCCGTCCCAGTCGCCGAAGTCCATTTCAGCGAACCGCGGGTCCACTTTCAGCGTCAGCGAGCCATGCAAGGCGTGCCGGACCGAGAACTCGCGACAGCGCTGCAAGGGCGAACTGGCCATCGCCGTTACCGGCGCCAGCGCGCAAATGCGCTGCCAGCTTTGCGCCATTTGTACGTGCCCCGTGGCGTTCAGTGGCAAATCGCTGCTGCCGATCAAGCGGCCGTCATGGTCGATTTCGCCGTGGCGCAGCAGGGTCAGCGTGTAGGGGTTCATTCCGCTTTTCCGGTGATGCCCGCCTCGGCGAAGGTGGCCATCTCGTTGTGCAGGCGGATGGCCATTTGCAGCAAGGGCACGCACAGCGCAGCGCCGGAGCCTTCGCCCAGATGCATGCCCAGATCCAGCACCGGCTCCAGCTTCAGCGCGTGTAGCGCCAACAGATGGCCGGTTTCCTCCGAGCGGTGACTGGCCAGCAACCAATCCCCCATGCGCGGCTCCAGCGCCAGCGCGCACAGCGCGGCGGCGCTGGCAATGAAGCCGTCCACCAGCGCCGGCGCGCCTTGTGCGGCGCTTTCCAGATAGAAGCCGGCCATGGCGGCGATTTCCAGGCCGCCCAGCTCGGCGAGGGTTTCCAGGGCGGACAATTCGCGACTGGCGACGCGGGCCAGCGCGACGCGCACCACTTGGCGCTTGGTTTCCAGGCCGGCCTCGTTCAGGCCGGTGCCGCGGCCGACGATGCGTTCCGGCGACAAGCCGGCGAGCCGGCAGATCAGCGTGGCGGACGCGGTGGTGTTGCCTATGCCCATGTCGCCGGCGATCAGCAGATTGGCGCCGCTGGCCAAGGCGCGGCGCGCGGCCTGGCGGCCCACTTCCAGCGCGGCCTCCGCCTGCGCCGGCGTCATCGCGGCTTCCCTGGCCAGATTGCCGGTGCCGGCCCGCACTTTTGCATGGACGATGGGCAGCGCGGAGACGTCGCTGAGCACACCGGCGTCCACCACCTCCAAGCGCGCGTCCAGACTTTGCGCCAGCACGCAGATGGCCGCGCCGCCATTGGCAAAATTGCGCACCATCTCGCCGGTGACCACCGATGGATAGGCGGACACGCCTTCCGCCGTCACGCCGTGATCGCCGGCGAACACCGTGATGGCCGGCCGCAGCGCGTCCGGGCAGGTCTTGCCCTGCCAGGCGGCGAAGCGGCAGGCCAGCTCTTCCAGCCTGCCCAGGCTGCCCGCCGGCTTGGTCAGTGTGGCCTGGCGGGCGCGGGCGGCTTGATAGGCGGCGAAGTCGGGTGAGCGAAAGGTGTCGGTGAATGTCATGAGATGGCCAGCTCCAGCCTGGGTGAGAGAGTGATTCAGCGGCGACTTTAAGCGATAGCCCTGCACGGGGGCAACCCGCAGTCGATGGACAATTTGATCCTAACTAAACATATTTCTTTTGGCACCATCCCGTCGGGATGCTCTCCGGTATAATCCAGAGCCTAGCAGGTGTCCGCGTCTCAATGTCGCGGATGAAACGGGAAGCCGGTGAGAAACCGGCGCTGCCCCCGCAACGGTAAGGCCTGGCGTGTAGGAGCTGTTCAACAGCGTCGCGTTGACTCGCGAGCTTTTGAGGCTAAACGCCCAGGCGATGCAACTGCCACTGTCCATGGGATGGGAAGGCGCATCGCCCCAAGGCCCAGCCCGGAGACCGGCCTGCTGGCATGCGCGATCATGGAAACAACACTCGCGCGCGCAATGGCCGCCCGGAAGGCGACCGCACTGGAGTATCGCGGGGAGGCGATCCGACAGACGGCCCGGCGCTCTGCCGTGGCGTCCCCCTTTTCATGCCTTCTTCGCACTCTCCCTATCAATGCCGCCACGGCGGCCAGATCATAAAAGTGGAGTGTGTTTCATGTTCAAGCCCCAACAATGCGCGTTGCTGGTCTCGCTAGCTTGCGCCGGCCAGGCCTACGCCGCCAATGTGCCCGAGTTTGCCGGCGATCCGGTGGTGGTGACGGCGAGCCGAGTTGCGCAACCGCTGTCGCGTACACTGGCCGATGCTACTGTGGTCACGCGCGAGGAAATCGAAGAAAGCGGAGCGCAAACTCTGCAGCAAGTGCTGTCGCGCCAGGCGGCTATCTCGATTGCCAGCAACGGGGGCCCTGGCAGCGCCAGCAGCATCTATATCCGCGGCAACAAGGATAGTCATACGGTGGTGCTGGTGGACGGTGTGCGGATTTACTCCGCAACGCTTGGCACTACGATGATCCAGAATATTCCCTTGGCGCAGATCGAGCGAATTGAAATTCTGCGGGGACCCGCGTCCAGCTTATACGGTGCCGATGCAATCGGCGGGGTGATTCAGATTTTCACTCGGAAAGGCGAGGGTGAGCCGCGCTGGAACGCAGGGGCGGAATTTGGCAGTCGAGGTACTGGCAAGCTAAGCGCCGGTGTAGCGGGGAAGTCGGGAAATACCGCTTATAGCCTGCAGTTGTCGCATGCTCAATCTGATGGTTTTTCGGCGACCAATCCACGCAATACGGGTTACTACAACCCGGATAACGACGGGTATCGCAATGATAGTTACACCGCTAGCTTGACGCAGACCTTGTTGCCTGGCCATGACTTGACCGTGCGTCTATTCCAGACCTTCGCTGAGACTGACATTGACTATACCAATGCGTGGAAGGGGCAAGATCGCTCCAAGTCGCGCCTGACCGGACAGAGCGTTGAATCAAAAAATCGTTTCAATGACGTCTGGACAAGCACTTTGCGTTTTGCTCGCAGTCAAGACAAGTCCGAGGAGTTCCATAACGATGATTTCGATCGCCGCGCCAGCTTTTTCCAGACTACGCAGAACGAATGGCAGTGGCAGAATGATCTGAATACCAAGATTGGCGTTTTTATTCTGGGCACGTCCCATTTGGACCAGAAAATCGCTAGCGATGGTATCTATACCAAAAACACCCGCACCACCAATGCCGGATTCGTGAGCTACCAGTTGGAGTTGGGCAAACATCTTCTCCAAGCCAGCCTTCGAAACGATCATGATGATCAATTTGGAGGGAAGACAACTGGAAAAGCCGGTTACGGCTATCGTTTCGCTGATGCTTGGTTGGCGCGTGTAGGTTATGGCACAGGGTATAAAGCACCGTCCTTTAACGATCTGTACTATCCGGGCAGTGGCAACCCCAATCTAAAGCCGGAGAGTTCAAAGAATACAGAATTGGCCCTGCAATACCGAAAAGATGGCCGTTCGGCTAGCTTGACCTTATTTCAGAACAAAGTGGAGCAGTTGATTCAGTGGGCGCAAACCGACCCCACGGATTTCAATTCATGGCGCCCGAGTAATGTGGATCGCGCAACGATCCGGGGGCTGTCATTGGAGGCGGCGGCCCAATGGCTCAGTATCGATTGGCAAGGTAACTTGACGTTGATGGATGCGCGAGACGATAAGACAGGCAATTGGTTGGCAAATCGGCCGCGCCAGAGTGCCAGCGTCTCCGCCGCCAAGCAGTGGGAAAAATGGACGCTGGGAGCGGAGCAGCAAGTCGCGTCGCGTCGAGCAGGAGATGCGACTAATTCGGAGGCCAAAGCGCTGCATGGTTACGGCGTGACCAATATTTTTGCCAATTATCGTTTTGCCAAAAATTGGACTGCCACGGCTCGAGCGGACAATCTGTTCAATCGTGAATATGAAACCGCTTATGGGTACAACACCGGCGGACTGGGTGTTTTCCTTGGGGTTCGTTTCAGTCAGTAAGGAATCATCCCCATGACTCACCTAATCACCGGCGGCGCGCGCAGCGGCAAGAGCCGCTACGCCGAATCCCTGGCCCTGGCTCATCCCGGCCCGGTTTGCTATCTGGCCACGGCGGAGCTGCGCGGCGGCGACGCCGAGTTCGCCGCCCGCGTCGAGCACCATCGCCGGCGGCGTCCGGCTGAGTGGTCGCTGGCGGAGGCCGGTCGTGGGCTGGCTGATGAGCTGTGCCACCGCGACGTGGCTGGCGGCCTGCTGCTGATAGATTGCCTGGGCATGTGGTTGATGCGCTTTTTCGACGAGGACGGCGGTTTCGACGCAGCCGGTTTCGAGCAGGAGTGCGCCGCGCTGCTGGCTGCGCTAGAGCGGGCGAGGGGCGAGGTGCTGCTGGTCAGCAATGAAATCGGCTGGGGCGTGGTGTCGGCCAGCGCCCAGACTCGTTGCTTCGTTGACGAGTTGGGGCGTTTGAACCAGCAAGCGGCAGCGGTTTGCCGGCGGGTGACATTGGTGGCCTGCGGCTTGCCGCTGGTGTTGAAAGGCGAGGCATGAGACGGTTGTTGGGTTTGACGCTGCTGTTGAGCGCGCTGCCGGCGACGGCGGCGGTCAGCGTTCAGGACGGCAGCGGACAGACCATCACGCTGGCTCAGCCGGCGCAAAGGATTTTGACCCTGGTGCCGCATGCCACGGAAATGTTGTACGCGATCGGCGCCGGCGACAAGCTGGTGGCCACGGTGGAGTATAGCGACCACCCGGACGCCGCCAAGCGCTTGCCGCGGGTGGGCAGCTTCACCGGCTTCAGTCTGGAGGAAGTCATGCGCCAGCGGCCGGACCTGGTGGTGGCCTGGCGCGACGGCGGCGCGCCGCGTGAACTGGAGCGTTTGCGCGGCCTGGGCATTCCCGTTTATCTGAGTCACCCTTTGCAGCCGGACGACGTGGCCAAGGAAATGCTGGCGCTGGGGCGGCTGGCCGGCGCGGATGGGAGCTCCGCCAAGGCGGCGGCAGGCTATCGCCAGCGCTTGGCGGACCTACGCCAGCGTTACGGCGCGCGCGCGCCGGTGAGGGTGTTCTACCAAGTCAGCCAGACGCCCATCTTCACCGTCAGCGACCAAAGCTTCATGGGGCCGTTGATTCGCCTGTGCGGCGGCGTCAATGTGTTTGGCGATGTCCGGCAACCGGCGCCGCAAGTGTCCGCCGCCACTGTGGTGGCGGCGCGTCCGCAGGCGATTCTGGCCGGAGACGAAGCCAGCCTGCGGATGTGGCGTCGTTGGCAAACGCTGCCGGCGGTGGCCAAAAACGCGCTGTTCGCCCTGCCGGGCGACGCCATGGTCGTGCCCGGTCCGCGGCTGGTGGATGGCGCGGAGGCCTTGTGTCTCGCGCTGGACACAGCGCGGCAGCGGCTGGGTTTGACGGCCAAGTGAGCGCCGGCTATCCTCGCCGCCATGGACAAGGAACTGGAATATCTCGAGTCGCGGGTGACGGCGTTGGTGGCGCGCATTCGCGAACTTGAAACACAAAACGGCCGTTTTGCCGAAGCGCTGTCCGAAGCGCTGCGCGACAATGCGGAGCTGAACTTCAAAGTCAACGAAACCCGCGCGCGGGTGGCGGCTCTGGTCGAGCGCCTGCCCAAGGCGTCGGAGGATGCAGAATGAGCGACGTGGCTCAGGTTGAAATCGAACTGCTGGGGCGTTCCTTCACCATCGGCACCCCGGCGGAAGAAAAGGAAACGTTGCAAGAGGCGGTGCGCTTGCTGGCCGGCAAGATCGAAATGATTCAGCAGCACGGCAAGGTAATGGACGCCGACAAGATCGCCATCATGGCCGCGCTGAACATCGCCCACGATTTGTTGAAGACAAAAGTGGGAGAGGGCTTGGAGATGGCGGCGTTTCAGCGTAAAATACGCAGTATGAGCGAAGCCGCCGACCAAGCGCTTCGCGAAAGCCAGCAAGCGCTGTTTTAAACGCAGAGCAGCTGGCGAACACCAAGGTCAGTACCCCCTGCGGTGTTTGTGAAGGCACACAATTCCTTTGTACCAATGCGTTCGCTTCAGGCTGCCAGCGTGAGTCATGGGCGTGCCGCGTCCTCTTGAGGATGCGCCCGAAATGACTGGCAGGCGGCCCTCCCTGGAAACAGGGTACAAGCGAATTTTGCCCGAACGACACTCGCGGGGGCTCCCCCCTCTGCCATGACCGCACTTTCCTTTGTTTCCGATCCGGTTTCCCTAGACAAGCCCGCATTGCGCAGGCGGATTCGCCGTGCGCGCCAGGCGCTGAGCACTAGCTATCGCTTGCAGGCAATGCGGGCGATCGCGCGTCACGCCTCGCGGCTGCTCAAGCGCGGCAAGCGCGTGGGCGCTTATCTGGCCGCCGGCTCGGAGCTGAATCTGGAAGTCCTGATGAGCGCAGCGCTGTGGCGCGGCGCGGAAGTCTATCTGCCGCAGATCCCGCGGCGTGGCCGCCGGCTATGGTTCAGCCGTTTGGGCGCGGCGGACCGCTGGTATCTGCATCCGCGTTATCGAATCGCCGAATACGACGGCCCGGCGCTGCGCGCCGAACGGCTGGACGTGTTGTTCGTGCCGCTGCTGGCCATTGACGACGATGGCTATCGCATGGGCCAGGGCGGAGGCTTTTACGACACCACGCTGGCCTTCCGCCAACGCGCGCGTCAGTTCGGCAAACCCTTGCTGGTGGGCGTGGCCTACGATTGCCAGCGCGTCGAGTGCGTGCCGCGCGAAGCGTGGGACGTCCGGCTCGATTATTTGTTGACCGAATCCGGCCTGCGCCGGCTGCCCTTGAGCCCCTTATGCCGCTAGCCGTTGTCTTCCTGGCCGTTTTGCCGGCCTTGGCCCTGCTGGGGCGTTTGGAATGGGCAGTGACGTGGTTGTATTTGAGCCTGAGCCTGCTGTGCTTCGTTTTGTACTGGCGGGACAAGCGGGCGGCGGAGCGCGGCGGGCCGCGTACGCCTGAAGCCAGGTTGCTGTGGCTGGGCGTGTTGTGCGGCTGGCCCGGCGGGCTGATGGCGCGCAGGCTGTTCCGCCATAAAACCGTCAAGCAGCCGTTCCGGCTGCTGTTCTGGTGCGGCGCGGCCTTGAATCTGGCCGCGCTGAGCGGCTGGTTGTACCTGCGGGCAAACTGAGCGATCAGCGCCAGTCGTGGCGGCCGCCGTAGTAATAGCCGTAAACCGGCGTCACCACCACCGGGGCCGGCCTGACCACCACCGGCCTGACCGCCACCCTGGGCGGCTCCACTACGCAAGCGCTTAAGCCGGCGGCCAGCGCCAGTCCCAGCAGACATTGTTTGGCACGGGTATTCATCGTCTTCATCCTTTTCTTCAGTTATCGCTATATCCCCTTGGGATGCCGATGTCAGCATAAACGGCAATCTTTCCAGTAAGATTGAGCAAGCGTTAACCCTTTCCCTGACTAATTAACAGACATTGCCCATGCGATACTGGCTGATGAAGTCCGAACCGGACGATACTTCGATCGACGATCTCGCCGCCGAGCCCGAACGCTTGTTCGAGTGGACCGGCGTGCGCAATTACCAGGCGCGCAATTTCATGCGCGACGGCATGCAAGAGGGGGACCGGCTGCTGTTCTGGCATTCGTCCTGCCCGGAGCCGGGGGTGGCGGGCCTGGCGGAAATCGCCGCCGCCGCTCATCCGGACTCCAGTCAGTTTGATCCGGAAAGCCCTTACTACGACCCCAAGTCTTCTCCCGACGCGCCGCGTTGGCTGGCGGTGGACGTGCGCTTCCTGCGCAAGACTCGGCTGCTGTCGCCAGCGGAGCTGCGTCAACACCCGCCTCTAGCGGAAATGACGGTGCTCAAGCGCGGCAATCGGCTGTCCATCACCCCGCTGAGCGAGGACGAATGGCGCTACATTACTGAACAGTTGCTGGCATGCTGAGCGTTCCGCTGATTCTGACGCTGCTGGCCTGCGGCGCGGTGGCCGGCTTCCTGGCCGGATTGCTCGGCGTCGGCGGTGGCTTGGTCATCGTGCCGGTGGTTTTGGGCGTTTTGTCCGCCGCGCAGTTGGGCGGCGATCATGCCCAACATTTGGCGGTGGGCACTTCGCTGGCGGTCATGGTGTTTACCAGCCTGTCCAGCGTACGCGCTCACCATAAGAAGGGCGCGGTGGATTGGCGCATCGTGAGGGCGATGGCGCCGGCGATGGTGGTCGGCACCTTGCTGGGCAGCCTGGTGGCCGGCGCGATCTCCGGGCTGGCGCTGAAATGGTTCTTCGTCGGCTATGCCTACCTGGTCGCCGTGCAGATGTTCTTCAACCTCAAGCCGCAAGCCAGCCGCGGAATGCCTGGTCAGGCCGGGCAATGGGGCGCCGGCGGGCTGATCGGCATGATCTCCAGCTGGGTGGGCATAGGCGGCGGCTCAATGAGCGTGCCTTTCATGAGCTGGTGCAATGTGCCGGTGCACACCGCCATCGCCACCAGCGCGGCGCTGGGCTGGCCCATCGCCGTATCCGGCGCCGTCGGCTACCTTTATAGCGGCTGGGGTGCTGCCGGCTTGCCGGCCGGCGCCTTGGGCTTCGTCTACCTGCCGGCCATGCTGGCGCTGATGCTGATGACGGTGTTGATGGCCCCCTTGGGCGCGCGCGCCGCGCACAAGCTGCCGGTGGCCCGCTTGAAGCAGGTGTTCGCCGCCTTGATGACGGCGATGGCCAGCGAGATGCTATACAACCTGCTGCGAGGTTGAGCGCGGCGCGTTTTCCCTTGTTCCCCCGATGGAGAGGCCATGTTGTATCCGCCGATAGCACCGTTCGCCAGCGGCATGTTGCCGCTGGACGGCTTGCATGCGATGTACTGGGAGCAATGCGGTTTGCCACAGGGCTATCCGGCGCTCTATCTTCACGGCGGGCCGGGCGACGGCTGCGTGCCGGCCTGCCGCCAGCTGTTCGACCCCGGCTTTTACCGCGCGGTGCTGTTCGATCAGCGCGGCAGCGGCCGTTCGACGCCGCGCGGCGAGCTGCGCGACAACAGCACCGCCCATCTGGTGGCGGACATCGAACGGCTGCGCGAGCACCTGGGCATTGAGCGTTGGCTGGTGTTCGGAGGCTCCTGGGGCAGCACGCTGGCGCTGGCTTACGCCCAGGCGCATCCGGAACGCGTCAGCGGCCTGATCCTGCGCGGCATTTTCCTGGGCGAGCGCAGCGAGATCGACTGGTTCCTGCACGGCATGGGCCAGTTCTTTCCCGAAGAATGGCAGCGTTTCGTCGCGCCTATCCCAGAGGCCGAACGCGGCGATTTGCTGGCCGCGTACTACCGGCGCCTGACCGATCCCGACCCGGCGGTGCACCTGCCGGCTTGTCGCGCCTGGGGGCGTTACGAGGGCGCTTGCGTCGCGCTGCGCCCCAACGCCGACGCCGCCGAACGCGCCAGCAGCGAATACGTGGCGTTGTCGCTGGCGCGGCTGGAGGCCCATTACTTCTTCAACCGCGTTTTTCTGCCGGAGGGCGCCTTGCTGGCCGGGCTGGCGCGCATTCGCCATATCCCCGCCGCCATCGTGCAAGGCCGTTACGACGTCGTCTGCCCGCCGATCACCGCGCTGCGGCTGGTCCAGGCCTGGCCTCAAGCCCACTACGAACTGGTGGAAGCCGCCGGCCATTCTCTGTGGGAGCCGGACATCCTGGACGCGCTGCTGCGGCAACTGGAGCGTTTCCGCGACGCCCATCTGGCCGGCCGGGTTTGAACCTGGGCAACTAATCAACCGCGGGGAGGGTCGAACCCAGCTTTCCACTCCAACCGGATACAAGGATGGACATGAAAGCAATAATGCTCTGCGCCGTGGCCGCCTTGGCCGCGATCCCCGCCGCCGCCTCCGCCTACAGCGATGAAGCGCGCTTACCGTTTGCCGGCCAGCCGGGCGAACTGCCGCTTGAGGTGGTGCTGCGCTTTGCCAAGAACCGCCTGGGCGAGGACGGTCAGTTCGAATACCGCAGCCTGAAAGTGATACAGATCAGCCAGCCGGAAGCGTTCGACAAAGCCAGCATCGCCTTGCTGCGCGAAGGCCTGATGGACGACAGCGTCAAGGGCACGCGCCAGCGCTTCCAGCTTAGCCGCGAGGACAATGTTTGGACCATACGCGCAGTGAAGGAGGACTTCTCCTGCTGGCGCGGCCGCAAAGGTTGGGGCGTCAAGCTCTGCCCGTGATTGCGCTAGGCTGAGTAGCCGGCCAAGCATTTGTTTTTTTGGGGTCTTATCGCGGGAGCGAAGACGCCGTTATAATGGGGGCAACCTTTTTGCGGACGGGCTATCCGGAGCGCGACTCATCACTAGCGCCTCCGGGCAGCCCGCCTTTTGTATTTCCGCCTTTTGAATTTCAGAGTCCAGACAAAGATCGCCATGCAAGAACAATACAGTCCGCGCGCGGTTGAAGCCGCCGCCCAGCAGAAATGGCAGAAGACTGCCGCCTTCAAAGCCGTGGAAGACGCGTCGCGTCCCAAGTACTACGCCTTGTCGATGTTCCCGTATCCGTCCGGCAAGCTGCACATGGGCCATGTGCGCAACTACACCATCACCGACGTGCTGGCCCGTTTCAAGCGCCTGCAAGGCTTCAACGTGCTGCAGCCGATGGGCTGGGACGCCTTCGGCCTGCCGGCCGAGAACGCCGCGATGAAAAATGGCGGCGCGCCGGCTGCCTGGACCTATGCCAACATCGAGTATATGAAGCAGCAACTGGACAGCCTGGGTTTCGCGCTGGACTGGGAGCGCGAGCTGGCCACCTGCAAGCCGGACTACTATCGCTGGGAGCAGTGGCTGTTTACGCGTTTGTTTGAAAAAGGCGTGATCTATAAGAAAAACGGCGTGGTCAACTGGGACCCGGTGGATCAGACCGTGCTGGCCAACGAACAAGTAGTGGACGGCCGCGGCTGGCGCTCCGGCGCGCTGGTGGAAAAGCGCGAAATCCCGATGTACTACTTCCGCATTACCGACTACGCCGAGCAGCTGCTGGCGGATCTGGACAAGCTGGACGGCTGGCCGGAACAGGTCAAGACCATGCAGCGCAACTGGATAGGCAAGAGCTTCGGCTCCGACGTGGCCTTCGCCTACGATGAAGCCAGCATCGGCCATGCAGGCCAACTCAAGGTCTACACCACCCGTCCGGACACCTTGATGGGCGCCACCTATGTGGCCGTGGCCGCAGAACACCCGCTGGCCACTCAGGCCGCGGCGGGCAAGCCGGAGCTGCAAGCCTTCATCGCCGAATGCAAGGCCGGCTCCGTGGCCGAGGCCGACGTGGCCAAGATGGAAAAGAAGGGCATGGACACCGGTCTGTTCGTCGTCCACCCGCTGACCGGCGCCAAGCTGCCGGTATGGGTAGCCAACTACGTGCTGTGGGGCTACGGCGAAGGCGCGGTGATGGCGGTGCCGGCGCATGACGAGCGCGACTTCGAGTTCGCCAACAAATACCAGCTGCCGATCCAGCAGGTCTACGCGCCGGCCAGCGGCGACGACAACTTCGACGCCGCCGTTTGGCAGGACTGGTACGCGGCCAAGGACGACAGCATCCGCACCGTGGGCAGCGGCAAATACGACGGTCTGAACTTCGCCGCCGCCTTCGACGCCATCGTCGGCGATCTGGAAGCCAAGGCCGCCGGCCAGAAGAAAACCCAGTACCGTCTGCGCGACTGGGGCATTTCGCGTCAGCGCTACTGGGGCTGCCCTATCCCCATCATTCACTGCCAGAGCTGCGGCGATGTGCCGGTGCCGGAAAAAGACTTGCCGGTGACGCTGCCGGAGAACGTGATTCCGGACGGCGCCGGCTCCCCGCTGGCCAAGATGCCTGAATTCTACGAAACCAGCTGCCCGAAATGCGGCGGCGCGGCCAAGCGCGAAACCGACACCATGGACACCTTCGTCGAGTCCAGCTGGTACTACGCGCGCTACGCCTCGCCCAAGTGCGACACCGCGATGGTGGACAAGAAGGCGGCTGACTACTGGTTGCAAGTGGACCAGTACGTGGGCGGCATCGAACACGCCATCTTGCACCTGCTGTACGCGCGCTTCTTCCACAAGCTGATGCGCGACGAAGGCCTGGTGTCCAGCGACGAGCCGTTCAAGAGCCTGCTGACCCAGGGCATGGTGGTGTGCGAAACCTTCTACCGCGAACTGCCCAACGGCGCCACCGATTGGATCGCGCCGCAGGACGTGGTGCTGGAGCGCGACGCCAAGGGCAAGATCGTGGCTGCCAAGCATCGCGTTGACGGCCTGCCGGTGGTGGTGGGCGGCATCGAGAAGATGTCCAAGTCCAAGAACAACGGCGTGGACCCGCAGGAATTCATTGAAAACTACGGCGCGGACACCGCCCGCTTGTTCATGATGTTCGCCGCGCCGCCGGAACAGAGCCTGGAATGGTCGGACGCCGGCGTGGAAGGCGCGTTCCGCTTTCTCAAGCGCTTGTGGAAAGTGACTAACGAGCATGTAGCCGCCGGCCTGGCGCCGGCCTACAGCGGCGGCGAACTGTCCGCCGGCCTGAAGGATCTGCGCTTCAAGCTGCACGCCACCATCCAGAAAGTGGCCGACGACTACGGTCGCCGCCAGCAATTCAACACCGCCATCGCCGCGGTGATGGAACTGCTGAACACCTACGACAAGACCGACACCTCCGGCAACGCCGGCCGCGCGGTGGCGCAGGAAACGCTGGAAACCGTAGTGCTGCTGCTGTCCCCCATCGTGCCGCATATCTGCGACGCGTTGTGGAGCGCCTTGCGCCCGGGCAGCGAACTGCTGCAACAAGCCTGGCCGAAAGTGGACGAGAGCGCGCTGATCAAGAGCGAGATCGAACTGATGGTGCAGGTGGGCGGCAAGCTGCGCGGCAGCGTCACCGTGGCCGCGGACGCGGCCAAGGAGGTGATCGAAGCCGCGGCGCTGGCGCATGAAAACGTGCAGAAGTTCATGGAAGGCAAGCCGGCCAAGAAAATCATCGTGGTGCCGGGCCGCCTGGTCAACATCGTGGTGTAAACCGACGTGGCTCCGGTCCTGGGCGCGGCCTGCGCGCCGGACCGGGCCAGCATTGTTTCCCGATAAGGAATCGTGAATGAGACTTTCCCTGCAATGGTTGTGGCTGGCGCTGCTGGCCGTCACGCTGAGCGCCTGCGGCTTTCACCTGCGCGGCCTGGGCGGCCCGATGAAGCCGCTGCCGTTCGCCTCGCTGTATTTCGACGGCGGCGGCACCGCGGTGGCCGGCGATGTGCGCACCGTGCTGGCGCGCGACCCGCGCCTGCAAGTGCTGGACAATCCCAAGCAGGCCGAGGCGGTGGTGACCATCCTCAGCGAAAACCAGTCCAAGGACATCCTGACCCTGAACGTGGGCGGCAAGATCAACGAGTACCAGCTGACCTATACCGCCGTGGTGCGCACCGTGCTGTTCGGCGTGCAGGTGGAACCGGACATGACCGTGGTCGTGCGCCGCAGCATGAACTACTCGGATAGCGCCATCCTCGGCAAGGAGCAGGAAGAAGCCCTGATCTGGGCCGACGCCCGCCGCGACGCGGCCGAGCAGATCGTGCGCCGGCTGGCTTACCTGAAAAAGCCGGCCGCCGCGCCGCTGACCGGCCCGCAAAGCCTGAAGCCCGCCGATGCCCAGCCTAAGCCCTGACGCGCTGATCGCGGCGCTGGGCAAGGGTCTGGCGCCGCTGTACCTGATCCATGGCGAGGAAGCGCTGCTGGCCTTGGAGGCCGCCGACGCGCTGCGCCAAGCGGCGCGCGATCAAGGCTATCAGGAGCGCGAAGTGTTGACAGTGGAGGCGGGGTTCGACTGGTCGCAGCTGCGCGACGCGATGAGCAGCGTTTCGCTGTTCGCCGAGCAAAAGCTGCTGGAAATCCGCATTCCCAACGGCAAGCCCGGTACCGAAGGCGCCGAGGCGCTGCAACAGCTGGCGGCTCAGCCGCCGCAGGACACGGTGACCCTGATCACCCTGCCCAAGCTGGAGCGCGCGCAGCAGCAGTCCAAGTGGTTCCAGGCGCTGGAAAAGCTGGCGGTGACGGTGGAGGCCCGATTGGTGGGGCGCGCCGAGCTGCCAAGCTGGATCACGCGCCGCCTCAAGGCTCAAGGCCAAGTGCTGGGCGGCGAGGCGCTGGCTTTCTTTGTTGATCGCGTCGAAGGCAATTTGCTAGCCGCGCGCCAGGAAGTGGACAAGCTGGCCCTGCTGTACCCGGCCGGAGAATTGACGCTGGAGCAACTGCGCGCCGCGGTGGCTAATGTGGCCCGCTTCGACGTGTTCCGTTTGTCCGAATCCTGGCTGGCCGGCGATGTGCCGCGGGTGCTGCGCATGCTGGACGGCCTGATGGCCGAAGGCGAGGCGCCGGTGCTGGTGTTGTGGTCGCTGACCGAAGACGTGCGCATGTTGCTGCGCCTGCGCCAGGGCCTGAAGGACGGACGCAACGCGCGCGACATGGCGCGCGAACTGCGTTTGTGGGGCGACAAGCAGCGTCTGGCCGAACCGGCCTTGCGCCGCATCGGCCCGCGCAAGCTGATGACCGCGCTGGACGAATGCGCGCGCATAGACCGTCAGATCAAAGGCGTGGAAACCGGCGATCCCTGGCAGACCATGCGCGGGCTGGCGGGCTTGCTGGCCGCTTGAGCCGGCGGGACATTCACCAAGATTCGCGCCCCGTGCGCGGCAAACAGGAGAGCACCATGGCTATATTCGATTCCTTGAGCGGTTTGCTGTCCGGCGGCGCGGAAGGCGGCGCCGGCGGAGCCTTGCAGGCCCTGCTGCAACAGCAAGGCGGTTTGGGCGAGCTGGTGTCGTCCTGGGTAGGACAGGGCGGCAATTTGCCGGTGTCCGCCGAGCAGATTCAGCAAGTGCTGGGCTCGGAGCAGTTGTCCGGCCTGGCCGAGAAGTTTGGCCTGGAGCAGGGCCAGCTGTCGCAGCTGGTGGCTGAGCACTTGCCCGGTCTGGTGGACAAGCTGACCCCCAACGGCCAGTTGCCGCAGGGAGAGGATCTGTTGTCCCAGGGGACGGACCTGCTCAAGGGCTTGTTCCGCAGCTGACCCTGTTTACGATCTGCTGCGCGTCGGCGATACGGCGTTGAAAACCCCTTCGAAATGCTCATGTACCGTATGTACATTCCGCTTTCTCAGCGGTTTTCGCCTTGTCTCGCTCTAGCTCGCAAGATCGTAAATAGGCTCTGGCCCCACCCATCCATGCAACAACGCCGGCCGCGAGAGACTCGCCGTCGGCGTTTTTCATGGGAGCTAGGGAGAAGGCTTAATGATGATGGCCGGCCGCGCCTGCCGCCGTCACCGTCAACTCCGCCGCCGGGCTCTTCAGCTCATGCGCGTCCTGGCCGGCGGCCGGAATCTCCGCCCAGTTGGTTTCGCCCTGCTCGCATTGCTGCTTTACCTTGAAGTAGAGCTTGCCCGGCTGGGTGGCGATCTTGGCCTGGAACACGAACTCATCGTAGAAATTGGACGGCAGCTTGCCGCCCTTCCAGGTAATGCGGCTCACATCCTCGCTTACCTTGCGGCCGTAGTTGTCGAAAGGCTTGACCGCGCTCTTGCTCACCTCCACCTCCCAGCCGGCTTTCGGCATCGGCTGCGCCAGGCGCACGCCTTCCGGCATTTCCACGCTGATGGCGGTGGTGGGGCTGCCATTGCAGCCATGGCCGATTTTCAGCACGCCCTTGTAATAACCGCCGCTGGCGGCGGTGGGGGTTTCCAGGGTGACGTGGGCGAGGGCGGAACCGGAGGTGGCCAGCAAGGCCAGCAGGGCGAGTTTTTTCATGGAAGCTATTTGCGGATCAAGGTTAGCACCGTTGCCGGCCAGGGGCGGCAAATGCGAATGAGGATTGACCGCATCAGTTTAGCGCCTGCTCATTCCTTCCGCATGCGACAAAGTGTCGCATAGTTCGTATGAGAACAATGCATTTGTAACGTCATTGTCATGGCCGCTATACTGGTCGGCCCGCCCAATCGCTCAGGAGCAGTCATGATGGTTCGTGCTTTATCCACGGCAACGCTAATGATGCTTTCCACTCATGGCTGGGCCGCCGGCGGCTACAGCGGCCTCGGCGCCGCCAGCGTCAGCGCGGAGGACGTGGCGCGCTACCGCGCCGCGCCGCTGCCGGCGGAACTGAGCCGCAAAGTGCAGAATATGCTGGACCTGCGCGCGCCCGGCGCCGGCGTGCTGGCTCCGGACGGCAAGGCCTTGTATTTCAGCTGGCGCGTCACCGGCGTGCCGCAGGTCTGGAAGCTGGATGGTCCGCAGCGCTTCCCGGTGCAACTGACCGGCGGCGAAGACGCCACCCTGATTCAGGACGTCAGCCCGGATGGGCACTGGCTGGTACTCAGCCGCGACCGCAAGGGCGAGGAAAACCCCGGCCTCTATCTGCAAGCCGCCAGCGGCGGCGCGCTGCGGGAAGTACAGCACAAGCCCGGCGTGCAAACCCAGTTCCAGTTTCTCAGCAAGGACGGCCAATGGCTGTACTACCGCAGCAACGACGAGCGGGCCGACAGCTATACCCTATACCGCTACCGGCTGGCTGATGGCCGCCGCGAGCGCTTGTTCGGCGAGCGCGGCGCCTGGAGTATCGCCGGCCATCGCGACGACGGCCGTCTGCTGCTGCAAAAGACGCTGAGCAACGCCAGCGCGGAATTCTATCTGTGGACGCCGGACGGCAAACCCTTGCAGCCGCTGCTGGGTAAGGGCGAGACCGTCGACTACCGGATGGACTTCGGCCTGCGCGACGGCGAATACCTGGTGCGCAGCAATAAGTTCGGCGAATACCACCGTCTCTATCTGTGGCGCGCCGGCGTATTCAAGCCATTGACGCCGGAGGCGCGCGGCGATGTGGAAAACCTCACCATCGACCGCAAGCAAGGCCGCGTTTACTACACGCTGAGCCAGGACGGCTACAGCAAGGCGCTGGCCTTGGACGGCCGCCGCGGCTATCGTGCGCTGAAGCTGCCGGCCTTCCCCGGCGCGGCCCAAGTTAATGTGGTGAATCTCAGCCGCGACGGCCGCTACGTCAATTTCAGCGTGGAAACCGACACCGCGCCGGCCAGCAGCCACGTTTGGGACAGCAAGCGCGGCAAGCTCGGTCAATGGCTGTTGCCGTCCGCGCCGGAACTGGACACCCGCGGTTTCGCCAAGGCCAGCCTGGAAAGCTATCCCGCGCGCGACGGCACGCCGATTCCGATGTTCGTGCGCCGGCCGACCCGCTGCGCGGCCACGCCCTGCCCGGTGGTGGTCAACTTCCATGGCGGCCCGGAAGGGCAGAGCCGCGCCGGCTTCTCGCCGCAGGCCCAGTTATTCGTCGACGCCGGCTTCATCTATGTGCAGCCCAATGTGCGCGGCTCCGTCGGCTACGGTAAGAGCTGGCTGGACAGCGACAACGGCCCGCGCCGGCTGCAAGTGCTGTCTGATATTGAAGACGCCGCGCGTTACATCCGCAGCCAGTGGGGCGCGAACGGCGCGGCGCCCAAGATCGGCGTAATGGGCGGCAGCTACGGGGGCTATTCCACGCTGGCGGCGATGACCATCTTCGCCGGAGCCTATGACGCCGGCGTGTCCAATGTCGGCATCGCCAATCTGGTCAGCTTCCTGCAAAACACCGCGCCCTACCGCCGAGCGCTGCGCGCCGCCGAATACGGCGATCTGGAACGCGACCGCGCCGCGCTGGAGCAACTGTCGCCCATCAATCACATCGACAAGCTGCGCGATCCGCTGCTGATCATCCAGGGCGTCAGCGACCCGCGGGTGCCGGTGGGCGAAGCGCTGCAAATGTATCGCGCCATGGCCGGCGAGGGCGTGGACGGCGGCCTGATCCTGTTCCCGGACGAAGGCCACGGCGCGGCCAAGCGCGAAAACCAGGTGCTGCAACTGGGTCATAGCCTGTGGTTTTTCCAGCGCCACCTCTTGGGGCAGAATGGAGGCGGCGCCGCCGAAGCCGGCCGCGCCGAACCGGGAGAAAAACATGAGTCCAAAGGCGCTTGAAGACTACCTCCACCAACACATCCCGCTGTCCGCCGCGATGGCGGTCAGCGTGGACGAGGCCAGCGGCGAGCGCGTGATCCTGAACGCGCCGTTGGCGCCCAATATCAATCACCGCGCCACCGTGTTTGGCGGCAGCGCCTCGGCGGTGGCCATCCTCGCCGCCTGGAGCCTGGTGTTCATGCGCCTGCGCGAGCGCGGCTTGCCTGGCCGCGTCATCATCCACGGCAACAGCATGCGTTACGACAAGCCCATCGCCGCCAGCTTTCTGGCACGAGCGACCGCGCCGGAGCCGGCCGCCTGGGACAAACTGGAGCGCGCCTTGCGGCGCGGACGCATGGGACGGCTGCGGCTGGCGGTGACGCTGGAATGCGACGGCGAAGCGGTGGGCGGCCTGGACGGCGAGTTCGTGGTGCTGCCCGGCGAAGGTGATTCCCCACTCTGAAGCAGGCCCCGCGGTGGTGCAGCATCGCTTATCAAACTTTAAATCCAATCTGAATAGCTCATTTTTTGTGCTAAAAAGAAATATCTTGTGCCGGGTTGGGTTGAGCGATAGCCAAAATAACCGCGTCTCGGCGTTCCGGCCACAGCCGCGCCGCAACGCCGGCGGGCGTGCGCTGGGGGAGGCCAATGGCGTTAAAAGCGCAGAAGGAGCTGGAACTGGTGCTGCGTCTATTGCAGCGCAAGGGTTTGCACGCGGTGGACCGGCAGTCCTGGCCGCCGCCGCTGCCGGATGTCGGCGCCACCCTCAGCGACGGTCGGCGGATCGCTTTTGAAGTGACGGAAGTTCATGCGGACGAGCATCTTTTCGGCGGCGGCAAAGGCTGTCTGCGCGCGCTCGAAGTGCGTCAGGCGCAGCAGGGCGAGGATGTGCCGATCAGCGTGCCCAACGCCCCCATCGCCGCGATCAAATACCGGATTCAAGCCAAATGCGTGAAGCGTTACGCGGCCAAGCCGGGCTATGAATTGAGCCTGCTGCTGGCGGCCAATATCCCGCAGTTCGGCGGCGTGGCCGCCACCACCCTGTTTCCCGCCTTTATCCAGGAAGCGGCGCTGACCGCCGCCACCCATGATTTGCTAGAGTCGTCGGCATTCGAGCGCGTCTACCTGCATCTGATCCAGCCCGGCGTCTTGTATGAGTGGAGCAAACAGGAGGCCTGGGTGGAAATGGCCAAAGTCTCGGATGAGGGAACCCGGCCGTCTTTCTGGGCGGAACCGCTGCTCGGCGGCGTCTGTTGGCAGGGTAGCGCGTCCTGAAAGACAGGACGCGCGTTTTCATTCCGGCTCTTGATTGCGGTAGCCGTCGATCCACAAAATCCTTAACCGTGACGCGCAAGGCAAGGCGGCGAGGCTAATCCCCGGCGGGGCTTGGTGGGTATCGCCTGTCGGCTCCACCCACCCGCTGAGGTCAGCGATTGCTCAGGCGGATTCGGCGGAAACGCGCTTCCAGGCTGAGCCGCTGCCCCAGCGCCAGGTAGAGCTGGTGTTGGCTGTCCACATGGCGATAGACGCGTACCCGATCAGCGCCCAACAGCATCATGATTTCCAGATAGTTGAAGAAACCCATCCACTGGCCGCGTCCGTCGCGGTCGTCAAAATCGATGTCGCGCGCCACGCGGCTGAGCAGGCCTTTGCCGACGTATTCGCGGTTGTCCTTCATCCATTGCAACAGGTGGGCTGCGCATTCGCGGCCGTAGGCGCTGTCGGCGGGGTAATCCTTACGGGGCGTGGGCATTTGCCAGTAATGCCGATAGGTGCGGCCGGGGCAGAAACGAACAAAGGGGAGCAAGGCTTCCTGCTGCTCCAGCGAGTGCAGTTTGTAGCGACGACGACGGGGGAAGTTGTGAGGCTGTTGCATGGTGTTTCTCCTGCTGTGACACAAGATAAACCACCTGCCGAGAGAAGCTGAGGTGAGGCAGGCGCGTGGCAGGATTGGCGTACCGGACACTGTTAACCCGGTGAGTGCATAGCACTCTCCCACCATGCACCTGCCGAATGGCACGACCATGGAAAAGCCGCTTGCGCAGAATTCTGCGCAAGCAAGTTAACAGTGATTACGGGACGCCAATCCCGTGTGCCGCTTGTTTTAGCGGCAACGTGGGGATTGTTGCCGAGGGTGGGCCTTGGGTCAAGGTTGGGTGGTTGGTTTGCTTGAGTGTCGTTTATTGATTCGGTGCTCTGGTTTTGAATCCGCTATGCGGATATTAATTTAGGTGCCGCTTTCCGCGCTGACCGAGCGAGGCAAGCGCAGCGTCGCGAGGAAATAAGACGGGGAGGGGGCGGGCCGCCGTCCCCTTCCATCCCCCTCGTCCCCCAGGACGCGAAACCCGGAGCGCGCCCCGAGGGGACACATGGTCACTACACGAGGTGGTCAATTTTCTAGATAGGGGATGGTTGATTCGCTGCCTAGGCCGCTTTGTGGGTAACTTTGCTTCACTACCCTTGTCTGTGGGTAAGTCTTGTTCCCTAAAGGAAACCATGTATTCGACGCGCCCCTGGGTCCCTTCAAGCCTGCCGTCGGGTGGCAGGCCCGAGGTCTTAAGCGGCTGCCTGTTCGAGCACCGCGACGTTAGCGCGGTGCGAGTTCAGCCGCGCCTCGGGCCTGACGGGCCCCGGCGGGAAGCCGCAGGCCAGGCTTGCAGGGCGGCCTTTGGGGTGAAGGGGAATTTGGCCGAGCAAATTCCCCTTCCTGCCCGCCGGGCAGCCCCGGCAATGAAAATCATCATCCGCGCAGCGGATACAAGCTGATGCACTGGCAATAGTGCTGCTTGCGCTAGCGGCTGGACGTCGGCCCCCATTTCGCCAGAATCTCTCGCTCCTCTTGAGTCATCTGAGTCAAATTGGCCAGCGGCATGTATTTGGACGCTACCGCCTGCTTGATTCTGTGGGCGTTGATGAGGATTTCCTGCGCATCGTCAAACTTCAAACCGGCCGGCGGCGCCACGAAGCCGGCCTGGCTGGGCGTGGCCGAGTGACAGGACAGACAGCGGTTTTGAATGATGGCGTGAATCTGACGCAGGCTGTCGGCTGTTTTTTGCGCCGTCGACGCCGCCAGCGAATCCGCCGCGGCTTGCGGTGCGGTTGGCGTGATGGTAGGCGGCGGCGCGGCCAATAAGCCCACGCCGGCCAGCAACAGGCCGCCCAACGCCGGCAGCAGCGGCCGCTTGCGGCCGGAGTGACGTAGCACGAAGTATTGACGGATCAGCGCGCCGGACAGGATGAACAGCACCATGATCAGCCAGGCGTGGCGGTTGCCATAGGTGAAGGAGTAGTGGTTGCTGATCATCAGGAACACCACCGGCAGCGTGAAATAGGTGTTGTGCACCGAGCGTTGCTTGCCGCGCAGGCCGTCCAGCGGGTTGGGTTTGTCGCCGGCCCGGATGGCGCGCACCATGCGGCGCTGGCCGGGGATGATCCAGAACAGCACATTGGCCGACATGCAGGTGGCCATCACCGCGCCGGTGATCAGGAAGGCGGCGCGGCCCTGGAAGATTTGGCTGCTGACGTAGGCCACCAGCGCCATCAGCAGCGCCACGGCCAGGCTGAGCGCGCCGTCGTGGTTCATGTCCGGGCTGATGCGGCGGCAGAGTTGGTCGTAGGCCAGCCAGCCGCCCAGCAGGAAGGCGGTGGCGATCACCGCGGCCTGGCCGCCGGACAAGGCCGCCGCCCAGGCCCAGGGGCTGCCGGAGTTGACCAGGTAGAAGGAGGCGTTGAACAGGTAGAGCAAGGAGAACAGGCCGAAGCCGGACAGCCAGGTGGTGTAGGATTTCCAGAACGACCAGTGCAGCTTGTCGTCCAGCGGGAAGGGCGGCTGGCCCAGGTATTTATGGTTGTGGTAAAAGCCGCCGCCGTGCACGGCGAACATCTCTCCGTGCAGGCCGCGCCGGGTATCGGCGGCGGAGGGCGGCGACAGGCTGTTGTCCAGCATGACGAAGTAAATCGATTCGCCTATCCAGGCGATGGCGGCGATCACGTGCAACCAGCGCAGCAGCAGGTTGCCCAGCTCCAGCAGGTAGTTTTCCATGGCGAGGTTTCCGGGTGGGGGACGGGAACAGCGTCAACTGCCGCGGTAGGTGGAGTAGCTCCAAGGCGTGAGGACCAGCGGCACATGGTAGTTTTCGTCCGCCTTGGCGACGCCGAAGCGCAATGCGACGTGGTCGAGGAAGCGCGGTTCCGGCAGCTTCACGCCTTGGGCGGCGAAGTAGTCGCCGGCATGGAACAGCAGTTCGTACACGCCTGCGCGTAGCTGCTCGCCTTCCAGCAGCGGGCGTTCGCATCGGCCGTCGCGGTTGGTCGCTGCCTCGGCCAGCAACAGACGTTGTTCTCCGTCCAGCCGGTATAACTGGCAGCGCACGCCCGCCGCCGGCTTGCCGTGCATGGTGTCCAGCACATGGGTGGTCAATTTGCCCACGGTTGTTTCTCCTTTGTTGTGCGGCCCGATCTGGCGGACCTGTTGTCGATCTTGTTGTTCGCGATGGTGATTTAAAATTGTCGACAATTTGTGTTGACGATAGTGTTTGCTCACGACAATAATTGTCAACAAAATTCTGAAAGCATAGAGCGGGATATGGAAATACCGGGAGGAGACATGTTGCATTCCGCTAACGGAACCCAGGCCGCCGCCGCGCCCAGGGCGTCCACCCTGGCGGGCGACGGCGCGCCGAGCAATGACGCCGACCGCTTGTACTGGGAAATCTTCGACGCGGTGATAGACCAGCGGCTATTGCCGGGGGTCAAGCTGACTGAGGCGGTGTTGTGCGACGCCTTCCAGTGTTCGCGCAGCAGCGCCCGCAGCGCGCTGGCCCAGTTGGCGCATGACAAGATTGTGGACATCCAGCCTAACCGCGGGGCCTTCGTCGCCAAGCCGGACGAGAAGGAAACCCGCGATGTGTTCGAGGCGCGGCGCATGGTTGAGGCGGCGATTCTGGACAAGCTGCTGGCCTTGCCCGATCTGGCCGAGCGTTTGCCGCCGATGCGGCGCATGGTGGCTGACGAGCGCGCGGCTTTCGAACGCGGCGACCGGGTCAGCTGGATCCGTCTGTCCAACGCCTTTCATGTGCAGTTGGCGCGCCTGGCCGACAACGAGGTGTTGACCGAATTGATGCACGGCCTGTGTTCGCGCACTTCGCTGATCATCGCCTTATACGATGTGCCGGGCCGCAGCGCCTGCTCCTTCGACGAGCATGAGGCGATCCTGGCGCGGCTGGAAGCCGGAGATCGCGCCGGCGCAGCGGCGGCGATGCACCATCATCTGGAGGACTGCGAGCGGCGGATGAAGGTGGAAGCTCCCAGCCGTCTGGACCCGTGGACGGTATTCAACCTTAAGCGCTGACAGCGGGAAGGATGGCCATGCAGGCGGATTATCCACGCGATTTGATCGGCTACGGCCGCGAGCTGCCCGAGGCCAATTGGCCGGGGGCGGCGCGCATCGCCGTGCAGTTCGTGCTCAATTACGAGGAAGGCGGCGAGAGTTGCGTGTTGCACGGCGATGCCGGCTCCGAGCAGTTCTTGTCGGAAATCATCGGCGCGGAGGCCTACCCAGCGCGGCATCTGTCGATGGAGTCGATTTACGAGTACGGCTCGCGCGCCGGGGTGTGGCGCATTCTGCGCGAGTTTGAGCGGCGCGGCCTGCCACTGACGGTGTTCGGCGTCGGCATGGCTTTGGAGCGGCATCCGGAGCTGGCCAGCGCGCTGGCGGAGTTGGGCCATGAGGTGGCCGGCCACGGTTATCGCTGGATTCATTATCAGCAGGTGGACGAAGCGGTGGAACGCGAGCATATGCGGCGTTGCGTGGAGGCGATCCGCCGCCTGACCGGCCAACGTCCGTCCGGCTGGTACACCGGCCGCGACAGCCCCAATACGCGCCGGCTGGTGGCGGACGACGGCGGCTTTCTCTATGACTCCGACTACTACGGCGATGATCTGCCGTTCTGGACCCTGGTGCGGCGCAGCGACGGGGGCGAGCAGCCGCATCTGATCGTGCCTTACGCGCTGGACACCAACGATATGCGCTTCGCCACCGCGCAGGGCTTCAATACCGGCGAGCATTTTTTCAGCTATCTGAAAGACGCTTTCGATGTGCTCTACGCCGAGGGCGCCGACAAACCGCGCATGCTGTCGGTGGGGCTGCATTGCCGTCTCATCGGCCGGCCCGGCCGCTTTGCCGGCCTGTGCCGCTTTCTCGATTATCTGGAGCGGCATCCGCGAGTGTGGGTGTGCCGGCGGGTGGACATCGCCCGGCATTGGCGGGAGACGCATCCTTTCAGCGGAGACGGATCATGTCCTTGACGCTGGCGCAGTTGAACGCCTTGTCGACGGAGCAGTTCGTCGTCGCGCTGGGCGGCATTTTCGAGCATTCGCCCTGGGTGGCGGCGCAGGCAGCCGATCAGCGGCCATTCGCCAGCATGGCTGACTTACACGACTGCATGCGGCGACAGGTGGAGGAGGCGGGCGCGGAGGCGCAATTGCGCTTGATCCGCGCCCACCCGGAGTTGGCCGGGAAGGCGGCGCTGCGCGGGGACTTGACCACCGAATCCGCCGCCGAGCAAGGCGGCGCCGGTTTGGACCAGTGCTCGCCGCAGGAGCTGGAACTGTTGCGGCGCTTGAACGCGGACTACCGGGCGTGCTTCGGTTTCCCCTTCATCCTGGCGGTGCGGGGTTATCAGCGCGCCGACATCATCGCCGAATTTCAACGGCGGCTGGCCGCCGAGCCGGAGGCGGAACGGCTGGCCTGTTTGCAGCAAATCTATCGGATCGCCGGCCTGCGCTTGGCCGAACTGATTTCTTCCTGATCCCGCGACTAGACCGGAGCCGCCATGTCCAGCCAGATTCTCGTCATGTACTTGTTTTCCATCCTGGTGGTGATCGCCGTGCCCGGCCCCCTGTCGCTGTTCATGGTGACCACCAGCGCCGAGCATGGCCTGTTGCGCGCCTGGCCGGCGTTTGCCGGCGGCGTGCTGGCGTCTTTGTCGCTGCTGCTTTTGTCCGCCTTGGGCGTGGGCGCGCTGATCCTGGCCTCTCCCGGTCTGTTCTCCATCCTGCAGACGCTGGGGGCAGGCTATCTGCTGTGGCTGGGTTTCAAGACCTGGCGCGGCGCCGGCCGGGCCGCGGGCGCGCAGGACGGCCGGGGCGGCGCTCCGACGCAATGGTTTTCCCATGCCTTTCTGCTGGGCATCAGCAACCCCAAGGGCATCGCCTTTTTCGTGGCGCTATTGCCGCAGTTCATCGACGCCCATGCGCCGCTGGCGCTGCAATTGGGCTGGATGGCGGCCGGCTGGGCGGTAATCGATTTATCGTGCAAGACCGCTTACGGCTTGCTGGCGCAGTTGTTCTTCCTGCGTCTGGCGGTGTTGCGCATCGTGTTTCTCAAGGCTTCGGCCTTGTTTTTCCTCGCCTTGGGGCTGGCGCTGATCTGGGGCCGGCTGACGGCGTGAACGGCGGACGGCGCGGCCAGATGGCGCGCGCCGACGTCATTGATAAGGAGAAAGTCTGATGGCGCTTGTCAATCACCCGGCGGGAACGGTGCTGCACGCTCCGGCGGTCGAGGTGCCGGAGTTCGCCCGGCGTTACGCCAACCTGGCCGCCGCCGATTTCGGCGCCAGAGTTCTGGCCTGTTCCGATCAGTGGTTCGCCGCGGCGGAGCGGATGCTGCAAGCGTCCGAGCCGGTGTTCATCGTCGGCGAGTTCGACGATCACGGCAAATGGATGGATGGCTGGGAAACCCGCCGTCGCCGCAACGGAGGCTACGACCACGCGGTGATCAAGCTGGGCCTGCCCGGCGTGATCAAAGGGCTGGACATCGATACCAGCCACTTTAGCGGCAACTATCCGCCGGCGGCCTCGGTGGAGGCTTGCCGCTCGGCCGGAGATCCGGACGAGCGGACCGAGTGGGTGGAGATCCTGCCGGCCGCGTCCTTGGGCCCCAGCGGCCATCATTTCATCGCCATCGACGATGCGAGCTGCTGGACTCATCTGCGCCTGAATATCTATCCGGATGGCGGCGTGGCGCGCTTTCGGGTCTACGGCCAGCCGGTTTGCGACTGGGCGCGGCAGGACCCGGCCGCGCTGCATGAGGTGTCGGCGCTGACGAAGGGCGGCCGCATCGTCGCTTATAACGACGCCCATTTCGGCGTGCCCTTCCGGCTGATCATGCCGGGGCGCGGCGTCAATATGGGCGACGGCTGGGAAACCCGCCGTCGGCGGGAGCCGGGCAACGATTGGTGCATCGTCGAGCTGGGGCATGCGGCGTGGGTGGACAGCATCGAAGTGGACACCGCCCACTTCAAGGGCAATTACCCGGACCGGATTTCGGTACAGGCCGCCTATGTCCGCCATGGCACCGATCAGTCCATCGTGACCCAGGCCATGTTTTGGGACGCTCTGCTGCCGGAGCAGAAAACCGAGATGGACCGGCAGCATTTTTACGACAAGACCATGCTGCGCGATCTGGGCGCGGTCACCCATGTGCGGCTGAACATCTTCCCGGACGGCGGGGTCAGCCGGCTGCGGATTTGGGGACGGCTGGCGGATTGAGCCGCTCGCCCTTGCCAATGGTGTTCTGTTGAGGAGCGAGGCATGAGGATTCTAAGCTTGGAACCGTTGACCAAACAGGCGTTCGCCCCGTTTGGCGATGTGATCGAAATCGACGGCAGCGATTGGTTTCCTATCAATCAGGGCAGCACTCGCCGCTATCACCGGCTGGGCCTGGTGGAGGCCGGCGGCGGCCAGCCCGGCATCAGCATGGCGCGCGGCGACGCGCATCGCCTGCCGCTGGAGATCCGCATGCTGGAACGGCATCCGCTGGGCAGCCAGGCTTTCATCCCTTGCAACGGCGTCGCTTGCGTGGTGGTGGTGGCGCCGGCTGGCGTCGGCGACCGGCCGGACGAAAGCCGGGTCCGCGCCTTTCTGGCGCGCGGCGATCAGGGCGTCAACTACCACCGCGGCACCTGGCACCACCCGCTGACCTGTCTGGAGCGGGCCGGCGATTTCATCCTGCTGGACCGCATCGGCGCCGGCGACAATTGCGACGAGGCGATGCTGTCGCAGTCTTATCTCATCCAATCGGTCGGCGCTGGTTAGCCTGCGTCGGCCTCCTTTTTTAGCGGTCAAGGAGTCGGTTGTGTAATACCCGCAAGTCGTCAGGGCGGCGGCGTTTGAAAAAGCGGCCCGGCATCTACAAAGGAGACGTGCATGGATTCCAAGCTGTCGGTGCACCCGGTGGATCAACGCCTGCCCTTGGGCAAGCTGTTCACTCTGGGCCTGCAACATGTGTTGGTGATGTACGCCGGTGCGGTGGCTGTGCCGCTGATCATCGGCAGTTCTCTGGGCTTGCCCAAGGAGCAAATCGCGTTCTTGATCAGCGCGGACCTGTTCTGTTGCGGGGTGGTGACCTTATTGCAGTGCTTGGGCGTTCGCGGTCTGGGCATCCGGCTGCCGGTCATCATGGCGGTGACTTTCGCCGCGGTGGGGCCGATGGTGGCGATTGGCGGCAATCCGGCGCTGGGTTTGCCCGGCATTTTCGGGGCCACCATCGGCGCCGGGGTGCTCAGCTTGTTGATGGTGCCGCTGATGGGGCGATTGATCGGCTTGTTTCCACCGCTGGTCACCGGGGTGGTGATCACCTCCATCGGCCTGTCCATCATCCGGGTTGGCATCGACTGGGCCGCCGGCGGCAGAGGCAACCCGGACTATGGCCATCCGCTCTATCTGGGGGTATCGGTGGCGGTGCTGGTGTTCATTCTTCTGGTTACCCGTTATCTGAAAGGTTTCTTCTGCAATATCGCGGTATTGCTGGGTTTGTTGTTCGGCTTTGCCCTAGCCTTGCTGCTGGGCAAGGTCAACTTGGGCGGCTTGGGGGAGGCGGCTTGGTTCGCGCCCATCGCGCCCTTCCGTTTCGGCATGCCGCGTTTTGAACTGTGGTCCATCCTGACGTTGACCGTGGTGATGCTGATCATTTTTGTGGAATCCATGGGCATGTTCCTGGCGCTGGGAGAGATTGTGGAGCGTCCGGTGGACAGGGCCGCCTTGGTGAGAGGCCTGCGGGTGGATGCGCTGGGCACGGTGATAGGCGGCCTGTTCAACTCCTTCCCCCATACCTCGTTTTCCCAGAATGTCGGCCTGGTGGGCGTCACCGGGGTCAGCAGCCGCTGGGTGTGTGTGATGGCCGGCGGCATTCTCGTGGTGTTTGGCCTGGTGCCCAAGATGTCGCTGATCGTGGCGTCTATTCCGCCCTTTGTGTTGGGCGGAGCCGGCCTGGTGATGTTTGGCATGGTGCTGGCCACCGGGATCAAGATTCTGGGCAAGGTGGATTATCAGACGCAGCGGCACAATCTGCTGGTGGTGGCCATCAGCCTGGGCCTGGGCATGATTCCGACGGTGTCGCCCGGCTTTTTCCGGCAATTGCCGGAAGTGCTGGCGCCCTTGTTGCATAGCGGCATCTTGCTGGCCACGGTTAGCGCGGTGGCGCTGAATGTCTGGTTCAACGGCTTGGCGCGGCCGCGGGAAACGGCGTCGTCCGGCGTCGCGCTTGGGGAGGCGGCGCATTAGAGGGGGGATTGCGGCGGCCGGGATCAGGCGGTTTCGGCGCCCGCTGCCGCGATCTCGCGCTTATTCCCGTACATCTTCCGGTCCGCCACCGTCAGCAACTCGTCGATCAACAAGCCGTCCTCCGGGTAATAGGCGATGCCGATGCTGACGCCCACCGAAATCAAATGATCGTTGACCTCGTAGGGTTGATGAATCACTTGCTTCAGGCGATTGACGATTTTGTCCGCTTCGCGGTTGGATTCGATGTCTTCCATCAACACCACGAATTCATCGCCGCCCAGCCGCGCCACCGTGTCTTCGCCGCGCAATTCTTCCTTGATGCGGGCTGCGATCAGTTGCAGGATGCGGTCGCCGGTGATGTGGCCGTAGGTGTCGTTGACCGGTTTGAAGCGGTCCAAGTCCAGAAACAGCAGGGCCAGCCGTTTGCCGCTGCGATCCACGCGCGAGATGGCGTGCTGCAGCCGGTCGTAGAACAAGTTGCGGTTGGCCAGTCCTGTCAGGCGGTCGTGGTTGGCCAGATAGAACAGCTGGTTTTCACGCTGGCGGCGGCCGTGCGCCAATTGCAGGTAGTGATGGGACACCAACAGCAGGCCGGTCAGCAAAGCCAGCGACAGGACCAGCAGCATGCCCCATTCGAACGTGCCGATCTGCCGCCAGCCCAGTTGCTGGTTGATGGTGAGCAAGAGCGGCTGGTTCGCGCCGCCCAGCGGGTGGCGGGCTTCCAAGCGCGGGAACAGCAGGGTTTCCAAGGCGCTGGCGCGTTCGGGACCGCGCAGCAGGGCGGGTGGGCCGGGCGGCGGATCGTTGCGGTGGAACAGGCGAACTTCCACGCCTTCCCGCAGCGACAGCGGGCTGGGCAGCAGGCTGTCGGCGCGTATTGCCATGGCGGCGAAGTGCGCCGGCGCCAGAGAGGCGGCCAGCGGTTTGCTCAGCATGTCGTCCATGGCGCGGATGAGCAGGTAGCCGGCCGGGAGACCGGGCAGTTTGATCTGACTGGAGATTTCCATCCGGCCGCTTTCCAGCGCATTCTGCAGAGCTTGGCGCGCGGCTTGCAGCCGGCCCAGGTCCGCGGCCAGCAGGCTGGACTGGGGCATGGGTTCGATGAAGACGAGTGGAAACAGGCCAAAGCGGCCTCCCCAACCGTCGCCGCTGGCGGCGGGCATGGGCAGCGCTTGGCCGTACAGTTGCTTCAGGCGTTGGCCGAATATCGGCAACTGGTCGGGGCTGATGCGTTCTATATGACCCAGCCACTGGATTGGCGGATAGCGGCGCAGCAGTTGTCGGGCCAGCCTTTTTTCGGACGGCAGATCGCTGCGGCGGTCCAGCGCGCTGAATGTGGCGTAGCTGTCCAGCACGGTTTCATGACTTTGCAGCTTTTGATTGAGCTGTTCGGAGAGCAGCAGGGCGTCGCGATTGAATTGTTGCTCAGCGCCCAGCAGCGCGTGACTGGCGATCGACAGGGCGACTAGCGCACTCAGCACCAGCCATATCGCGATGCATCCTGCATAAACCAGCCGTGTCCGCATGTAGCAACCGTAGGAAGGGGGAAAGAGGAGATGATAGATTTTATAAGAAGGCGCGGTTATTTTTTAGCTTTGGCTGATGAAAAAGCGGGTTTTAAGTAGTTGTACGTAAAACAATACTGTTGTTTTTCGTCATGAAATTGAAATCAAACGGCCCGCGAAGGCGGGCCGTTTGAGGAAGAGAACAGTGTGACAGGTTCTTAGCGTGCTTGAGCCCAATCGGCGACCAAGCGTTGCGGCGTACCGCAGGCTTTGCGCTTGAACACAAAATTGCGGCATTTCTCCAAAAACTGGCCGCGGTTTTCCACCATGTCCTGGCGCATCTCCAGCAGCTCGGCCTGGCGGCAGCGCTCCATCCGCTCCAAGTCCAGCTCAGCCTTGCGCGCGCGCTGCGGGCGGAAACGGTCGTCATTCAGCGCCAGCCCGGCGGCTTGCCGCAACCAGACGCCGAAGTCGTGCGGGTCGTGCGGGCCGATGTCGTGAACCATGCCCAGACGCCAGGCTTCGCGCGCGCTCAGCGGTAGGCAGGCGTCGGTCAGCTGCCGGGCCTGTTCTTCGCCCACCGCGCGCGGCAGGCTGTAGGTCCAGTATTCCGAGCCGTACAGGCCCATGGTCTTGTAATGAGGGTTAAGCACCACGCCGCCGCGGGCGAAGACCAGATCGGCTGCCAAGGCCAGCATCACGCCGCCGGCGCCGGCGTTGCCGGTCAAGCCTGACACCACCAGTTGGCGCGCGGTCAGCATTTCCTGGCAGACGTCGTCGATGGCCTGGATATTGGCCCATGCCTCCAAACCTGGCTCCGGCGCGGCCTGGATCACGTTGAGGTGGACGCCGTTGCTGAAGCTGCCGCGGCCACCGCGCACCAGCAGCACGCTGGTGTCCTGAGCTTTGGCCCAGCGCAGCGCCTCGCTCAGCCGTTGGCATTGTTCGGTACTCATCGCGCCGTTGTAGAACTCGAAGGTGAGTTCGCCGACGCGGCCGTATTCGCGGTAGCGGATAGGCTGGTAGCTTTCTTCGCAGTGCGGGTGGGTGTTGATGGACCAGTCCAGCCGCGGCACGCCGTCCAGCAAGCCGGCCAGCACATGTCGCGCCGGGCGCTTGAAGGTTTCCTCGCCGGCCTCCGGTTTGCGGCGCAGCGCGCCCAGCCACAGGCTGTGCTCGCCGGCGCCCACCAGCACGGCGTCGTCGTGCACTGCCAGCAGCTGCCCCGGCTGGCCGGCGCGATAGTCCAGATGGGCGTCGTAGACGTAGTAGTCTCCGCCGGCCAGTTGCGTCAGCACGCCGGGCTGGCCGTCGGCGGCGTCGATGCGGCGCTTGATCTCTACGGCGGGCTGTTGCCACAGGAAGGCGCGGTCGCTTTGTTTCATATTGGGCTGCAGCCGGCCGCGCACATGCGCTTGGCCGTAGTCCAGCGGCGCGGGCGCGAAGCCGGTGCCGAACTTCTCCACCACGTCGCGGATGCAATACATGGCGGCGTCGCTGACCGGGCCGTTGTAGAGCTCGGATTTGCGCACGTCCGGCGGCATGTCGAATTCGCAGCTGGACCAGATCGGGCCGGCGTCCATTTCCTCCACCGCTTGCAGCGCGGTGACGCCCCAGCGTTTTGCTCGCAGGGTGATGGCCCAATCCAGCGCCGAGGCGCCGCGGTCGCCGACGATGCCGGGATGGATGATGACCACCGGCCGGCTGGCGTCGCGCCACAGGGTTTCCGGCACCCGGTCCTTGAGGAAGGGGCAGATGACGAGATCGGCGCCGGATTGCTGGATGTTGGCGCCGACTTCCTGCTCGTTGGTGAACAGCTGCACGCTGACTTGGTGGCCGGACTGGCGCAATTCCAGCCAGGCGCGTTGGGTGAGACCGTTGAACGCCGACGACAACAAGATGATTTTCAATGACCGCATGACCGCTCCTTGCCCAAAAATGAATGCATGGCCGGCGGCGGGACGCTGCCGCGCGAACCGTGCGCATGGGCGAGGATGATAGTTTTAGTTCTGATAATGACAAATGACTAAAGTCAAGCTTGATGCGATTGAAAATCAGAACGCAGCTTTCTGCCATCAATGATTACAGATGCTTTGGTTTTGTGATCTGTATATATGGCGACGGCGCGCGGGGTGGGGAGGGCGAGCCTAGTCCTGCTGGTGCAGGCATTGCTTGATGCCGGCCAGCTGCCGCCGGCTGACCGGCAGCGGCTGGCCGATGTCGGCCAAGCGTACTTGCCATTGTTCCTCGCCGTCGATGTTGGCGCGGAACAGTTCGCGCAGCGCGTGACGCATCACCAGGCAATTGCGGTGGATGCGCACGGCGGCGTCGCCCAGGCGTTGTTCCAGTGCGATCAGGGTTTCGTCCAGCAGGTATTCCGCGTCCGGGGTCACCAGGGTGACGTATTTGAGTTCGGCTTTGAGATAACGGGCTTGGGAGAAAGGGATGGGCAGCAGGCGGTCGCGTTGGCGCACGGTGAAGCTGGCTTCCGGCTGCGGCGCATCGCCGCGCTGGCGGCAGGCGCGCTCCAGCGCCTGGCGCAGCCGTTCGCGGCGCACCGGTTTGAGCAGGTAGTCTATGGCTTCCAGTTCAAAGGCGTTGACCGCGTACTGTTCATGGGCGGTGGTGAAGATCAGCTGCGGCGCCAACGGCTGGCGGCGCAGCTGCTGGGCCAGTTCCAGGCCGGAAACGCCGGGCATGGAGATGTCGGCCAGCACGATGTCGGCTAGGTTCTGCGTCAGCCAGGCCATGGCCTGGCGGCTATCGGTCAGGCAGTCGACGTGTTGCAGCCCCTGTTCGCGCAAGAGCTGGCGCAGTCGTTCACAGGCCAGCGGCTCGTCGTCCACCACCAGCGCGCGCCAGTCTTGCCAGGGGTTTACAGCACCCATTGCGGTTTGCCCAGCTTCTCCACCAGCATGCGCCAGGCTTGAAGGATTTTCTGGAACTTGTTGTTGGTGGGGGCGATGTCGCGCACCTTGCTCAGCATGTCGTGGGCGCGGCGCATATGGCTTTCATGCCAGCCCTGACGGTGGACGTAGGCCATGGTGGCGTTGATCAGGTTGAGCATGACCTGGATGTTTTGCGGCATTTCCTCGTGGGCTTTGACGAAGCGTTCGATGGCGGAGTCGAATTGCCCGGCCTGGGCTTCGCGCACCGCCTGGTTGTTGAGCTCCAGCACCGATTGCACGTTGTCCGCGATCAGCTGGCGGCCGTCTTCGCCCAGGCCCACTTCTTCGAACATGTCCCCAAAGCGCGCGAGCAGTTCCTCGTCGTCGTGATGGTTGCGCACCAGATCGCGCATCACGTTGTTGCCGGCGTCCTTGTGGCCCTGAGCGTAGCAGGCACGGGCGAACTCCATCTGCGCGTCGCTGCTGAGCTTGGGCGCCAGCTGGCGGAACTTGGCTTCGGCGTCGCCAAATAACTGGCGTGCCTTGTCGCGGTTGCCTTTCTTGCTTTGCAGCTGGCTGTCCACCACGGAAGCCATCCACTCGCCTTCTTCGTTGTAGCGATAGTCGCGGCGCAGATTGGACAGGGTGCGGCCGACGTTGGCGGTGTCGCCGCGCGCCAGTTGCACCCGCGCCAGCGCGGCGTAGTGAGTGGGGCTGCGGTGCCAGGTGTATTTGGCGATGTCCAGCGTGGTTTGGCAGGCGTTTTCCGCCACCTCCAACTGATTGTTGAGCAGGGCCACTTCCGCCAGCTGTTGCTGACGGCGGAAAACTACCGGGGAGATGTCGGTGGCTTGCTTCAAGGTGGCCTGGGCTTCGTCCAGGTTGTGGTTGCTGCGGTAGAGTTTGGCCAGCCAGTCGTAGGCTTCCATCACCCGGTCGTTGTCGGTGAGGACTTCTTCGAACAGCAGCCGCGCCTCGTCATAGGCTTTCAGGCCGGTCAGCGATTTGGCCAGGCCCATTTTGGCCCAGGGCACTGGCTTGATGCGCAACACGTCCATGTACAAGGAACGCGCGCTGTCGAAGTCGCCTATCTTCAGCGCCAGCGAGCCCTTGAGTTTCATGAAGTCCAGCGTGAACTCGCCGCGCTCGCTGATCAGACGCGAGCAGACTTCGATAGCGCTCAGGTATTCGTGGCGCATGATGGCCTCGTCCACGAGGCGGAAGGCTTCGCGGCGGCGCATCGCCTTCTCCAGCCGCTCGCGCAACACTTCGCCGGTGAAGGGTTTGAGCAGGTAGTCGTCCGGCCCCAACTCCGCGGCGGAGATCACGCGCTGGGAACGGCGCTCGCCGGTGACGATCATGAACACGCAGGATTGTTTGATCAGATTGCGTTCTTTGACTTCCTCGAACAGGTAGAGGCCGTCGTAGCCGTTGCCCAGATCGTAGTCGCACAGCACTACGTCGAACTCGTATTTACCCATCTTGGCCAGCGCGTCGCCGGCCTTGCTGGCGTACTCCACCTTGTCGGCGCCGAAGGAGGATAGAGTCATCGCCAGCGCACGCTGCATTTCCGGCAGGCTGTCGATGATCAGGAACAGGCGCTTGCTGTACGGGTCGTCGTAGTTCTTCCGCGGCGAGGCGCCGGTTTTGGCGGCGGCAACGCTTTGGAAGGTGGTCGAGTTGGTGTTGGCTGTGCTCATCTCGCTATCTTTGACGATTCTCCGCAAACTGTCATCAGTGCGACTTACAAAAATCGCTCAAGCGGCCGTCGCCGCGGCGAGAGGCTTAGCCGGCGCTCAGCTTGGCGTAGCGCAGATCCAGCCACTTCACACCGTGTTCGGCGAAGTTGATTTGCAGGCGCACATCCTCGCCGCCGCCTTCGGCGTTGATCACCACGCCGCTGCCGAACTTGGCGTGCTCGACGGATTGGCCGATGCGGAAGCCCTGGCTGTTGTCTGCGGCCACGCGGCCCACCTTGGGGACCGTGCGCCAGGATGCGTTTGCCGATGCATTTGTCTTGGCCGGCGCTTTCACTTTAGCAGATAGGTCGTGGGTGAGCTCCGTCGGGATTTCGTCGACGAAGCGCGAGCGTATTGGATAGCGGCTCTGGCCGTGCAGCATGCGGCTTTGCGCGTTGGACAGATAGAGCCGCTGGCGGGCGCGGGTGATGGCTACGTACATCAGCCGGCGTTCTTCCTGCAGACCCTTGCCGTCGTTCATGCTGTTTTCGTGCGGGAACAGGCCTTCTTCCAGGCCGGAGACGAAGACGGCGTCGAATTCCAGGCCCTTGGCGGCGTGCACCGTCATCAGTTGCAACGCGTCGCTGCCGGCTTCGGCCTGGTGTTCGCCGGCTTCCAGGCTGGCGGCGCTGAGGAATTCGGTCAGCGCCTGCGCCGGCTCGTCCGGCATGAAGCCCGCGGCGGCGTTGATCAATTCGTCCAGGTTGGCCAGCCGTTCTTCGCCTTCCTTCTTGTCCTGCTCGTACATCGCGCGCAGGCCGGAGTCGTCTATGGCCAGGCTGACGGCTTCGGCCAGCGGCAGCTCGCGGCCCCGTTCGCGCATGCGTTCCACCAGCAGCACGAACTCGCCCAGTTTGGCCGCGGTGCGGCCGCCGCCGGAGGCGCAGGCGGCCTGCCACAGGGTGACACCCTGCTCGCGGCTGACCGCTTGCAGGCCTTCCACCGTGCGCGCGCCGATGCCGCGCGCCGGCACATTGATCACGCGCAGCAGCGCGTTGTCGTCTTCCGGGTTGGCGATCAGGCGCAGATAAGCCAGCGCGTGCTTGACTTCCTGGCGTTCGAAGAAGCGCAGGCCGCCGTAGATGCGGTAGGGAATCTGGGCGTTGACCAGCACATGCTCCAGCAAGCGCGACTGGGCGTTGGAGCGGTAGAGAATGGCCATGTCGGACAGGTTGAAGCCGTCCCGCTTGAGGCTGCGCACCTCGTCGCTGATGAATTCGGCTTCCTCGCCGTCGGAATAGGCTTCGAACAGGCGGATCTTTTCGCCCTCGCCGGCGTCGGTCCACAGATTCTTGCCCAGCCGGCCGTCGTTCTGCTCGATCAGCGCGTTGGCGGCGTTGAGGATATTGCCCATCGAGCGGTAGTTCTGCTCCAGGCGCACCGGCTCGCTGACCGAGAAATCGTTCAGCAGGGAGCGCATATTGCCCACTTCCGCGCCGCGGAAGGCGTAGATGCTCTGGTCGTCGTCGCCGACGGCGAACAAGGAGCCGCCGTCGCCGGCCAAGAGCTTGAGCCAGGCGTATTGCAGGCGGTTGGTGTCCTGGAACTCGTCCACCAGGATGTGGCGGAAGCGGCTGCAATAGTGCTGGCGCAGCGCCTGGTTGGCGCTCAGCAGTTCGTAACTGCGCAACAGTAGCTCGGCGAAGTCCACCACGCCTTCGCGGCGGCATTGGGCGTCGTAGGCGGCGTACAGCTCCACCAGCTTGGCTTCGTAGGGATTGAGCGCCGGCGGCAGCTTGTCGGCGCGCAGGCCGGCTTCCTTGCTGCCGTTGATGAAGCTTTGCACCGCGCGCGGCGGGAATTTCTCGTCGGACAGTTCCAGGCTTTTCAGCAGGCGCTTGATCGCCGCCTGTTGGTCGGCAGAGTCCAGTATCTGGAAGGTCTGCGGCAGGCCGGCGTCGCGGTAGTGGGAGCGCAGGAAGCGGTTGCACAGGCCGTGGAAGGTGCCTATCCACATGGTGCGCACGTTGACCGGCACCATGCTCGCCAGCCGGGTCTGCATCTCGCGCGCGGCCTTGTTAGTGAAGGTCACTGCCAGAACGCCGCTGGGGCTGGTTTGCCCGGTGGACAACAGCCAGGCGATGCGGGTGGTCAGCACCCGGGTTTTGCCGCTGCCCGCGCCGGCCAGCACCAGCGCGCTCTTGTCGGGCCAGGTGACGGCGCGCAGTTGTTCTGGATTGAGGCCGGCGAGGAGATCTGTCATGGCGAGGTGTCTATCTGGTTCAGGCAAAACGCCATTTTACACTAGGCGTGCGGCGTGGCGGTTTTGGCGCGCCGTTGCTTACATCGTCGGCTTCAGCACCATCAGGAAATACACCGCCAGCATCGCGCAAAACGCCGGATAGCCCAGGCATTCCCAATAGCGGGCGTAGCGCCAGTAGCGCGCCGGCAGCGACTGGCCGGCGGCGATGGCGGCGCGCGCCATCGCCGCCATGCGGGTTTGCAGCCGCAGCACCGGCAGCCAGCACAGGCCGGCGAACAGGAACAGGCCGATGGAGGCGAGCAGCCAGCCGCTGGCGAGAGGCCAATCGGCCTGCCGCGCCAGCCACAGGCCGGACAGAGGCTGAAAAATCACCGCCGGCGTGGTGAACCACCAGTCGGCGCGCACCACCAGCCGCGCCACTTCGGCCTGGGCCGCGCTCTGGCGGCCGCGGTTGGCGAAGAACAGATAGAAGGCGGAGCCGAAGCCAGTGCCCACCATCAGGGTGGCGGATAGGATGTGCAGGGTTTTGACCACGAGATAGGCGTTCATGAGGAAGTCTCCCGGCGAGCGCCCAGCCACAGCAGCATGGCCAGGATGGGCAGATTTTTCACTAAGGGGGCGAACGGATGCAGCCAGTTTTCCGGCAGCCAGATCACCAGCGTCAGGCTGTAACCGGCGACCACGGCGGCCTGGGTCCGCCACAAGGCGCGGCAGGGGCGTAGTAGGGTCAGTAGACCGAAGGCGAGGTCCAGGCCGCAGGCGGCGAGGAAGAGCGGCGCGGCCCAGCCGGCGGGTAGCGGCAAGCGTTGCAGCATGACGATGGACGCGTCCCAGGCGCTGAGCGGCGGCTGTAGGCCGCTCCACAGCCACAGCGCCGCCAGCGCGTATTCGATGTTGCGCGTGGAGGGCGTCATGGCGCTTCCCGGAATTGGCCGCTGGCCAGCGGGGCGCGTTGCAGCAGCGCGCCGAGGGCGGCCGGGTCGCCGCAGCTGCCTCGGTTCAGCATGGCCAGGGTATCGCGGCTGATCAGGCTGGTCGGCCAGCGTTCGGCCAGCGTCGCCAGCGCCCGGCTGGCTTGAGACGGCAGGTTGAGGATGTAGGCGGGCGAGGACAGGCCTTGCAGTTGGCGCAGCTGGCGCAGATAGTCGGCCAGCGTCAGCGCCTCGGCGCCGACGAAATCGACGACGCCCTCCGGCGCTTCGTCGGCCGCGGTCAGCCTCGCCAGGCCGTCGATCACGTCGTCGCGCGCTACCGGCTGCACCCATTGGCTGCCGCCATCGGGCAGCAGCCACAGCGGCAGCCGCGCCAGTTGCAGCAGCAGACGGCTGCTGGCGCCTTGTGGACCGTAGATCAGCGAGGGGCGCGCGATGCGCGCCTCCAGGCCGCTGGCCAGCAGGGCGGCGTCGCCGCAGCCCTTGCCGGCCAGGAACAGAGTGTCCGCTTGCGGATCCGCGCCGAGGGCCGACAACTGCCCCCAGCGGCGCACATCGGCCTGATAGGCCATGCTGGCCAGCTGCAGTGGTCCCAGGTGATGAATGGCTTCCAGCGCGCCGGCCGGCCGGTCCAGTAGTTGGCCGGCGGCGTTGACCACCACGTCGACGTTTTCCAGCCAGTGACGCCAGTCGGCGCGCGGCTGGCGCAGGTCCAACTGGCGGCGGCTTGGCGCGCTAACGTGGTGACCGTCTCGTTCCAGGAGCTGACGCAACGGCCGGCCGATGAAACCGCTGCCGCCCAAGAGCAGGATCTTCATTGCGCGGCCCCCGGGGGTGTGGCAGGCAAGGACTGGGCCTGCTGCGCGATGGGGCGCGGCGCCACCTGCCGCCAGACCAGGCGCAGCAGCACCAGCAACTGGGCCACCACACCCAGCAGCGCCCACATCAGGATGCCGCGGATGTCCAGCCATAAGGAGGCGGAGGGCGCATCCGGGGCGAACAGCAGCACGGCCAGCAGCGGTCCGGCCAGGATCAGGATCAAGAAGGCGCGTTGCCAGAAGGGTCCGCCGGCGCCGTGTTCGCACAGCGCCTGGGTCACTTGCCGCAAGGGATTGGCCAACAGCCACCAGCACAGCAGGCTGCACAACAGGGGCACGATAATCATGCTGATGATGAATCCGCTCATGGTGTTCTCCTTTGTTTCTGAAATTTCTGTCAAAACAGAAATGCAATGGCAAAAAAAATTCGCGGGGCTTCCGGCGGCGCAAGGCCGCCCGGCGCCGCCCGCGTGCGCGGCGAACTTATTTATCCCGCCCCAACAGCTTCTGAATGCTGGCGCCCATCTTCAGCACCCGGCTCAGCGTGGCGGTGGACAAGCGCAGCATTTCCCGAGTCCAAGAGGTGAAGGTGTCCATGAACTGCCAAGTGCTGCGAATACGCTCCTGCGCCAGCGGGCTCTCCTGCTGGAAGTCAGGGCTGTCCATGCATTCCTTCAGCACCAGCAGCGTGGGTTCGATTTCGCGGCGCTGTCGCTCCGCCACGATGATGCGGAACAGCTCCCAGACGTCGCCGGAGGTTTCGAAGTGGTCGCGGCGGTCGCCCAGCACGTGCACAGTGCGGATCAGCTGCCAGTTCTGCAGCTCTTTCAGGCTGTTGCTGATGTTGGAGCGGGCCACAGTGAGGGTGTCGGCCAGTTCCTCGGCGTTCAGCGGGCGGCCGGTGATGAACAGCAGCGCGTGTATTTGCGCAACGGTGCGGTTCACGCCCCAGCGGGTGCCCATTTCGCCCCAGTGCAGCACGAAACGTTGAGATACAGGTGTCAGTTCCATGGGCTTAACAATATTTGTTTCCGAAATTTCTGTCAATACAGAAATTCATTGGCATGATAGCGAGAGGGAGCGGCAAGGAAAGCGCCGTGCCCGGAGAGCGAGCACGGTGTTGAAGAAGTCAGTGCTGATGGAACAGGGCGTTGTGTCCGGCGGCGCCGGTTTCGGCGGCTTGGGCCTTGCGGCCGCGGATGCGGTCCCAGACTTTTTCGTGGAAGTAATAAGCCACGGTGTTGACCAGTGGCTCCACCAGGGCCAGCAGGCTGGAAACGCCGATATTGCCGGTCAGTAGATAGGCCACGCTGAAAGCGACGGTGAAATGGCAGATGGCGAAGGTGATGGTCTTGAGCATGGCTGGGCTCCACGGTGAGAATTTACTGAATGATAGTCATTATCATTTGTGTGTGCCAGTTGATTCTTTCGCTCAGGACGATAGCGTAGTGCTAATGAGCTAGTTGTCTTGATTGTGACAGGTGGGCAGCGGCAGCGCGGAGGCTGCCGCCGACGGGGGCTTACTGTTTGACGCCTAATTCGCGCAGGCGCTCGTTCAGGTAGCTGTCCGCGGTGTAGCGTTCGGACAGCACCACTTCCGGTCGCGGATGCAGGAACAGCGGCAGCGAGATGCGGCTCTTGGTCGCGCCTTCGCCGCTGGGGTTGACCACGCGGTGTTGGGTGGACGGATAGTAGCCGTCCGAGGCTTCTTGCAGCATGTCGCCGATATTGACCACCAGGGTGCCGAAATCACAGGGCACGTCCAGCCATTCGCCTTGCTTGTCCTGCACTTGCAGGCCGGGCTCGTTGGCGGCGGGCAGGATGGTTAGCAGGTTGATGTCGCCGTGGGCGGCGGCACGCAAAGAGCCGGCGGGTTCCCGGCCGGTCAGCGGCGGGTAGCGCAGCACGCGCAGCAGGGTTTTCTGGCTGTCCGCGATCATGTGCGATAGCGGCTCGGTATAGTGGGCGGCGATGTGGGCTGGGGTGTATTGCTGCACCCAGGACAGCAGTTCCTGCGCCAGCTGGTTGGCGATGGCGTAGTAGCGGTCGGTGTCGGCCTTGAGCTGCGGCGGCACGCGGCCCCACGGGTAGATGTGGAAGTATTCCTTGATGTCCTTCAGGGTTGCGCCCTTGGCGGTTTCCGACACTTCCGGCGAGAACCAGCCGTCCTGGCGCTCCATGGAGAAGGCATAGTCGTATTTGGCCTGGCTGTTGAAGAAGGCGAGCCAGTCCGCGTAGATTTTTTCGACCAGGTTCTGGGGTACCGGATGATTGACCAGCACGCCGAAGCCGGTTTCGTGCAGCGAGCAGGTGAATTGTTCCGCCGCGTCCGGCGCGTGGTAGTCGACAACTCTGACATTCATGGGGTGGGGTTCCTGAGGATTGCAGGACGCTGCCATTCAATGGCGGGGCAGGCGCCGAGGGCTGGGATTCTACCCGCGCCTTCCGGCATCACCAAGCGCGAGCCGTCGTCCTTAGGGGCGGGTGTCGCGTCGTGGCAACGCCGCCTCGGAGCCCGTTCTTAGAGCCTGTTCACGATCTTTTCGTCCTGAGATAATTGCCGAATGCGAAGAAGCCATTATCCAAGCGACGTAAGTCGTGAACAGTTCGAACAGATCAGACCGCTATTGGAAAGCCTGCGCAA
>NZ_MUKU01000033.1 GCF_002081825.1 Chromobacterium haemolyticum | reverse complement strand
GTCTGATCTGTTCGAACTGTTCACGACTTACGTCGCTTGGATAATGGCTTCTTCGCATTCGGCAATTATCTCAGGACGAAAAGATCGTGAACAGGCTCTAAGAACCTGTTTACGATCTGCTGCGCGTCGTGGAGCGTTACACGGTGAGTACAAGCTCAAAATGCTCATGTACCACGTGTACATTCCGCTTTTTCGCTCGTTTCCGCCTTGTCTCGCCTTAGCTCGCGAGATCGTAAACACGCTCTAAGCGCCCCCAGGCCGGCGCGGCCATGAACTTTTCATGATCCGCCGCGGTCTGACCCGCTTACCCCGGACACCCGGCCGGAGCCCGGTGTATCATGACCGCTTGCCAACGCTAACAGACGCTCCATGCTCAATCGCCGTCCCCGCCGCCAGATGAACCAGATGAACGTCGTGCCTTACATCGACGTGATGCTGGTGCTGCTGGTCATCTTCATGGTGACCGCGCCAATGTTCACGCCCGGCGTGATCGAAGTGCCCAGCGTGTCCCAAGCCACCAGCATCGACATCCGTCCTCTGGAAGTGACCGTGGACGCCCAGGGCAAGATTCAACTGATAGACAACGACCGCAAGACCGACGTCGCCTCCGTCGCCGATCTTGCGGTGCAAATCCAGGCCTTGGGCGCGGCCGAGCGCCCGGTGGCCATCTCCGCCGACGCCAACCTCAAATACGCCGAAGTGGTGCAGATCGCTGACAAACTCCACCAGGCCGGCGTCAAGCGCGTGGCGCTGACAGTCAAGCAGCAGAAGCAGGGATGATGGCCGCAGTGTCCACCTCGCCGCGTCCTTGGTCGCTGATCGTTTCGGTGCTGCTGCACGTCGCCGTGGTCGGCCTGCTGCTGTGGGGCGGCTTCCATTCCCAAACCTTGCAGGAACAAGCGCCGGTGGCGCTGGAGCTATGGACCACCGCGCCTCCGCCCCCCGCGCCCAGCGCCGTGGCCGAACCCAAGCCCGCGCCGGTGGTGGAGCCGCCGCGTCCCGCCGTGGCGGAGCCGCCGGCCGACGTCAACCTGGGCCGCCACAAGAAACCGCCGGAGCCGCCCAAGCTCAAACCTGAACCCAAGCCCGAGCCTAAGCCGGAGCCCAAACCCGAGCCGGCGAAGAAGCCCGAACCCAAACAAGCGGACAAACCGGCCGAGAAAAAACCGGAGGCCAAAGCGCCGCCGGCGCCGGCCGCCAAGCCGCAGGCAAAACCCAAGCCGTCCAAGACCTACAATCCGGAGGCTGACGACCTGCTGGCCAGCCTGGACAGCCCCCGCACCCACGGCAAAGCCAATGCGCGCAGCGACCAGGCCGGTTCCCCCAACGGCGTGGCCGGCGGCGCGGCCAACGGCTCGTCAACGGCCAAGGCCGGCTGGATCAGCCGGGTCAAGGCCAAAGTCACTCCGCTGGTGCAGGTGCCGCCGGAACTGAGCGGCAACCCCAAGGTAGTGTTGCAGGTCAGCCTGCTGCCCTCGCTGGAAGTGAACCGGGTTCAACTGCTGCAAAGCAGCGGCAGCAAGGCCTACGACGACGCTGTGCAAAGGGCGATCTGGGAAGCGAAAACCTTTCCGGCGCTGCCGCCCGGCGCCAATTTCAACGACGGCTACCGGCAGTTCAAAATGGAATTCCGTCCCAGGTCATAAGACGGATCAAGCACAAGCCATGATGGAACGGCTGCGGCGTCGCCTCATGCCGATAGACTGATTCGAGGGAACTAATGTCCAGCTTTAAAACTCTGTTGAATATGCTGCTCGTCACGCTGGGTCTGATGGCCGCAGGCGGCGCGCAAGCGGAAATGACTATTGAGATCGTCGGCGGCGGGGCGAATCGCCACGCCATCGCCATCGCTCCGTTCAAGGACGAGGCCAACGCCCAGGGCGGCCTGGGTCCGGTGATCAAGAATGATCTGACGATTTCCGGCGTCTTCCGCATGGTGGACGCGGCCGGCGTGGCCAATGTGCCGTTTGAGCCTGCTGACATCCGCTACCCGCTGTGGCAAGCCGCCGGTGCGCAATCCGTCGCCATCGGCAAGGTGGAGGCGGCCGGCGGCGGCCAGTTGAAGATCAGTTTCCGGCTGATGGACGTCGCGCAGAAGAAACAGCTGACCGGCGGCGAATTCACCGTCACCCCGGACCGCACCCGCCAGGTGGCGCACGCGATCGCCGACATGATTTACGAGGCGATCACCGGCCAGAAAGGCTTCTTCAACACCCGCATCGTTTACGTGCTGAAGACCGGCGGCAGCTATCTCTTGCAAGTGGCGGACGTGGACGGCGGGCGCGCCCAGACCATTCTGCGCTCCAGGGAGCCCATCATCTCCCCGAGCTGGAGCCCGGACGGCGGACGCATCGCCTACGTGTCGTTTGAAAGCAAGAAGCCGGTGGTCTGGGTGCAGAACTTGGCCACCGGCCAGCGTTTTGCCGCCGCCAACTTCAAGGGCAGCAACTCCGCCCCGGCCTGGAGCCCGGACGGCAGCAAGCTGGCGGTGGTGCTGACCACCAGCGGCAATTCGCAGATTTACGTGATCAACGCCAACGGCGGCGGCTCGCGCCGGCTGATGTACAACGGAGGCATCGACACCGAGCCCGCGTGGAGCCCGGACGGCGGCAGCCTGTACTTTGTCTCCGACCGCGCCGGCGGCCCGCAGATCTACCGCGTGTCCGCCGACGGCGGCAACGCCCAGCGCGTCACCTGGGAAGGACGCTACAACGTGTCGCCCAAGGTGTCGCCGGACGGCAAGACCCTGAGTTACATCCGTCGCGAGGGAGGCAACTTCCGCGTGATGGCGCAAGACCTGGCCACCAACGACAGCCGAGTGCTGTCGGACGGCGGCTACAACGAACGCCCAAGCTTCGCCCCCAACGGCCGCATGGTGCTGTACGCCAGCGACGCCGGCGGCAAGAGCGTGTTGTACGCCGCCACCACGGATGGCAGCAGCAAAGTGAAATTGGCCGTTATCAACGGCGATGTACAGGACCCGGCTTGGGGCCCATTTAATCGTCCTTAATTGGAGCTATTGATATGAACTGGAAACAACTCGTCCTCGGCACCGCCACCGTAACCCTGCTGGCCGCCTGCGCCAGCACCAAACCGGCCGACACCACCACTGGCACCCAGCAGCCCACCGCGCCGCAGACCACCGCGCCGGTGGACACCGGCAGCGGCAACCAGAACCAGGTGTCCGTGGATCCGCTGAACGATCCCAACAGCCCGCTGGCCAAGCGCAGCGTCTACTTCGGCTTCGACTCCTCCTCCGTCGACGCCAACGGCAAACCGGTAGTGGAAACCCACTCCGCCTACCTGAAGCAGAACGCTGACAAAAAAGTCATCATCCAGGGCAACACCGACGCCCGCGGCAGCCGCGAATACAACCTGGCCCTGGGCCAGCGCCGCGCCGAGAGCGTGAAGAAGGCGATGGAAGTGCTGGGCGCCAAGGAAAGCCAGCTGGAAGCGGTCAGCTTCGGCAAGGAAAAACCGCGCGCCACCGGCAACACCGAGTCGGACTTCGCCGAGAACCGTCGCGCCGACATCGTGTACCAAGGCCACTAAAAGCACTGGGTCTGTTTACGACGCCGGCCCTCCGGGCCGGCATTACAGCCGGACATCGGGCGGATGCGCTTTCGCGCGCTTGCCGTTAAGATATCCGGCTGTATTCATTGCCACCCAACTCACTAGCGTCGTCCCCTCCGGGCCGGACGGCGGGACATCCCGGGACAACCATGAAACGGCTCACCCTTTGCAGCGCGCTGCTGCTGGTCCTCACCGGCTGCGCCACCACCGGCGATCTGGAAGAAACCCGCCGCCAGCTGGACCAAGTCAACCGCCAGGCCTCTACGCGGCTCAATGAAGTGGAAAGCAAGCTTTCCAATGAAAAGCTGCTGGAGATGGTCAGCCAACTGGAAACGATGAAGGCAGAAGTGGCCAAGCTGCGCGGCGACGTGGAAGTGCTGAACTACAATCTGCAAACCACCCAAAAGCGTCAGAACGATCTGTACAACGACCTGGACGGCCGGCTGGGCCATCTGGAGAACAGCGGCGCCAAACCGGTGCCCGCTACGCACGGCGACGCCTCGGGCTCCGCGGACGGCGGCGCGGCCACCAGCCCGGATTACGACAAGGCGCTGAACTTGCTGCGCGCTCGCGACTTCGCCAAAGCCGCCGACGCGCTGCGCGGCTTCATCGAACAAAACCCGCAGGCGCCGCAAGTGGCTGAAGCCACTTACTGGCTGGGCGTGTCCCACACCGCCTTGCGCCAATACGACGCCGCCATCGACATCCACCGCCGCTTCGTCGAGCAATTTCCGGACAATCACTTCGCGCCGGAGGCCCTGCGCAATATCGGCAACTGCCAGCGCGATCTGGGCCAGATGGATCAGGCCAAAACCACTTACAAACGCCTGATCAAACTGTATCCCAAGACCGATTCCGCCCAGAAAGCGCGCCAGCAACTGGCAAAAATGTAACACCCCGGCCGGCTCCCTTCCGGCCCTCATGCCCCATTTTGACGCCAGCCCGCCGCGGCTGGCTTTGTCTTACGCGCCATTTTCTCCCCCGGCAAATACCTGATTTTTCAACAAAAAATTAAAACACAAATAATTATAACCGCTGGTTATCGGCACGCTGCACCAAAATAGCGCATTGCTCCGTCTTTTCCATCTGCTTCTCCTCCCGCTCCCTCTTGCCTTGTCCATGCGTTTTCTCTACCAAACATGCTTACCGCATGACAATATATTCATTCTGGGTTTAAACCCAGGATAAAAACACAAACGACAAGATATACAAAGGAGTTACCCGTGATGAGAACCACACAAGCAAGCGGAACCCAATGGTTCCGGCTTGGCGCTATCGCCGTGGGCGTAGCGCTGATCGGCGGCCTGTCCGGCTGCGAAGACGACGGCAGCGGCAGCCAGCCCGGCGACGGCTCCAGCCATCATGGCGGCAGCGGCCGCCTGGCGGTGGACATCTTCGGCAACCGCGGCGGCGTGCTGACCGCGGTGCCCAGCGGCCTGTGCCTGGGCCAGCCGCGCGTGCAGTGGAGCAATGGCGCCCGCGGCTTCAGCGCCGAAGACAGCGCGCCGGACCAGCCGCTGACCGCCACCGTCAGCTGCGCGCTGACCAGCGCCAGCCAGACCCTGGTGCCGCAGAACGTGTTCAGCGCGCCGTCGGTGTTCGCCGTGCTGAAGGCGGACCGCACGCTGGCGGTCTGGGGCAGCAGCCGCCTGGGCGGCGACACCTCCGCCCTGCCCGCCCAACCCAAAGACGTAGTGGCGGTGGCCGGCAATGAACGCGCGATGGCCGCGCTGCAGGCCGACGGCACCGTCGTCGGCTGGGGCCGCGCCGGCTCCGGCGCCAGCTTCGCCGGCCCGGTGGGCATAGGCAGCGCCGACTCCACTTCGCCGGTGGCGCCGCTGGGCAAAATCACCAAACTGTGGCCCACCAAGCGCGGCTTCGTCGCCCTCAACGGCGACGGCAGCGCCACCAGCTGGGGCAATATCGAAACCACCTTCGACGGCAACGGCGGCTCCAAATCCATCTCCTCCTACTTCGACGCCGCCCGACTGGCCTCGCTGAAGGACGTCGCCAGCGTCAGCCACAACCTGGGCGCGGTGGCGCTGCTGAAGAAGGACGGCAGCGTGCTCGCCTTCGGCGACCCCAACTCCGGCGGCGACGCCTCGCCGCTGGCCGCCAAACTCAACAACGTGGCCAGCATCGCCGCCACGGACTACAACTTCGCCGCGCTGAAAAAAGACGGCAGCGTGGTGGTGTGGGGCCTGAACTGGGACGGCCAGACCAGCGACTACTACGACGGCAGCGAGCCCATGCCCGCCGGCGTCAGCGCCGTGCAGACCAACCTCAACGTCTTCGCCGCGCTGAAGCAGGACGGCAGCGTCGCCACCATAGGCAGCGCCTACTTCGACCGCGGCGCCGACACCGGCCCGGTGGCCGGCAACCTGGCGGGCGTGGCCAAACTCTACGCCAGCAAGACCGCCTTCGCCGCCTTGCGCAAGGACGGCAGCGTGGTCACCTGGGGCGACAGCGCCCGCAACGACGCCAGCGGCGTGCAACACCAGCTCAACCGCGTGCGCGCCATCACCTCCACCGAACTGGCCTTCGCCGCGCTGCGTCAGGACGGCAGCGTTGTGACCTGGGGCGACGAACTGCGCGGCGGCGACAGCAGCGCCGTGCGGCACCGCCTGCGCGATGTGGTGGCCGTGTTCGCCAACGACTACGCCTTCGCCGCCTTGAAGGCCGACGGCAGCGTGGTCACCTGGGGCGCGCCCACCCACGGCGGCGACAGCTCCGCCATCCGCTCGCGCCTGGTCAATATCCGCGCCATTTACAGCACCCCGCTCGGCGGCTTCCTCGCCGTGGCCAAGGACGGCAAGTTCGTCGCCTGGGGCAGCCCGTCCGCCGGCGGCAACGCCCCGGCCGGCCTCGCCGCCATCCCCTACGTCAAGAACTAAGTCCCCGACGCACTGGAGCAACAGAATATGAACCGCAAAACCTCGCTGTCCCTGCTGACCGCCGCGCTGCTGGCCGGCGCCGGCGCTGAAATCGCGATGGCCGCGCCCTCCGCCGCCGGCATCACCGGCATCATCGTCAAATACCACAGCGTCTCCCAGCTGCAACTGACCCAGGCTCGCATCGCTAACGGCGGCCGCGCGCCGTCCAGCCGCCCGGCGGATTTCGCCTCCCGCACCCAACGCGTGCAGCAACTGAGCGGCAGCCCGCTGCAGTTCCATCACCAGATGGGCACCGGCGCCTACGTCTATCAAAGCAGCAAGGCGATGAGCGTGGCCGAAGCCCAAACCCTGGCGCGCAAAATCCAGCAAGACCCGGCGGTGGAATACGCCGAGCCGGACTTCGTCATGAGCCCCAACTACCTGCCCAGCAGCCCGCTGTACGCCGGCAAGCAATGGGATATGCAGGCCAGCGCCGGCGAACCGGGCGCGATGAACCTGCCCGCCGCCTGGGACCTGTCCCTGGGCGCCGGCGTCACCGTGGCGGTGCTGGACACCGGCTACCGTCCGCACGCGGACCTCAAGCCCAATCTGCTGGAGCCCGGCTACAACTTCATCTCCGACGCCAAGCGCGCGCGCCTGCCGGCGGTGGCGCAAACCAACGCCGACGGCAGCCCGCTCTTGGACAGCAACGGCCAGCCGGTGCAAAGCGCGCGCACCAACAACGGCCTGGATCAGGGCGATTACAGCGACGGCAGCCTGTGCCGCGCCGGCAACAGCAGCTGGCACGGCACTCACGTGGCCGGCACCATCGCCGCGGCCGCCGGCGACGGCAACGGCCTGACCGGCGTAGCGCCCAAGGCCAAGTTGCTGCCGCTGCGCGTGCTGGGCCAGTGCGGCGGCGCCAGCTCGGACATCGCCGACGCCATGCTGTGGGCGGTGGGCGCCACCGTGCCCGGCGCGCCGATCAACGCCAATGTGGCGCGGGTGCTGAGCATGTCCCTGGGCGGCGCTCAGCCTTGCAGCCGCACCTATCGCGACGCCATCCAGCAGGTCAACGCCCGCAACGGCGTGGTGGTGGTGGCCGCCGGCAACGCGATGAAGAACGTGCGCAACACCAACCCGGCCAGCTGCCCCGACGTGATCACCGTGGCCTCCAACGGCAAATCCGGCGGCATCGCCTCCTACTCCAACTACGGCGCGATCACCACCGTCACCGCGCCCGGCGGCGACCTCAACAGCGGCGACCCCGGCATCTATTCCACGTTGAACAGCGGTACTACCGTGCCGGGAGCGGACAGCTACGCCGCCTTCCAGGGCACCTCCATGGCCACGCCCCACGTGGCCGGCCTGGTGGCGCTGATGCTGTCCTCCAACCCCAGCCTCAACTGGAAAGCGGTGCGCAACATCCTGATCAAGACCGCGCGCCAACCGGCGGCGGATTGCGAAGGTTGCTCCGCCGGCATCACCGACGCCGCCGCCGCGGTGCGCGCGGCCAAACTCAACTAAACATCGCCTCTCCCCGCACACGGGAGCGCTCTACCATCGCGGGTCCGGTTCCGGCCTGACCCGCGGCGGTCTTTTTGTCGCCGCCCCGCTTCAGTATCATTGGCTTTCCGCCCATCCTCCGCGAGCCCGCCATGCCCCTGCCCGATACCCTCACCCTGGCCGCCTTCGCCCTGCTGGCTTTGGCCCTGCTGGCGGAAAGCCTGCGTCTGCGCTGGCCGTCGCGTCTGGCCGCGCTCAGCAGCGCCGGCGTCGCCGTCGCCTGCGGCCTGGTGCAGCCCTTGGGCGCGGCGGCCCTCATCGCCGCCCTCGCCGTCAGCCTGGCCGCGAGCCGCTACCGGCGGCCGGAGTTGTGGCTGGTCTGGATCGCGCTGCTGTTGGCGCTGGCGCTGCACGCGCTGCCCGGCTTCGACAACCCCTTGCTGTGGCAAGGCCTGAGCACGCCGAACAGCGCGCCCTATCGGCTGTATTGGAGCTACGACAAAGGCGCCGCCGGCTGGCTGCTGCTGATGGTGCTGTCCGCCAGTCCGCAGGTGGAACGGCGCTGGGGACCGGCCGCCGCCGGCGTCGGCGCGCTGTTGTTGCTGGTCGTGCTGGGCCTGGCCAGCGTGGCCGGCGTCATCGCCTGGGCGCCGAAATGGCCGCACTGGCTGCTGCCCTGGCTGTTCGCCAACTTCTTCCTGGTCTCGCTGGCCGAGGAAGCCTTCTTCCGCACCGGCCTGCAACGCTGGCTGGAGCTGCGCACCGAACCCTTTGCCGCCTTGATGGCCGCCTCCGTGGCCTTTGGCCTGGTCCACATCGCCGGCGGCTGGGTCTGGGTCGGCCTCGCCACCCTCGCCGGCCTGGGTTACGGCCTGGTCTACGCCGCCACCCGCCAGGTCTTGTGGGCGGTGCTGGCTCACGTCGCTTTCAACACTGTGCACCTGATTCTGTTCACTTATCCGCGGCTGATGTGATATGCCCTAAGTACCTTGATGTCAAAATAAAAAACCATAACGGCAGCAGGCCCCAATCGGGTAAAATCACGCCTTTAGCCTCAACCAGCGAGCTTCTCCGCCATGATTGAAGTCGGCATCGTGATGGGTAGCAACAGCGATTGGGAAGTCATGCAGAACGCCGCCCGCGTGCTCAAGGACTTCGGCATCGCCTGTGAAACCCGCGTCGTCTCCGCCCACCGTACTCCCGACCTGCTGTTCCAATACGCAGAAACCGCTGCCGAGCGCGGCCTGAAGGCCATCATCGCCGGAGCCGGCGGCGCCGCCCACCTGCCGGGCATGCTGGCCGCCAAGACCCATCTGCCGGTGCTGGGCGTGCCGGTGCCGTCCAAATACCTGCGCGGCGAGGATTCGCTGCTCTCCATCGTGCAAATGCCTAAGGGCATCCCGGTGGCCACCTTCGCCATCGGCGAAGCCGGCGCCGCCAACGCCGCGCTGTTCGCCGTGGCCATGCTGGCCGCCACCCGCCCGGAACTGGCGGAACAACTGATCGCCTTCCGCCGCAAGCAAGAAGAAACCGTGCTGGCGATGACCCTGCCGGAGATCGAATAATGGCCGCCATCCTACCCCCGGCGATGCTGGGCATCCTGGGCGGCGGCCAGTTGGGCCGCATGTTCGCCGTGGCCGCCAAGACCATGGGCTACCGCGTCACCGTGCTGGACCCGGACGAAGCCGCGCCGGCGGCGGACTTCGCCGACCGCCACCTGTGCGCGCCGTTCAACGACCCCGCCGCGCTGGAAGACCTGGCCAAGAGTTGCGCCGCCGTCACCACTGAATTCGAGAACGTCAACGCCGACGCCATGCGCCTGCTGGCCAAGACCACCCGCGTGTCCCCGTCCGGCGACTGCGTCGCCATCGCCCAAGACCGCATCGTGGAAAAAGCCTGGATCGCCAAGGCCGGCCTGCCCACCGCGCCCTATCTGGCCATCCAGAGCGTGGAGGACATCCAGGTTGAACTCGCGCCCTACCTGCCCGGCATCCTGAAAACCGCCCGCCTGGGCTATGACGGCAAGGGCCAGGTGCGGGTCGGCACCGCGGAAGAAGCGCGCGCCGCCTACGCTAATCTGGGCGGTCAAGCCTGCGTGCTGGAAAAGATGCTGGACCTGCAGTTGGAAGTGTCCGCCATCGTCACCCGGGTCAGCGCCACCCAGTGCGCGGTGTTCCCGGTGGCCGAGAACATCCACGCCGGCGGCATTCTGGACGAATCCATCGTGCCCGCGCGCATCAAGCCTGCGCTGGCGGCCGAAGCCCAAAGCATGGCGCTCAAGCTGGCCGAGGCGCTGGACTATGTTGGCGTGCTGGCGGTGGAATTCTTCGTGCTGGACGACGACAGCCTGGTGGTCAACGAGATCGCGCCGCGGCCGCACAACTCCGGCCACTACACGCTCACCGCCTGCCTGACCGACCAGTTCCAGCAACAGGTGCGCGCGATGTGCGGCCTGCTGCCGGGCCGCACCGACCTGCTCAGCCCGGTGGTGATGGTCAACCTGCTGGGCGATGTGTGGAAGGACAACGGCGGCCAGCCCAACTGGGACGTGCTGGCGGAAGCGCCCAACGCCCAACTACATCTGTACGGCAAGAAAAGCGCGCGCCCCGGCCGCAAGATGGGCCACTTCAATGTGATGGCGGCCACGGCCGACGAAGCCTTGGACCAGGCCCGGGCCTTGAAGGACACCTTGTAAGCGCATGGCGAAGCCTAAGAGCCCGTTCAATGTCTGCTGCGCGTCGGCGATACTGCGTTGAAAACGACTTCAGAATGCTCATGTACCACATGTACATTCCGCTTCTTCAGCCGTTTTCGCCTTGTCTCGCTCTAGCTCGCTAAACTTTGAACAGGTTCTTACAGAACTTCGCCATTTTTCCGCCATGACACTGAACGGACTGAATCACCTGACCCTGGCGGTGCGAGATCTGGAGCGCGCCTGGGATTTCTACGCCGGCATCCTGGGCTGCCAGCCCCACGCGCGCTGGGACAGCGGCGGCTATCTGAGCCTGGACGGCCTGTGGCTGTGCCTGTCCTTGGACCCCGACGCCGTGCCGCCCGCCGGCTACACCCATTACGCCTTCGGCGTCGACGCCGCCGACTTCCCGGCCTGGCGCGAACGCCTGGCCGCCGCCGGCGTCCGCCAATGGCGGGACAACCGCAGCGAGGGCGACTCGCTCTACTTCCTGGACCCGGACGGCCATCAACTGGAACTGCATGTCGGCACGCTGGCCTCGCGGCTGGCCGCCTGCCGCGCCCGGCCTTACGCCGGCATGCGCTTTTTCGACGAGGCCCCGGCGTGAACGCCGACATCGCCGCGCTGCGCGCTGAACTCAGCGCCGCCGCCGTCCCGGAGCAGGCCGCGCCGATGCGCGCCTATATGCGCGAGCGGTTCGACTTTCTCGGCGTGCCCACGCCGGCGCGCCGAAAAGTATCCACGCCCTGGATCCGCGCGCTCAAGAGCCGCTCCGCGGAATACTGCCTGGACCTGGCCGAGCAACTGTGGCGGCAACCGGAACGCGAATTCCAATACGCGGCGGTGGACCTGCTGACCGCGCGCGCCGAGGAACTGCCGGCCGCCAGCCTGCCGCGGCTGCTGGCCCTCGCCGCCGCCAAGCCCTGGTGGGACTGCGTGGACGGCTTGGCCGCCTGGGTGGTCGGCGCGCTCACGCGCCAGCACCGGGATTTGCAGCGCGACATGGACGCCCTCAGCGGCGATGCCGACTTCTGGCTGCGCCGCGTCGCCATCCTGCACCAGCTGCGCTGGAAAGCCGACACCGACGCCGAACGCCTGTTCCGCTACTGCGCCGCGAATGCCGGCGACGCCGAATTCTTCATCCGCAAGGCCATAGGTTGGGCCTTGCGCGAATACGCTTACACCGACGCCAACGCCGTGCGCGCCTTTGTAGCGGCCACGCCGCTATCCGGGCTCAGCCGGCGCGAAGCCTTGAAACACATTGCCCGTTCCACCGAGGACTTCCAATGACCGGACTCAACACCACCCAACTGACCAGCTTGAAGAAAATCTACTCCGGCAAGGTCCGCGACCTGTACGAGATCGACGACCAGCGCATGCTGATGATCGCCACCGACCGGCTGTCCGCCTTCGACGTGATCCTGGACGACCCCATTCCCGGCAAGGGCCAGATTCTCACCGCCATCTCCAACTTCTGGTTCGACAAGCTCAAAGACCTGGTGCCCTGCCACCTGACCGGCGACGCGCCGGAAGACGTAGTCTCCGCCGCCGACCTGCCGCAAGTGGCCGGCCGCGCGGTGGTGGCCAAGCGCCTGAAGCCGGTGCCGATCGAAGCCGTGGTGCGCGGCTACCTGGCCGGCTCCGGCTGGAAGGAGTACCGCCAAAGCGGCACCGTCTGCGGCCTGGCGCTGCCAGCCGGCCTGCGCGAGGCGGACAAGCTGCCCGAACCCATCTTCACCCCGTCCACCAAGGCGGCGGTGGGCGATCACGACGAAAACATCAGCTACCAGCGCTGCGAGGAAATCGTCGGCGCCGAGCTGGCCGCCCAGGTGCGCGACACCGCCATCAAGCTCTACCGCGCCGCCGCCGAATTCGCCGCCAGCCGCGGCATCATCATCTGCGACACCAAGTTCGAGTTCGGCCTGGACGAAAACGGCGTGCTGACGCTGATGGATGAAGCGCTGACCCCGGACTCCAGCCGCTTCTGGCCGGCGGACAGCTACGCGCCGGGCGGCAACCCGCCGTCCTTCGACAAGCAGTTCGTCCGCGACTGGCTGGAAGCCTCCGGCTGGGACAAGCAGGCGCCGGCGCCGGCGGTGCCGCTGGAAGTGCGCGAGAAGACCGCGGCCAAGTATAGAGAAGCACTGGACAGGCTGACCGCCTGAGAACCTGCTTACGATCTGCTGCGCTTCAGCGATACCGCGTTAAAAATGAGCTCAAAATGCTCATGTACCACTCGTACATTCCGCTTTTTCGCTCGTTTTCGCCTTGTCTCGCCTTAGCTCGCGAGATCGTAAACAGATTCCAAGTTCCCACCCAAGCCCCGCCCTAGCGGGGCTTGCTTTTTGCCGCGTTTCATATGACATTGGCGACTCAATCCCGCGACAGGAAACCCCGATGAAAACCGCCCTGCTGATCATCGACGTGCAAAGCGGCATGTTCGACCACGAACCGCGCGCCGACCAGGCCGACGCCGTCATCGCCCGCCTCAATCAACTGGCCACCGCCGCGCGCGCGGCCGGAACGCCGGTGGTCTGGGTTCAGCATGAACGCGCCAGCGCGCCGTTGACCCACGGCTCGGCAGAATGGCGGCTGGCCCGCGGCCTGGACGCGCAGCCGGACGACCACTACCTGCGCAAGACCACGCCGGATTCCTTCCTGCGCACCGGCCTGCATGAGCAGCTGCAACAATGGGGCGTCGGCCAATTGGTCATCGCAGGCTACGCCAGCGAATTCTGCATCGACACCACCACCCGCAGCGCGGCGGCCCACGGCTACGCCATCATCCTGGTCAGCGACGCACACACCACCCACGACAAGGACCACGCCAGCGCCGCCCAGATCCGCGCCCATGAAAACGCCACTCTGCCCAAGCTGGGCAGCTTCGGCGTGCCCATCCTGCTGCGCGCGGCGGCTGAGATCGCCTTTCCCGCCAGCGCCTGACCCGCCCCGCATGCCCATCGCCCAGCCCACCCTCAGCACGCCGCGCTTGCTGCTGTTGCCGGCGCAGCCCGCGCTGGCGCGCGCGATGCTGGACTTCCACGTCCACAACCGCCTGCACTTCGAACCCTGGGACCCCAAGCCCGGCGACATGTTTTACACCGAGCTGTACTGGACCATGCAGCTGCGCCAGCGCGCCCGCGACTGGGAAGAAGGCCGTGGCGGCCGCTTCCTGCTGGCACTGCACGCCGAGCCGGAACGGGTGATAGGCAGCGTCGGCCTCAGCAATGTCAGCCGCGGCGCCTTCCAGTCCTGTCATCTGGGCTATGGGCTGGACCAGCACTGCCAGGGCCAGGGCCTGATGCGCGAAGCGCTGGAAGCGGTGATACGCTGCGCCTTCGACACCCTCAAGCTGCACCGGGTCCAGGCCAACTACCAGCCGCACAATCTGCGCAGCGCCGGCCTGCTCAAGCGGCTGGGTTTCGAGATCGAAGGCCACGCCAAGAACTACCTCTATCTGAACGGCGCCTGGCGCGACCACGTGCTGAGCTCGCGGCTCAATCCGGACTTCGACCCGGAACACATGCTGGCCTGAGCGCCTGTCCACCATCTGCTGCGCATCAGTAGACACACGGTGCGACGAGTACCGATGCTAAAAGCCTGTTCACGACCTTTTCAGTGTTTTGACCCTGGCTTGCCGCACAGGAAACCGCCTATCCGAAGCGCCCCAAGCCTCTCCAAGACCGCCGCGTGGGTATCGCTGCGCTCCACCCACCCTACCCCTGGCCAACGACCACACGTAGGGTGGGTGGAGCCGCAGGCGATACCCACCAGCACCCGCGGTTGAGGATCACGCCAACCAAAGCGAAACAAGGCCTTGCTCGCAACACGCAACGGATCGTAAACACGTTCTAAGACGTCACCGTCTCCAGCCTCTCCATCGCCCCCTGCAAACGCTGCTGCAAAGGCTCCAGCAAGGCCCACAGCGCCTTGCCGCGCACTTGCGCGTTTTCGGTGTGACGCAGCATCAACAGCACCGCGCCCAAGGCCTCATTGCATTGACGCAGCTCTTCGGCGATATCGTCGTAATGCTCGCAGCAACGGGCTAAATGAATCAGAACGGGATCGATGGCGGAAAGCACGGTATTTTCCGAACGCAGACCTTGCAGATGTTTGACGGTCTTGATCAGACGGCTGGCCGCAGGGAGAGCGGCTGGAGATTGAGCGGCCTCCTTGGACGGAGGCGGTTTGGAAAGCAGGGACAGAACTGACAATAGAGGCATGACGGGCTCCGATCCAAAATGAGCCTGCCACCCCGCTTCCAATCAAGATGGGCAGGCATATGGCAGGGTTGGAAGACAGGCGAGTCGGAGCCAGCAGGCCAAAGGCCTCCCTGCCATAACCTGCCCTGATGGGCGCAGCTATAGCGTGGCATTGGGATGATAAGTCCCCCGACTCAATTCAGGCTTCCATTCCTGATGCCGCGCTGTATGAAACGGCACGCGGCCCATGTTGCCCACCCCGCCGGGCCTGGTCAAGCGCGGAGGGCCCGGGCGCGTTTCGGAAAACCGGCACCCCATCCCGATGACGGCACCCGCGCCAGGACATTTGGATAGCGCTTGCCAGCATCGTCGCGCCATGTTCTGCTGTGAAACCGCCGCCGCGCCGCAACCCTGATGCCGCGACGCGGTCGAAACAGGCCATAAAAGGGCTCACCGCCATGCAAACCTTCCACCTGAACGCCGACGACGGGGAAACCCTGCACGCCGCCTGCTGGCTGCCGGACGGCGCGCCGCGCGCCGTGGTGCTGATCTCCCACGGCATGAGCGAATACGCGGTGCGCTACCACCGCTTCGCCCAAACGCTGACCGCCGCCGGCTACGCGGTCTACGCCCACGACCACCGCGGCCACGGCGCCGCGCCGCGCTTGCGCGGCCATTTCGCCACCGAGAATGGCTGGGACAAGGTAGTGGCCGACGTGGACACCCTGCGCCGCCACGCCGCGGAACACCATCCCGGCCTGCCGGTGGCGCTGTTCGGCCACAGCATGGGCTCTTTCATCGCCCGCGCCTATTTCCTGCGCCACGGCGCGGCGCTGTCCGGCCTGATCCTGTCCGCCACCGGCTACCGCCAGCGGCCGCTGGCCTGGCTGCTGCGCGGCCTGGCACGGCTGGCGGCCCGCTTCGGCAGCCCGGAGCGCCCCAGCCGGCTGCTGGCGCGGCTGATCTTCGGCAGCTTCAACCTGGGCTTCCTGCCCGCCCGCACCGGCATGGATTGGCTGAGCCGCGACCCGGCGGAAGTGGACAAATACCTGGCGGACCCGCTATGCGGCTTCGACCCCTGCCCCGGCCTGTGGATAGATTTGTTCGGCGGCATCATCGCCATGGAACGCGGCGAGGCAAGCGGCGACAGCCTGCCGCGCCGCTGTCCGGTCTGGCTGCTGGCCGGCAGCCGCGACCCGGTCAGCCTGGGCAAGCTGGGCCTGGGCCAGCTGGAAATCCGCTACCGCGAAGCCGGCCTGCTGGACGTGCAAACCACGGTCTACCCCGGTGGCCGCCACGAAATGCTGAACGAAACCAACCGCGTGGAAGTGGAGCAGGACATGCTGCGCTGGTTGGAGCGGATTAGCGTGCAGCCGGTCAGTACAGGCTGAGAACCTGTTCATAGTCTGCTGCGCGTCGGCGATACGGCGTTGAAAACACCTTCGAAATGCTCATGTACCACGCGTACATTCCGCTTTCTCAGCCGTTTTCGCCTTGTCTCGCCTTAGCTCGCGAGACTTTGAACAGGCTCTACGCCTGAGAATGTCCGCCGCGCTTCGGCGGGACAGTTAGACAGGAGCATTGAAACCAGCTCCCAAGCGCGCCGCCGCGAATTGGACTAAAATCCGGCGATTCGTTTTTCGCAGGAGGCCGCCATGAGCCTGATTCCCGAGATCAAACCGCAGCAATCGCTGGAACTGCTCAAAGAGCTGCACATCCTGACCCGCGACGGCAAGATCAACCAGGACACCCGCCGCAAGCTGAAACAGGTTTACCACCTGTACCAGTTCATCGAGCCGCTAATGGCCGACGTGCTGGCGGAAAAAGGCGAGATGAGCCTGGCCGACCACGGCGCCGGCAAATCCTATCTGGGCTTCATCCTTTACGACCTGTTCCTGAAGGACAAGGCCGCCGGCAGCGTCTACGGCATCGAAACCCGGCCGGAACTGGTCAGCCGCTCGCAAGAGCTGGCCGCTCGCCTCGGCTTCGAACGCATGGGCTTTTTGAACCTGAGCGTGGAGCAGTCGATCACCTCGGAGCAATTGCCGGAGCAGGTGGACATCATCACCGCGCTGCACGCCTGCAACACCGCCACCGACGACGCCATCCGCTTCGCGCTGGCCAAGAACGCGCGCTACATCGTGCTGGTGCCCTGCTGCCAGGCGGAAGTGGCCGGCGTGCTGCGCCAGAAGAAAAACCAGAGCTTCGGCATGACTCCGCTGTCCGAGATGTGGCGCCACCCCATCCACACCCGCGAGTTCGGCAGCCATCTGACCAATGTGCTGCGCTGCCTGCAGCTGGAAGCGCGCGGCTATCAGCTCACCGTCACCGAGCTGGTGGGCTGGGAGCACTCGATGAAGAACGAGTTGATCATCGCCAAGTACACCGGCCAGCGCAAAAACAGCGCGCGCGAACGCCAGGAGGCGATTCTGAAAGAGCTGAACCTGGAAGACCTGCGCGAGCGCTTCGTATACTAAAAACCGCGTCAAAGTGCGCTGCGTTCCGCGACGCCATCTCCCGATGGGATTCCCGCGTGGGTATCGCTACGCTCCACCCACCCTGCCTATAACGAGCAATCACTCCTAGGGTGGGGGAGCCGCAAAAATACCCCTCTCCCGCCACTGACGCCTGTCGCCTCGGCCCGTTTCCGGGCCCTGAGCATAATGGGGACGACGCACCCGGACCGCTCCGCGCGGCCGGTCCCGCCCCCGCCCGCTTCTCCTCCTGCCTCAGATTCTTTCGAGCGTCTCTCCGCGTCCGCCGGGGGCCCTTCCCAGGAGCCCGACATGAATATCAGCGCCAACGGCGTCAAATTGATCCAGCAATTCGAAGGCCTGCGCCTCAAGGCCTACCAGGACGCGGTGGGCGTCTGGACCATAGGCTACGGCCACACCGGTCCGGACGTGACGCCGGGCCTGGTCATCACCCAGGCCCAGGCCGACGCGCTGCTGGCGCGCGATTTGAGCCGCTTCGAAACCGGCGTCACCCGGCTGGCGGCGGTGCCGTTGCACCAGAACCAGTTCGACGCGCTGGTCAGCTTCAGCTACAACCTGGGCCTGGGCTCGCTGCAGAACTCCACCCTGCTGCGCCTGCTCAATCAGCGCGACTACGCCGGCGCCGCCGCCCAGTTTCCGCGCTGGAACAAGGCCGGCGGCAAGGTCTTGCCCGGCCTCACCCGGCGCCGCGCGGCGGAGCAGGCGCTGTTTCTGCAACCGGTCTGAGCGAGTGGTCTGAGTGATGAAAAAAGCCCAAGCGGATGCTTGGGCTTTTTGCACTCGGCGCGCAGCCTGAAACACACCTCAACCCCAACTCAATCCTCATCCGCCAGCACCGTCTCGCCATCGCGCTGCGTCAGCGTGAAACGACGCAGCGGCCGGTGGAGCGCGATCAGCTCCGCCAAGCGCGGCGAATGGCTGGTCACCCACAGCTGGCTGTGGCGGCCGGCCTCGGCGATCAGCCGCGCCAAGGCCGGCAGCAAGTCCGGGTGCAGGCTGTTTTCCGGCTCGTTCAAGGCCATGAAAGCCGGCGGACGCGGGCTGAGCAAGGCCACCGCCAGGCATAGGAAACGCAAGGTGCCGTCGGACAATTCGGCCGCCTCCAGCGGCCGTAGAATGCCGTCGCGCTGCATCAGCATCTGGAAACGACCATGCAGCGCTTCCACCTGAAAGCCACTGTCCGGAAACGCGTCGGCCAGCACGCTGCGCAGCAGCTCGACATCGCCGATCTCCACGATGGTCTGGAAGGCGGCCGCCAGGTTGCCGCCGTCGTGCGCCAGCACCGGCGAGCGGATGCCCACTTGCGGCGCGCGCGGCGGCGAGCCGGGCCACACCGCGAACTCATGGTAGAAACGCCAGCGCCGCAGCGTCTCCCGCACTTGCGACACCTCGGGATAGAGATGCGGTTCCGACAACTGGCCGAACACCGACTCCTCAGCCTGCAGGCCCAATGGATAGGTGGTCCTGACCCCGTCCACGCTGGTGAGAAAGGCGCTCTGATTGCGCCGCTCCAACACCTGGGCCGATGGGCGGCGGCCCTGGCCGGCCAGCCACAACGTCTCCTCCTTCACCAATGGGTCCAGCGAGAACAGGCTGCGGCTGGGTTCGGGGTAGCCCAGCTGCAATTCGTAGTCGTAATCGGCCAGCCGCGCCGCCAGCGCCATGCGCTTGGGCTCGCCCTTGCGGTCCCCGCGGCGCAGGCCGCCGGCCCACATCGCCTTCTGGATGCCGCCTTCTTCCGCCAGCGCAGCGGACAGGCGGCCGCAGGCGGCCTCGTGCAGCAGGCGCACCGCTTTGTAGAGGTTGGATTTGCCGCAGCCGTTGGGCCCGACGACGACGTTGAGCGGCTCCAGCTCCAGCCGCAGCTGACGGATGGAACGGAAACCCTTGAGGCTGAGCTCGTGAATGGACATGGCGGCTCCGGTGACGACGGAGCCGCCATTCTAGCGCGGACGCGCCGTTTTACTGCAGCGCCTGGTTGATCACCATGGCGATGCGCGCGCCGGCCTTGGCCAACTGCTGTTTGACCAGCTGAGCGCCGGCTGTCTGGTAGGTGCGGTCCAGATAGGCCACGTCGCTGGGCGCGCTGCCACAGCTGAAGTTGGACAGCGGGCCGTACACTTCGCTGCGCGCGTACTGGTTGGATTCCTTGATCCAGTCATTGACCTGCCCGCTCTGCCAACCGGCGATATTGCGCGCGTAGTACTTGAGGTCCTGCGCCGCCCAGCTCTGCTCGTTGGCGCCGTTCAGCGCCTGCTGCACCAACGCGGTGTCCCACACCGAATGCAAATTGCTGACCTTGCTGCTGCCGGCCAGGCGCACGCGGACGTCGTTGCCGCCGCGGTCGTGGTTGTCGGCCGCGTGCAGCGGCTGGTGGATGTCGCCGATCATGTGCAGCAAGAAGGTCAGCGCCTGGGCGCGGGCGGACTTGCTCGCGGTTTTGTCGGCCAGCACCTTGCTGTAGCGCCCGATCTGATTGGACGCGCAGTTGCCGCTGGGACAATCGTCCTCTTCCACGCCGTCGCACACCGGTTCGTCGTTGTAATGCCATTGATCCGAGCCCGGCAGCTGCTGTTTCAATTCCTGCTTGTGCTGGTCCATGTACAAGGCCAGCTGGGCGAAGTCCGCGTTGGGGATCAATTGATTGACCGCGGCCTTGGCTTGAGGGCTCAGCAATTGCTGGGCGATGTAACCGGTGATGCGGTGGCCTTCCTGACCCCAGGCCACCGCTTGAGCGCTGGGCAGCGCGAAGGCGGCGGACAATAACAGGGCGAGCGTAAATTTCTTCATGACGGTTTCTCTTGTGATTGTGATATGCCGAGACGGGCGCGCCGCCCGCCGTTTTTATGGCGAACGGATATTACCCGAAAATCGTTAAATTAAGATGCCAATATCATTTCATTTGAAGATATACGCTGTACGACCCCGTAAAAAACCCGGCAATGCCGGGTTTCCTTTTCCCGCTCATTCCGCCGCGCTCAACGCGGCCGGTCGCCCAGGATAGTGGCGCGGTGCATCACTCGCCGCTGCGGCAGGTAATCCGCCACCGCGTAATGTTGGGTTACGCGGTTGTCCCAGAACGCCAGGTCGTTTTCCTTCCAGCGCCAGCGCACGGTGAATTCCGGCCGCGCGGCGTGGGCGAACAACAGCGCCAGCAAGGCATCGCTCTCGCGCGGCGCCAGTTCCAGGATGCGGGTTGTGAAGCCTTCGTTGACGAACAGGCCCTTGCGGCCGGTGACCGGATGGGTGCGCACCACCGGGTGCACCACCGGCGGATGGTCGCGGCTGGCCTGTTGCCAGCGCGCGTATTGCGGCGTGTCCTTGAAGCGGCTTTCCGGGAAGGAGTGAATAAAGCTGTGCTCGGCGCTGAGGCCGTCCAGCAGCGCGCGCAAGGCCGGCGACAGCGCTTCGTAAGCGGCGCTGTTGCTGCTCCACAGCGTGTCGCCGCCCACGTCCGGCAGCTGCCGCGCCGCCAGCACCGCGCCCAACGGCGGGGTGGCGATGAAGGTGACATCGGTATGCCAGTTGTCGTTGTCCGGCAGGTTGTCAACATGGGTATCCAGCACGATGATCTCCGGCTGCTCCGCCACCGTCGGGTAGACCGGATGCAGGTGCAGATCGCCGAAACGGGCGGCGAAGTCGCGCTGCTGGCGCGGCGTCAGCGGCTGGTTCTCGAAGAACAGCACCTGGTGACGCAGCAGCGCCGCCTCGATCGCGTCGCGCTCGGCGCCGGACAGCGGCGCGCTCAGATCGACGCCGGAAACGATGGCCCCCAGGGCCGGGCTGATGGCTTGCAATTGCAGGCTCATGAATGTGCTCCTTATCCGCGCGGCGGATTCAATACCAAGAAAAACGAAAACCAGATCAGAAACGCTCAGGCGCGGCCCAGCCGGCGAAGCGCCGCTCCACCCAGCGCAGCCCCAATTCCAGCGCCAGCGCGATCCAGGCGATGATCAGGATGCCGGCGATCACCGCGTCGGTGACCAGGAACTGGGCGGCGGACTGCACCATGAAACCCAGGCCGCGGGTGGCGGCCACCAGCTCCGCCGCCACCAGGGTGGACCAGCCCACGCCCAGGCCGATGCGCAGCCCGGTCAGAATCTCCGGCAGCGCGCTGGGCAACACCACCAGCCGCAGCAGCTGGCCGCGGCTGGCGCCCAGCGAGCGCGCCGCCTGCAGCCGCGCCGGGTCCGCGCGACGCACGCCGGCGGCGGTGGCGATGGCCAGCGGCGCGAAGATGGCGAGATAGATCAGCAGCACCTTGCTGGCCTCGCCAATGCCGAACCAGATCACGATCAGGGGCAGATAGGCCAGGGGCGGCACCGGCCGGTAGAACTCGATCAGCGGGTCCAGCGCAGCATGCGCGCGCCGGCTCAGGCCCATCAGCATGCCCAGCGGCACCGCGGTAGCCGCGGCCAGCACTAGCGCCAGGCCCACCCGGCCCAGGCTGGCGGCGGCGTGACGCCACAGGCTGGCGTCCATGAAGCCGTTGACGGCCAGGTCCGCCAGCCGCGCCGCCACCTGGGCCGGGTCGGGCAGGAACAACGGCGACACCAAGCCGCCGGCGCTGGCCGCCCACCACAGCAGCAGCAGGCCGCCCACGGACAGCGCGCTGGGCCAGCGCCGACGCCAGGCGGCGAAGCGGCCGGAGAGCGGTGCGGGGGCATGGGCCGGCGGCGGCGCGCTCAGCTCGGCCTGCGCGGACGGGCCCAATTCAGTCAGTTCAAGCGGCGGCATGGTCGGCCTCCTCGGCGCGGAAAATCCAGTCCAGCAAATGCTCGCGCATGGCGATGAAGGCGGGATCGGCCTTGATCGAGCGCGCCGATTCGCCGGCGGCGTAGCGGTGGGCGAAACCCAGTTTCTGCCGCAGCGCGATGCGGCCGGGGCGCGGCGTCAGCACCAAGAGCTCGGTGCCGAGGAACAGCGCTTCCTCGATGCTGTGGGTGATCAGGAAGATGCCCTTGCCGCTGCGCTGCCACAGGCTGAGGATCAGCGACTGCATCTTTTCCCGGGTCAGCGCGTCCAGAGCGCCCAAGGGCTCGTCCAGCAGCAGGAAGTCGGGATCGGCCGCCAGCGCGCGCGCCAGGCCCAGGCGCTGGCGCATGCCGCCGGACATCTGGCTGAGCGCGTGGCCGGCGAAGGCTTCCAGCCCCACCCAGCCCAGCATGCGGCGCGCCTCGCTTCGCCGCTGCTCGCGCGGCATCCCGCGCAGGCGCAGGCCGAAGGCCACATTGTCCTCGGCGTTGAGCCAGGGCATCAGCGCGTCGTCTTGGAACACCACGCCGCGATCCGCGCCCGGCCCGCGCACCGGCCGGCCATTGGCCAGCACCCGGCCCTGGCTGGGCGTCTGGAAGCCGGCCATCAGCCCCAGCAAGGTGGACTTGCCGCAGCCGGACGGCCCCAGGGCCACCACGATCTCGCCGGAACGCAGCTCCAGCGACACCCGGTCCAGCGCCTGCACCGGGCCGGACGGGCCGGCGTAGCTGACGCCGGCGTTTTCCACGATCAAGCTCGCCATCGCGGCCTCCTCGCGCTCAGCGCGGCTGCGCCAGCCGCACGAAGCGCGGCTCGACATAGGCTTGATAATCCGGCAGCACCGCTTCCACCTTCTTCTGTTCCTTCAGGAACAAGGCGGTGTCGCGCAGCGCCTTGGCGGTGCCGCCGCCCAGCAAGCGCGGCGACAGCTGCTCCTGCGCCAGCGGGAAGCGGCTGCCGGCCAGCAGGCCGGGAATCTGCGCCGGATCGGCCCCGGTCAGCCGCGCGATCTTGGCCACCTGCGGCGAGCCGGCGCTCCAGGCCGCCGGCTTGGCGCGGTAATCGGCGAAGGCCTGCAAAGTCACCTTGGCGAAGGCGGCCAGCGCCTGCGGCTGAGCGGCGGCGAAATCCTTGCGCGCCACCCAGGCCTCGAAGGTGGGCGCGCCCCATTGCCCCACTTGTTCGGAATTGACCAGCACCGAGCCGGTTTTCAGCGCCTGGCTCAAGGCAGGGTCCCAGACATAGGCGGCGTCGATGTCGCCGCGCTGCCAGGCGGCGCTGATCTCGGACGGGCGCAGATTGACGATGGACAGCTTGGCCGGGTCCAGCTTCCAGTGCTTGAGCGCGGCCAGCAGGCTGTAATGGGTGGTGGAGACATAGGGCACCGCCACCTTTTTGCCGATCAGGTCCTGCGGGGTCTTGATGCCGCTGCCCTTGCGCGCCACCAGCGCTTCGGAATTGCCGATCTCGGCGACGATCAGAAAGGTCTGGATCGGCAGTTGGCGGGTGGCGGCGGCGCTGAGCGGGCTGGAGCCCAGATCGGCGATATGCACGTCGCCGGAAGCCAGCGCGGCGAGCACTTCCGCGCCGCTCTCGAACTTGCGCCACTGCAGCGGCCGGCCGATGGCTTTTTCATACAAGCCGTCGGCCTGGGCCACTTTGGAAGGATCGACTCCGGTCTGGTAACCAATGACGATGGGCGCCTCGGCGGCGTTTGCCGCCAAGACAACGAGAGAGAGGCTGGCGAAGCTGAGCGCCAGCAGGGAACGGCGGGAGATGAACATGGACATGGCGAGTTCCTGAACAAGGGGGACTCAGCACACTATAAAAGCCATGTTTAATATCAAAAAGTAATTAAATTTGCTTTCAATATTCCAAATAAATCAATAGCGTATTGGAGCCTGTTCAAAGTCTCGCGAGCAAGAGCGAGACAAGGCGAAAACGAGCGAAAAAGCGGAATGTACAAGTGGTACATGAGCATTTTGAGCTGGTTTTCAACGCCGTATCGCCGCAGCGCAGCAGGCTTTGAACAGGCTCTTACCAGTTCACCTGATCATTCAACGTCAACCCGCCGGCCGGCGCCTGCAACACGCGGTTGCCGGCGCGCTGCTCCCAGCTCACGCTGCCGTCGGCGTTCTTGCGGTAGTACTTGTACTCGATGCGCTGGCCAGCCGGCAGATTGACCCGGGTCTTCCACAGCGGGTAGGCCGCCGCGTCCGCCGGCAGGCCCAGATCGGTGTTCCAATTGCCCAATGCGCGGGCCGCGCCGGTTACATACAGCTGCTGCCCCCAGCTGGTCTCGGCGGCGGCCTGGATCTCCACCGTCGCCTCACCGGCCTTGGGTTCAACGCGGCAGGCGTAGTAACGCGCGCAGGCGGCTTCCGGCAGATCGACGACGCGGCCGGCGCGGATGGAAGCCAGCAGGCTGATGTATTCGCCCATCGCCCAACTCAGCGGCGCGATCGAGCGGGTGGGCGTGCCGGCGCGGTTGCCGGCCGGCGTCTCCACCGCCCAGCCGTCCGGCAGCACCGCGCTGTGCGGCCACACCTGCTCCGGCAGCATGCCCTCCGGCGTGGCCAGCTGTTTCAAGGCGGCCAGATACGGCTGGCCGGCCGCGCCGCCGCCCTGGCGCGCAATTTCATAGATGCCGCGCTCCGCGGTGAAGATGGGCCACAGCCGGCCCACGCCGCTGCCGGCGAAATCACCGCCGTCGTTGCGCTCGCCATAACCGTCGAAGTTGTAGCGGAACCAGGCGTTGACCGGCAAAGCCGGCACGCCGGGCAGTTCCAGCCGCTGGCCCAGCACCGCGTCGTAAATGCCCAGCGTGGCGAGCACAGCCGGATCGTCGGCGCGCTTCACCCCCATGCGCACCAGTTCCAGGAAACCGCCGTCCACCACCCGGCGCGCGTCGCGGCTGCCGCCGCCGTTTTTCACTTCCAGCGTCTGCGGCGTGTCCGGGCCCAACGCCGGCGCCTGGCCGGCACGGCTGGCCCCGCCGGCGCGCGCGGACGGATTGAGGCGCAGATAATAGCGGCCGTCGCCAAAGCAGCCGCTGCGGGAGAAGGTCCAGGCGTCCACATTCTGCTGCCAGTAATCGGCGGCGGACAGATAGCGCGCCGCGCTGGCGTCGTCGCCGTTGGCGCGGGCGATGTCGGCGGCGGCGGCCAGCCCGGCGATCTGCGCCGCCAGCGTGGACGGCGAATAGCCGCTGTTCTCCTCCCAGCGCTCCTGATAGGTCCACGGCCCGGCGCTCAGGATGTAGTCGGCGACCAGCTTGATGCGCGGCCACAGCGGCGAGTACACCGCCGGTCCCTGCCGCCAGGCCAGCAGGATGGGCATGGCCTGCTCGTCCATCTGGGTGCCCTGCCAATACTGCGCGCCGCTGACCCAGGCGTTTTGCGGGAAACGGCCATTGCGGCTGAAGCCGTCCGGGCAACCGGCGGCGTCGTATTCCGCCGCGCCGCAGTCGCGACGCTGCTGCAAGGTATTGAACAGATAATCCGTCACGCGCGCTGCGGTCGCGCGGTCACCGGCGGTGAGCAGGGCGTTGGCGAACTTGAACAGGTCGCGCGGCCACACCAGATGGTAGCCGCCGGCGTTGGCGTCGCCCTGGCTGGCGCCCCACGGCGTGCCCAGACCGGCCACCATCGCGCCGCTGGCCTTGTCCTGCATGGTTTTCAGCGTCATCGCCGCCAGGTAGTAGCCGTCGTCGGCGCTGCCGCCCTGATCGGACAGGCCGGCGGCGTAAGCCTGCCAGCCGGCGTCGTAGCGCCGCTGCGCCGCCTCCAGATCACCGCCCAGCGCGGCGGCGGCCGTGTCCAGGGCCTGCCCCTGGCTGGCGCCGAAGCCCAGCACCACGTCGAAGGACACGCTGGCCGCGCGCGGGTCGCCCAAATCCAGCCAGCCCATCTGCGCCACATTGCCGTTGCCGGCGGAATCGAAAGTCCAGTCCATGCGCTTGTCCGCCGCGCCGCCCAACAGATCGGTCCAGCCGTCGCTGAGGCCGACAAAGCCGTTGGACAGCATGCGGCGGCCGTTCTGCGTCTTCCACGGCAAGCTGCTCAGCAGCGCCGAGGCGCGCTGATTGCGGCTGGCCGCCAAGGCCGTGCCGCCGCCGGCTCGCTCCAGCGTGGTGGCGCTATTGCCGGCGCCGGCATTGTCCAGATAAGGCTTGAATAGCAGATAAAGCCGGAAATCGCCGACGCGGCGGCCGTCCAGCGCGTTGAAGGTGACGCGCTGGATCAGCGCGTCGCGCGCCGGATCGGTGAAGATGCGCTTGCTGATGCGCCAGTGATGGGCCGCGTTGCCGGTCTGCGCTTGCCAACTCATGCTGCGCGGATGCAGCCGCTGCACGCGGTAGTCCTGCCGCTTTTCCTCGTCGACGAAGCCGCCGCCGGCGTCGCCCACCAGGAATTGCAGATCCACCGCCGCCTGGGTGTCCACCGCCGGATAGAACACCTCGGACACCACGCCGCGATAGCCGGTGAAATACACCCGCGACGGCCCCTCCGCCGCCACGCCCACGAAAGACTTGGCCGCCGGGCCGCGCACCGGCGTCAGCCCCGGCGCGCCAAACGCCTCGCCGGCCTGCGCCGCGCCGCTCAAACTTCCCGCCAGCAGGGCCAGGCCCATCCATTGCTTGATCATGTCCGCTCGCTCCTGAGTTGGCTGGCAGCGTAGCAAAACAACATACAAATGTCATTTCATGCCAGAACAATACCTAACTGTTTCAAGCATTGAGGGCCAACAATGAAGTAATAAAACACTCAAGACCCTCCACGCTCAGCATTTGCCAGCTTTCTCCGCTTTCGTCTCGTCTATAAAACAATGTCATGAAAATCAAATTGACGCCGCCACTGCGGCCGCACAAGGAGAAAGCGCTATGGGCCTAAATGCCATCACCCCGGACGATCACCGCTACGAAACACTGAAAAAAGGTTTCAATCTTCGCTGGCCGGCAGCCGGCCAGGCCGCGGGCGGCATCATCATCTGCAGCGATGAAGCCGAAGTCGTCGCCGCGCTGCAATACGCGCTGGACCACAAGCTCAAGCCCACTATCCGCAGCGGCGGCCATTGCTACGAGGGCTTCGTCAGCAACAACCCCGGCGGCCTGATCATAGACATCGGCCAGCTCTCCGGCCTACGCCGCGACATAGCCGCGGACGGCCGGCGCTATGGCTTCCAGCTTTTGGCCGGCAATCAAAACTGGGACGGCTACGTAGGCCTGTACAAACTCACCGGCAAGACCATGCCCGGCGGCTCTTGCTACTCAGTGGGCGCCGGCGGCCACATTAGCGGCGGCGGCTACGGCCTGCTATCGCGGCTGCAGGGCCTAACCGTGGACTGGCTGAGCGCAGTGGACATTCTGCTGGCGGACGGCGGCAAGGTGCGCAAGGTACACGCCGCGTCGACAATGAGTTCGCCGACTTGCTCAAGCTGTGCAAGGGGGCCGGCGGCGGCAATGTCGGCCTGATCACCAGCTTTTACTTTGACGATTTGCCGCCGGCGCCGCAGCAGGTGGGCGTACAGCTCTTGCAATTCGACTGGAAAGCATTCCAGGACCCGGGCCGCTTCACCGACTTGCTGCAAACCTACGGCCAATACTGGCAGGAGGCGGACAACGACCCCGAAGGCTACGGCCTGTTCAGCCTGCTCAAGCTGACTCATGTCAGCGCCAAAACCTGGGCCTGGTGGTGCAATACACCGACAGGGACGGCAAGCTGAACCACACCGCGCCCTTCAACGATTTCTACCGGCGCATCAAGCAAGTGGCCTCGCCGCAGTTGCTCAACACCTATCTGCCCGGCGGCGGCCACCTGCCCCACATCCCGCATCGCTCGCCGCCCAAAAACGCCGCTCCCTTGCCGGAACACGCGCAGGCGATGGACTGGCTGTACGCCACCCAGACGCTGAATGGCTCCGGCAGCAATCAGCGCGGCAAATACAAGTCCGCTTACATGAAGCAAAACTTCTCCGCGGCAGAGTGCAAGGCCATCCACCTGCATCTGACGTCCGATCCCGACAACCAGGACCTTGCCCAGTCGCTGCTGCAATTGGATTCCTACGGCGGCGCGATCAACCACCGCAGCGCCGGCAACAACGGTTTCGACCCGGCCGACAACCAGACCGCGGTGCCGCAGCGCGCCTCGGTAATGAAGCTGCAATACCAAAGCTACTGGACCGACCCGGCCAACGACGCCATGCATGTGAACTGGATGCGGGAATTCTTCGACGCCGTCTACGCCGCGCACGGCTTCAACGGCACGCCGTATCCAAGTTCGGCGGCTTTGCCGGACTCGCCTTACCAGGGCTGCTACATCAACTACCCGGATGTGGACATGTTGAGCGGCGCGCAGCCGGACACCCCTGGCTATAGCTGGGGCGAGTTGTATTACGGCGCCTTGTATCCGGAGCTGGTGGCGATCAAGCGCAAATACGACCCGGGCAATGTGTTCAAGCACGCGATGTCGCTGGGCGCGGAGTAAGCGCTCAACGCCAGCCGGCGCGCGCAAAGCGCCGGCCTCGTCTCGCCGCGCCCGGCATCCACCTGTCCTAAAGAACATTGCCCTTATGGTCAGCGCTGCCTATACCCGCGCCATGCCTATGGAATTAAATCGCCAGCCACAGCTGTCCGCGGATTTTCCGGCCAGCAAGGAGCCAATATGAGCTATCTGCAGTTTCCCCGCCTGGCCTTTTCCGGTCAGTTCCAGGCCGACGTCTCCACCGTCAACAACGATCCGCGCCACTTCGACAACGCCACCTTCGAAGCCCGCTTCCAGGAATTCCAGCAGACCAGCGCCGCCGGCGACACCAACAACGGCTGGTGGCACCCCACCGGCACCGCCATCATGCGCTTCGCCAACTGCCAGGTGAGCAGCTTGCGCGGGCCCAGCGGCATCCTGATCACCGATCCGGCGCAGGACCCGCTGCTGTCCTGTAGCGTGGGCAACGCCATTGGCAAGCCGTCCGCCAAAATGGTGGACCTGGATCCGGACTGGCAGCTGGCCTCCAATGTCTACGGCCTGGCGGTGTCGCTGCTCAAGCCGGACGGCACGCCGCTAATGACCGCCGACTACCAGAGCAACCCCTTCCGCGATTTATGGTTCGGCCGCGGCCAGGGCAACGGCAGCGATATGGGCGCCTCGGCGATCTTCCAATCCGTGCTCACCAATATCCACTGGCATCTGGACGGCTTCGACAGCCCGCTGCTGGCTCGCCTGATCGAGCTGAGCGATCAGGACCGGCTCTCCATCCGCCTGACCACCTACGGCTACAATATGAACGCCGGCGCGCCGCTGTTCGGCTACGGCACCGTGCTCGGCGCCATCGGCCCGGCCTACGCCGGCCAGCCGCGCTCTTTCATCCTGGGCCGCCGCTTCATGCCCACCACGCAAAACAGCGTCCAGGATTCGGCAAGCGGCAACGGCATTGGCTGTTTCTCCTCCTGGCTGGACCCTGACAGCGCCAGCTTGCAAGTGGATCTCAGCAACGCGCTGCCGCTGGACGGCAATAACCAGATCGCCGCGCTGCCCGCGCTGCAATACGCCATCCTGCACAATGAATGGACCGCGCAGGACGCGGAGATAGGCCCCCGCGACTACACCCTCATCTCCGGCGTGGACACCTCGCAAACGTTGCAAGACCAGCAGGCCGGCATCCAGTCGGTGCCACTAACCGAGGAGCAACTGCGGCTGGCCAATCAGCCCTTGCCGCTGGCCATCGTCCAGCCGGTGGGCGCGGAGGGCCGCGCCACCGTCTGCGTGCGCGAAACGCTGCTGGGCAACGAGGTGCGCGCCGAAGACTTCGCCATCCGCCTGGACCCCAACCACCCGGATAAAAACCACCAGCACACCCATGTCTACGCCGCGCGCTACGGCCAGCCCCTGGCCGGCGCAGCGCTGGCCTTCTGGGCCGGCGCGCCGATGCTGGACTACAGCAACACCCCCGCGGACACCACCGTGGGCACCACCCCGCGCGCGCTGCTGCCGGTCAACAACGTGCCCAACGCCGCCATCCGCATCAGCCCGGCGGAACCGGTCACCGATCAGGCCGGCCGAGCCGCCATCACCCTGCACGGGCCGGAAAGCTTCGGCACCCCGCGTGAATACATGGACGGCCAGCTGTTCACCCTTTCCTACAATCTGGCCGGCTCCGATCCGGCGCTGCAACAACATTACGACAACCTGGCGGTGGTGGTTTTCAGCAGCTTCCCGCAGCCGGGCCAGGACATAGACCTGGACAATCCGCGCTGGGAAGACGTACAGCCCATCCTGCAGCAATACGCCAACCTCTATCCGGTGATGAGCCAGGGCCTGTTCGACTTTTCCAAGCAAGCGGTGGCGGACGCCAGCGCCTTCATCATGCGCTTCGTTTTCGACAAGCCGATGGAAGACCCGGACCAGATGCCGGTAACGCGCGACCTGTCCGCCAGCAAGCGCCGCATGCTGATCAACTACTTCCAGAACGTGATAGACCGCACAGGCAAAACCTTCGACCGCCAGTTGATGTACGGCAAGCGCTGCCCGCTGCGCCAAAGCGCGCCGCCCAGCGAAGCCGATATCGCCGCCACGCTCGCCTCCCCGTCCGCCAGCAAGCTGCGCAAGCCCCGCGGCTGATTCCGGCCCCGTCATCCTACCTTCCAAGGAAACCAAGCCATGCTGAAGATACGTCAAGAACTGATGGACGAACTGCGCCAGGCCGACAATGTGCAAGCCGTGCGGGACATGCTGGCCGGCGCGGTGCAGCTGGAGCTGTCCACCATCCCCACTTATCTAACCGCGCTGTTCTCCATCAAGCCCGGCCAAAACCAGGAAGCGCGCGCGCTGGTGCAATCGGTGGTGGTGGAGGAAATGCTGCACATGACCCTGGCCGCCAACACCTTGATCGCCATCGGCGGCAACCCCCGCGTCGTCGAAGACGGCCTGGCGCTCAATTACCCTGGGCCGCTGCCGATGTGCGTGGACACCGGCCTTATCGTCACTCTCAAGGCCTTGAGCCGGCAGCAGGCGCAGGAAGTGTTCATGGAGATAGAACGCCCGGACACCCAAGCCATCCTGCCCGGCGAAACCCAGGCCTATGTCGACAACCAGCCCGGCTTCGATTCCATCGGCCGCTTTTACCAGGCCATTCTGGAGCGGCTGCAGCACCTGGAAAACCACGGCCACGACTGCTTCGCCCAGCCTCGGCTGGACGAACAGGTGGACGTCAGCCAGTGGTTCCCGCACGAGGTGCCGGGCTGTCCGGACGGCAAGGTCTACGACATGGCCAGCGCCCGGGCGGTGATCAACACCATCGTGCGCCAGGGCGAAGGCGTGCAGGTGGAGGAAGACTGGATCAACCCCAAGGACGAGGCCGGCGGCGGCTACGCTCACTATTTCAAGTTTGGCGAAATCTACTACGGCAAGCGGCTGATCCGGGACTATTCCAGCCCCTCCGGCTGGTCCTACACCGGCGAGCCGGTGCCTCTGGACGAAACCGGGGTGTTCAACCTGCTGCCCAACGCCGCGCTTTCAGACTACCCGGCGGGCAGCGGCGCGGCCGTCAGCGGCGCCCAGTTCTACCAGGCCTACCAAAACCTGCTGGCCGCGCTGGACCGCACCTTCAACGGCGAGCCGCGGCAATTGGACGCCGCCATCGGCATCATGTACGAGCTGAAGCTGGTGGCGCAGAAAGTAATGCAGCACCCGGTCAGCAGCAGCGTGCCGGACGTGGTGGCCGCGCCGCCGTTCATGCGCCTTCATCAGTCGAGCTGAGCGCCGGCAGCGTCAGGGCGGCGCATAGTCCGCCCTCCTCGCCGGCCAGCAGTTCCAGGCGGCCGCCAAAACGCCCTGCGATCGCGGAGACGATGGACAGGCCCAGGCCGCTGCCGGCGCCGGCATGCCGCCCGCGCCAAAAGCGCTGTGCGGCCTGCTCGCGTTGAGCCGCCGTCAATCCCGGCCCCTGATCGCACACTTCAAAACGCAAACCCGCCTCGCTCAGCGCGGCCTCCAAACGCACCGGCGCGTCCGGCGGCGAATACCGCAAAGCGTTGTCCAGCAGATTGCGCAGCGCGGTGGCCGCCAGCGCCTGAGGCAAGGCCAGCGTGGCCTCCGGCAACGGGCCGCAGACAAGGCGCCGCGGCGGCGCGGGCTCCGCGTCGCGCATCGCCAGCCGCGCCACCTCGTCTATGCGGGCCGGAGGACCTTCTTCCCAATCGAAAGCCCCTTCCAAGCGCGCCAGCATCAGCAACTGCCCCAGGGTGTTCTGCAAACGCTCCGTCCCTTCGGCGGCGTGGGCCAGCGCCTGCGCCGCGTCCGGCCCCTGAGTGATGCGCGCCACTTGTAGGTGGGTCTTGATCGCCGTCAGCGGGGTGCGCAGCTCATGGGCGGCGTCGCTGGTCAAACGCCGCTCGCGTTGCAACACCTCGCCAACGCGCCGCAGCAGCTGATTCAGGCTGTCCGCCAGCGGCAACACATCGCGCGGCAAACCCTGAGTGGCCACCGGCTCCAGGGCTTCCGGCGCGCGGCGCGCCAAGGCGCGGCGCAGCCGCTCCAGCGGGCTCAAGCCCCGGCTCACGCCCAGCCACAAGGCCACCAGGCTGCCGGCCAAGGCCGCGAGGAAGGGCACGGCGGCGGCCCAACGGATATCCGTCAACATCGCCTCGCGTTCGGTCAGCCTGTCCGCCGTGGTCACCCGCAAGCCGTTGGCCACCACCGTATAGCTGCGCCAGCGCTCGCCGCTCAGGGTTTGCTCGGCATAGCCCGGCGCCGGGTCAGCGCGGGTATCCGGCGCGCCCGGCGTGCGCGCCAGCACTTCGCCACGCACGGAAACAATCTGGCACGCAATGCCGGCGCCTATGCCCTCGAAACGCGGCAAGGCGCGCGGCGGCGGCGCCGGCAATTGTTCCATCAGGCCGGCCACCATCTGCGCCGACATCGCCAGCCGCCGGTCCAGCGTTAGCCGCATCTGCCGGTCCAGATCATGCAGCGTCCAGGCCGCCACGCCGCCCCACAGCAGGCACAGCGACACCCCTATCCATAACAACAAACGCAGACGCAAGCTCATTCGCCGGCCCTGCCGTAGCGGTAGCCCAGGCCGCGCACCGTCTCCACCACCGCCGGCCCCAGCTTGCGTCGCAAATGGTGGATATGCACGTTCAGGGCGTTGCTTTCGATTTCCTCGCTGTAATCATAGAGCCGGTCCTTTAGCTGCTCGGCGCTGAGAATCCGCTCCCGCGCCTGCATCAAGGCCGCCAACAGCGCCAGTTCGCGGCGCGCCAGCGCCACCGGCCGGCCGTGCAGCCAGACTTCGCCGCGCACCGGGTCCAGCCGCAGCGGACCGTCCTCGATCACATCCACGCAACGGCCGGCGGCGCGCCGGCGCAAAGCGTGCAGCCTCGCCACCAGTTCGTCCAGATCAAAGGGCTTGAGCAGATAATCGTCCGCGCCGGCGCGCAGGCCGGCCACCCGGTCTTCCACCGCGTCGCGCGCGGTCAACACCAGCACCGGCAGCGCCACGCCGCGCGCGCGCAAGCGCGCCAGCAAACGCATGCCGTCCTCGTCCGGCAGCCCCAGGTCCAAAATCATCAAATCGGCGTCCAGCGTCGCCAGCGCCGCCTCGGCCTGGGCCGCGCTGCCCACCGCGTCCACCGTCAGGCCGTGAGCGCGCAGCCCGGCGACGATGCCCAGCGCGATCAACTCGTTGTCTTCCACCAATAACACCCGCATTTCCTGCCTCCTTGTCGCCGCCAGCTTGCCGGCAACGGATTATCCCATTGTTAACGGCGGCTTAATCCCCGGCGCCCAGGCTGTGCGCATTCATCGCCATGGAGACCGCAATGCCGCTCATTTTCCGCAGCCTGTTGCTGCTGCTTTTTCTCTGGATGCCCGCCGCCCAGGCGCAAACCGATTTTCTGCCGCCGGAACAGGCCTTCCGCCTCAGCGTCAGCGAGTTGGGCGACGGCCAGGTCCGCCTGCGCTGGGACATCCGCGACGGCTATTACCTGTATCGCAAGAACATCAAGATCGCGGCCGAACCCGTCGGCAGCGTCCCGCCGCCGGCGATGCCTGCCGGCAAAACCATCCATGATGAATTCTTTGGCGAATCGGAGGTGTATTACCAGCGGCTGGAGCTGCTGGTGCAGGCCGGCCAGGCGCGCCGCCTCACGCTGAGCTGGCAAGGCTGCGCCGAAGCCGGGCTGTGCTATCCGCCGCAGCATCGCACCGTTGAACTATCCGGTAGCGGCAAAGCCGTGAAAACCGCCGCCGCTGGGTTGGTAAGCGCAGCCCCCGCCGCGCCGGCCTTGGGCGAAGACCAGGCGCTGGCGGCGCGGCTGGCGCAATCCGGCGCGGGCTGGGTCTTGCTGGCCTTCTTCGGCCTGGGCCTGCTGATGACCTTCACCCCCTGCGTGCTGCCCATGGTGCCCATTCTCAGCAGCTTGATCGTGGGCAGCGGCGCCACGCCGCGACGCGGCCTGGTCCTGGCGCTGGCCTTTGTGCTGCCGATGGCGCTGACCTACGCGGCGCTGGGCGCGCTGGCCGCCAGCATGGGCGCCAATCTGCAGGCCGCGCTGCAAACGCCGTGGGCGCTGGGCCTGTTCGCCGCGCTCTTCGTCCTGCTGGCGCTGGCCATGTTCGGCGTTTACGAGCTGCAATTGCCGACGGTATTGCGCGACCGGCTGGCCGCCGCCAGCCAGCGCCAGCGCGGCGGCACCCTGGGCGGCTCGGCGGCGATGGGCGTGCTGTCCGCCTTGCTGGTGGGCCCCTGCATGACCGCGCCGCTGGCCGGCGCCCTGCTCTACATCAGCGACAGCGGCGACGTGCTCAAAGGCGGCCTGGCCTTGCTCTCCATGGGCCTGGGCATGGGCGTGCCGCTCTTGCTGGTGGGCGTGCTGGGCGCCAAGCTGCTGCCGCGTCCCGGCCTGTGGATGAATCGGGTCAAAGCGGTGTTCGGCTTTCTGCTGCTGGGCATGGCGATCTGGTTCCTCGGCCGCGTGCTGCCCCCGGCGGCCAGCCTGGCCTTGTGGGGCGCGTGGCTGTTCGCCGTCGCCATAGGCCTGCTGACGCTGAGCCGGCCCTGGCGCGCCAGCCCCGGCCAATGGACGCTGCGCGGCGCAGCGGCGCTGCTGGGCTTGTGGGCGGCGGCGATGCTGATCGGCGCGGCCGCCGGGCAAAGCGATCCGCTGCGGCCGCTCGCCTTCGTCTCCTCCGCGGCCACGCCCGCCGCCGGCATGGAACAACTCGGCTTCGTCACCGTGCGCGACGTCCGCTCTCTGCAACAGGGTCTGGACGAGGCCGCGCGCCAAGGCCGGTGGGCGCTGGTGGACTACTACGCCGACTGGTGCGTAGCCTGCAAGGAAATCGAGCACAAGGTGTTTGGCGATCCCCTCGTGCGACAAGCGCTGGCCGGCATGACGCTGCTGCGGCCCGACGTGACCGAATCCGGCCCGGACAGCGCCGCGCTGCTGGCCTCGCGCCAAGTGATAGGCCCGCCCACGCTGCTGTTGATCGGCCCGGACGGCCAGGAGCGCCGCGCTCAACGCATCGTCGGTGCGCTTAGTCCAGACGCCTTCCTAGATCGCCTAAACCAGGCGCGGCAGGCCCGCTGAGCTCAACACACCGCAAAGGACTATCGATGTTTTTCAGAATGATTCCGCCCCTGCTGCTGGCCTTGAGCCTGCCCGTCCACGCCTTGGCCGCGCCGGCCAGGCCCGCTCCCATCCAGGCGCTGGAACGCCAAGGCTATCAAATCCTGGGCAGCTTCCCCGCGCCTGGCGGCCTCAGCGGCTACACCGCTCTTTATCTGGGACGGCCTCAAACCGTCTACCTGACTCAGGACCGCAAGCAGGCCCTCGTCGGCCAGCTCAGCGACGCCAACGGCGAGCCTTGGAACGCCTCGCAACTGGAACGGCAATTCAGCCAAGTCCTGTGGCGGCAGCTGGAAAACAGCCACTGGGTCGCCGACGGCGACGCCCGCGCCCCGCGCACCGTCTATGTCTTCACCGACCCCAATTGCCCCTACTGCAACCGCTTCTGGAACGACGCCCGCCCCTGGGTGCAAGCCGGCAAGGTTCAAATCCGCCATATCCTGGTGGGCGTGATCAAGGCGGATAGCCCGGGCAAGGCCGCCGCCATCCTGGCCGATGCCGACCCGGCCGCCGCGCTGAACCGCCATGAGCGGCAACACGCCAGCGGCGGCGTCAAACCGCTGACAAAGCCGCCCGCCGAGGCGCGCGCCAAACTGGAAGCCAACCATCAACTGATGGAGCGCTTTGGCGTGTTCGCCACCCCGGTGATCTTCTATGCCGACGCCAAGGGCGCCCTGCAAAAAATCCAGGGCGCGCCCAATTCCGAACTGCTGCGCCGCATTCTTGGCCCGCGTTGACGCCGGCTTGACGCCAAACCGACGCGACCCTCTGAATTTTTTGGAAAGAACTCAGTCTATTCAAACGATTAAAAAAACAGCCCCCGCCACGCGCACGGCCATCTTAAGCGGCCGGCGCGAAGAGGGAGCCCCCGCCATGCCGCCCCGCGCGGCACAGGACTGAACCATGCTCTCTTTCCACCTTGGCCCGCTGGCCATTCCCACCAGCCTGACCATCGTCGTCGTCGCCGCCTGGCTGGCCGCCCACAGCGCCGGCCTGCTCGCCGGTCGAGGCCGCCGCGTCAGCGTGGCCGCCCACCTCAACGACATGCTGCTGTGGGGCTTCGTCGCCGCGCGCGTCGGTTTCGTCCTGTATTGGTTTTCGCTGTACGCCCACCAGCCGCTGGCGATGCTGGACCTGCGCGACGGCGGCTTTCTGCCCTGGGCCGGCATCGCCGCCGCGCTCGCCCTGGCCGCGTGGCGCGGCTGGCGCCGGCCGGAACGGCGCCGCCCGCTGGCCGCCGCCGTCCTGACAGGCGCCCTGGTCTGGGCCGGCGGCGAAGCGCTGCAACAAAGCGGCACCGAGGCCTCGCTGTCTCCGCGCGTACTGCGCCAGTTGGACGGCCCGCCCGCCTCGCTGCCGGCCCTGGCCAGCGGCAAGCCGGTGGTGCTCAACCTCTGGGCCAGTTGGTGTCCGCCCTGCCTGAGGGAAATGCCGCTGCTGCAAGACGCCCAACAGCAAAGGTCCGACGTGCGCTTCCTTTTCGCCAACCAGGGCGAGGACGAAGTCGCGGTGCGCGATTTCTTCCGCAAACAGCCGCTGCGGCTTCAGCACGTGCTGCTGGACCCCGCCGGCGCTCTGGGCCGGGAATACGGCTCCGTGGCGCTGCCCACCACGCTGTTTTTCGACGCAGACGGACGTCTGGCCTCCGTCCATCTGGGCGAACTCTCCACGGCCACCCTGGCCAGCAAACTGCAAACGCTCGCCCGCTCAAACTCCAAGGAATAAGCGCACCATGACCGCTCCGCTCGTTCTCCGCCTGGCGCCGCTGGCGCTCTGGCTCAGCCTGAACGCCCTCCCGGCCCACGCCCAGCCCTGGCCGGCGCCTATCCAGGCACTGGAGGCCCAGGGCTATGAAATTCTCGGCAGCTTTCCCGGCCCATCCGGGCTCACCGGCTACGCCTCGCTCTACCTGGGCCGCCCGCAGGCCGTCTACCTGACCGCGAACGGCCAGCAGGCCATCGTCGGCAACGTCACCGACGCCAAGGGCGAAAAATGGAACTCCGAGCTGCTGGACCGGCAATTCAGCGCCGCGCTGTGGCGGCAGCTGGAGACCAGCCACTGGATCGCCGACGGCAAGGCCGGCGCCCAACGCGTGATCTACACCTTCACTGATCCCAACTGCCCGTACTGCCGACAACTCTGGCGCGACGCCCGGCCCTGGGTCCAGGCCGGCAAGGTCCAGATCCGCCACATCCTGGTGGGCCTGCTGGCCGAAGACAGCCCGGCCAAGGCCGCCGCCCTGCTGGCCGCGCCGGACCCGGCCGCCGCGCTGGCGCGCCACGAGGCCGGCGCTTCAATCCAACCGCTGGCCAAACCGCCGGCCGCCGTCGGCGCCAAACTGGCGGCCAACCAACAGTTGATGGAACGCTTCGGCGTGTTCGCCACCCCGGCCTCCTTCTACCGCGACGCCCAGGGCCAGCTGCAAAAAGTGCAGGGCTTGCCCACGGCGGCCACCCTGCAACGGCTGCTAGGGCCGCGCTGAGTCCGGCTCAGCCGTTCCGGCGGCTGCGCTGCCATTGCCACAGCGGCGGCAGCAAGAGCAGCGCGACCATGCCCAGCACCAGCCACAGCATATTGTCCTGCACCCATGGAATCGCCCCCAGCCAATAGCCCATGGACACCAGCCCGCCGCACCAGATCACCGCGCCCAGCACGTTGTAGCAGGCGAAGTGTCGCGGACACATGCCGGTCAAGCCGGCCAGGAACGGCGCCACCGTGCGCACGATGGGCACGAAACGGCCGATGGTGATGGTGGGCGCGCCGTAGCGGTCGAAAAAGGTTTGGGTCTTGGCCAGATGCCGCGGCTTGACCCAGCCGCGGCGGATCAGCGTCTGTCCCAAGGCGGAGCGGCCAATGCTGTAATTCAGCAAATCCCCCAGGATGGCCGCCAGCATGATCAGCCCCATGGGCCACCACGGCGACACGCCCTGCGCGCCCAACAAGGCACCGGTGGCGAACAAGAGCCCGTCGCCGGGCAGGAAGGGCAGGACCACCAGACCGGTTTCGCAAAACACGATGGCGGCCACGATCCACACCCCCAGCACCCAGTTCTGCGCCAGCAAGGACATCAGATTCTCATCCCCGAACAACCAGCTCAGAAACCCCATGGTCAACACGCTTGCTCTCCTTGCTTCAATGAATTCGTCCGTCTAGTGCTTGACCGCCGCGCCGGAAGGATGTTTCCCCGAACTACGGGCGCGGCTGCGGAATCTTAATTTGACATGAGCATATTGTTTTGTTTTTAATGATGACAGCAAATGTCAGAATTGATTCTGCAACGGCTATCGACTTTCAAACTAAACCGCTTTCAGGAAGCCGCCATGCCTCAGTTGCCGCAAGTCCCCCTCTTCTCCTGTCCGCGCTCGGGAGCGCCGACGTGAGCGCCGGCCTTGCCGCCCCGGAGCTATCCAGTCAGGACGACGCGCTGCCGCTGTACCGCCAAGTGTATCAACGCTTCATCCAGGCCATCAGCCAGGGCAGCCTGACGCCGGGACAACGGGTGCCGTCCATCCGCGCGCTGGCTAGCGAGCTGCAAGTGTCGCGCAATACCGTCGAGCTGGCTTACGAATTATTGATAGGCGAAGGCTATCTGGAGGCGCGCGGCCAGGCCGGCACCGTGGTGTCGCCGCGGCTGGCGGAAGTGCGCATGCAGCAGCCCCGCCCTGCGGACGCGCCGGCGCCGCGCCCGGCCAGCTTGTCCTTGTTCGACTCCGCCTCGGACTGGCAGCCCCTGCCCTATCAACTGGGCTTGCCGGCGCTGGACCTGTTCCCGCGCAAATTGTGGGCCAGCCTGAACACCCGCCAGCTGCGGCTGCAAAACCGTTTTCTGTCCTACCCGCAGCCCGCCGGCTACGGGCCGCTGCGCGAGGCCATCGCCGCCTATCTGCACCTGTCGCGCGGGCTGGACTGCTCGCCGCAGCAGGTATTCATCACCGCCGGCTACCGCGGCGCGCTGAATTTGATCGGCCGCACCCTGCTGCGGCCGCTGGACCAGGTGTGGATTGAAGACCCCTGTTTCCCGCCCAGCCGTCACCTGATGGCGGAAATGGGCGCGGAGCTGGTGCCGGTGCCGGTGGACCGGGACGGCATGCAGGTGGCCATCGCCAAGGAGAGAGCGCCGCACGCCCGTTTCGCGCTGGTGACCCCGGCGCATCAAAGCCCGCTGGGGGTGTCGCTGTCCCTGGTGCGGCGCCTTGAGCTGCTGGCCTGGGCCGAGCACAACAACGCCTTCATCATCGAAGACGATTACGACAGCGAATACCGCTACGACGGTCGCCCGCAGCCGGCGCTGGCCAGCCTGGGCGCCAACGACAACGTGCTCTACGTCGGCAGCTTCAGCAAGGTATTGAGCCCGGCGCTGCGCCTGGCCTATCTGGTGGTGCCCAAGCCCCTGCTGACGCGCTTCAACGCCGCCTGCCACACCTGGCACGACGGCTGCCCGCTGTTGAATCAGGGGGTGGTGGTGGATTTCATGCAGGAAGGGCACTTCATCCGCCATCTGCGCAAGATGCGCTCCGCCTACGCCCAGCGCCGCGAGCTGGTGATCGCCAGTTTGCGGCATGAGTTCGGCGAACGAATGAGTTTCGACGTGCCGGCCTGCGGCCTGCATTTGCTGGCGCGGCTGCATCGTTCGGAGGACGACATCGCCTTGGCTCAGCGCGCCAAGCGCGAGCGCTTCGGCATCGCCGCGCTGTCTGCGCGGGCGCTGGAGGCGGATTGCGGCAAAGGGCTGTTGTTCGGTTTCGCCAATGTGGCCACGCCGGAGCAGGCCGCGCAACAGGCGCGGAATCTGCGCCTATGTCTGGAAGGCCGGTCCTTGCCGTCGGGCGGCTGAGAACCTGTTTACGATCTGCCGCGCGTCGTCGATACGGCGTTGAAAACGGCGGGGCTTGGCGGGCGTCGCCCAAGGGCCCCGCCCGACCCAGTAAGCCTCAATCCGGAATCACCGCCGTCGCCTCGATCTGCACCTTGGCCCCCGGCACCATCAAAGACGCCACCTGGAACGCGCTCATCACCGGGAAATGGCCGATCAGCTCCCGGTAGGCGCGGCCCACTTCCCGGGCCTCGGCGAAATAAGCGTCGCGGTCGGACACATACCAGGTCAACCGCACCAGATGCTCCGGCCGCGCGCCGGCCTCGGCCAGAACCGCCACGATGTTCTTCAGGATCTGGATCGCCTGCTCGGCGTAGCCCGGCCCCACCAGCTTTTCTTCCGCGTCCCAGCCCAGCTGGCCGGAGGTGAACACCAGGGTGCCGCGCGCGGCGATGCCGTTGGCGTAGCCGCGCGGGCGCGCCCATTCCGGTGGTTGCAGGATTTGCATCATGCCGCCGCCTCCTCCAGCAAACCGCTCAAGGCGGCGCGCACGTCGGCCGGGGCGTCGATGGCGGCGCCGCTGTCCAGCGAGGTGTGCACCAGCACCTGGCGGCAACGCAGCCGCAGTTCGCCGTTGGCGTGGCCTTCGATGTCCAGGGTCAGCGAGCTGCCGCCCAGCCGCGCCACGCGCAGTTGCAGCGTCAGCTGATCGCCCTGGCGGGACGGGCGCAGGAATTCGCAGTCCAGCTTGACGATGGGCAGGCCCAGCCGGCGCGGGCCGATGAAGTCGGCGAAGCTGATGCCCAGCCCTTCGGTGAACCAGTCTTCCACCAGCCAGTTGCTCAGCACCAGGTATTGCGGGAAGTAAACGATGCCGGCCGGATCGCAGTGGGAGAAGCGGATCGGGTAGGCCTTGGAAAAATGGGGATCTTGCATCTTGTCGCTTTCTTGGCGTGGGCGGCCATGGCCGCCCCTTACGCGTGTCAGATAGGTTCGGCTTCCGCTTGCGCGGCGCGCTCCGCCAGCCGCAGATAATTGCCCAGCATGCTGAGCCCTTGTTCGGTCAGCACCGATTCCGGATGGAATTGCAGGCCGTGAATGGGCAAGCTGCGGTGGCGCAGCGCCATGATCTCGCCCCGGCCGCCGTCGGCGCGCAGCGCCCAGGCGGTGGCGACCAGTTCCTCCGGCAGCGCGTCCGCCACCAGCGAGTGGTAGCGCGCCACCTTGAGGCCGTCGGCCAGGCCTTCGAACAGGCCCTCGCCGTCGTGATGGAGGCGCGACACCTTGCCGTGCAGCACTTCGTCGGCGCGGCGGACTTGCGCGCCGAAGGCGGCGGCGATGCACTGGTGGCCCAGGCAGATGCCGAGGATGGGCAGGCGGCCGGCGAAGCGGCGAATCGCCGCCAGCGACACCCCGGCCTCGGCGGGCGAACAGGGTCCGGGCGAAACGATCAGCGAGCGCGGCCGCAACGCTTCTATCTCCTCCAGGCTGATCTCGTCGTTGCGCCTCACCATGATGTCCGCGCCCAGCATGCCCAGGTACTGCACCACGTTGTAGGTGAAGGAATCGTAGTTATCGATCATCAAATGCATGCCGCCTCCTCTTGCCGCGCCGCCGCGGCCAGCTTGGCCGCCAGCAGCATCAGCCGGCTTTTTTCCAGGGTCTCTTGCCATTCGCGCTCGGCCAGCGAGTCCTGCACCACGCCGGCGCCGGCCTGCACGTGCAGTTGGCCGCCTTGCAGCACGCCGGTGCGTATGGTGATGGCCTGGTCGGCGTTGCCGCGCCAGCCGATGTAGCCGATGGAGCCGCCGTAGACGCCGCGCGAATGCGGCTCCAGCTCGGCGATCACTTCCAGCGCCCGCACCTTGGACGCGCCGCTGAGGGTGCCGGCCGGGAAGGTGCTCTTGAGTACGTCCAGCGCCTGCGCCTGTTGCGGCAGCTTGCCGGACACGGTGGAGACGATGTGCATGACGTGGGAAAAGTTCTCCACGGTCAGCAACTCGTCCACCTGCACGCTGCCCAGCTCGGCCAGCCGGCCCAGATCGTTGCGCGCCAGGTCCACCAGCATCATGTGCTCGGCGATTTCCTTGGGATCGGCCAGCAGTTCGCGGCGCAGGTCCTGGTCTTCCGCCGCGTCCGCGCCGCGGCGGCGGGTGCCGGCCATCGGGCGGCTGGTCACCCGCTCGTCTTGCTGGCGGAACAGCATTTCCGGCGAGGCGCCGACGATCTGGGCGTCGCCCAGATTGAGCAGGTAGCGGTAAGGCGTGTCGCCCAGGCCGGACAGAGCCCGGTACAGCGTGGGCGCATCGGCGGCGAAGGGCTGGCTCATGCGCTGGGACAGCACCACCTGCATCACGTCGCCGGCGGCGATGTAGTCCTTGATCCGGCCCACCGCCCGCTGGAAGTCCTCGCGCGAAAAAGCGTGATTCAGCGCGGGGTCCGCCGCCGCGTCCGCGGCGAACGCCGGCGGCGGCGCCGGCGGTTCCGCCAGCAGCGCGCGGGTGCGCTCGCACAGCTCCCTCAAGCGCCGCTGGCCGCGCGCGTAAGCGGCCGTCGCCTCGGTGGATTCGTGGACGATGCAGTAGACGCTGGCCTGCTGGTGGTCCAGCACCAGCAAATCCAGGCTCAGCCATTGCAGCGCGTCCGGCAGCGCCAGCCCTGACGGTTTGCGCGGCTGGCGGCGCAGCCGCGGCTCGATCAAACGGGTGGTTTCAAAGCCGAAATAGCCGAACAGGCCGCCGGAGAACGGCGGCAAGGCGCTGAAATGCGGCGCGGTCCAGCCCAGCCGCAGCCTGGCCAGCTCCGCCAGCGGGTCCTCGCACTCCAGTTCGCGCAGCAGTTGGCCGTCGCGCCAATGGCGCAGCCGGCCTTCGTCCAGTTCCACCCGCTCGCGGCAGGGCAGGCCGATCACCGAATAGGCGCGCTGGAATTCGCCGTAGCGCCAGTGGCCGGTTTCAAACAGATAGTCCCTGCCCTGGTTGGCCAGCGCCTGGTACAGCGCCAGCGGGTCCGCGCCCGCCGGCAGCGGCAGGGTCCGCCACAGCGGCGCCAGGCTGAAGCCGTGGTCGCCGTAACGCAGAAACGCCTCTTCGCTCAGCATACTTTTTCCTCCTTGCGCTCCGCCTGTTCCCGGGCGGCCAGCTGCGCCATCGCACGCCGGTCCGGCTTGCCGTTCTTGTTCAGCGGAATCTCCTCCAGCGCCAGCACCAGCGCCGGACGCTTATAGCTTTCCAGATGGGCTTCCAGCGTGGCGTGCACCAGGCGTACCAGCGCCTCGCTGTCGTCGCCGGCGCGCAGAATCAGCGCCGGGCGGGCTTCGCCGTCGCGGTCCGGCGCGGCCACCACATAGGCGTCGCCCAGTTCCGGCAACAACGCGGCCAGCAGGTTTTCGATTTCCACCGGCACCACCCAGCGGCCGAACACCTTGAAGCGGTCGTCCTCGCGGCCGTGGAAACTCAGATAGCCGTGCTCGTCGCGGCTGAACAGGTCGCCGGTGCGATACCAGCCGTCCTGGAAACGCTCCTGTTCTTCCTGCGGACGCCGCCAGTAGCCCAGCGCGCGGCTGGGCGCCTTGACCAGCAGCACCCCGCATTCGCCGGCCGGCGCGTCCCGGCCGTCGGCGTCGACGATGCGCGCCTCCCAGCCCGGCAACATGCGGCCAACGCTGCCGGAGCGCAGCGCGTCCGGGTAGCTGGTGGCGAACACATGGCACATTTCGGTGGCGCCGATGCCATCGTGCAGATCAAAGCCGAAACGCTGACGCCAGCGCCGCGCCAAGGGGGCGGACAGCGGAGCCCCGGCGGAGAAGGCCAGCCGGATCGCCACGTCGGACGGCTCCAGGCCGTGTTCCAGCAGCAGCCGGTACAGAGTGGGCACGGCGAACAGCACGGTGGGGCGGAACTGACGCAGCACGCCGGCCACGCGTTCGGCCGACGGCCAGGCGCCGTCCAGCACGCCGCAAGCGCCCAGATACAGCGGGAAGAACAGGCTGTTGCCCATCCCGTAGCCAAAGAAGGATTTGGGCGCCGAGTACAGCACGTCGTCCGCGCCCAGCCGCAGTTGGCCGGCGGCGAAGTGCGAGCACACCGCCAGCATGGAGCGGGCGCTGTGCACCACGCCCTTGGCCTGGCCGGTGCTGCCGGAGGTGTACTGGATCAGCGCCGGCGCGTCTTCCGGCTGGCGCGCGAAATCGTCCCAATCGTCGTCGGCGCTGTCGCCGGCCAGCCATTCCAGGTGAGCGCCGGCGTCCAGCAGCCGCAGCTTGGCCGCGGCCGGCCACACCGCGATCTGCGAGGACTGGCCCAGGCACAGCGCCGGGGCGGCGTCGGCCAGCAGATGGTGCAGCGAGGCGGCGTCCAGCCGCGGATTGGCCACCACCGGCAAAGCGCCCACCGCCAGCGCGGCGTAGAAAGCCACCGCCAGCTCCGGGCCGTCGTCCAGGGCAATCAGCACGCGCTCGCCGGCGGCCACGCCTTCGGTTTGCAGCCAGGCGGCCTGGCGGCGCACCGCGCGGTTGAGCTGGCGGTAGCTGAGGCTGAAGCCGGGGCCGACAAAGCAGAGCCGGTCGCTGTCCGGCCGGCTGGCGGCCAGGCGCTCGGCCAGATTGATCAGCGGTTCCGGGGCGGCGGCGTCCGGCGCCGGCCTCGCCGCCGCGCCGGAGGGCTGGGTCAACGCGGCGATCAAGCGATCGGTCAGGGCCAGCGCCTGGCGTGGGTTGAGCCGCGGGTCGCAGCTGCTGTGATAGGCGCGGCCCAGGTCTTCCTCGGCCAGCGCCTCCGGTCCGCCCAGGCATTCGGTGACGTCCTGGGCGCTCAATTCCAGGTGCACGCCGCCGGCGTGGCTGCCGCAGTCGCGGTGGGCGGCGAGGAAGGCCTCCACCTCGGCCAGGATGTCTTCATAGCGCCGGGTCTTCACGCCGTTGGCGGCCTGTACCCCGTTGCCGTGCATCGGGTCGCACAGCCACAACACGTGGCGGCCTTCGGCGCGCACCGCGTTCAGCAGTTCCGGCAGGCGCTGGATGTGAGCCGCGCCGAAGCGGGTGATCAGGGTCAGCCGGCCGGCCTCGTTGTCCGGGTTCAGCGCGTCGATCAGACGCAGCAGTTCGTCGCGCGCCATGCCGGGACCCACTTTGACGCCCACGGGGTTGTTCACGCCGCGCAGGAATTCCACGTGCGCGCCGTCCAGTTGGCGGGTTCGTTCGCCCACCCACAGGAAGTGGCCGGAGCCGCAATACCAGTCGCCCCGCTCGTCCTGTTGCAGTTGGGCCTGTTCATAGGGCAGCAGCAGCGCCTCGTGGCTAACGTAGTAGCCGCTGTCGCGCGGCGCGGCCTCGCGGTCCAGGCCGCGCAGGTAGTTGAGGCTGGCGGCGGCGTGGAAGTAAGCGGATTCCAGCCGCTGCGGGTCGTGGGCGCGCGCGGCGGCGGCGAATTCCACGCCGTTGATGATGTCGCCGCGGTAGCTGGGCAGGCTCAATCCGCCCAGCGCTTCCTGCGGCTGGCTGCGCGGCTTGGCGTACTGGCCGGCGATGCGGCCGATGCGCAGCACCGGGCGTTGCAGCGCCTGGCCCAGGTCCGCGGCCATACGCTCCAGCAGGCGGTAGTGGCCGCCCAGCACGTCCGGCCGCAGGCCGGCGAAGCGCTCGGCGCAGTCGCCGGCCTGGATGACGAAACCCTCGCCCCTCGCCACGCCGGCCAGCGCGGCGCGCAGCCGGCGGATTTCGGCGGAGGGCACTAGGTTGGGATAGGCGCTCAGACGCGACAGCACGGCATGCAGCGCGGCGCCGTCGTCGTAATCAGGCATTTGCGTGTGCGGTTTCGCCTGCCAGCTGCTTGGGCTCCAGGCTTTGGATAGTGTCAGCATCGGGATCTCGTTTATCGGGTGCTGATTGGGAAAAGCCCGCCCGACAAGGGCCGCTTGCGCCGGGCAAGGCTGGCGGGCCGCGCCGCCCAGGGGCGGGAGACGCGGCCGGGCTTCAGGCGCTCAGTTCCTCGCGCAGCGCGATGCCGCCCAGGTTCTGCAACAAGGGCGCGTTCTCGCAGGCCAGGTAGACGCACTCCTCCGCGCCGGTATTGACGTGCTGGTGCTCGGCCCAAACCGGCACGTAGATGGCGTCGCCGGCGCGCCACGGCACCTGGCGGTCGCCAATGCGGGAATAGCCCTGACCCTGGGTGACGTAGATCACCGTCTCGTAGTTGTGGCGGTGCAGGCGGGTGGACTCGCCCTCTTCCAGCCGGCCTATGGTCAGGCTGATGGTGCGGCTGGGCAGATCGACGATGTGCACCTTGTGCTTGCGCTCGGAGGAGAAGGCCTGGTCGCCGCCCTGGCTGGCTGCCATCACCTGCTCGTGGCTCAGCCGCGCCGGCAACTGGGCCTGCAACTGGCTGGGCACGCGCCAGAAATCGGCGGAGGAGAAATGGCCGGCCGGGGCCGCGGCGGGCGCGGCGGCCGGCTGCGCCTGGCAATGCGCCCAGATGGCGTCGAACATCGCCACGCGGCGGGCGATCAGCTCGCGGCCCACGGCGATGGCTTGCTCGCGGCGCGCGTCCTGGTCCAGGGTCAGGCGCTGCATGATGGCCAGCATGGTCAGCGCGTGGTCTTCGTCTTCCTCGATGTGCAGGCTGAAGAACTCGGTGGCGTCCTCGCCAAAACCGTGGTGTTGCAGCGCTTGCAGGATGGGGCGGTAGATCAACGGCACGATGGCTTCCGCGCCCAGGCACATCGCGGCCAGGCCGGCCAACGCGTCCGAGGACTGGCAGTGGCCCATCATGGTGTCCACCATCGCCAGGGTCTGCGGCAGCGGCGCGTGCGAGGCCGGCACCGCGCCCACCACGCGCAAGGTGCGCTGGAACATTTCGGCGTGGGTGATGGCGCTGCCGCCGTCCACGCCCATTTCCTCGCGCATGTTTTCCATCAGCGCCATCACGTCGGCCGGATCGCTCAGTTGGCCCATCAAGGCGCACAGATAGCGGGTGAAGTGGCGCGAGTAATGGCTGTGCTGAATCAGCAGGGTGCGCACGGTGGCCAGGCTGGCCTCATTGCGTTCCAGCGCTTGCAGCAGCGGGTGTTCCACCAGGTCCTGCAGGTCTTCTTCTTTCAGCCAGTCGGCCCAGATCAAGCTCATGCCTGCGATCAACGGGGTCTTGCTGCCGCTCTTTTCCAACAATGCTTCCATGTCCATCTCCCAATCGAAGTGTGCGGTTCGCGGCGCGGAAAGCGCCGCGGCGTCCAGGTGTTGCGGTGTTGCGAAATCAGGCCCGGGCAAAGCGCAGCGCGGGGTTGCGCCAGCTCAGGAACAGCAGCCCGGCGGCGGCGCAGGCCGCCGGGAACAGATACATGCCGGCCCAGCCCAAGCGGTGGATGGCGATGCCGCCCAACCAGGAGCCCAGCGCGGCGCCGAAGAAGAAAACCGTCATGAACAAGCTGTTCAGCCGCGAGGCGGCGGCGGGGTCTATGCCCAGCACCCGACCCTGGGCAATGGTCTGTACCGAACGCACGCCCAGATCGGTCACCATCAGGAAAGCCACGATCATCAGCACCTGGCTGCCCAGCCAGACGCCGGCCAGCGAGGTGGCGGCGATGGCGATGCCCAGCAGCGCGATCACGCCGTGCCAGTCCAGCCGCCGTTGCAGGCGTTGCGCCAACCACGGCGCGCGCAGCGCGGCGATGGAGGTGAAGGCCAGCAGGCCGGTCTGGCCGGCGTTCCAGTTCAGGGTGGAATGGGTCAGCGAGGACAAATTGGCCCAGATGCCGTTGGAGGCGGCGAAGAAGCAGGCGGCCACCAGCGCCAGACGGCGCAGCTCCGGCAGCTTCAGCCACAGCGCGCCCTGCTGGCTCAGCATGCGGCCGTAGCGCAGCTGGCCGGCCAGCGGCACCTCGCCGATGCAGCCGCGCAGCGCCAGGCCGATGACGAAGGTCAGGCCGCCCACCACCAGATAAATGCCGCGCCAGCCGATATGTTCGCCGCCCCAGCCGGCCAGCACCCGCGCCAGCAGCAGGCCGGCGAACAAAGAAGTGAGCAAGCTGCCCACCACCCGCCCGCGCTGCTCCGCCGCCAGCGCCTTGGCGCTGTAGGCCAGTAACAGCTGGCCAGCGATGGACAGCAGGCCGGCCAGGCCGCACAGCAGCACCATCAGCCAAGGCGACGGGGCGATGCCCACCAGCAGCAGCACCACGCCCAGCGCCAGCATGGCGGCGGGGATCAGCCGGCGCGGCGCGATCATGTCGCCCAGCGGCAAGCCCAGAACCAGGCCGGCGCCGTAGCCGAACTGGGTGGCTACCGACAGCCCCCACAGCGAGTCCGCGGACAGGCCGAAGGAGACGGCGATCAGCTGCGTCATGGATTGGTGGTAGACCACCGCCGCCACGGAAAACCCGGTGGCCAGGCAATAGAGGGTCAGCGCCCAGCGGGACAGGGCGTTTTGAGAGGTCATGATGTGTGTCCTTAGGCGCGGATCAGTCGAATGACAGCGCCAGTGTTGAAGTCAGCGGGCGGCTGCGGCAGCTGAGCACATAGCCGGCGGCCACCTCCTCGGGCGCCAATGCGTGCGGCGCCTCCATGTCCACTTCGCCGGCCAGCACCTGGCAGCGGCAGGTGGCGCAAACGCCGGCCTTGCAGGAATAGCGCGGCGTGACGCCGGCTTGCAGCAGCGCGTCCAAAAGGTTGTCCACCGGCGCGCCCAATTCCACCTGGCGCTGCATGCCGTCCATCCTCACCGTCACCCGCACCCGCTCCGGGCTGTCCGCCAACGCGCGCTCGGCGCGGGCCGGACCGGCGGCCGGGGCCGCGGCGTAGTGTTCGCTGCGGATGCGTTCCGGCGGCAGGCCGCTGTCGCTCAGCGCCTGGCTCACCGCCGCCATCATGCCGGCCGGGCCGCAAACGTAAGCGTGGTCGATGGAGGCCGCCGGCAGGCAGCCGCGCAATAGCGCCAGGCAGCGCTCGCGGTCCAGCCGGCCGTTGAACAGCTCGATCTCCTGCTCTTCCGCGCTGAACAGATAGACCAGGGACAGCCGCGCCGGGTAGCGGTCCTTCAGCGTCGCCAGCGTTTCGCGGAACTGCAGCGAGGCCAGGTTGCGGTTGCAATAAACCAGGGTGAAACGGCTGAGCGGTTCGCGCAGCAAGGAGGCCTGCAGGATGGACAAGACCGGGGTGATGCCGCTGCCGGCGGCGAAGCCGGCGTAATGGCGGGCCGTTTCCGGCGCCGCCGGCAGGCCGAAGCGGCCGGACGGCGGCAAGGCTTCCAGCATCGCGCCCGGCCCCAGACTATCGTGCGCCCATTGCGAGAAGCGGCCGCCGGCCACCCGCTTGATCGCCAGCTGCAGCTTGGGCGCGTCCGGCGCGTTGCACAGCGAATAACTGCGGCGCACTTCCTCGCCGTCCAGCCAGGCGCGCAGGGTCAGATGCTGGCCCGGCTCGTGGCGAAAGCGGTCGCGGTGTTCTTCCGACGGCTCCAGCGTCAACAGCAGGCTGTCCGGCGTGTCGCGCTGGATCTCGGTCAGCTGCAAGGGGTAAAACTGCGGCATGGCTACTCCCTCATAAACTCTTGAAGTGCTCGAACGGATTGCGGCAGGCGTCGCACTGATACAGCGACTTGCAGGCGGTGCCGCCGAATTCGCCCTGCGGGCGGGTGGCGTCGGAACCGCAGCGCGGACAGGACACCCGCGGCGCGGCGACGGCGACGAAGCTCAAGCGCTGCCAGCCCGGCTCCGCCGGCAAGGGCGGGGCGATGCCGGCGGCGCGCAGCTTGGACCGGCCGCTTTCGCTGAGCCAGTCCGTGCTCCAGGCCGGGTGCAGCCGCGTTTCCAGCCGCACCGCCTCCACGCCCCGGTCTTGCAGGGTCTGGCGGATATTGCTGTCTATCTGCGCCTTGGCCGGGCAGCCGCTATAGGTGGGCGTCACTACCACGCGCAGCGCGTCGTCCTCCCAGCGCACGTCGCGCACGATGCCCAGATCCACGATGGAGACGTAGGGCATTTCCGGGTCCGGAATGCCGGCCAGCCATTCCCAAACGCGCTCGGTGCCGCTTTGCACCTCCAGGCCGTGCACCCGGCTCACCAGCCGGCTCCCGGATGGGCGCGGGTCAGGAACTGCATCTCCATCAGCAGGGCCACCAGCGCCTCGCCGTGCGCGCCGCGCTTGCCGCCGCTAACGCCGGGCGCCGCGCGCGGCGGCTCCAGCGTGGCCGCGGCCAGCACTTCGTTGACGTAGGCCAGCCATTCCGGATACAGCGCGGCCAGGTCGCAGCCCACGCCCTGGGCCAGCATCGCCTGCTCCAGTTCGTCCATCTCGAACAATTCGCCCACGTAATGCCAGCAGCGCTCCAGCGCCAGCCGGCAGAATTCCCGGCTTTGCCGGCTGCCGTCGCCCAGCCTCACCACCCAGCCGCTGCTGCGGCGCAGGTGGTAAGTGGCCTCTTTCAACGCCTTGGCGGCGATGGCGGCCACTTCCGCGTCCGCCGAATCCGACAGCTCGCGCAGCAGCAGGCAATGCCAGCTGTCGAACAGGAACTGGCGCATCTGGGTGTCGGCGAAATTGCCGCGGGTCAGCTCCGCCAGCAGCACGTTGCGGAAGGCTTGGGCCTCGCGGCCGTAGGCCAGATCGTCCTCGCTCTGCGGCGGCGTCAGCCCGAGGCCGGCGGCGTCCAGCCACAGCCGCGCCTGGCCCAGCAAGTCCAGCGCCACATTGCTCAGCGCCAGGTCTTCTTCCAGCGTGGGCGCGTGGCCGCACCATTCGCACAAGCGCTGCGACAGAATCAGCGCGTTGTCGCCCAGGCGCAGCAGGTATTCCGCGCGCAGGTTTTTCAATTCCGGATGCAGGGTCACAGGTGTTGCACTCCCTCTGGCACCTCGTAATAGGTAGCGTGGCGGAAGCCCTTGTCCGCCGCGGTCTCGAACCACGGCGCGCGCTCCACCTCGCCGCTGCTCACCAGGTCTTCGGCGGCCACCAGCCACAAGCTGACGAACTCGCCGCGGCGGGTGAACACATCGCGCGCGTGCTGCAGCGCCATCGCCGCGTCGCTGGCCTGCACGCTGCCCACGTGGCGGTGCGCCACGCCGTTTTGGCTGCGCGCGAACACTTCCCAAAGCTTCCACTCATGCATCTCGTTCTCCTTGCGGCCGCGCCGCCAGCTTGACGGCGTGGCAGGCGGCGGCTTCGCGCACCCAGGCGCCCTCGTCCCAGGACCGGCGGCGGCTGGCGATGCGTTCGCGGTTGCACAGGCCCTGGCCCCGGATCACCCGGTTGAATTCGTCCCAGTCGATGCGGCCGATCTCGTAATGGCCGGTGTCCGGGTTGAAACGCAGATCCGGGTCCGGCACCGTCAGGCCCAGGTGCAGCACTTGCGGCACGGTCTGATCGACGAACTTCTGGCGCAGGGTGTCGTTGGAATACAGCTTGACGCCCCAGCGCATCGAACGCTGCGAGTGCACCGAATCCTCGTCCGGCGGGCCGAACACCATCACCGTCGGCCACCACCAGCGGTTGAGCGCGTCCTGCGCCATCCGCCGCTGCGCCGGCGTGCCCTCCGCCAGCCGCCGCACCAGATCAAAGCCCTGGCGGTGGTGGAAGCTCTCCTCCTGGCAGATGCGCACCATGGCGCGGGCGTAAGGGCCGTAGGAACAGCGCGACAAGGGCACTTGGTTGACGATGGCGGCGCCGTCGGTCAGCCAGCCGATCATGCCGACGTCCGCCCAACTCAATGCCGGATAGTTGAAAATATTCAGATACTTGGCCTCGCCGGCCAGCAACTGCCCGTAAGCCTGCTCCCGGCTCAGGCCCAGGCTCTCCAGCGCGCTGTACAGATACTGGGCGTGGCCGGCCTCGTCCTGCACCTTGGCCAACAAAATGCATTTGCGGCTGAGGCTGGGCGCGCGGGTGATCCAGGCGCCCTCCGGCAACATGCCCACGTATTCGGAATGAGCGTGCTGCGCCATCTGCCGCTGCAAAGTGCGGCGGTAGGCCTCCGGCATCCAGTCCTGCGGCTCTATCTTCTCGCCGCGGTCTATCCGCTGTTGAAACGCCAGCTCCAGCGCTTCCAGATCGTCCGTCGTCTCCATCCCTCAGCCCCTCAGGTAGTCCAGCAGGCTCTGCGGCTCCGCCGCCGCCTCCGGCTGACGGTCCAGGGACTGGTTCCAGCGCAGCGCGCTGAATACGTCGCGCAGGCCGTCGTCGTAGTCGCGCTGCCAGCTCCAGAACTGATCGCGCTCCACGCGCTTGAGCACTTTGCCGGTGGAGCCCACCGGCAGCGCGTAGTCGTCGCCCAGCACGCCCACGCACACGGTGTAGTCCGGCAGCGCGCCGCGGCCTTTGAACGGGAAGCAGTCCAGCGCCTGGCGCAGCACCTCGTCCGCGTCCAGCGCCGCGCCGGCCTTGCCGCGCGCCAGCACCAGCACCGCCTCTTCGCGCGTCGGCCCGCGCGAAACGCCGATCACGCTGACGTCGAACAGATCCGCATGGCTCAGCAAATGTTCTTCCAGCAGCAGGGTGTAGGCCGGCACGCCCAGCGGGGTCGGCACCGCGTCCACGATGCGGTCCAGGTGCACGAACTCGCCGTTGTCCAGGCGCAGGCCGATGTCGCCGGTCAGCCAGTAGCCGTTCAGCGTGGTCAGCGCGGTCAGGTGCGGCTGGCCGTAATAACCCGGCGTCACCGTGGGCGAACGCACGCCGATATAGCCCGGCTGGCCGTCCGGCAGCAACTCGCCCTGCGGAGTGAGTACGTCGCAGCGCGCGTAGGACGCGGCCGCACCCACCGTGCGCTTGCTGGCCACTTGCTCCGGCGTGGACACCTTGAAGAACTGCGACATGCCCAGCTCGGACGCGCCGAACATATCGGTGAAGCGGCCCCGCGGCGCCAGGCGCAGCAGTTGGCGGATATGCGCCTCGTGCGCGGTGTCGCCGGTGTTGTAATAGCGGCGCACCGAGTCGAAATAGCCGTCCGGCAGGTTCAGTTCGGCGAAGGAGGCGTAAGTCTGGGAAAACGCGGTGACGATGGTGGGCTGGAAGCTGGCGATCAGATTGGCCGCCACCTGGCCGGTTTGCGTCGCCAGCGCCAGCGCCGGCAATTGCAGCATGGTGGCCGTCATCAGATAGCTGACGCCGGCCGCGTGGGTAGGCGGCATCGCCGTGGCCAGCTTGTCTTCGTCTTGCTCGACAAAGCCGCGCAGACGCTCGCGCTTGCCGTTGAAGAACTGCGCGTGGCCAAACAGCACCGCCTTGGGAATGCCGGTGGTGCCGGAGCTGTGGCACACCATCACGATGTCCTCGTCCTTCACCGCCGCCGGCCAGCCGGAAGCCGGCAGCGGCGCCAACGCCACCGCCGCGCCGGCGTTGAAGCCCGCGTCCAGCGCGGTGAGGCCGCGCAGCGCGCCGGCCAGGTCCCAACGCGCGTCGGTTTCCTTGTCGTAGACGAACACGTCGAAGCGGTTGCGCTGCGCGTACAGCGCCGCGATGTCCGCGCGCAGATGGCCGTTGATCAGCACCGGCACGCAGCCCAGGCTGCCCAGCGCCAGGAAGTGCAGGAAGGACGGAATGCCGTCGCCCAGGAACAAGCAGACATGCCGCCCCGCCTGGATGCCCTGCTGGCGGTACCAGGCCGCCAGATCGCTCACCAGATGGAACAGGCTGTCCAAGGAAAAGGACTGATAGGCGTTGCCGCGCGGGCCGATAAAAGGCTTTTCCAGGAACAGATAGTCTTCCCGGCTGCCGCCGTAGGCGGCGTGGGCCTTGAACAGGAAATTGCCGGCGCCCAGTTCCGGATCGTTGAACAGCGCGTCCCAGGCTTGCGTTTTAATCAGGTGGTCCATGTCGGTGTGTGTCTGCTGGCGTTGGTTTAGCCCGCCGCTTGCGGCCAGGCGGGTGGGTGGACTGTCTGCGAGCCCGCTCGCGCTCTCGCGAGCGGGCCCTTGGTCAGGCGCTTACTGACGCATGCCAACGGCGAGCCGGTTCATGCCGTTCATCAACGCGATGGCGAAGGTCAGATCGGAAATCTCCTGATCGCTGAAATGCGCTTTCAGCGGCAGATAGGCGGCGTCGTCGGCATGGCTTTCAACGACATAAGTCAGCGCCTCCGCCCATTCCAGCGCGGCCTTCTCGCGCTCGCTGAACTGGGCGCTGACGCGCCAGCCGGCCAGCTCCGCCAAACGGCGGTCGCTTTCCTCGCGCTCGCGCAGGGCCTTGGTGTGCATGTTCAGGCAGAAGGAACAACCGTTGATCTGGGACACGCGCAGATAGATCAGCTCGATCAGCGGCAGACCCAACACGCTCTTTTCCAGGCCCTGCTTCACCAGGCGGAAGCCCTGCAGCAGTTCCGGGGACAATTCGTAATACGCAAGACGCAAGCTACTCATGATCAACACTCCTAAATTTGGATAAGGACAGGAAGCGGGCGCGGCCCGGCCGCGCCCGGAAACTTCAAGCGCGGCGCGCGCCCGGCGCCGCTTCCAGCGAACTGGCCAGGTACACCAGCGCGGCGCAGGCGGCGCAGGTGAGCACGCTGAAATTCAGCGACAGCTTCAGGCTCTGGAACGCGGCCATGCTCAAGGCGAACACCAGCAGCAGCGCCGCGCTGATCCAGGCGGAGGCGCGCAACTGCACGCCCAGCAACAGGGTCACGCCCAACACCGCCTCCAGCGCGTTCACCGCCCAGGCCAGCACCGGAATCAGACCGGCCGGCGCCCACGGGCACAGCTTGGCCACATGGCGATAGAAGTTTTCCATCGTTCCCCAGGACACCCCCAGTTCACCCATATGGCCCCAGAAGCCGAAACGATCCGCCACCGCCGACAAGAACGCCGCCGCCAACGCGAACCGGGCCAACAGCAACACCGCCTTCCAGGCGCTTTCCTTTTGCATGCCTAAACCTCCCAATCGATATGGATGCCAACAAGCGGCGGCGCGCCGTCTTGTTATGCAATATGGATTGCACTGTAATAGACATACTCGATAGGTATAAGGGACAAGAATGAATTTTCCGACCATGACAAAGCGCATGACGGTATTTGGAAACCGGAAAGACAGCGCGCGGATCGCCTGACACCAAACGGCACAAGCCATTGAAAAGAAAATGAAATGTATGAAAACAAGATCGCGCGGACCGGAACCGAGCCCAGATCCGCACCGCGGGGACATGACCCCCTCGCCGCCCGGCAGGCATGACCCCGTCCGCGCCGCCGCCTGTCCGGACGGACAGCCCGCCACGGCAAAAACACCCTTTACCCGCCGCTCCCGCCACGCTTAGAGTCTGTTTACGATCTAGCGAGCAAGAGCGAGACAAGGCGAAAACAGCTGAGGAAGCGGAATGTACAGATGGTACATGAGCATTTCGAAGCCGTTTTCGCCTTGTCTCGCTCTTGCTCGCAAGATTTTGAACAGGCTCTTAGCGCGCAGCGGCGTTTCGCGAAGAGAGCGGCAATGAAAAACCCGGCCTGGCGGCCTAATGCCAGTCAGTTAACGCTGACTGGCATTTTTCGTTGGATATTTGTGTGCCCTGTTCTTCACGACTCGCGGGCAATGTCGGCCTGGTCTGCGTGGTGGCAGCACAAACAGCCTCGACTGCTCCAGTAAGCGCGCCAATTGGGCGGGTAACGTACCTGCTGATGCCAGACTGGCAAAGCACAACACATTCAAT